>JAFYVM010000041.1 GCA_017549145.1 Bacteroidales bacterium
ATCTTTGAGACCGAACTGATAAGGCAGGTAGAAATAAACATTGACTATATCCTGCTTTTGGTGAAGAACTACCACGAAAGCAACTGCAAGAATAAGGAGATACTCGTCAATATCGCCAAAGCAGTAAGTGCGAGTATGCAGTTAAGAAGCAAGAAGGAACTCATTGAGGACTTCGTGGCAAGCGTCAATACCGAAACTGATATTGACGCAGCGTGGGAGGCATATGTGAAGCAGCGTAAGCAGGATGACCTGAATGAGATTATCGCAAGCGAGAACCTGAAAGCAGACGAGACCTCCAAGTTCGTGGAGAACGCCTTTCGTGATGGAGCGATACGAACAACGGGCACAGATATAGACAAGATACTACCTGCAATGTCCCGCTTCGGGGGTGGCAACAGACAGGAGAAAAAGAAGACTGTGATAGAGAAGTTAAAGGCGTTCTTTGAGAAGTATTTTGGTGTTGTCTAAATAACTGAAAAAATCTTTCGGTCTAACAAAAAAATAATTATTATTTTTGTTGGGTTCTCCTCCCAAAAGAAGAGGAGTAGTAGATTTTAAGGCATTTTCAGGTCAGCGAAAAATCCATTTCGGCACTGCTCAATGAGCCAGAGACTGCCCGAATACTGCCCTAACGAGATAGTCAATTATATGTCGGTGGGTATCAAGGAGTAATGAGGGTGTGTGATTTTTGGAACGAGGAGGAGTATTAATAGGTAACTAATCTGATTATCAGATAGATACACTTACCAAGGGCGATTCGAAAGGATCGCCCTTGGTGCGTTTTGACAGCATTCAACGGCATTTCGTCGAATTCGGACTTACCAAGATTTTTACCAAATACTTACCATTAAATTTGTAACGGTAATAGTTGTAGGTAATGATATACATGTATGCATCGAACTCCTTACCGCAACGAACACCTTTGACCGTAAATGTGTAAAGCCAGCCTGAATAGTTTATTGACAACGATTTCTGATGTACGCACGTGTTATTGTAGTGCCTGTCGCGATGTCACCTTTATAATCTTTGTCACGACGCAAGAGTTTACGTTTAAAGTCCTTCCTCGTGGCAGCATTTCGCCAAATTGGTCAGTTTTTCGGTCACGACGCAAGAGTTTTCTGCAAAGGTCGTGCGTCGTGGCAATGCAAGAGAACGGACCTTAAAGGCCATTTTAGTGCAAACAAGTATATCGTTCCCTAATTGTATTATGATATACTGAAGAATAGCATGTTGCCTTTCGTTAACAGTAAGTTTTCTACCTATGACATCACCTGTGACATTATCTGTGACATCACTGGTAACGCCAGCATTATTAGCCTCATAATCAGAACTATATACAACAACTCGAAAGGTCGTGTAATCATCCAAAATATATTCTGCAGGTTTACAATCATAATGTTCCAGAGTTTCCCTGGCAGTCTGAAGTCCCATACCGAACTGATTCACATCACCAAGAGTCTTCATAACTGCAGCAATAAAAGGATTGCGTCTGTATTTCACACTTTCAATTTGTAGTATTGAATACTACAACAACGGTGTCATGTACAACGGCAGATAGGTGATGCCGTTTTCAATCTCAAGATCTTTTGAATGAAGTATATATGGAGTCGAAAGGTACTGACCGAACTTATTGATACACTTAGTCAATGAATTTAGGGTATAGTTGGTGCCACTCTTGACTTCAATAGGCGAGATGTTATGTCTTGAGGTCACAGTCTCTTTCTGTATCAGGAAATCGATCTCCATTCTGTTGCTGGCGTCTTCCTTGTCATAATTGCTGTAGAAGAAAAGGCTGTGCCCAGCTGTCCTGAGCATCTGTGCAACGATGTTTTCCACCAGCATACCCTCGTTTATCTCCAGCTTGTCAAACATCAACTTCTGATATATCTCATTCTGGACTATCCCTCTGGCATTGAATGCCATTGAAATCAGAAGTCCAGTATCGCAGAAATAGCATTTGAGTGTAGTTCGTTCCTCATTAAGTTGCAAACCGATATTAGGGGCCGTAGTGTTGTAGCATATATTTGCCAGACGCGCGTCATTCAACCAAAAGAATGCAGAATCATAATCTCTCATCCTGGCTTCATCATTAAGATCCGCAAGTTTAAACTTCTTCTCATTCTTCTGCAGCTGCCCTGGTATGGCTTCAAATATTGATGACACCTTAGTCGATGCTGAACCGGCATATTTCTTTATATCGTTTCTATACAATCTCAATATCTGCCGCTTGACAGCATCTACTTTAGTGAAATCTCTTGACTTGACATACTCCTTAACTGCCTGTGGCATACCACCCACGATAAGATACTGACGGAAATACCTCATAGCCTCTCTATGAAAATCTCCCATCGGCTTATTTGTCTCAAAACACTTTCTAATATATGGATACATAACTTCATCTCCCATAGCCCACATAAACTCTTCGAAGTCCATCGGATACATCTCGACACCGTCTTCTTCGGAAGGAATAAGTATGTCATCAACATTTTTCTTTATGGATATAAGCGATCCTGTTTCAATATAATCAAAACGATGATCCTCCACCAGTGCCTTGACGGCCTCACGTGCACGAGGGCATTTCTGAACTTCGTCAAAGATAATCAGTGATTTTCGCGGAGTAAGTTTCTTCTTATAATGCAGCTGTATATTCTGCAGAAGAGTATCAATATCCTCAAGATACTCATCAAACCAACCACGCACACGTGCAGGTGCCTTACTGAAATCAATAAGGATATATGATTCATACTCATTCTCAGCAAATTTTTCAACAATATAGCTCTTTCCTATACGTCTCGCACCCTCAATCATAAGGGCTGTAGTTCCATTTTTTTCGTTCTTCCATTGAAGAAGTTGATCATATATCTTTCTTTTCATAATCACCTTTCCTAGATTTTTAGAGATAGGCTTTATACACCTTTCCTAGATTTTTGAGCACTACAAATATACACCTTTCCTAGATTTTTGCAAAATGAATCCCAAAACAATTTTCAGCTCGTGCTAAAATAGTATTCTAGAGATCACACCACATAGGGAACATTCGGCAATATACCCAATTATTGCCGAATGTCTATCCTAAACTCGGGATGTTTGCTTTAATAGAATCATTTATTCACGAATCCTTTTGCCTTAGGATAAACCCCATCAATCAATGCATCCAAAGCCATAGATATTATATCATTCGCACTCAACTATGGAAGAAAGAGATCAAAACATCATTAGCATCCTGAAGCATATCAAGGGGCTACGTAAAGACATTCGTGAAATGCGAAAGAGCATGGACTCTGCCAGCAAAATGGTATTCACCAACCAGGAAATAATGGAGCAACTAGATGTCTCCACCGCAGTCCTCAAAAAGTGGAGAGACTCCGGCCTCCTCGGCTACTCACAAATCAATAACAAATACTACTACTCCCGCAATGACATACTCGAATTCATGCAAACCACACACTACGAAGCTTTTGTGACTCGTAAGAAAAGATACGCTGACTAAATAATACTTGATCGATGCAGAACATTTAGTTCACATCCGACACATTATATGTCTTATTACTAATTACTCCCTGACATAGACCTAAAAATGGAAGATAGCAAAAGCTATAGATAATTTTTGCTATCTTCCATTTTTTATATAACTTGCTCAAATAAAAGTAATAACGGAAATTTATATTTAAGTCAAATAAGACGATTATCAACATGCAACCTATTTACATTGATTTACACATACACACCTCAAATGACGCAAATAGCCTGAATCTCAACTACGATATTGCAGAACTTGTGTATCAAATCAAGAAATATAACGATGATAATCCGTTTATGATTTCTTTAACAGACCATAATGTCATCAACAAATCTGCTTACATAAAGGCAAAAAATCTAGGTATCAACTTAATTTTAGGAGCTGAACTTCACATACAAAATCATGAGGATGTCAAATCATATCATTGTCATATCTATTTTAACACACCAATAGAAGAGTCAATTATAGATAACTTAAATGATATACTAAACACTCTTTATCCCAATAAACTACCAGAAAGAAACGACCCAAACACACCTGATATTCAAAAAATAATAAACAGTTTTGATGCATACGATTTCATATTGCTACCTCATGGTTCTCAAGCCCATGGAGCATTCAATTACAGCATCAAGGATGGTGAAAGTCTAGATAATGCAATCAATCGAAGTATATATTACAACCAGTTTGACGGATTCACGGCAAGAAGTACAAAGGGTTTGGAAACAACACACCAATATTTTAGTAGACTAGGTATCTCGGAATTCATAAATCTTGTCACATGTTCAGATAATTATTCACCTAATATTTATCCACAATCTCATGACAAAAACAACGAGAACTATATTCCGACATGGATGTTCGCTCAGCCTACTTTTGAAGGTTTAAGATTATCCTTATCAGAGAGTACTCGATTAGTAGCAAGTAAAGAAAAGCCAATCAGAAGGAGCGACTATATTGGACATGTTAGCCTACAAAATGAGCACATAGACATTGAGGTTGATCTAACCGAAGGACTAAATGTTGTCATCGGTGGTTCTTCGTCCGGAAAGACCCTTTTTGTAGATTCAATATACAGAGCTATTCATCAAGACTTTCTTGGTTCGAAATATACTATACGCTATGGGGTTGAACAAATGAGTGTTGAGAACACTAGTAGTATGAGGCCGTATTATATTTCACAAAACTTTATTGCAGAAAACATATCAGATAACAACGAGAAAAGTATTGATAAAATCGAGATACTCCGTAATATATTTCCCCCTGATGACGAGATTAATAGAAATATAACGGCAGCTCTAAATAAACTACATGAAATAATCAATAAAACATTGCAGTTTGTAGAAAAGATTGAAGACTGCGAGCGTACATTAAATGCACTTCCCAATCCGGGGCATCTAATAGTAACTGGAGACATCAAAAAGAATATCATTAATCTCCTATTACCTACTCCTATTGAGGTTGATAGTGTCAAATACTCTGATTTACAATACAATTCCGATTTAGAAGTATTAGAAAGTATTAAGTCATTCTTAAAAAGCAACCCTTTTATAGAGGATGCTGATAAGGAAATTGATTCCATTATAAACAAATTAAATTTAGCAAAACATGCATATAGAGTATTTGATGATATTTCTGCAATAATACAGGAACATAAACAGGCTACCGACAGAATATTAAAAGAAGAACAAGGGCAGAAACAAACTCGAATTACCAACAGAGATAATCTATTAAATACTATCGCAAAATATACGGAGGCACTAGATGGTTTCAAACGTTGCAAACAAGAATTATTAGAAACCAAGTATACCTTTCAAACTAAAGAAGTTGAAGCAAGGGGACATAAATTATCCGTAATAAATAACTTTAAATTTAATGAACATGTACTCATTGATGCACTAAAATATTGCCTAAAATCTGGAATAAATTCAATTGAAGACGTTACTCCATGGAACTTGATGAGTAAACATTTTAAAAGAAACCCGCTTATAGAATCTTATAATGACTTAGGGCAGAAAGTATATGCAAAACTTATGGAGTTAAATACGCGTTCATACAAAATCATAACTAAAGACGGCCAGGATTTCAATACCCTAAGTCCTGGATGGAAGACAGCAATACTATTAGATTTGATTCTTGGATATGAAAACGATACTGCACCTATCATTATAGATCAACCTGAAGACAACTTAGCGGTTAAGTACATTAACTCAACTCTCACAGAGAGTATAAAAGATGTTAAATGGGGTAAACAAATAATTATGGTAAGTCATAATGCCACAATCCCTATGATGGCAGATGCTCAAACAATTGTAGTCTGCGAAAACAACGGAAATAAGATCACTATACGTTCTGCACCATTAGAGGGCGAAGTCTTTGGTGATAAGGTACTAGACTATATTGCAGACCAAACAGATGGTGGCAAGACGTCTATCAAAAAGAGGATCAAAAAGTACAATTTCAAGAAATATAATTAGAAGATGAAACTCAAGTTTAATAAGACAACTGACGGCAACATTTCTGCGATAATATTATCTGACAAGGATCAAGTGCAATTCTCCTACATCAAAATGATTGAAGCCTTGTTAGATGGAGAAACTATCACATGTGAATTTTCAGACAATATTACAAAAGAAGAACAGATGCAAATTAAGAATCTAAATGATGCAATTTATCAGAAAGTATATCCAGACAAATTGGAGGATGAAAACAGTCTATTTTAATTGCATATCTTAGTTCTCTCAAAACCTATTTCAAACAATCATTCTGAATATTACCACAGAATATGTTTTTTTGACCATACAAATTAGTATCTTTGCATAGAGTAATTTTGGTAACTCTTGGTAAGTTCTTTGAATCCGGTTTGGTAAGTAATAGTAAGTTGGCAAGAAATCTCAAAAGTGATGACATTTGGTCACATTTGGCAGCAGTCCGACCTACCATAAAAGTTACCAAATCAAGCGAGAATCGCCACTTCAGATACCTCTGAGGCACATAATCACAATCTGGAACGAGGAGGAGTATTAGGAGATACTCGTCTGAAAAATATCAGATATACAAAGGGACAATCCGCAAGGTTGTCCCTTTGTCGTTTGGACAAACATGCGATTTTAATTAGATTTGTAGATGGAAATAATGAATGAAATATATGATACGAACACTTAAATCTCTAATTGCAGCGGTAGGTCTTACCTTTGTGGCCGCATCGAGTCTGAATGCTCAGGATAGACTGCCGGAATACCTTCAGGCTGAGAAGTTTACTAAGAGCAAGTTGAGCACAATGCTCTTTTCGACAACTGTGGACCCGCATTGGTTCCAGCAGGGAAACTGCTTCTGGTATCATTATAAGACCAGTGAGGGAAGTTTCTGGTGGGTTGTAAATCCTACAGCCAAGACAAAGACTCTTCTCTTTGATAGAGATGAGATTGCTGCCCAGCTTAGCGAGATTGTGCAGGATCCGTTTGAGGCCAAGCATCTGCCGATCAGCAATCTTAAGGCGAAGGAGGATGGACGTACTTTTACATTTGAGGTAAAGTCCTCACGCGAGGTTAAGGATAAGGATGGCAAGAAGGAGAAAGAAGTGTTCTATTTCTCTTATGACTATACAACAAAGAAACTGACTCATCTGAAGGATAAGGAGAAGGATTCCGAGGAGCCAAGATGGGCTAATGTGTCGCCAGACAAGAAGACAGTTGTCTATGCAAAGAATTTCAATCTCTATAAGATGAGCTATGAGGATTATCTCAAGGCTAAGAAGGATGAGAAGGATTCAACTATCGTGGAGGTACAGTTGACAACAGATGGTGAGAAGGATTTCTGCTTCGGCATGCCATACAAGTTGCTCAATACAGAAAAACTCGATGATGGCAAGCGTCGTGGAGTATATGGTGTCTGGTCACCAGACTCGCGTCACTTTGTGGCTACTCTTTCAGACAAACGCAAAGTAAAGGATCTTTGGGTGCTTAATGCCATGTCTGAGCCACGCCCCACACTTGAGACTTATAAATATCACATGCCAGGTGAGGCTGATGCTCCAGTGATACATCTCTATATCTTCGATATGGAGAATAATTCGCGCAAGGAGATCGGTACTGCAGCTTTCAAGGATCAGACTGTCAGCCTTGAGTATAGTCCGATTCAGCAGAAGCAGCGTGATATGGATGATGTTGCCTATACATGGCTAGGTGATGACAATCGTTTCTATCTGACTCGTAGTAGCCGTGATCTTCATCGTATTGATGTCTGCTCCTATACAGTAGGTCAGGATACCATCGTGCCTATCATCAAGGAGAGAATGAATACCTATCAGGAAACCCGTCCTATCTTCACCTTGAATAAGGGTAAGGAGCTTATCCAGTGGAGTGAGCGTGATGGCTGGGCACACCTTTATCTATATGATGACCAGGGTAATCTCAAGACTCGTCTTACTAAGGGCCCATGGCATGTGGAATCTGTCGTGAAGGTGGATGAGAAGGCAAAAGTCGTATATTTCATTGCTAACGGAAAGAACTCGGATGAGAATCCATATTATGAGCATCTTTATCGTGTAAATCTTGATGGAACCTGCCTCAAGCAGATTACTGCAGGTGATTTCTTCCATCAGATGAAGATGGATGATGATATGCGTTTTGTAGTAGATAATTACTCACGTGTTGATACTGTTCCTGTGACTGTACTTCTTGATAATGCCGGCAATAAGGTGATGGATCTTGAAACAAGTGATTTCTCACAGCTCTTTGCTAACGGATATAAGTTCCCTGAGCTCTTCAAGGTCAAGGCTGCTGATGGTATAACAGACCTTTACGGAGTAATGTACAAGCCATTCAATTTCGATCCGAATAAGGTCTATCCAATAGTTGATTATGTATATCCAGGTCCACAGACTGAAGCTGTTTATTATCCGTTCACACGTATGAGCGTTCGTACAGACCGCTTGGCTCAGGCTGGTTTCATAGTTATCTCAGTAGGTCAGCGTGGTGGCCATCCAAGCAGATCTAAGTGGTATCATAACTATGGTTATGGTAATATGAGAGATTATCCTCTTGAAGATCATAAATATGCTATAGAACAGCTTGCGAACCGCTATTCTTATATCGATATCGACAAGGTAGGTATCCATGGTCATTCAGGTGGAGGATTTATGAGTACTGCTGCAATCTGTCAGTATCCTGACTTCTTCAAGGTCGCTGTATCATGTGCCGGAAACCATGACAATAATATTTACAACCGTTGGTGGAGCGAGACTCACCATGGTGTTAAGGAAGAGGTAACTGAGAAGGGTGATACTACCTTCCACTATAAGATTGCTACGAATTCGGAGATTGCAAAGAATCTTAAGGGACATCTTCTTCTCGTTCACGGTGAGATTGACGACAATGTTCATCCTGCAAATACAAGTAGAGTAATCAATGCCTTGATTAAGGCAGGAAAGCGTTTCGATATGCTTATGCTCCCTAATCAGCGTCACGGTTTCGGTGATATGGATGAGTATTTCTACTGGCGTATGGTGGATTACTTCTCAGAACACTTGCGTGGTGAAAGTGAAAAGTTTGTAGATATCCCTAAGAGATAGAAGTAGATAAAATAAAAAAGCCGCTTAGATATTCTAAGCGGCTTTTTGTGGAGATAGTCGGAGTCGAACCGACGACCCCCTGCTTGCAAAGCAGGTGCTCTAGCCAACTGAGCTATACCCCCGTTTGGATTGCGGATGCAAAGATGCAACGTTTTTCGGAATTATCCAAATTTATTGTTGCTTTTTGTGAGTTTTCTTTCATCCGCATCTAAAATGCCTATAATGAATAGCCGTATGAACTTGTCTCTGCAAGCTCTTCTTCTATTCTAAGAAGACGATTGTATTTAGCCGTTCTTTCTGCTCTGCTTAGTGAACCTGTTTTGATCTGGCCGCTATTTGTTGCAACCGCAAGATCAGCTATGGTTGTGTCTTCGGTTTCTCCTGAACGGTGTGAGACGATTGCCTTGTAGCCATTTCGCTTTGCCAGTTCTATTGCTTCGAGTGTTTCGGTGAGCGTTCCAATCTGGTTGAGCTTAATCAGAATTGCATTCGCGCATCCCATTTTGATACCTTTGCTTAGATAATAGATATTAGTGACAAACAAATCGTCTCCAACCAACTGACATCTGTCTCCGATTTCCTGAGTCATCAGTACCCAGCCTTCCCAGTCATTTTCAGACATACCATCTTCAATAGAGTCAATTGGGTATTTATCAATCAGGCTCTTTAGGAAGTTAAGCTGTTCTTCTCTATTAAGTCTTTTGCCGCGCTCTCCTTCAAAGATGCAATAGTCATAAACTCCGTCTTTGTAGAATTCAGATGCTGCACAATCTAGGGCGATGGTTACATCCGTTCCTGGAGTATAGCCAGCTCTATAAATAGCATCTATTATTGAGTCTAGTGCATCTTCAATGCCTGAGAGTGCTGGTGCAAATCCACCTTCGTCGCCCACTGCAGTGCTTAATCCGCGCTCTTTAAGTATTGCTTTAAGTGAGTGGAACACTTCATCGCCCATGCGAAGAGCCTCGCTGAAAGTAGGAGCTCCAACAGGTCGAATCATGAATTCCTGAAATGCAATAGGGGAGTCGCTGTGTGAACCTCCATTGATGATGTTCATCATTGGCACGGGGAGAATTGTGGAGTCTGGACCTCCCAGATATTTATAAAGCGGCATTCCACTGCATTTTGCTGCTGCTTTTGCCACTGCTAGTGAAACGGCCAAGATGGCATTGGCTCCAAGTTTGGACTTGTTCTCTGTGCCATCAAGCTCACGCATTCTGCGGTCAATAGCTTTCTGCTCGTCTGCTCTATAGCCACATATTTCAGGCGCAATGATATTATTCACATTGGAAACAGCTTTAAGCACTCCTTTTCCGAAGTATCTTTTAGGATCTCCATCACGAAGCTCGATTGCTTCGTTCTCTCCTGTCGATGCTCCAGACGGAACTGAAGCAATGCCCTTGCAACCGCATTCCAATGTGACTTCTGCTTCTACGGTAGGATTGCCGCGTGAATCAAGGATTTCACGGGCATGTATATCTATAATTTTCATAATTTCAATTCTTTAAATTCATATGGTGAAAGGCAAAAAATATTCCGTTAAATAAATGCCATAGACGCGAATCCGACTATCAGAGCTACTGCACAGTTAATTATTTTTGCCCAAAGGAAGCTTTTGCGACTCTCAGCAAGCAGTGGCAGTGATGAGTGCCCGTCTTGTGATATGCTGCTGGCAAGTAGAACCGGGAGTGGAACAATACCAGAGGCGTATAAGGTTACAAATATCATATGTGGGCCAGATTCTGGGATAATGCCTATTAGTGTCGCAAGGATTATCATTAGAGCAGTGTTGCTGCTGATCCATTCATCTAGCTTAATGTATTGGAGACCGAGGCCAACAATAAGTAGGACGCCAAATGTCCAACAGAAGATTGTGAGCAGGTGTTTGCGGATGATATGGTTCCATAGATGTCCCTCAATGAAGTGGTCAGATGCGAACAGTAGCACGAAGAGTACTATTACGCTAAGCCCTGCGAAGAGGACGTTCATCCATTGTTCGTCCAGGAGGTTGATAGATGGAGATCCTTCGCTTCGCTCAGGATGACATGAATGCTCGGGATGACAGCAGCCATCATGGTGATAGTGAGCGTGTGCGCTGTGATCGTGGCCGAGCTGACCGCTGGCTAGAGCTGCTATGAAAATTGCTAGGCCGATGAACATTGCTATGCGTTTCCAAGTGAAGTGGCGGCGGGGGGAAGGAGATCCTTCGCTTCGCTCAGGATGACATGAGTCCTCAGGATGACAGGTGGAATGTTCAGGATGAGATGTGGCTGGTTGGCAGATGGTGTAGCCGTCGTGGCAGTCGGTGTCTGCGCCGCATTCGCTGTGGTCATCGTGATGACAATGCTTTCTGTGGATTCTGTCGTAAACGAGATCTGTAAGCACACCGGCTATGATGCCTACTACGAACAGAACTGCAAAGATTATCAATGCCTGGTCAGGAATCATTGCAAGCATTATAAATGCCTCGTCTCCTGATGAGGCGATCATCATGGCAATCAGCGCTCCAAAGCTGAACATCCTGTGGGTGTAGAGGGAAACTGTAGCAAAACCTCCCATGCATCCTGGGATCGAACCCAAAAGTGCTCCAAAGATTACCTGACCTACGCGAGTCTTCTTTAAACCCTTAAAGAACAGACCCTTTGATTCTATATTGAGAGACTCAATCATCATCATCATCACGATGACGAGTCCTGTAATCAAGATGGAATTACGTAATGAATCAACTATTATGTGCAGCATAGACTAGTCAAGCCATCCGGCAATGTAAAGGTTTACAATCGGGCGAAGAGGGGAGTTTGTGATGAGAGTAACAATAGCGAGAGCTTCTCCCTTTGGCATTTTAGACGTGTCCAGATGGACTCTGAATTCAACTTCCTCCCTTGGTGCAACGGCAGGAAATGCACTATGAGACCACTTGCATGCATTGATGTCCACTTTATATATTTTAAGTGTCTCCTTACCCTCGTTTCCGGCTTTGAATGTGGCATGTACTACAGTACCCTGTTTGACTCTACCGAATGAGAATGTGCTTTCCTCGAAGATAGGAATAGGACCATTGTCTCTCTGTTCCTGGGTCAGTGAACTGAAGTTTTCTCTGGTGAAAGCCCACACTCCAATGGCTTTAGCTCCGTCAGTTGCAGTGTATCTGTTGCCATTAAGTACTGGAGTTGCCCAATAATCATTCTTTCCCCATTTATCTCTTGAGGCATAAACACTAAACTCCATTTCAGCAGTGCTACGTGCTGGAATGGGGTTCGGTGTAATGTTTATTTTCAGATTTGAGCTTACGTTGGCAAAATCAACCTTGAGTGGCTGATTTGAGAGATTGGCAACATTGACTACGTCACTTTTCACGCCACCCTGCTCAAGGTTGCCACATTTAATATATGTCTCTTTCATTCCAAGAGAGCCGAAACGGGTAGGGTAGAGCTCCTCAAGTGTCTTCTTTTTTTCGTGAGATGTACCTCTTACTCTTAGAATGACAGGCTTTTTGATATCAGATACATAAACTGTAAGGCTTTTGTCGAATGGATATGGACCTTGGTCGTTTGAGTATGTGATGCTTATTGTGCCCTTACCGCCCGGACGGATCGGTTCACGAGTCCACTTGACGTCTGTACATCCGCAAGATGTGACGACATTGTATATTACGGCTGCCTTGCTACCTTTGTTCTGTATTGTAAATGTGCAGGATACAGGACCGTTAGCAATAAGGATGTCGCCAAAGTCGTGAGTCTTTTTGTCTAATACAAGTCCATTACCAAGCTCTTCCTGTGCGAAAAGAACACTGGAAGTAATCAGGAATAATATTATAAAAATAAATTTCTTCATCGTCTGTTTAGTATTCATATACTTACAAAGATAGTACAAAACATCTGATGTTGGATGTTTGATTATTCAAATAATTCACTAAATTTGCATACCTATTGCCGTAGGCATACGACATGTGATAACATTAACTACTTAAATATTTACAAAATGGCTTACAGAATTACAGAAGACTGCGCAGCATGTGGAACTTGCTTGCCAGAGTGCCCTGTAGGAGCAATCGCTGAGGGCGACATTTACACTATTGATCCTAATGCTTGTATTGATTGCGGTACTTGCGCTGACGCTTGCCCAATGGGTGCAATCGTAGCTGGTGAGTAATCAATCATAACAGCAAAAAAAATATGCTGGATCCCAATAAAGGGGTCCAGCTTATTTTTTAGCCGTTTTGAAAGTAGTCTATTTAATGAGGCTACGCTTACTCCTGTGGAGCAAGCGTTACCTCGATAAAGTTACCCTGTGCAAGGATAGCCTGAAGAACAGACTGAATATCCTGTGCTGTAAGTGAATTGATTGCAGCCTCATAAAGTGCGTCGTAATCCTCACCATACTCTGAATAGTGGCTGAGTGCATTCATCCAGTAGCTGTTGTTGATGCGCTTCTCTGGGAGATTCTTCTTGAGGTTCTCCATTGCCTTGTTGAACTGCTCCTCTGTAGGGCCGTTCTCAGCATACTTCTTAAGCTCATCGATAGCAATCTTAGTGAGTTTCTCTGCAGCCTCTGGGTTAGTAGAGAAGAGTACATGTACGTCAATTCTTTGAGCTGGCTTTCTGCGGCCCTGAAGTGCAGAACCTACTCCATATGTACCACCCTCATCCTCGCGGATTGACTTAGTGTAAATTATGTCAAGGATGTAGTTTGCAGCGTCAAGAGTTACATTAGTCTTGATATCTACAGGGAGATATGCTGTGTAAAGCTGATGTACAGTTGACTTAGGTGTCTGCATAGGAAGCTTGACTGTCTCTTCGATTGCTCCGGTAGCTACGTCAATGCAGTTTGCCTTGTTCCATGTAGTTGCCTTCTTACCCTTTGGAAGAGAACCGATATACTTCTCAACAAGTGGCTTAAGTGTAGCAAGGTCAACGTTACCAACGATAACAACCTCTGCACCTGCAACATTATTGAAGAGCTGTCTGTACACTCTCTCGATTGTAGCAAGGTTTGCCTTCTCAAGTGTCTCCTCTGTGAGCTCAGTTACTCGTGGGTTATTGTTGTAGAATACCTTGTTCTTCGCGATGCCATAAAGGAAGTCTGGATCCTTGCTCAAGTTAGGAAGGACAGCCTTGATCTGCTGGATACCTGTCTGGAACTCATTCTCATCAAAACGTGGGTCTGTGAAAGTGAGGTAGAGAAGCTGGAATGCAGTCTCGAGGTCCTTAGGTGTGCTTGATGCGCTTACACCATGTGTAAGGTTGCTGATGTATGGATTTGCACTTGCAATCTTGCCGGCGAGCATCTTAGGAAGAACAGTACCTGAGAACTTGGAAATTCCGCAGTTTCTGAGGAAAAGTCCCCAGATGTTATCCTCGAATGATGGGAGATCCTCGGTTGCGATGAGGGTGCGACCGCCATTCATTGTAAGCTTGATGCTTACCTGATCCTTCTTATAATCAGTTGGAAGAACAGTAACAGTTACACCATTCTTGAGAGTCCATTTAGTAGCTCCGTAGATAGTCTTAGACTCCTTCTTTACCTTACCTTTCTTAATCTTTGAAGCATCAAGTAAAGGCTCGTTTGTGCTCTCCTCTACAATTGGAGCAACCTCTGCGTTCTTAACGGCAGCAAGTACCTGTGCAAGTTCAGCCTCAGTCGGGTGTACCAATCCTTCCTTCTCAGGACCATTGTAAAGAACGAGTACATTCTGCTCCTGGAGGAACATTGGAAGCATCTGGTTGAGGATCTGTGCATTAAGCATTCCGCAAAGACCCTGAACGAACTGAAGTTCCATCTCTGGAGTCATATATGGCTCATTGAAGTAGAAGTTGTTCAAAAGTGGGCGAACGAACTCAGCATTGCTGCGTGTTGAAGCACCCTGAACAGCTCTCTCATAACGCTGGATGATATTCTCCTTAGCGCGAGCAACTTCGCTCTCTGTGAATCCATATCTCTTAAGTCTTTCGATCTCTGTGAGATATGCTTTGAATGCGTTGATGGCGTCACCATCCTTGAAGTTTACGCTACCTGCTGTTGACTCGCATGTATTGCAAAGCTTGCTTACTGAGAATCCTGCATCAAGGAATGGAGCGTCTGGTCTTGCGGTGATGTCGCTGAAGCGCTCTCCCATGATTACTCTGAGGAACATGCTTGCCATATCGATCTGATATGCCAGGTCAGTGTTGTTAAGAGCAATTGGAAGCATAGGCTGTCTTCTCCAGTGCATTTCGATCTGTGATGTTGTCAACTCAGGATCTGTGAGGATGCCGAATACAGGCTCTGCGTTTTCTGCTACAGGATAGAGTGGTTTCTCTGTAGGAACTGCTGGTGCAGGAACATCGCTGAAGATTGTCTTGATCTTCTGCTCGATAGCATTTACATCTACGTCTCCGATGACGATAACAGCCTGCATGTCAGGGTTATACCATCTTCTGTAGAAGTTTGTGAGGCTCTCATGCTTGAATGTCTTGAGCTGCTCCTCGCGTCCGATGAGTGTTCTGTTAGCGTATGGAGTGCCGGTGAAATAGTATGGCATAGATTTCTCGAAGATTCTCCATCCTGCGTTGTTATGACCTCTTCTCTCCTCAAGGATGACACCTCTCTCTGCATCGATCTCAGCTGGATCGCATGTTACAAAGTGTGAGTAGTCATGAAGAACGAGAAGGCAAGAGTCGATAATGCTCTCGCGTGCGATAGGAATGTTGTTAAGCATGTACTGAGTCTGCTCGAAGCCTGTAGAAGCGTTGATGTTTCTACCGAACTCAGCTCCAATGCTCTGGAGCCACTCAAGAAGTGCCTTTCCTGGGAAATTCTTTGTTCCGTTGAAGCACATGTGCTCAAGGAAGTGTGCAAGTCCTTCCTGGTCATCCTCCTCCTGGAATGCACCAACGTTAGTGGCGAGATAGAACTCTGCTCTCTGAGCTGGCTTCTCATTGTGGCGGATGTAATAGGTAAGACCATTTTCAAGCTTTCCAACCTTTACATCAGGGTCATTTGGTAGAGCCTGTGGCTGCTGGCCGAAAGCTACGATTGCAGCTAGCATAGCCGCAATGATTAGGATAATACGTTTCATGCCTTTATTAAATATAATTATTATTTATTTCAGTATAAAATGGAGTGGCGCATACTCGCGCACAATCTGCAAATATACAATAAAAATCCGATAGTGCCCCTTATGGGCAATGAGATAGTTTTTTGTATATTTGTAGAAATTTTATCAAAATGCTCGAAGATTTCAGACTTAAGATATTTCTTACTGTTGCTCAAGAGGGCGGCTTTACACGCGCTGCCTCTGTCTTGGGCATTACTCAACCTTCTGTCAGTCAGAATATTGCTGAGCTTGAAAAACAATTGGGGACAAAGCTTGTGGACAGACTTCGTGGTGAGGTTGTCCTAACCCCAGCGGGTAGAATATTCAAAGATTATGCCGAGAGAATCTTGGCACAATATTCAGAATCATGTCAGATTCTTGCCCGTTTCCCAGATACCAAGGTTAGAATCTCAGCCTCTGAGGAAGTCTTTGATTATCTGGTTGATGATCTTCTTTCTGATTTCCTTCAGGTTCACCAGGAGGTCTCTTTTGAACGTGCCTTCATAGGTGATTGCGACTTGAAGATTGTCCTAGTACCTGACAATGAAAAAAGAGGAATGTTCGCATTAAGCTACCATCCCTCTTCATATTTTGCATCCACAAGATTGTGGCGTGTATTATCTCAGTGCCTCAAGCCAACGCTCTAGTGAGGCTTCAAATTCAGCGCGTGCATAGGCGAATTTATCTTTGCCCTTTCCTTTGAATTTCTCTGACGAGAATCCCCATCCATGACCTCCGGTAGGCCAGATGTGCATTTCAACTGGTACAGCTACGTCAATCAGCTTGTTGTAGTACATGAGGCTGTTCTCTGCAGGAACAGTTGCATCATCTGAGCAGAGTGCAATGAATGTCGGAGGTGTGAAGCGGTTTACCTGCTTCTCAAGACTATATCTGTCGAGATATTTCTCCTTTACCATATTCTTCTCACCAAGAAGATTCTTGTGAGTGCCGTGGTGTGTTGTCCCAGGGGTAAGAGTGATGACAGGATAAATAAGAATTGAGAAATCCGGACGTGTTACGGCATCTGCCCAAAGGTTGGATGCTGTTGCTGCCAGATGACCGCCAGCTGAGAATCCCATGACTCCGATCTGAGTTACACCCCATCCCTCAGCATTTGCGCGGCAGTATCTGAATGCGTTTGCTACGTCAGCATAAGGGACTGTGTGATTATGGTTTGGAAGGCGGTACTTCACTACGCAGACTGTAATTCCTTTTGAGAGGAACCAATCAGCTACATATAGACCTTCATTATAGGTAGAAAGGATGCTGTAACCACCACCTGGGCACACGATAACCATCTGTCCGTTAGGCTTTTTAGGGAAGTAGAGGTCAAGACGTGCAAGTTTGGAAACATTTCCAAGGTTTCCGTTTGCTGGCATAGTCTCAGGACCGGTCAGGCCATTCTCCTTCTCCATAGTATAGCCTGCATAGCTGATTTTCTCTCCATATACAGGATCGACATTTCCCTCAAATGAATCGGCATAAAGCAATACAGTTTCGTCAGGACGAAGGTCAGACTTCGGCTGAGCAAAAGCAATTGCTGCAGTGAAGATTGCAGCTGTTAATGTGATGAGTCTTAGTTTCATGTTTATGTGTTATTAGCAATTGATTGTCTCGTTTCATGCAAATATATAAAGAGTGGATATAAAAACAATGCTCAATATGATTTTTGATTATATTTATGGGAAATGAATTATTCACATATGAAACTCTTAAAACTGAAATCTGTAGTATTCTTGTGGGTGCTATGTTGTATGATGGCACATGCACAGGAGAAAACTGACCTTGGGGTTCTCTCTAACGATGAGTCTTGGCTTCCGTATCCTGAATATGCGGATAGAACCGGATGGGATGCACTTGTCGGATCTCATGCTGATTTTTTGATTAAGACTGGAGAGAAGTATCTTGATTACACATGGCGTAGTGTGGATGCTACTGCATACCTTGCATACGAAAGGACAGGTGAAAGACAGATTATGGAGACCCCTTTGAGGCAGAATCGTATAGCTCTGAATGCGTTGATGTTGGCTGAGCTTGCTGAGGGCAAGGGACGTTTTATTGATCAGCTGATTAATGGTACCTGGCATATTGCTCACATGCCTTCATGGGTGTTGTCTGCACATCTTCCACGTCAGAAGACAAGACGTACCCTTCCTGATCCTGATCAGCAGATTATCGATCTCGGATCTGGTGCTCTTGGAGCGCAGATGGTGGCAGCATATCATTTCTTCCATGATACATTTGATAAAGTGGATCCAGTGATTTCGCGTGTGATCAAGGCGTCGGTCAAGAAGCAGATTCTGGATTCGTATCTTAATGTATCTAACTATAAACCACACTGGTGGCTGGCTTTCGAACTGAAAAAGGACGGTGTGATCAACAACTGGAATCCATGGTGTAATGCTGATGTCATTTTGTGTTTTTTGCTTGTTGAGGAAGATAGAGAACGTCTTATACAGGCTATAAATCAGTCATATAAGTCGGTTAACCTTTTCATCGACTATGTGAAGAAAGACGGTGCCTGCGAGGAAGGACCAGCGTATTGGGGACATGCAGCAGGTAAGCTCTATGATTATCTCCAGATAATGGATTATGCTCATGAAGGTCAGCTTCCTCTTTTTCAGGACAAACAGATCAAAGATATGGGAGAGTATATTTCGAGATCCTTTGTCAAAGATGGATGGGTGGTGAATTTTGCTGATGCTTCAGCGAAGTTATCTTATAGCTCTTCTCTTATATATAATTATGGTAAGGCTGTCTCAAGCAATGAAATGCAGGATTTCGCAATATATAATCTGGCCAGAAAAACTGAGGGTAAGTATGCTCGACCTAAGCCGGTATTGGGCAACGATATCTTCAGGTCACTGGAAAGTTTGAGGTATATCAACGAGATGACTCAGCGAGTTGATCAGCTTAATGCCGAGATTGCTGCGGGTTATTCTTTTGAGCAGTCAATCGCAGACTTGAGAAAGCATGTCCCATCATTTACATGGTATCCGGAAACAGAGTTCTGCTATATCAAGAACAATAATGACTGGTTCTTTGCTTCAAAGGGTGGACATAACGAGGAGAGTCATAATCATAACGATATTGGAACATTTATATTATATAAAGGTGCTGTTCCTGTGTTTGTTGATGCTGGAGTTGGAACTTATACCAAGAACACCTTTAGTGATATGAGATATACTATATGGTCAATGCAGAGCAGCTGGCATAACCTTCCGGTGATTAATGGCAAGACTCAGGAGCATGGAAGGGAGTATAGATCTCGTAGTGTTGAGACTGTCGGAAAGGGTAAGACCAAGTCATTTAAGCTTGATATTGCCGGAGCATACAAGCCGGATGCATGCTGTAAGAGTTGGACAAGGGAATATAAGGTGTCTGATAATTTGTTGACCATCACTGATGAATATAAGCTCGAGTCACGCCTTGCTGCTGATGTTGAGAATTTCTTGGTTCAGGGTGCCGTGTATCAGGCGGGTGAAGTTACACCAGATGGATATGTTGTGAAAGCGAAAGAGGTAGTTGTGGAAAATAATGGTGTGACCTTCAAGATCCTTTATCCTGCTCAAATGATGGTGTCTGTGGAGGTGATGAATCTTGATGATCCTAAACTTACCAATGTATGGGGAACATCTCTAAGACGAATTTCATTTACCGGATCCTCACAAGCTCCTTTAGCCGGCAAATACATCTTTAAAATCTCAGAACTATAGAAATTATAGTGTATTATAATTGAAAATCCATCCTAAGGCGCCTTTACCCGGATAGGGTCGAGAAGCGATAGCGCCTTAGGATGGATTTTCAATATTAGCTACTGATTATTTAGCAAGCTTCTTATAAGTTTCGAGACGAACCTTAGCGAATTCCTCTGTCTTCTGGAGGAGTTCCTCAGCGCAGTCTGGATACATCTTATAAAGTGATGCGAAACGAACCTCACCCTTCAAGAAGTCCTGGAACTTGCTCCAGTCTGGCTCCTTGCTGTCAAGAGTGAATGGGTTCTTGTCAGTACCCTCGAGAGCAGGGTTGTATCTGTAGAGGTGCCAGTAACCGCACTCAACAGCAAGCTTCTCCTCCTTCTGGCTAAGACCCATGCCAGCCTTAAGACCGTGGTTGATACATGGAGCGTAAGCAATGATGAGTGATGGTCCGTCATAAGCCTCAGCCTCCTTGATAGCGTTGAAGTACTGTGCTGGAGATGCTCCCATTGCTACCTGAGC
>JAFYVM010000042.1 GCA_017549145.1 Bacteroidales bacterium
CGTACGCATACTCCTCTTCTCTGAGGACAAGCATCCAACGCGCGAGACTTGCTCTTCTCGACAATGACCTCGCGTCCTTTGCGAACTAATTGTTGAATTGTAGGCATAAATGTTTGTAAATAAATAATTTATGTTTCTTAAACCCATTTTTGGGGCTGCAAATATACGAATTATTTTTTATTTATCAACAAAAATATTGTTTTTCAATACGTTGGCCTGTTGATAACCTTTTATCGTTCACTTATTTTTCTTATATTTGTTTGGACCTATTACTGTACGGATTATGGATACTGACCGCAAGTGGATTATTGTCCGAATAGACGGAAAAGTCGCTGCTATATCAACAGACTATAGTAGATTGGCAGATATCGCCAGATATATAGCATCTAAGACCAAGGAATCTCCCCAGGAAATCACAGCAACCATCATCAGCTTCGACGAAATCATCAAGCTTAAACAGAGTGTGCAGTGGGATGATATGATGCTTTTCGGCACCACATTCCAGAAAAAGGTTTGGAAAATGCTATGGGACATGGGTCGCTCACGCATCCTGAGCTACAGCGACTTTGCGGAACTTTGTGAAAACAAAGCAGGGGTTCGCGCCGTGGCACATGCCATCGGGCTAAACCCCATACCTATTATAATACCATGTCACCTTGTCGTTCCAAAGGAATCTATCGACAAGATTCGTGAAATTCAAACTAAAGCAGAGTCCACTATTTTCAAAGGACAGGATCTCAGCATAAAAGCTATTCTTGAAGATCCGACTATTGACTTTGGAGAATATGCCTTCGGCCGTAAATTAAAGAAGGCTCTTATCTCAATGGACTTATCTACTGAATAACCTTGATGATGTAGTCAGCACAGTCCGGTGTGTTCGGAAGAGTAATATTGAGGTTTCCGTCAGACACTTTAAACTTAAGAGCGGAACCATCTTCAAGAGCTACCACAGACTTTACCTTTCCCTCTACAGGAACCTGAATCACAGGACATCCCCCAAGAGGCTCAATAAGATGCAGATAAAGAGCATCTTCTGTTTTTGTGGTCACACCCCAGCTCTGCTCAGGAATTTCTGTTGCAGATGTTGCATATACAGACTCGCCATATTTAGCAAACCACTCACCGATTCCCTGAAGACGATCAACAGCAGTGGCAGGAAGAATACCATTCGGCTGAGGTCCTATATTTAATAACAGGTTAGATCCTTTTGCTGCTGCTTTAACGATAAGGCGGACAAGTTCAGTCACTGACTTATATTTCTGGTCCTCCACTTTATAGCCCCACATGCCATTCATTGTCTGGCACATTTCAAGCGGGAGCTTGCTGATTGTCTGATCTGCAGCCCAACCTGTTGTATTTTCGCCAGGGAGATCACGCTCAAACATCTGGAAGTCCTCTCCCTTGAATGGAGTAAGGTGATGGTTGTTACCAATCAGGCATGCTGGGTTGATTGCATGAATATGCGAATATATTTCATCGAGATCCCAGTCAAACGGAACATGGTCGGAATCATGATCCCAGACACCATCAAACCAGATCGCCTTTACACCTTCATACTTAAGAATCTCACCAAGCTGATCCTTCATAAACTGCTTGTATGACTGCCAGTCGCTATTGTTCAAATTCTTGGACTTTCGTCCTGTGCGACCTGCCGGGTAATCCTCGCGAGTCCAGTCTATCAAAGAATAATATATATGTAGGTCAAGTCCTTCCTCCTTACATGCAGCCGCAAGTTCTGCCATCACATCTCTCTTGAATGGAGACGCATCCATAATATCATAGTCAGAATATGCAGTATCATACAGCGAGAAGCCATCATGATGACGAGATGTAAAGCAGATATACTTTGCACCGGAAGCCTTGATTGCCTTTACCCACTGACGTGCATCGAAAGATGCGGGATAAAATCCGCCGGCTGCCTTGGCATATTCCTTAGCATCTATTCCTTTACTCAGATACCACTCTCCCTGAGCGAACATACTATAGATTCCCCAGTGAAGAAAGATACCGAATCTATGATCCTCAAACTTAGCACGCGCCTCAAGGTTTTCCTTTGTAGGAACATAATCCTCTTGAGCATTAGCCGCAAATGGCGCAGCCAGGATCAGGCATGACAATAAAAGGGTATATATCTTCTGCATATTATGTAATTTGTATTATTCCTTGCAACAACGAACTGAGTTACCTGTAGCACGTGGCACCTCTGTAGAGCAGTATGCGTAGTACTCTGTCTGACTGCTTGCAAAATAGAAGTTCATGGCAAATACATAGTCATGATTTCCTCCGATTGCAGCAGCAGTCCAATATGTTCCATCAACACCAACAAGCTTCAAAGCTGCATCAAGACCAATTCCACCAGCCACAGGATACCAAGAGCTATAACCGGTCTTAGAAATAGGGAACATCATTCCCTTCCAGCCCGACTGCCATGATGCCGGCATCGGTGTCTTACCATAGGCATTCATTCCAATCTTAGCCCAGAGTCCTGCCTGTACGCCATTCAGACCTGTTCCGCCATCCGGAATACGCCATCCTGGAGGACATGGATCATATTTTGTCTTTGTAGAATTTGTCCAAAGAGTGTTGTTCTTCTCTGCAATCCAGTCTTTTCTTGAGTTACCGAACAAGAAGACATGCGGGTTCGCCACAGTATAATCGATAGTCTGCATGGAAGCATCAACAATAGCGACTCTCAGGCTACGTGTAGAAACCGCAAAGGCAGTTCCCGCTGCATTCGCAGAGCCAAGATATGGATCTTTTCTTCCCCACTGGTAGAACAATCCGAAAGCATCAACACTGTTGACTCCATTAGAAAGAGCACCAAGGTTGCGGTCCATGACGACACCAGCAACTTCATCAGTAAATACTCCGTTTGAAGAAACATAGTAAGTCTCCGCTGAGATACTGTCTGATGTCAACCAGATATGCCAGCTCCAAAGAATCTTCTCCTGAGAATCATAAGCAGCAATTACAGCATTACCCTCTTTAAATGACTGAGGAACTTCGAACAAAGCATAATCTCCATCTTTACCAGTAGCGCTGATCAAGTCAAACGGCTTTGGAGAAACAGCAGTACCGAAGCTCTCCCATAGGATTCTTACCGCGCTTACATTGCCCACCGACTCCTGGGTATTACCCTTTGTCATCTTGAACTTATAAGCACCTGGCTGAGAAACGATATAGCTGTTTGCAGTTCCTGAAGCTGAAAGATCTGTTCCTGAAGCAGAAGGCTGCTTTGACGAAGCATACGGATTGGATGTCTTATATGAAAGCTTTTCTCCCTCGATAGACTTTTCATCTACGCTCTTGACTGCCCACCAATAACCATACTCAGTATCAATAGCCGTATTTGGAACAAGTACCTCGAACGCACTTGCGTCATCCAGCTGTACGTCAAAACGCTTCTGAGTTTCCTCCGGATACTCTGACTCACAAAAATAAACATACGCATCCAAATCGTCCCAGTCGGCCTTCTCTGTTCCCTGAACTGAACCTGCGAGTACAAGTCCTTCGTCTGTTTCACGAGGCTGAGCCATTGTCACAGAGATGGCAGAAGTTGTGAAGCTTCCTTTCTTTGCGTTATACTCAGTTCCGTAAAGACTGATGAACACCTCGTAAAAGTACTGTCTGTCGAACTGGAGTCCTGTCAAGACAGTAGAAGAGGCTGTTTTGTCCAATGTCTTGACAACCGAAGAAGGACCAGACAATGACTCCGCGATGGAATATCTGATCTTTACATCAATCGGCATATCTGCAGCATCTCCCAGATTTACCGAATAAGATGCTGTTGCAGTCGTTGCTGTAACTTTGCTGATATTCAAATCAATTGTGACCCCTGAAAGAAGTCCAGGCTTTTCATTCGACGGGCCATCCTCTCCTCCCACTGGCTTTTCACAACCGAAAACCAATGAAAGCAAGACACCGAACAGACAGAATTTTAGAATTGTATGTTTCATGATTTTGTTTTACTCTTTGCGTTCTGCTTTTGACTCAAGGAAGAGCTCATCCATCTGCTCCTGATCGATATATGAAGGAGAATCGATCATCACGTCGCGACCCTGGTTGTTCTTAGGGAATGCGATGTAATCACGGATTGTTTCCTGTCCACCGAAGAGTGAGCAAACGCGGTCGAAACCGAATGCAAGACCTCCGTGAGGTGGAGCACCGAACTTAAATGCGTTAATGATGAAGCCAAACTTGTAATCAGCATCCTCCTTAGAGATACCGAGGACCTCGAACATACGCTCCTGCATTGCTGCCTCGTGGATACGGATTGAACCACCACCGAGCTCTGTTCCGTTGAGGACAAAGTCATAAGCGTTTGCACAAACTTTCTCGAGGTCTTCCTTCTTATCGCTATAGAAAAGCTCAAGGTGCTCTGGCTTAGGAGCAGTAAATGGATGGTGCATAGCGTAGAAACGCTGAGTCTCATCATCCCACTCAACAAGAGGGAAATCAACCACCCAGAGAGGTGCGAAATTGAATGGATCACGGAGACCAAGGCGGTTACCCATCTCAATACGGAGTACTCCGAGCATGTTCTGAGTCTTTCTCTTGGCACCGCACATTACGAGAAGCATATCTCCCTTCTTGGCACTAAGGCGGTCAGCAACTGCCTGAAGCTGCTCTGGAGTATAGAACTTATCGATTGAAGACTTGATGCTTCCATCCTCGTTGATCTTGATGTAAACAAGTCCCTTAGCACCAACCTGAGGTCTCTTCACCCACTCTGTAAGCTCATCAATCTGCTTACGAGTGTAGTTTGCTGTACCCTCAACATTGATAGCACCGATGTAATCAACACCATCAAATACCGAGAAGCCATAACCCTTGACGAGGTCTGTAATCTCATGAATCTTCATATCGAAACGGATATCCGGTTTGTCTGAACCATAGAAATCCATTGCATCGTACCAGCTCATACGTGGAATGCGCTCAGCAATCTCAACATCAAGAACATTCTTGAAGAGGGTTCTCATCATACCCTCGAATGTGTTGAGTACATCCTCCTGCTCTACGAATGACATCTCGCAGTCGATCTGAGTGAACTCAGGCTGACGGTCAGCGCGAAGGTCCTCATCGCGGAAGCAACGAACGATCTGGAAATAACGGTCATAACCAGCCACCATAAGAAGCTGCTTGAATGTCTGAGGAGACTGTGGAAGAGCATAGAACTGACCCGGGTTCATACGTGATGGAACCACAAAGTCACGTGCTCCCTCTGGAGTCGACTTGATGAGGTATGGAGTCTCGATCTCAAGGAAGTTCTGAGCATCGAGGTAGTTACGTACTTCATGAGCGATCTGGTGACGGATCTTGAGTGCTCTCTGAAGAGGTCCTCTACGAAGGTCGAGGTAACGATACTTAGCTCTAAGCTCCTCACCACCGTCGCTATCTTCCTCGATTGTAAATGGAGGAGTATTTGCCTTGTTAAGCACCTTGATCTCGCTAAGAGTGATCTCGATATCACCTGTAGGCATCTTAGGGTTCTTGCTCTGACGCTCGACAACCTCTCCGGCAACCTGGATTACCCACTCACGACCAAGGCTTGAAGCAGTCTCTACAAGCTCTGCTGCAGCGTGTGCATCAACAACAAGCTGAGTAATTCCATAACGGTCTCTGAGGTCAACGAAAGTCATACCGCCAAGCTTTCTTGACTTCTGCACCCATCCGGCCAAAGTCACTGTCTGGCCAACATTCTCAATGCGGAGTTCACCGCAAGTATGCGTTCTATACATATCTGTTTTGTTTTATATTTTCTTCTGATTTATCGGTCTTATTAAAATCTCACAAAAATACGAAATAAATTGAGAAACACATTATATTTGTGGGTATTATAACACACATGATTATGAAACGGACACTTCTCATTTTGCTGGCTCTGGCAGCATCCTTTACTGTGCACGCACAAAAGGTCAGCTACGAGCACAAGAGTTTTACTGCTCAAGATGGAACTGAACTCAACTACAGACTCCTTACTCCACCAGAAGATGCGCGTGGAAAAAAGTTCCCATTAGTGCTGTTCCTTCATGGTGCAGGAGAGAGAGGATCTGATAATGAGAAGCAGTTGATACACGGTTCACAGATGTTTCTTAATCCTACTAACAGGGAGAATTTCCCAGCGTTTGTCCTATTCCCGCAATGTCCGGAGAAAAGATATTGGGCCTTCCCTGGTCGTCCTTCATCATTCACTGAAATGAATGCAGAAAAGACAATCACACCAATCCTTCTTGCAGTCAAAGAGTTGGTTGACAGCTATTTGGAGAACCCGATGGTAGATGCATCCAGAGTCTATATCATGGGGCTTTCTATGGGCGGAATGGCAACATACGATCTCGTATCAAGATATCCGGAAATGTTTGCAGCAGCAATTCCTATCTGCGGAGCTGCAGACACACAGCGTCTCGTTAATGCAAAGGGCGTAAAATGGAGAATCTATCATGGAGATGCCGACCCAGTGGTTCCGGTTGAGGCTTCAAGATCTGCTTACAGAGCGTTGAAAGAGGCTGGAATTAAAGTTGAATATCTGGAATTCCCAGGCTGCGCACACGCTAGCTGGACCCCTGCTTTTAATCAGCCGGATTTCATGAAATGGCTTTTCAAGCAGAAGAAATAATTATATTTGCAGCGGATTTTAAGTACGTTTTATGGAAGTAAGAGCAAAAAAGGCCCTCGGCCAGCACTTTTTGACAGATCTGTCAATCGCTCAGAGAATCGCTGACGCATTGACAGTAGAGGAAGGTACAACCCTGCCAGCACTTGAAGTAGGACCTGGCATGGGAGTGCTCACTCAGTATCTCCTAAAGAGACTTGAGGTGGATTTGAGATGCGTTGAGATCGACACCGAATCTGTTGATTATCTGTTAGTACATTTCCCTCAGATACATGGCAGACTCCTTGAAGCCGACTTCCTGAAACTCAAGCTTGAGAACTTCTTCAGCGGAGAGTTTGCTGTTATCGGAAACTTCCCATACAATATCTCGTCACAGATTTTCTTCAAGATTCTTGACTATAAGGAGCAGGTGCCGCAGGTGGTTTGTATGATTCAGAAAGAAGTAGCCGAGCGCATTGCTGAGAAGCCAGGAACCAAGACATACGGAATCCTTTCTGTTTTGCTTCAGGCTTGGTATGATATCGAGTACCTGTTCACAGTAGGCGAAGGTGCATTCAATCCTCCTCCAAAAGTAAAATCCGCAGTAATCAGACTCGTACGTAATTCCCGCACAGAACTCGGATGCGACGAGGCTCTTTTCAAGACAGTAGTAAAGACTGGTTTCAATCAGCGTCGCAAGACCCTGCGCAACTCTCTCAAACCACTTATCCGTGCTAAGGCAGATCGCCTCGGATGGACAGAAGAGCAGCTTGCAGAATTCATAGCAGATCCTGTTTTCGAGCTTCGCCCTGAGCGCCTCAGCGTGGAAGACTTTATTTCACTTACCCTTAAACTTGCATAATGATGAAAGTACTACTTGTTAACGGTAGCCCACACAAAGAGGGCTGCACATATACGGCTCTTAAAGAAGTTGAGAAAGAGCTTAACGCAGCTGGAGTTGAGACTGAGATCTTCTGGCTTGGAGTAAAACCTATTTCTGGATGCCTCGGATGCGCTCAGTGCATCAAGCGTGGACCTAATGGCGAGCCAGCATCTCTACGCTGTTTCATCAACGACCCTGTAAACGAGTTCCTTGACAAGGCTGAGAAGGTTGACGGATTTGTATTCGGCAGCCCTGTTCACTATGCTGCACTTTCCGGAGCGTTGACGTCATTCATGGACCGCGCATTCTACGGCAAAGGCAAGATCTTCCGTTACAAGCCTGCAGCAGGTATCGTGAGCGCACGTCGTGGTGGTACAACAGCAGCTTTTGACCAGCTCAACAAGTACTTCACAATCTCATCTATGCCGGTTGTGTCTTCAAAGTACTGGAACATGGTACATGGAAGCACACCAGAGCAGGTTCTTCAGGATGAGGAGGGAATGCAGGTAATGCGCGAACTTGGTCGCAACATGGCTTGGCTCCTTAAATGCATCGAGGCCGGCCGTGCCGCTGGCATCGCCGACCCCGTTAAGGAAAAGCCTATCATGACTAATTTTATTCGATAGAGTCTGAAAGAGTAATCTGACCGTCTCGAACCGAAACACGAATTATAGAATCACGGTGAACGTGTCCGTCCAGGATTGCCTTGGCGAGCAGGTTCACCAATTCTTTTTGCATCAAACGCTTGATTGGACGGGCGCCATATGCTGGCTCATATCCCTTTGTGCTCATATAATCCTCAAACTCTTTAGTAAATTCGAGAGCAACACCATTTTCTGAGAGTTTCTCCTGAAGATCTGCAATCTGCATTCTCAAGATATCGCGGATGTCTGTCTGCGAGAGAGGCTCGAACATTATTACCTCATCAATTCTGTTGAGGAACTCAGGGCGAACTGTTCTCTTCAACACCTCCAGTACCTCATTCCTACATTCATCCAGAATACTTTGGCGGGCAATCTCTGAAGATTCTTCCAGAGAACCTTCTGCTCTCGGATACAATTCGCTGCGCGAATCAACGTCCGCCTCAGGTCCATCTGGAAGAATCAACTCTGAGGTGAGACGACCCATATAGGCCTGGATGATATCAGCACCGACGTTAGAGGTCATGATGAGAATCGTATTCTTGAAGTCTACAGTACGACCCTTATTATCAGTCAAGCGGCCATCATCAAGCACCTGAAGAAGAATATTGAAGACGTCAGGATGCGCTTTCTCGATTTCATCAAGAAGCACCACAGAATATGGCTTACGACGCACAGCTTCAGTCAACTGACCACCCTCATCATAACCGACATAGCCCGGAGGCGCTCCCACCAATCGACTCACTGAGTGACGTTCCTGATACTCGCTCATATCGATACGCGTCATCATATTCTCGTCATTGAACAGGAACTCTGCCAAAGCCTTGGCTAGCTCTGTCTTACCTACACCAGTCGTACCCATGAAAAGGAACGAACCAATCGGCCTCTTTTCATTCTGCAATCCTGCGCGAGAGCGTCGTACAGCATCAGCAACGGCTTCAATGGCAGTATTCTGTCCCACTACCCTCTTATGAAGTTCGGCCTCCATCCTCAAAAGCTTCGCTCTTTCACTTTCCAGCATTCTTTTTACAGGAATTCCTGTCCACTTAGCTACGACCTCGGCAATATCCTCCGGAGTCACAGCCTCCGTGATGATAGGATCCTTGATTGCAGCCTGACGAGCAGTAAGTTCTTCGATTTTCTTCTGCACCTCTGCCATCTTACCATAACGGATTTCAGCCACTCGACCATAATCTCCGGCTCTTTCAGCATTGTGTGCCTCAATCTTATAATCCTCAACTTTCTGACGTGCAGCCTGAAGCTCTGAAAGGATCTCCTTTTCCTCATTCCAACGCTTGCGAAGTCCTTCTCTCTCCTCAACCAGTTCCTTCAACTCCTCCTTAATTCTATCTGTCTTAAGTGAAACACCATCCCTCTTGACCGCCTCACGCTCAATCTCAAGCTGACGGATGCGGCTATCAAGTTCGGCAATCGGTTCCGGCACGGAATTCATCTCCAGACGAAGCTTTGAAGCAGCCTCATCCACAAGGTCAATAGCCTTATCTGGTAAAAATCTGTTAGTGATATATCTATGCGAAAGTTCAACTGCCGCGATTAGAGCATCATCCTCAATACGAACTTTATGATGGTTCTCATAGCGCTCCTTCAAACCTCGCATTATAGAAATAGATGCAGCAGGAGATGGCTCGTCTACCATCACCATCTGGAAACGACGCTCCAAAGCCTTATCTGCTTCGAAATATTTCTGATACTCATCCAAAGTTGTCGAGCCAATGGTTCTGAGCTCTCCACGAGCAAGAGCTGGTTTAAGAATATTGGATGCATCCATTGCTCCAGAAGAGCGTCCGGCACCTACCAAAGTATGGATCTCATCGATGAAAAGGATTACCTCTCCTTCACTATCCACAACCTCCTTTACGACTCCTTTAAGCCTCTCCTCAAACTCACCTTGATACTTAGCGCCAGCTATCAATGCACCCAGATCCAATGAGTATATCTTACGACTTTTAAGGTTCTCCGGAACATCTCCATCTACAATTTTCTGAGCAATTCCTTCTGATATGGCAGTCTTACCGACACCCGGCTCTCCCACCAGGATCGGATTATTTTTAGTCCTTCTGCTAAGAATCTGCAGAACTCTTCTTATCTCCTCATCTCTACCAATTACCGGATCAAGTTTGCCTTGAGCCGCCCTATCATTAAGATTGATTGCAAACCTGCTGAGGTTCTCAAATTTATTTACTGACATAATAATACACTTTTAGCCGTCCATTCATTTGAACAGACGGCTATAAGTCAAATTATATTCCAAACGTCAGTTTACTGACAATATGTCAGTTGAGGAAAATTACTCTGCCTGTGCAGGAGCCTCAGTAGCAGGAGCCTCTGTTGCAGGTGCCTCAGCCTCTGGCATTGTAGTAGAGAAATCTGGAGCCTCAACCTCAGTTGTAATCTTGTCAGTATAGTCAACTGACTCCTTAACCGGGTTAAGAGTGAAGATGTTGATAACGATTGCTCCGATACCTACAAAAGCTACAAGACCCCAAGTGATCTTCTCAAGAATGTCTGTTGTCTGACGAACGCCAAATGTCTGGTTTCCAGCAACAAAGTTGCTTGCTAATCCACCACCTTTACCGTTCTGAAGAAGCACGATGAGAGTAAGAAGAGCGCTGGCAACCAGCACAAGTACTGTCAAAATTGTAAATAGTACGTTCATAATATACTAACTGTTAATTTGTTCAATTTTTTGAATAAGGGCTGCAAAGTAAGCACTTTTTTCCGGATATGCCAAAATTAGTTTTGAATATATCTCCTTTGATTGGTCATAATAACCCTGTTCCGCGTAAATCTGGGCCAGTGTTTCTGTGTAAAAACAGATTTCTTTCTCTGCTCTTACCTGTGGAGCAGCAACTGGTGCCTGCTCTTTAGCTGCATATCTGGAGAAAACATTGTCGTCTGCTCGACGCACCCTGTCATATTCTGCCTGACTGAAGAAGTCACCTCCCACTACATACACCTTTCTTTCAGGCTGAGCTTCCTTAACCTCCTCTTCGGCTACCGGGATTGGCTTTTCTGTAAGGTAAGCCTTCAGCAATTTTTCCACATCTGCATCAGTCCAGACTGTATTTTCTGAGGATTTCTTCAGTGCAGCAATCTTCTCTCTTGCCACCACATACATTGCAGCCTCGGCACACTGGCTATCACTCAATGCTTCACCCATACGACTCATTCTGGCACACAACTCTTTTCTTGCGCCGCCAAACCATGGATATAAATTGATAACGCCTACCAATTCATCCAATTTAAGTCGTTTAAGATCAAAATAACCTTCCATCTCTACTACCAGTTTGCTACAGTTCCGTTAAATATATCTTCGCAAAGCTTTTCTATAATCTCCTCACAGAGAGTCGACTCAACGGCATCAAGAGTCTGAGTTGCATCGAAATCAGCGTATGCTGAGAAAGATTTCTCAGGGAAACTTTCTTCTGGATATTTATGATTGGTGAAGCTAACCTTGACACTTACAGTCAAGCGGTTCTGAGCAGCCTGCTCTGTCGCTGTAATTGCTGTTGCTCTCACATCATATCCAACGACGGCGCCCACAACCTCCAAATCTCCTTCCTCATCCACAAGTTCGAGACGGGTCAATCTTCTGAACTTCTCCTGAAGAGCCTCGGTCAACTGATTACTCAATGAAGGGTTCACCTTCAAGGCCTTATACTCAAAGAAAGGGATAGACACAGTCTTGACATCCGGCTGAATGGAAGTTCCTGTAAATGAATAAATTCCACACGACTGTACCATAAAGGCCGCAATTGCCAAAGCAACCGCCGCTCCTAATGATAAAAATATGTTTTTTCTAACTGTCATTATTCTAAATTCATTGACTTTATTTTGCGATACAATGTCCTTTCAGAGATACCTAACTCAGCAGCTGCAGCCTTTCTGTTTCCACCATGCTTTTTGAGCACCTTTTCAATAAGTCCCATGCTGGCTGTACGAATAGATAAATCGTCAGCTACATCTTCTGTTCCCAACTCCTGCTCCTCCGGATCCTCAATCACTTCCTCAATCTCATTATGAATCTCCGACGGTATATAGCCCTGAGGCGGAGTCATAGGCTGAACACCTAATGAGGCAACAACCTCTTTCAGATAATCAACCTCCTGCTTCAGTTTATACAGCATTCTGATAATTGCTGCTCTTTCGCCAGGATTTTCATAAGAGTCTGATGCATCAGCATGTTTAGCTGGCAGAAGATTCGGTTCCTCCTTCGGAATGTAGCGCGAAAGAACATCTACATCAATCACACACTTATCAGAGAGGCCTGAAATCTTAACTGACTCCAATGCAGAAACACCTTCAGCGACATTCTTGAGCTGGCGGATATTACCTGGCCAACGATATTTTCTGAGAAGAATTGACGCATCCTCGGTCAATGTCACCTTGCAAATGCCATATTTGGCCGCAAAGTCAGACGCGAACTTCCTGAACAGCACATTAATATCAGCTGGTCTCTCTCTCAAAGCAGGCATAGGAATCACTACTGCACACAATCTGTAGTAAAGATCCGCTCTAAACTTTCCCTTGGAAACAGCATTAAGAAGATCAACATTTGTCGCTGCAATAACCCTAACATCTGTCTTGAGCACCTTAGATGAACCGACTCTGATGAACTCTCCGGATTGAAGCACTCTCAATAACTTCGCCTGTGAGGCCATTGGAAGCTCTGCAATTTCGTCCAGGAAGATAGTGCCGCCATCAGCCTCCTCAAAATATCCACGACGCATCTCGCTGGCACCTGTAAAGGATCCTTTCTCATGGCCGAACAACTCAGAATCAATCGTTCCCTCCGGAATTGCGCCACAGTTGATTGCAAAATACTTGGAGTTACGACGTGGACTGTTCTGATGTATGATTCTTGGGATATTTTCCTTACCTACGCCACTCTCACCCGTAACCAATACCGAGATATCGGTAGCAGCTACAGCAACGGCAACCTCCAGCGCTCTATTCAGCGCCGGATCATTTCCGATAATATCGTATTTGTTTTTTAGACTCTGTAATTCCTGGTTTGTCATATCGGGCGCAAAGTTACTAAAAGGGATGAAATTACACGCGCACAAATATTAAAAATATAAAAATATTGCTATCTTTGCGCCGAATTTGCGAAGGTGTGCGCTTTTGCTTTTCAGATTGAAAATTTATCAACCAATTTAATTTATATCAAAAGATGAAGAACATCGTAAGAATTTTGACTGCTGTCGTTCTTGGTTTTGCTGCAATCGCTTGTAGCTCACCAGAGAAGATGGCAGAAATGGCAGAAAATGTCATCGTTACATGCGAGCCAGCTGTACTTGAGGTAGTAGGCGGCGAGATCAACGCAACAGTTACTGTTACTTATCCTGAGGACTACTTCCATCCACAGGCTATCCTCGAGGTAACTCCAGTTATCGTATATGAGGGTGGTGAGTCTAAGATGGAGCCTTACTTCTTCCAGGGTGAGAAGGTACAGGACAACTATCAGGTGGTTCCTTCTGCTGGTTCAACTGTATCAAAGAAGGTTAACTTCGCATACGTTCCAGGTATGGAGAAGTGCTACCTCGAGCTTCGTGGTGTTGTTAAGCACAAAGAGAAGTCTGTTGATCTTCCAAGCAAGAAGGCTGCTGACGGAGCAAACTGCACAGCTCTTCTTATCTGCAAGAAGGGTAAGGTAGATCTTAAGGCTGACAACTACCAGGAGATCATCAAGGAGACAGCTGAGGGTCAGATCCTTTATCAGATCAACAGCTCAAACGTTAGAAACTCTGAGCTCAAGTCACAGTCTATCAAGGACTTCCAGGCTGCTCTCGAGGAGATCAAGGCTAACGAGCGCAAGAACATCGTAAGCACTGACGTTGTAGCATACGCTTCACCAGACGGAAAAGAGGACAAGAACGAGGCTCTTTCACAGAACCGTTCAAAGACTGCTGAGAAGGCATTCAACAAGGTTACAAAGAATAACCCAGTTGAGGGTGCGGTTAACGTAAAGAGCATCGGTGAGGACTGGGAAGGATTCCAGGAGCTCGTATCTGCTTCTGATATGGAGGACAAGAACCTTATCATCCGCGTTCTTTCTATGTACAGCGATCCTGCTGTTCGTGAGAAGGAGATCAGAAACATGTCTGCAGTTTACACTTCACTTGCTAAGGACGTTCTCCCTGAGCTTCGTCGTGCAAGATTCATCGCTAACGTAGAGTTCACTAACTATAGCAACGACGAGCTTCTCCAGATGATCGAGGAGAACATCGACGTTCTTGATGAGACTGCAATCCTTCGTGCTGCAACTCTCGTTAAGGAGGACAACAAGAAGGTTTCTCTTTACAAGAAGGCAGTTGAGAAGTTCAACAGCGCTAACGGTCAGTACAACCTTGCTGTAACTTACATCAACATGGACAAGCTTGCTGACGCTAAGAAGGCACTTGAGAACTGCGAGAAGGATGCTGACTGGAACAACGCAATGGGAGTTATCGCTCTTCGTGAGAACGACCTTGAGGCTGCTGCTAAGTACTTCGCTGCTTCTGGCAACGCAACTTCAAAGGAGAACGCTGCTGTTATCTATGTTCTTAATGGTGAGTACGAGGCTGCTGCTCAGAACCTTGCTGGTGTAAAGAGCGCTAACGCTGCCCTTGTTCAGATCCTCCTTGGCAACTACGCTCCTGCTGCTGAGCTTACATGCGAGTGCCCATACGCTGCATATGTACGCGCTATCGCTGCTGCTCGTCAGGGTAACGCTGAGGGTGTTAAGAAGAACCTCGAGACTGTTAAGAAGTGCGAGCAGCTTGCTGCTAGAGCTGAGAAGGATATCGAGTTCGTACAGTACAGATAATCCTACTGACACATACACAAAAAGGTCGACTGTAAAAGTCGGCCTTTTCGTTTTTATATTACACCGGGAGGATAGCAGTGATTGCGGAGGACTCCGTTCGCTTCGCTCACTCCGGACCCTCCCATTGTTATCTTCGTCATCGCTGCGCGATAACTTGCTACCAACGGGCCCCTCCCGCTACCCGTGTCCGCGGGTGGACACGCCTCCGCAATCACTACTATCCTCCCTCTTGAAATACAGATATAAAAATATAGCTATTCTTTTGATAATCAAAGGAATAACCAATATTAATGTCAGGAAGTTTTGTTATATTTGAAGTGCGAAATCAAAAGTTGAGCATCTGGACATCAGTGCTATTGAGGCTACATCCAAACTTACCCTATCGCCACTGTCGTCATATATAAAGAAAAAAGGAGATGACCTTATTAGTCATCTCCTATTCTGTTTACTTTCCAAGGAGACTTTTAATCGTTGCAAATAAGCGGAAGCCTGCCCAGAAAATCATCAGGATGTATGCTGCAAGGAGTAGTTTCGCGTTTGTTCCATCAAGACCCGCTCTGATGTGAACAATCATAAAGACCACTAGAGCAATAATCGCGAGAGTCATCATCGCAGCGAAAAAGATTCGAAATGCCTTATTTCCCATAATTTTGATTCTTTATAGGGCAAAGGTAAGAAATTTTAGTACATCAACTTAATTCCAAAGAAAACTGTTCGTGGAAGAGTTGGACCATACATATAGCCAGAGTCGCGATCTGCGCCTGTGTCAAAGTCTTTCTGGAATGAATTGAAGATGTTCTGGATTCCCGCATTAAGCTGAAGATTGAAGCTATTATAAAGATTGAACTCATACGCCGTCTTAAAGCCCATATCGCAAAACGCAGGAGTCTCAACTGTAGTATTCTTTTCTATCATACCAGCATGGTGCTCCACAAGCATCTTTCCCGTGTATGTTCCAGTAAGGGCGAACGTAAGCTGCTTGACAGGATTATATGAGGCAGTCATATAGCTATGGAAGTTCGGAGTTCTGAACATCTGTCTTGTCGCCTCAACATTCTCTGCCCAAGAACGCGCCTCCTTATATTTAGAACTCTGTGCTGTAAGTCCTAACTGAAGCTGAAAAACGCTTTTCCAAGCAATCTTACCCTCAAGATTTGCTCCGAATACCCTGGCACCAGACTCATTGTATCTCTCCTTGATAAGAACGCCCTTCTCATCGGAACCGATCTCCTTCAAGGCAAACACATCACCAAGATCAGTAAAGAATCCCTCAACAAGCATATTTCCCTGCCATTCTCCCCAACGCTGATACATATCAGCTGACACACTCACGCTCTGAGATTTTTCCACCTTCAAATCCTCTGACAAGCGGATCATCGAAACTGTTCCTCCAACATTATCAATATGAAGGTCTTCGTCAAAAGCCTGAGGCGCACGGAATCCATACGAATAACTTGCTCTAAGGTTTATGTTCTCTGACGGGTTATATCTAAGGTTAGCACGGGGGCTGAAGATGATTCCTTTAATCAGGTTATGCTTATCAAGTCGGCCACCGATGAGAATGCCCCAATGCTCATTCTTCCACTCATTCTGAGCATAAGCACTTGCGATGCGCACAGTCTGGTCTGTGGTCCTGTTATAGCCCCACATATTATCCTTAAGATAGTCTTCGTTATACTCGAGTCCTACAGTAAGGTCTGCCGGCATAAACAAGCAATCAGTAAATTTATATACGTACTGAGCTCCTGCAACCCAAGTAAGGTCAGTAGTCTGTCCATACGCATTCGGATCCATACCAGCGCCATAGTAGCTCTCTCTATTGATATGCTGCATTGATGCAAATGCATTCAATCTATGTTTCTGGTTCTGAGAGAACCAATCATACTTAAGACCACCTGTGTTGATTCCGTGCTTAGTCTGCTCTGCAATCATAGCCTCGTGTGGGGGAAGGTCAAGATTGTCACCTCCACGACGGAACTCCTCAAGATGGTGATACTCCAATGTAAGCTTTGAATAGAGACCTGTCTTGATATATCCTCTGAAACCGATTGTCTGACCAGAAATCTTAGAAAGCTCAGTAAAACCATCACCATTAGCATCCCATGCATCCTTAGATGTGTTCTGTCCAAACACCGCAAGCCCAAGCTTATTGTCATCTGAAACAATAGAAGCATTGATATCTGTTGTATTGTGCAATGCAGATGAAAGACCTATTGAAGTAAGGGTATGAGAGATACTGGCAGAGTTTCTGGTTGGCTCTTTTGTGATGATGTTAATGGTACCGGCAATAGCAGAAGAGCCAAAAAGGGCTGAACCACCACCACGCATCACCTCTACTCTATCCACCATATTCGCAGGAAGCTGCTCAATACCATAAACTCCAGCAAGAGCGCTGAAAATAGGTCTTGAATCAATAAGAATCTGAGTATACTGACCGTCAAGACCATTGATTCTAATCTGCTGGAATCCACAGTTCTGACAGTTATTCTCTACGCGGACACCCGGCTGAAATGCCAATCCCTGAGCAACCGTAGTACTGTTTGTCTTGTTGTAAATGTCCATTCCAACCACATTTACGAGGGTTGGTGACATTCTTCTTGTCGTTTCACTTCTAGTTGCGGAAACAATTACACCATCAAGCTGTACATGGTCCTCTTCCAGCATGAAGTTAACCTCGTAAGATCTGCCGCTCTTGATGTTAAGCTCAAAAGACTGAGACTTATATCCAATGACAGAAGCCTCTACAACGAAGTTTCCTTCAGGAATGTTTCTGATCATATAGTGACCGGAATGCTCAGTAGTCACTCCGATTGTTGTTCCTTTAAGCATAATGAACACGTATGGGAGGTGCTCTCCTGTCGCTTTATCAATAACGTGTCCGTAAATATGTGCGTCTGTACTCTTAGTGTTTACATCATCATTCGCCATTGCTGACAACACTACACATAGCGCTGCCAACAAAGCTGAAAATACTTGTTTCATCTTGTTGTCTGATTTTTTGTTTTAATATCGTTGCTTTCCTCGCGGATTAAATTCCATGACAAAATCGTCATAGAGAAACTATGCCTGAGGTGGGCCACGTAGGGTAAGCACCAGAGCGACTCCCTTCAAGACAGAAGGAGCCTGACACTCTGCATAAAAATCAGATAAAAGGAAGAATGGAACCTCAGTGGAAATATATCCCCCAGCACATTCTGACTGGAAATTCGACAAGATGTCGATTACTGCATACTGAGAGTCACTGTGATCATGTTCTGCGCCACCTCCAAGGTGAGAGTGGACTACCGATGAGCCGTGTACAATGTGGGTATGCGCAAACATACTGATGCCACAATAGTAACAGCAGAATAGCAAAAGTGCTAATACAGAATATGTTCGAATTTGCTTCATCGGCCAAAAGGGCCGCAAAGATAGAATTTTTCAGGCTAATTTACAACCACCTCATCCAAGAACAGGAAGCCACGCTTTGTGCTACGGTAGGCATGATAGCGCACATAGCGCGCCTTGCAATCGCAGATTGCCTGAAACTCTTTAAACAGAAGTTGCTCTGCAGTGGTTGGAATATCGTTCCAGACTGTCTGTACCAATTCGAAGTTCTCACCATCTACAGAAACAAGGACATCCACCTTCTGAGGCATAAAGACTCCTGGGCCGATCAGCTGCATGAAGGTACCTCCGACATAAGAAATCTGCTGAATACTTTCCAAATCAATAGTGACATCAATATCTGAAAGGAAGCCCTGCCAACGATTATCACTATATGTCCATCCACCAATCACGCCATCAGTAAAAGTCCTTTCTCCATTTGCCTGATACCAATCCTGTATAGGCTTGTTATAAATGACCTTCTTACCTTTTGCCTTGTGATCCAAGCCTGTCTGAGCAAGTTTTCTTTCACCATATTCATTTGCCAGATCGAAGGTTGTATAGCCTTTTGCACGCATCTGTTCCAACATAGGAAGAACTCTACGGCGGAAATCCTTAAGATCTTTATTCTGAGGCTGACTCCAGCCGGTTTCAGCAATAGCGATAGCTCGAGGCCAATACATATACTCGGCATGAGAATCAGTCACCACATACTCTGACCACAGGTTTGCCTGCACTCCCAATAGGTGATGAAGCTTATCCTGTGGCATCGATGCTTCTACGGGTTCATACACATAAACCGAATCCAAAGGAAGATAACCGCCGATTGATTCCGGCTCCTGGAATGGCGCGTCCTGAGTGTGATCAAGATAACAATATCTGCCCGGTGTCATAATCACATCGTGGCCCTGATTCATCGCCTCAATTCCGCCTTCTGTGCCTCTCCAGGACATTACCGTTGCCTCAGGAGCAAGTCCTCCCTCAAGAATTTCATCCCAACCGATAATCTGTCTTCCCTTCGAGTTGACAAAACGCTCTATGCGATGAATCATATAGCTCTGCAGTTCATCTACATTAGCTAGACCCTCATCCTGCATTCTCTGCTGACATTTAGGGCAAGTCTTCCAATGCTTCTTACCTGCTTCATCTCCTCCAATATGGATATACTTTGATGGGAAAACCTCCATTACCTCTGTCAGCACCTTCTCCAAAAACTCGAACACGGCCTCATTTCCGATACAGAAATCGCTGTCCTTATATGCCTCACCACTACAACCAAGCTCAGGGTATGCAGCAAGCACCTCTTCGCTATGGCTTGGCATCTCGATCTCCGGAATAACCTCTATGTACTTCTGACGTGCATATTCCACTAACTCACGCATCTGCTCCTTAGTATAATAACCGCCATAAACTCCATCCTGTTCCTCTTCAGCATAAAGACGCTCCCCTGCCCACCATTCCTTCCAAGTGTGCTGAGGCCTCCAAGCGGCGAAAGATGTAAGACGTGGATATGAATCAATATGCATTCGCCAGCCGGCAGCATCTGTCAGATGAAGATGAATTCTGTTCATCTTGAACATTGCCATTGCATCTATCTGCTTTTTCAGAAAATCCAAGCTGCGGAAATGACGCGAAACATCCACATGAAGACCGCGGTATGGGAATCTTGGGGCATCCTTTATTTCACAACACTGTAGCTGCTTCACATTTCCCTGCTGAGTCATCTGAGCCAAGGTCTGAAGAGCATAGAACTCACCCGCTGCTGAAGAAACCTTAACCTTTACCCCACGTTTAGTGATGCTGATCTGGTATTCCTCCGGACCTAATTTGCCCTTGACATAAGAAACCTTGACGGAAGGCTCCTGCCCGTATGTGTACACACCCTCTGACAATATTACTTCAGATGGTCTAGGTATAACAACTTCAGGTCCCTGAGCAAAAGCAAAAGAACCTGTGAGCAGAAGCAGAGCAATAAGCAGATGATTTCGCATAGCTATATGAGAATCGATATTCGTTAATTCAAAAAATTGCAGACAAACTTAACTAAATTATTGCGATTTTCTGTAAGTTTGTCATCCATAATAATGACAGACCATGGATTATCAGAAGATACTCGAAGATATTTATCAGGAAATCCTCCCCTTCGCAAATAAAGGAGAGCAGGCGAGTTATATCCCGGCATTGGCTAAAGTCAATCCGAATCAGTTTGGCATAGCTCTTACCACCACTTCAGGAGAGACTTATTCATATCTGCAGGCGCAGACTCGTTTTTCTATCCAGAGTATATCTAAAGTATTTGCCCTCGCAATGGCTCTGTCTCTTGACGGAGAAGACCTTTGGAAGATTGTCGGCAAAGAACCATCAGGCACAGCATTTAACTCTCTCGTGCAATTGGAAGTGGAAAAAGGAAAGCCACGAAATCCGTTCATCAACGCAGGAGCAATCGTCATAGCTGACAGGCTGATGACCCTTCTCCCTGATCCGGACAAGGAATTCCTTGGATTCATACACGCACTAAGCGGTACTGAAAGCATAGATTATAATCTTGAAGTTGCCGAATCAGAAAGAGAGTATGGCTACCTGAACGCGGCAATTGCAAATCTTCTGAAATATCACGGACGCATCGAAAATAACATTGAAGATGTGCTGATGTTCTATTACAGAATGTGCTCCGTTGAAATGAATTGCATAGAACTCGCACAGGCTTTTCTTGCATTCACAAATCACCAACATTTTGATTTTGGCGGATACAAACTATCATCATCAAAGATCAAACGCCTGAATGCAGTGATGCAGACATGTGGATTTTATGATGAAGCCGGTGAATTCTCTTACCTCGTAGGACTTCCTGGAAAGAGTGGAGTCGGAGGAGGTATCGTTGCAGTACACCCCCTCCATTATTCCGTTGCAGTATGGAGCCCTCGCCTCAACTCAAAAGGAAATTCCGTGATGGGCATGAAGGCTCTCGAACTACTTACTACTTATACTGAGGAATCCATTTTTTAGGCCCTTTCCAGTTACCTCAACAGAGATATCTCCTGGTTCAGATGTGCTCTGGACCAGGATGGTGAGTTGTCCGGAGAACAGATGCATCTGAGGGTTATGGAACATCTCAAGGCAGGTCGGATCTCCATTGGCCATAGCTCTGAATTTACCTGCTCCTTTTACCTTCACCTTTATCTGACGATTATCCACAGGCACAGGATTTCCATCCTTATCCACAACTGAGACATTTACAAAGCAGAGGTCCTCACCATCAGCATTTATGACCTTACGATCTGGTGTAAGTTTCAAGGCAGCAGCCTTTCCTGCTGTGCGTACAACTTTTTCCTCTGCTACCTTTCCATTGACATCATATGCCACAACTCGTAACTCACCTGGCTGATAAACCACTTCATTCCACATCAGACGGAAACGCTTCATTGCCGCTTCACCGAGACATGGAGTCACGCCGTCAGCCTTAGCAAATGTTCTGACGCCCTGCGAAACGCCATTAACGAACAACTCTGCAGAAGGGTATGATGTATACACAAATACCGGGGTAACCTGCCCCTCGCGACCCTTCCAGTTCCAATGCGGAAGCACGTGGAGAGTCTCCTCATTCTTATTCCATAGACTTCTATATAGGTAGAATCTATCTTTCGGGATATATGCAAGGTCAACTATTCCAAACACAGATGAATGGTTTGGCCATGCATCTGTATCGTATGGGGAAGGCTCACCGAGGTAGTCAAATCCTGTCCATACGAACTGTCCCATGCACCAGTCATAATCCTCATCGGCAGCAAAATCATCATCAGGAATGTTTGACCAACGACAGTGCTCCATATCATAAGAGCAAGATTGATGGTCTTCAGTCATCTTATCTGCAGCAATTGCAGGTGGGAAATGATATACTCCACGAGAACTTACTGTGGACGCTGTCTCGCTACCGAGAATAAGTCTCTGAGGAAGCACATCATAAGCTTGCTGATATCTACCCACCTTATAGTTGAATCCTACGATATCAAGCTGAGCGGCAAAACCATTGGTTACCACGGCATCAAACTGATCCATACCGCAAGTCACAGGTCTTGTAGGATCTTCCTTGTGATACAGATCCTGAAGCCATGCAGCCACTTCAAGACCACCCTCCTTCCACTGAGATGGCACCTCATTTCCTATGCTCCACATCACCACAGAAGGATTATTGCGGTAATGATGTATAAAATTCATCATGTCTCGCTCTGCCCATATGCGGCCATCACCGCTATCTTCATTAAACCAACGATGATATCCGTTCTTGCATTTCGCTACATCCCACTCGTCAAAGTTCTCTGCCATTACCATAAAGCCCATCTCGTCGCAAAGTTCAACAAACTCCTCTGCTGGCATGTTATGCGATGTACGGACAGCATCACATCCCATATCCTTAAGAATCGTCAGCTGACGACGAAGGGCAGCCTTATTGATTGCAGCACCAATAGGACCTAAATCATGATGCAGACACACTCCGCGGAACTTACGTTTCTCACCATTAAGGAAGAAGCCGACTCCCGGACGCACCTCTATTGTCCTGATTCCAAAACGAGTAGTTACCACATCCTGAAGATCAGAGCCATCAACACGGACGGTGATATTCTTTCTGAAGTTTTCCTTATTCCACTCTGTATAGACTTTTCCACCAGTGTATACTTCTGTCTCGGCATAATACATTACAGGAGACTCCGGCGACCATAATTCAGGAGACGGCACTGTCAAAATCTGCTCTATCTCCCCTCTCAACGGCTTTCTTGTATCCAAGCACTCCGCGACCACTTTTCCTTCGCTGTCAAGGACGCGGGTTTTAAGAGTTACAGCTTCATCAGCGCCAAGACCCTCAACTTTAGTCTTAACGCTCACACTTGCATAGTCCTTACCAACATATGGCGTAGTTACATATGTTCCCCATACTGGCACATGAACTTTCGGAAGGGTGATATAGCGTACCTTTCTATATAATCCGGCACCAGGATACCATCTGGATGACTGAGGTCGATTTTCAAGAAGAACTACTAAATCATTCTGGCCCTCCTTAACTACATCTGTGACATCGCACCAGAATGAATTATAGCCATAAGGCCAGAAGCATACCTTCACTCCCCCGACAAAGACCTGAGCCTCACTCATCGCACCATCAAAAAACAGTACATGTCTGCGACCATCCAATGTTGCTGGTGCCACATCCAATGTCCTTTTATACGCGCCCTTTCCTATATACGGAAGGCCACCGGTGCGACCGGTCTTCTCAGTAGCCACCTTTTCTTTATTCTGTACGACAGCGACAGTCTGGAGGTCATGACTACGGTCGAAAGGACCATATATTGCCCAATCGTGAGGGACTGTCACTTTTTCCCAGCCCGTGGTTGACTCTGTATCATGGCCTTTGCGGAATTCCCAGTCTTTTAAGAGGGTTTCAGTACGAAGATTCTGTGCAATTGCAGAGAGTGCAAGACAGATTGTCATAGCGGTCAGTAGTAGCCTTTTCATTTGAAAACGTTATTTATGTGGAACACAAATTTATATCAAATTTCCTATATTTGCCTAAACTAAAAACTAATGAATATGAAAATATTATATGCAATAGCTCTCACTGGCATGCTGCTGACTTCATGCTCTGGCAATGAGAATAACGAGGTCCCTGAAAAAGAAGATGTCTTTGCTAAGGGCGCGGATATCAGCTGGGTTACAGAAATGGAACAAAAAGGCAACAAGTTCTATAATTCGGCAGGACAGGAGCGCGAGTGCACAGCTTTGATGAAGGAACTTGGATTGAATTCCGTACGTCTTCGCATCTGGGTGGATCCTAAAGAGCATGGTAACTGGTGCAACACAGCGGACCTTGTAGTCAAGGCTAAGCGCGCAGCAGAGTTGGGTATGGATGTGATGGTGGACTTCCATTATAGTGATTGGTGGGCAGATCCGGGACAGCAGCACAAACCTCAGGCATGGAGAGGACTTGATCTCGCAGGTTTGAAAAAGGCTCTTGCAGACCATACAAAGGATGTTCTTAATGCATTAAAGGATGCAGGTGTTACGCCAAAGTGGGTACAGGTAGGTAATGAAATCCGTCCTGGAATGCTTTGGGATGAGGACTCATCAGTGAGTGGTGCCTCATATGACATCAGAGCATGTGATGTAAAGGGTATGGGATGGACCTCAACAGAAGTGAAGTATCCGAAGAATTTTGCTGTACTCGGAGGACTTATCACCACAGGATACAAGGCAGTCAAAGAGGTCTTTGCAGACGCGATTGTAATTGTTCACCTTGATAACGGTTATGACAAGGATCTTTATACCTGGTTCTTTGATGAGCTGAAGAAGAATGGTGGCAAATGGGATATGATAGGTATGTCAATCTATCCTTATTGGACTAAATTGGAGCACCCTGAATACACAGGAGACAGAACAATCGATGAGTGTATTGCTAATGTAAACTATGTCGCTCAGAGATATTTCTGTGATGTAATGATTGTTGAGACAGGCATGCAGTGCAGCGAGTCTGTCATAAAGAACGGAGTCGAGGAATTTACTGGCAATGATGCTCCTCAGGATGTGGTTCAGGAAGGCAAAAGGCTGATGAGCAAACTTATAAAAGAGTGCCAGGAAAACACTCAGGGCCATTGCAAGGGAGTCTTCTATTGGGAGCCTGAGTGTCGACCAGCAGACGGGTACGGACTTGGAGCTTTCACCAATGACGGCAAGCCGACCGCTATCATGGATGCATTTAAATAATGAGAAGACTTTTCAAATATCTGGCATTTTTCGCTGTTATTGCAACTAGCTGCGTAAAAAGTCCGAACAACGGGACTTTGGAGGGACACTCTGCGGTAACAGGAGAATTTCTTGAGGGTAATCGTATCGAGATAACAGCTGAAGAGGAGGATGTATATACTCTAGTTTATGAAGACGGAGCTGCTAAACCCCTTGCCGACTTCGCACCCATTTGTGTACTCGACTATAGTAAGTTGAATTACTATAAGGACTTCATCGAGATCAATGTTGCACCACGCGAGGCAGAATGTATTGGCATATATAATTCCAAAGGGGCAAGGTGCGGCGTCATTGATATATCTTCTTTCAAGCCTGATTATTCCGAGGAACCAGCATATAGCTTCGGTTTACTCTCAGATGTACATCTGGGAAAAACAGAGGTCTTTCCAGAAGAAGATTTCAAGAATGCCCTTGACTTCTTTGAGTCTGAGGGAGTTATTTGGACCTGCATCTGCGGAGATATCACCCAGAAAGGAAAAGAGACAGAGCTTAAGATGTATAAGGATATTGTATCCAAAAGAGAGTGGCCAGTCTATGTAACAACCGGAAATCATGACTGCACGACAAGCAGCAAAGGCATCAATGCTCAACTTTGGACTATGTACACCGGCCAGCCGATAGTACATGAACAAACGGTCTCAATGAACAATAAAACAGATCATTTTCTGTTTTTGGGTATGTCATATTATAATTTTAAGACACCATATCTCGAAAGCAGTCTTACATGGTTGGAGAACAAGCTGGAGGCATACAAAGACGAGAGGTGCTTTGTGTTTACACATCTATTCTTCCCTGATCGTGCGGGCAATCTGAATTACATATATCCCTCCGAAAACTGGCTGCAAGGCGAACAGTTGGAGAGACTCGAAGGTCTCTGTGACAGATATATAAACTCGATCTGGTTCAGCGGCCATTCTCATTGGAAATGGGATCTGCAGAAGTTCCAGAGAAGAGCAAATGTCCACAGATTATATCTCTTGTCTGAACCATTCACAGGATGGTGTGTACATGTTCCTTCATGCGGATTCCCTATCACATCTGACGGAACCACAAGAGTCGGCATAGAAGAAGACTCGGAAGGAGCAATAGTACAGGTCTATGAGAACCACATCGATATCCACGGCATCAATTTTAAGGATGGGCGCTATTTACCTGTAGGAGTTTATCGACTGGAGGATTAGGTGCCAGAGGTGGGGGAAACCTTATTTGAGTGCACATCCCCTGTAAACACAAAAAAGGAAGCCTTGCGACTTCCTTTTCTGCGGTGGGAGGGGGATTCGAACCCCCGGTACGGTTACCCGTACGTCAGTTTAGCAAACTGGTGGTTTCAGCCACTCACCCATCCCACCAAACTGACTCGTTTTTTCTAACGGGACTGCAAATATACAAAGAATTTATTGTTTTGCAACTATTTGGGGACTACTTTCAGAATTTCGGCAAAATAATACTACATGAAGGTATATTCCCCACCCTCTTATCAGCACAGTTAAATGTATGTCATTCACTATATTAGACAGATAGAAGCATATATTTAGCCATCCGAAGACCACAATATAGCGTATATCCGAAATTTTTTAGTGTACCTTTTGCTCAGCTTGTCTCGAGCAGTTTGCTTCAGATTGATGCTGAATGTTGATGTTCTTATAAGGGCTCTTTTCAAGGACAAGTTGGTGCGAGTACGATTTATCAGAACGGGAACGATTCAGAAATTTTTGTTCCCGAAACTGGATTTCGAAGCGCATCGGGGTCGGCAAATACGCCGGCCGCTTCCTCAAAGCAGGCTGCGCAGCTCAGCCTAAGGGCTGCTCCGCCCGCTTTGTGCTTTGCGTCTGCGCACCGTGTGATCAGAGCAGACATACCCCTATGCACGGAGTTGTAAAACTTGTGCTAACATAAACTGTTAGGATGTGGTGACTTCCGGACGTGGAATGTAACCCTTTGATCTCCAGCGAGATACGTAAAGTGCGTGCCGCCAAAGGGGAGCACGCACTTCAAGTAAGGCGCTGAGTATGAAGAACTTACATTTTCACTACAAAGTCACCAGATACGACGCATTCGAGTGGCTGATGCCAAAATCGACATCTGCATAAACATATCGTCCCAGAAAAATCAATGCGATTTTCTGGGACGATCAATTTTAATGCAGTGTTTTATTGTTTTGCAATGTTTTCGCGCATCTCGGTGTCGGCCTGCATGTTCTTCATGCGATAGTAATCCATAATTCCGAGATTTCCTGAGCGGAATGCCTCGGCCATTGCAAGCGGAACCTCTGCCTCTGCCTCGATAACACGAGCACGAGCCTCCTGCGCCTTAGCCTTCATCTCCTGCTCAAGAGCAACGGCCATAGCACGACGTTCCTCAGCACGAGCCTGGGCGATGTTCTTGTCTGCCTCAGCCTGATCCATCTGAAGAACAGCACCGATGTTCTTTCCGATATCGATATCGGCGATGTCAATTGAAAGAATCTCAAATGCAGTACCTGCATCAAGTCCTTTATCAAGAACCACCTTAGAAATGCTGTCTGGATTCTCGAGCACAGACTTGTGACTCTCTGCAGAACCGATAGAAGAAACGATACCCTCACCAACTCGAGCAAGAACTGTCTCCTCACCAGCACCACCGACAAGCTGCTTGATGTTCGCACGAACAGTCACACGAGCCTTAGCGATAAGCTGGATACCATCCTTTGCAACAGCTGTTACAGGAGGAGTATTGATAACCTTTGGATTAACTGACATCTGAACTGCCTGGAAGACATCACGTCCAGCAAGGTCAATTGCTGCTGCCATCTTGAAATCAAGATTGATGTTTGCCTTGTTTGCAGAAATAAGCGCATTTACAACCTTTGTAACATTTCCCTTTGCGAGATAATGCGCCTCTAGCTCGTTGGCATAAAGTGTAAGACCAGCCTTAGTTCCTGTCACCATCGCCATTACGATAGTATTAGGAGAAACACCTCTCCAACGCATGAACACCAACTGAAGAAGGTTGATTCTTACTCCTGAAATCAATGCCTGGAACCAAAGAGTCACAGGGAAGAACCACAAGAAGATTATCAGTCCGATTACTGCGACTGCAATCCAAACAAATAACATTGTGTCTACCATAGCTTAGAAATTATTTTCTTTAGGTTTAACATATATCTTATTGTCATCAATCATAACAACGACCACCTCAACGTTAGAATCAATCATTCCCTCCATAGCCTTCACCTCCATCGATTCTCCTCCGATGACAGCCTGCCCCATAGGAGCTAGTCTTGTTATAGTCTTTCCCTCATCGCCCACTGAAACCTTAACATCAGAAATTGCCTTGGAATCAATGTTTGTTTCGAGTGATATTCTTTTCCATGTCTTGGCTCTGAGAACATATATCGTCAATATCACCAGAAGAACAACTACAGAAACAGTGGTAATTATTCCTGCTGTAGTACTTACTTCTAGAAAAGCATATACACAAGAGCCAGCCAAAGCAAGAATGCCTAAAATGCCGGCCACACCTACACCAGGGATAATCAATATCTCTGCAAATAGTAGGAGCAGACCAATGATGATAAATGAAATTACAAGTCCCATGATTATTCAATTACTTCTTTTTCTTCCGGAGCCTTGAATTTTAATTCAAAGGCCGGTCCGAAAGACTTTTTCTCGAATGTATATGTTGTTGCCTCGCCAACGACTTCCCTATCTGCCTGAGCAAGAAGTTTATCCGGGTCGATCACCACTCCACTGAAAAGGAACTCCATTTCGATCTTCTGAAGCTGTGCCTTTGCCTTATCCAACTGCTCCTGCACTGCCGGAATCTCTGATTCCTGCTGAAGAATCTTAGTTGTCAGCGCCAATCTCTCATCCTCATCAGTACTCAAGGCATACTCGTTTCTATCTTTCTCCAGTCTCTCATTATACATCGTAATGGTATCCTGAAGTGCACGCACCTCAGTAATCTTGTCAAGATATTTCTTTGTATCAAGGTTCTCCGGAATATCAGTCTCAACTGGTGCCTTGTTTTCTATTCTCTGCTCATAACCAAGTGGATCAAGGTTTGACAAGGCAAGAAGTTCATCCGGATCTTCAACAGCCTTTCTGACAGGCATATCCTGATACTTGAGAACATATACCCATACACTATCAGACGAACATCCTCTGTTTGAAGCAAACACCGTATGCGCACCATCCTCGGAAGTAGCAAAGAGAAAATCATCAGCAGGTGAAGAATATGGGAATCCCATATTCATCGGAGCTCCCCATGATGAAGTGGTCTCATTCCACTTTGATACATATATATCATATCCACCGACACCATATAGTCCATTTGAAGAGAAATACATCTGCTTTCCATCTGCAGAAAACATAGGATAAATCTCATCTGAAGACGAATACAACACTCCGTCAAGCAAAATCGGAACAGTCCAAAGCGAATCCATCACCTCAGTAAAGTACACGCTTCTGATTGCCGAACTATCTGTAACCGAATAGCAGATCTTATCTGCAGATTCTGGAAAATACAGTGCCTTAGCAAGCTGTCCGCCCAATGTATCCAGCTGATTAGGGGTCTGGCGCCAACTTTTATCCGGAAGAGGATAATAAAGGAAGAAATCCTCAATTGAAAACTTATGTTTTGCCTCTACTACGGGAGTATCGGTAAAGGCCATCATGTTGCGACCGTTCTCTGCATATCTGATATTTTCCTCAATAAGAGCTACAGAATCCAGGCTATCAGCCATAGCTTTTTCAAGTGCGGAATTATAGGATGCAAGAGACTCTTCAAAACGATAAATCATTCTCAATGAATCACCTGCAACCAAGAGGCTATCTACGTTCTGAGCAGAGAGACCCACGGTCAAAGACATCAAAAATGTCAAAAAAAGGTATTTTATCTTCGAAATAGACATGATTTACCGTTGTTTCAGCCTACAAAAATAAGAAATATTTGCAGAAAGTTCATTTATAAGAAAAAAATCGTAAATTTGTGCCCTATTTTGCCATACGTGGAACAAAATCATTAAAACTATATTATTATGCAAAGTAAAGGTGCAATCAGATTTGTGGCAATTCTGCTCGCAATCGCTTGTCTCTGGCAGCTTTCATTCACTGCGGTAACCAAGTACCAGGAGAATAAGGCTGTTAAGTATGCAGAGGCAGCAGTTGAGGCTGCTCAGAATTCAGCTGCATTTGCTAAAGTGGCGGAGGCAGACAAGGCATTTTACCTTGACTCCCTCAGAAAAGTGGAGAACAGACATTACATTGACTCCATTTCTGCAGAAAAGGTATATTTCGGATATACTTTCAAAGATGTTAAATCAAAGGAGATTAACCTTGGTCTCGACCTCAAGGGAGGTATGAACGTAATGCTCCAGGTTCAGCTTAAGGACCTTGTAAGAGCACTTGCTGACGGAAACGAGAGCCCAGAGTTCCTCGCTGCTCTTGAGCTTGCTCAGGCAAACAGCGTAGATTCACGTCAGGATTACATCACTCTCTTCGCTGAGGCATGGAAAGAGAAGGGTAACGGTACTCCACTCGCACAGATCTTCGGAACTTACGAGATGAGAGATCAGATCAAGCCAGAGTCTACTGACGAGGAGGTGATCGCTGTTATCAGAGAGTCAGCAGACGCTGCTATCTCTAACTCATTCAACGTTCTCAGAAACCGTATCGACCGTTTCGGTGTAACTCAGCCAAACATCCAGAAGCTTGGAAACAGCGGACGTATCCTTGTTGAGCTTCCAGGTGTAAAGGAGCCAGAGCGTGTCAGAAAACTCCTTCAGGGTACTGCATCACTCGAGTTCTGGGAGACTTACAGCTTCGGTGAGATCGAGATGTACCTCAACGAGGCTAACGCTGCACTCGCAGAGGTTCTTGCTGCTGAGGAAGAGGCTGCTGAAGAGGTAGCTGCTACTGAGGGTGAGGATCTTCTCGCTGCTGAGTTGAAGCAGGCTGAGGCTGAGAAGGTAAACGCTGCTGCCGTTAAGCAGAACCCTCTCTTCGCTGTTCTCCAGCCAACTGGTATGAGAGATAACGCATGTATCGGTTATGTTCACTATTCAGATACAGCTCTTGTTAACAAGTACTTCGCTATGGAGCAGGTTAAGGGTGTATTCCCTCCTGAGTTCAGAGCAATGTGGACAGTTAAGCCATCACAGTTCTTCGCTGACGGTAACGTATTCGAGCTCGTTGCAATCAAGGTTGCTACAAGCGACGGAAAGGCTAAGATTGACGGTGACGAGGTAACTGACGCACGCGTACAGTATGGTAACACAGGCGGAAACCCTGAGGTTTCTATGTCAATGAACGCTGAGGGTGCAAATGTATGGGCAAGACTTACTAAGGAGAACATTGGAAAGCAGGTTGCTATCGTTCTCGACGGTATGGTTTACTCATATCCTACAGTTCAGAGCGAAATCGCTGGTGGTAGCTCACAGATCACTGGTAACTTCACTCTTGAGGAGGCTGAGGACCTTGCAAACGTTCTTATGTCTGGTAAGCTTCCAGCACCAGCAACTATCATCCAGGAGCAGGTTGTAGGACCATCACTCGGAGCAGAGTCAATCAATGCAGGTCTCATTTCATTCGTGATCGCATTCGTACTCGTACTCCTTTATATGATCCTCTTCTATCAGGGTGCAGGTCTTGTAGCTGACATCGCTCTTCTTGTAAACGTACTCTTCCTCTTCGGAACACTCGTTTCATTCGGTGCAGTTCTTACTCTTCCTGGTATCGCCGGTCTCGTATTGACACTCGGTATGGCTGTGGATGCTAACGTTATCATCTACGAGCGTATCAAAGAGGAGCTTCGCGCAGGTAAGGGTCTTAGCAAGGCTATCGTTGATGGTTACAAAAATGCATATTCTGCTATCATCGACGGTCAGATCACTACCCTCCTTACTGGTATCGTTCTCTTCGTATTTGGTTCAGGTCCAGTTCAGGGATTCGCAACAACTCTTATCATCGGTATCATCACTTCAGTTCTTACTTCAATCTTCATCACTAGAATCATCTTCGATGACAGAGTATCTAAGGGTAAGAACGTGACATTCGATAACAAGCTTACTAGAAACTTCCTCCAGAACACTAAGGTTGACTTCATCGGCAAGAAGAAGATCGCTTACATCGTATCAGGTATTCTTATCGTAGCTTCACTTGCTTCTATCTTCACTAAGGGCTTCTCTTATGGTGTTGACTTCACAGGTGGACGTACATACGTTGTAAGATTCGACCAGCCAGTTCAGGCTGAGGCTATCCGTAGTGTCGTAGAGGACGCATTCGAGGTTGCTGCAGCTAACGATTCAACTGTATCTAACGCAGCTGCCGAGGTTAAGCAGTTCGGTGGTGACAGCCAGATGAAGATTACTACTACTTATAAGGTAAATCAGGAGTCTACTGAGGTTGACAAGGAAGTTGAGGAAATCCTTTACAACGCTGTTAAGGGTTCATTCGCAAATGAGATTTCATTTGAGGAATTCACTTCAACTCTTGAGAACCCTAACGGTATCATCAGCTCTGACAAGGTAGGTCCTACTATCGCTAACGATATTACCCGTGACGCTATCATCGCTGTTATCCTTGCTCTCATCGTAATCTTCGGATACATCGCAGTTCGTTTCCGCGGTTGGACTTGGGGTCTTGGTGGTGTTGTAGGTCTTGCACACACAGCACTTATCGTGATCGGATTCTTCTCAATCTTTACTGGAATCCTTCCATTCAGCCTTGATATCGACCAGACATTCATCGCAGCTATCCTTACTATCATCGGTTACGCTATCAACGATACAGTGGTTATCTTCGACCGTATCCGTGAGTACAAGGAGCTTCATCCAAAGGCTGACTTCAAGACTAACGTAAATGCAGCGCTTAACAGCACTCTTTCACGTACAATGAATACATCACTCACAACTCTCATCACTATGCTTGCAATTGCAATCTTCGGTGGAGAGGTGATCAGAGGTCTCGCTGTTGCATTGATCCTTGGTATCATCATCGGTACTTACGCTTCAATCTTCATCGCAACTCCAATCATGTACGATGTAACTAACAAAACAGCTAAGAAGGAGCAGAAATAATAAAACTGCCTGTTGATAAAATTTTCCCGCTGACAGTCAAGCAATTGACATCAGCGGGAATTTTTATTTTTGATAGGGTGATGAAGATTAATTATCTTTGTTTCCCTTAAATTTTCAGCTATGTCATTTGTCCATCTACACGTCCATACACAGTATTCTATTCTAGACGGCCAGGCGTCTATTGCAGGTCTTTTTGAGCGCGCAAAGGAGCTCGGGATGCCCGCACTTGCCATTACTGACCATGGTAATATGTATGGTGTGAAGGAGTTCTTGAAAGTAGCTAAGAAGTATCCGGAGATCAAGCCAATCATCGGATGCGAAATCTATGTTACAAAGCACTATGACCACAAGCTAAAGGACAAAGACCATAGAGGATATTATCACTTGATTCTGCTAGCCAAGAACTACAATGGTTATAAGAATCTGATGAAGATTGTTTCAACAGGACATATCGAAGGTAAATACTACGACAAGCCTCGCGTATGTCATGAAATAGTAGAACAATATTCAAAAGACCTGGTTTGTTGCTCTGCTTGTATAGCAGGAGAGGTTCCACGTGCAATCATTGCAGGAGACATGAAGGGTGCAGAAGAGGCAATTGCATGGCATAAAAAGGTCTTTGGAGACGATTTCTACCTTGAGGTACAGCAGCACAAGACAGAAATCCCGGGAATGTCACAGGAGGTGTATGAACACCAGCTTGTAGCTAATGAGGGAATCTTTGAACTTGCCGCTAAAACAGGTACAAAGGTCGTTGCAACAAACGATGTACACTTCGTACGCAAGGAAGATGGCCCAGCCCATGACCGTTTGATCTGCTTGACAACAAATGCATATCTCGACGAGCCGGACAGAATGCGCTATACTCAGCAGGAGTACATGAAGAGCGAAGAAGAGATGTTGGATATGTTCTATAAGCATCCTGAGGTGCTCAGCAATACTATTGAGGTTGCTGAAAAGATTGATAGCTTCAAGATTGACAAGGATCCTATCCTCCCTAAATTCGATCTTCCTGAGGACTTCCTTGCAGAGATCGACACACATCTTGAAACATATAAGCATATCATCGATGAAGGACGCTGCGACAAGAATGGAAATGAACGTGGAGAGGAATTCTGCCGTTCTGTAGCATATCTCTGCTACCTTACATATAAAGGTGCACATTGGAGATACGGAGATACACTTTCAGACGAGCAGGCTGAGCGAATTGAATTCGAGCTCAAGACCATCTGCAAGATGGGATTCCCAGACTACTTCCTTATTGTACAGGACTTTATTGCAGCAGCACGTAGCGAGGGTATTTCTGTTGGACCCGGCCGTGGTTCAGCTGCAGGTTCGGCAGTTGCATACTGTCTCAAGATTACAAATATCGACCCTATCAAGTATGACCTCCTCTTTGAGCGATTCCTCAACCCTGACCGAATCAACATGCCCGATGTGGATATCGACTTTGATGATGACGGACGATATCGTGTATTCCAATATATTGAGGAGAAGTACGGAAAAGAGCAGATCTCACACGTAATCACATACGGAACAATGGCAGCAAAGAGTGCCATTAAAGACGTTGCACGTGTCAGCCGCCTTTCTATTGAAGAGTCCAACCGTCTGTCCAAGATGGTTCCAGATAAGCCATTTGAGGCCACTATCGTTAACGAAGAAGGCAAAAAGGAGACTAAGGAGTTCAAACCAAAACTCTCAAACTGCCTTAAATACGGTGAGCTGAGCGAAGAGTTGAAGAATGGAGAGCCTCTGGTTCAGGACGTACTCAAATATGCCGGAAAGCTTGAAGGCTGTATCCGCCAGACAGGTGTACACGCCTGCGCGATGATTATCGGTAGGGACAACCTTACTGAATATATTCCTATTTCTATAGCCAACGATAAACTTACTGGCGAGGAAGTATGGGTATCACAGTATGATGGACACTACATTGAGGAAGTCGGAATGCTTAAGATGGACTTCCTGGGACTCCGTACCCTTTCCATCATCAAGGAATGTCAGGCAAACATCAAGAAACGTCACGGAATTGAATTTGACATTGAAAAGATTCCGATTGACGACCCTAAAGCTTATGAGCTATATAGCCGCGGAGACACCACCAGTGTATTCCAGTTCGAGTCTCCGGGTATGAAAGAGTGGCTGATAAAGCTCCAGCCGACCCGATTCGAGGACCTTATTGCGATGAATGCCCTCTACCGCCCGGGCCCAATGGATTATATCCCGGACTTCGTAGAGCGTAAACAGGGACGTCAGCCTATCGTATATGACCTTCCGGAGATGGAAAAGACGCTCCAGGATACATATGGTATTACTGTATATCAGGAGCAGGTGATGCTTCTTTCACGTGTGCTTGCAGGCTTCACCCGTGGTCAGGCCGATACTCTCCGTAAGGCAATGGGTAAGAAGCTCAAAGACGTGCTGGATAGCCTTAAGGGACTATTTATTGAGGGTGGTACAAAGAACGGACATCCTCAGGATATGCTCGAAAAGATCTGGGCAGACTGGGAAAAATTCGCTTCTTATGCCTTCAATAAGTCACATGCAACCTGCTACGCATGGGTAAGTTATCAGACAGGATGGCTTAAGGCCCATTATCCTGCAGAATTCCAGGCAGCCAACCTGACAAAGAATCTCTCCAACATGGATGAGATCAAGAAGATCATGGATGACTGTAAGAAGAACGGCATTAAGGTACTTAACCCTGATATAAACGAGTCGGATGCACGATTCACGGTAAACAAGAACGGCGAAATACGCTTCGGTCTTGGCGGTATCAAGGGATTTGGTGACAATATCGTACGCGCAATCCTTGCCGAAAGAGAGGCAAATGGCGTATTTGCAGACATCTACGACTTCGTAGAGAGAATGTCTGGCGTAGTGAATAGAAAGGCATTTGAATCTCTATTGCATTCTGGTGCATTCGACAGCTTCGGAATAAGCAGAAAACAGTTCACTCTCACATCGAAGACAGGTGAAATCTTCATTGATAAGCTCCTCAGATATGGTGAACTTTACAAGAAAGACAGCGAAGAAAGCGCCATTTCACTCTTTGGAGAGGTAGAGGAAATGAAGCCTGAGCGCCCAGAGGTTCCAGCAATGGTGGGTGATGAAGATGTCATGGAAAAACTCCGTTTTGAAAAGGATCTGGTGGGAATGTACCTATCATCTCATCCTCTTGATCAATACCAGTTCGAACTTGACAATTTCACGACATGCCAGGTAAGCGAACTTGATAACCTCGTAAGTGAGTGTGAGGCTAAAAAGGTTAAGCAGAAGGCAGCAATTGCCGGTTTTATCATCAGTTGTCAGCAGATGACCACCAAGACCGGACGTCCATGGTCAAGAACTGTCATTGAGGATAAAGGCGGTAGTTATGAACTTGCTCTGTTCGGTAAAGATCATGAAGCGTTCATGAGCTATATGCAGGTGAACAATGCCATCTTTATCGAGGGTATGATCGAAGAGAAATACTTCGTAAAACAGGACGAGAAGAGCAAAGAAAAGCCTAAGGCATCTCCATATGCATTCAAGGTGAAGAATGTCATGTTGCTAGGTAATGTGAGCGATACATATATTACTGGTCTTTCACTTAAGATTACAACACCTCAGCTTTCTCCTGAATTCAGAGACAAGCTTGTAGGCATAATAAAAAGCAACAAAGGAAGCGTTCCGCTCACAATGTCGCTTTATGATCCTGTTAAGAAATGGAATATTGACTTTCTGTCAAGGAAGTTTAAGGTTGCCGTCTCAGCTCCCCTTATCGAGGAGCTTGAACGACTCCGAATAGGCTACTCTGTTCTTAAGAAATAAACAGATTAAAATACTAGAGTTGAAATTATAGGGAAATGGTCAGAAATAAACTTTCTGCCACCATATTCCTTGGTAACTGTTTGGTATTCAACACATCTGGAGAATCCTGAGAAATAAATATAGTCAATCACAGAATCTGACTTTGCCTTACCCCAGCCATTGAATGTGTTGTGATTATCTGTCACAAGAGCTACCTTTCTTGTGCACTGCATGATCTTGTCAAGATCTGTAAGAACAGAATCATTTGGCTTCACATTAAAGTCACCGGTAAGAATCATAGGATAACCTTCTGGATTTATGCTGGCAATTCTATCAATAATCAGCTTCAGACCATTCTTCTGAGCCTCTCTACCCTTGTGATCGAGATGAGTGTTAACAAAATAGAATTTCTTACCAGTCTTCTTATCCTTCATAAGAGCCCACGTAGCTGTTCTGAAGTAATTTGAGTCCCAACCCTTAGATGGAACTTCAGGAGTCTCAGAAAGCCAGAATGTGCCCCATTTGAGAAGCTTTATGGTCTTCTTGTTCCAGAAAATCGACATGTGCTCATTCTTGAATTTTCCATCTTCTCTACCAACACCCACATTACCATACTCTCTGAAATTCTCAGCAATGAACTTCACCTGAAAATCATAAGCCTCCTGTACTCCGAAGATATCAGGCTTCTGATCCATCAACATATAAGCTGTTGCAGGATAACGAAGGTCCCAATGGTTTGTACCATCCTTTGCCTTTCCGTTTCTGATATTATAAGACATAACCTTGAGGTCATAAGACTTTACCTCCTGGTTCTTTTTAGCCTCCATCACCGGCTGCATCATAAATACAGCCATCATCATAAGGATTAGTTTCTTCATGTTCATTATATATTTGTGTTATTTTCAAATGCACACAAAAATAAAGAAAATTCACTAATTTTGTCAGATAAACTACTTTATTCTATGGCAGAAGAAACATTCTCAGACCTCGGAAGAGTCGAGGCTATTGCAAAACTTTACGAAGGAACTCCATATAAGCCTTTCGAAGAAGCAAGTTTTGAAACATCAGGTAAAAGCGTAATACAAACCAAAGCAAGAACCTTTATTGAGGGTATTGACTTTGATCTTACATACTTCCCTTTGAAGCATCTCGGATACAAATGCGTTACAGCTGTAACAGGAGAACTTTACGCTTCATTTTCACACCCACGCACACTTGAAATCCGCCTGGGAATATCTGCAAAGTTGGATTTCAAGCATATAAAAGAGGTTTGGGAAGGCGCAGTAACAGCAGCAAAAGAGCATGGATATACCAATGTAGAGCTTGACCTTCTTCCGTCTCCAAACGGTCTTACAATAAGCACATCTGCTGTAGGAGAAACAACTCTTCTTCAGAACAAACGTCGTTCAGCAGCCAAGAGCATGGACCTGATCTGCGTTTCTGACAACCTCGGCGCTGCATTTATGGGATTCCAGGTGCTTGAAAGAGAGAGAAAGGCATTCGAAAAGAGCGGAGATGTAAAGGCTCAACCTAAACTTGATGACTATAAAAATCTTGTGGGAGCGTATCTTAAACCACAGATCAACCCTCAGATCATCAAGCAGCTCGAGGAGGCTGAAATCGTACCGTCACACGGTTATCTTGTAACCAGAGGCCTTGCAGATGCAGTCAAGAGACTTGTACGTGACAGCGGTCTTGGAGCAAAGATCTATGTGGATAAACTTCCTTTTGCAGGTAAGACATTTGAACTTGGCAAGGAAATGAATATCGACCCAATGTCAGCAGCACTTAATGGAGGAGAAGATTATAGACTTCTATTCACTATTCCTATCGGTAAACACGATAAGTTCCGCCACGATTTCCAGACATTTGATATTATCGGTCATTTGGCGAAAACAGAGGTAGGAGCCGTTGTTGTTACACCGGATGGAGTAGAACTACCAATGAAGGCTCAAGGATGGAAATAACGGGCCTTAAACCGCAATAAAATAGAAATGGTGACTAAGAATTGACATGAACCCCGAAAGTTAGACAAAAAACTTTCGGGGTTTTGTTATGAAATTTTGTTTTGAAATTAAGCTGGAAGCTGTTAAACGTTACTTGTCAGGTTATACTGAAAGACAGGTTACAGAACATTATGGTGTTAACA
>JAFYVM010000043.1 GCA_017549145.1 Bacteroidales bacterium
ATCAAGATGATCGTTGAGATCTCTAAGCAGCCACGTTTCATCGGTAAGATCGTATTCGTTCCTAACTACGATATCACTGTGGCTAAGTACCTCGTTCAGGGTGTTGACATCTGGATGAACAACCCTACTCGTCCACTCGAGGCTTCAGGTACTTCAGGAGAGAAGGCTGCCATGAACGGTGTAATGCACTTCTCAGTACTCGACGGATGGTGGGTTGAGGGTTACAAGCCAGGTGCTGGTTGGGCTCTTCCAATGGAGAGAACTTACGATGACCAGAACTACCAGGATGAGCTCGACGCAGCTACTATCTACAACATCATCGAGAACGAGATCGCTCCTACATTCTACAACAAGTCTCTTTCAACAGGTCGTTCAGCTGACTGGATCGAGATCATCAAGAACTGCGTAGCTCAGGTAGCTTGCAACTTCACAACTAACCGTATGCTTACAGACTATATCAACCAGTACTATGTACCACAGTCTGCAAGATTCGAGACAGTAGTTGCTGATGACTTCGCTAAGGCTCGTGAGATCGCAGCTTGGAAGAAGAAACTCCGTCGTGAGTGGAAGAACGTTGAGGTTGTATCTGCATACATGCCAGACAGCAACAACACTGTAGCTCTTGGAAACGATTTCCAGGCTGAGGTTGTTCTTAACATCGGTGACCTTAACGCAGAGGAGATCGGAGTAGAGGTACTCTTCGCAACTTCTGATAAGAAGGGCAAGCTCCACATCCAGGAGAGATATGACTTCACTCCAGTGGAGACAGTTGATGGAAGAGCTAAGTATGTAGCTTCAATCAACCCTGACAGGTCTGGTCTGTACCAGGTAGCAGGTAGAATCTACGCTAAGAACGCAGATCTTCCTCACAGACAGGACTTCGAACTTGTAAGATGGTTGTAGCAACTGGATTTTTCGACGGTGTCCACGTCGGACACCGTCTTGTAATAGAGCAGCTTGTAAAGGCTGCAGCAGCTCGCGGGGATGAAAGCATGGTCATCACATTCTGGCCACATCCCCGTAATGTGCTGCAAAAGGAGGCCCGCTCCCTAAGGCTTCTCACCACGCTCGCGCAAAAGAAGCAGATGCTTCACGAGCTGGGAGTAGATAGGGTAGAGGTGCTTTCATTTACAAAAGACTTCAGCGCTATGACGATGGAACAGTACCTTCGTCATATCATGAAGGAATACGGCGCGACAGCCATACTGTTGGGATATGACAACAGAATCGGAAGTGATGCCGCAAATTCGGATCAGGTGGCGCGCACGGCAGAAATGCTCGGGCTGGAGGTGATCAGGACTGAAATGGTTCCATCGCAGCAGGGCTATGCTGTAAGTTCTACTAAGATTCGTGAAAAACTTGAGGAGGGAGATGTAAGAAGGGCAGCAGAAATGCTTGGATATGACTATTCTATGCACGGAGTAGTCGTAGCAGGCAATAAATTGGGCAGGACAATAGGTTTTCCAACCGCGAATATGCAGTTGTATGAACCATTGAAGCTGGTACCGGGCAACGGAGTATATTTTGTGAAGGTCAAGGTGTTGGACCGAGAACTGTATGGAATGTGCAACATCGGTTGCCGTCCGACAGTGGGAGCAGGCAACGCCCGCACAATCGAGACCAATATTTTTGGCTTTGATGAAGATATATACGGACTTGACATTGATATAACATTCATTGCAAGAATCCGAGAAGAGCGTAAGTTCGACTCATTGACCGAACTCAAAGCTCAGCTCGAACTCGACCGCGATGAATGCCTTGTCATCCTGAGTTTGCACTTGTCATCCTGAGCGAAGCGAAGGATCTTTAAACATATAGCTATGGAAGAGATAATAGGAATCCTACTTGCATTATTCGTACTTATCTTTAAGGTCGCTAAGAAAATCAATGGTGCGGACACCCCAGTGCGCCCAGCGCAGCCTGTGCAACCAACTGCTACTCGTCAATATCAAACATTGGAGGATATTTTTCCAGAACTTCGTGTAGATTCTGAAGAAAGTAATGAAGAAATCTACGAAGAAGTTCCGGAAGAACCAGAGCCAATAGTGGAGGAGGCGCCTACATATTATTTCTATGAGGCCCCTAAATCCGTAAAAGAAAAACCAGTCGTTTCCAGACCGATAGAGGTAGAACCAGAAACCTCTGAGAAGAAGGGAAAGATTGATCCGAAGAAGCTTGTCTTGTATTCGGAAATTATGAATAGAAAATATTAAACACAAAAAACAATAATTATGGCACTACAGTATATGACCCAGGAGGGTTTGGACAAACTGAAGAGGGAGCTTGCAGAGGCGATTGCACAGCGTCCTGTAATTTCAGCTCAGATTGCAGAGGCGAGAGATAAGGGAGACCTTTCTGAGAACGCTGAGTATGAGGCTGCTAGAGAGGCCCAGGGCCTTTTGGAGCTTCAGATTGCTAAGCTTCAGAACCTTGTAGCTAATGCGCGTGTGATCGATGAGTCACAGATCGGTACTGACAAGGTACAGATGCTCAATAAGGTGAAGGTTAAGAATCTTAACACTAACCAGATCATGAACTTCACTCTTGTGAGCGAGCAGGAGGCAGACTTTATGGCAGGTAAGCTTGCTGTGAAGACCCCAATCGGACAGGCTCTTCTCGGACATGGTGTTGGCGAAGTCGTTGACGCTAAGGTTCCTGCTGGAGTTATCAAATTCGAAATTCTCGAAATCACACTCTAAGGGATCCAAGTTTGACTTAATTGTCATCCTGAGCGAAGCGAAGGATCTTTAATAACAGTATTATGTCAACAATATTTACTAAAATAGCCAAGGGCGAAATCCCATCGTACAAGGTAGCAGAGAACGACGAGTTCTACGCATTTTTGGACATCGCCCCAATGGCAAAGGGTCACACACTCGTGATCCCAAAGAACGTTGAGGATGACTATATCTTCAATCTTGATGAGGCAACATACATGGGTCTCTGCGCATTCGCTCGTAAGGTAGCGCATGCTGTCAAGGCGGCTGTGCCTTGCAAGAGAGTGGGCGTAGCAGTACTCGGAATGGAGGTTCCTCACACTCATATCCACCTTGTGCCTCTCCAGACAGAAGGTGATATGGACTTTAGAAAATCAAAACTTGAGCTCTCATCTGAAGAATTCCAGGCGATTGCTCAGTCAATTTGGAATGAATATGTCAAGATTCAGTAAAATCTTTTTCTTTGCAGCAGCTGTTATTGGCTTCGCTGCATGTACTCAGACTGCAAATATCAAAGGTGTAATCTCAGATGCTCCTGCGTCAGAGGTTGTTGTTAAGTTGCTGAATGTTAATCAGTATCAGGTGGTTGACACACTTAAGACCGACGTTGCCGGAAAGTTCAGCTGCAAGGTTGAGGTGGCTAAGGGACAGCCAGAGTTCGTATATGTATTCTATAAGGACAGAAAGGTGGCATCGCTTCTTCTTGAGGCCGGTGACAAAGTCTCTGTTCAGACTGACACTCTTGGTAACAGTGTAGTTGAAGGATCGGAGGAGTCTGTAAAGCTTGCTTCTGTTGAGGCGGACTTTGCAAAGGCTAAGGCTGCAATGGCAGATGCAACAGCTTCGAGAGAGCAGCTCAGCAAGACTTATGTTGATTACTACAGAAGCAGAGTAGCTTATGTAATGCAGAATAAAGGCTCATTGACAGTTGTACCTGTTCTATATCAGTCATTTACAGAGTCTCTTCCTGTATTTGCTCAGACTACTGATGCAATCATCTTCTCAAACGTAGCTGACACACTTGAGACAATATATCCAGAGTCAAAGTATGTTAAGGCTCTCAGAAAAGAGGCTACTACTCGTCTTGCTCAGATGAACCTCATCTCACGCATCGAGTCTGCAGAGCAGATCAACTACTTGGATATCGAACTTCCAAACCAGCAGGGTCAGAAGACTAAGCTCAGCGATGTTCACAAGAAGGTAACCCTTCTTTATTTCTGGACTGCATCAGACGCTGCACAGAAGATGTTTAACCTCGACGTTCTCGCACCTGTTTACGAGCAGTACAAGGACAGAGGATTTGAGATCTATCAGGTGTCTCTTGACGTAGATAACGGTATGTGGGCACGTGTAGTACGTGAGCAGAAACTCCCTTGGACAAATGTCTCAGACATCACAGGAGTAACTTCCAACTACGCTACAATCTACAACCTCACTGCGCTCCCTGCAGCATTCCTTATTGGTGGCGACGGCATGGTTAACGCTACCATCAAGGACGCAGCATCGCTCTCTGCAGCGATTGAGCAGGCTCTATAGTGGATGTAGGGCAGTAGTGAAAGGGTAGAGGATATCTTCCACCTGCCATAGAAGAAATAGCGTTTCTTCATTTTTAAGATGCGCTTCTATGAATGTGACGGTAACGCCATCTATCTCAATCTGAAGATTGCTAAATGTCGTGGTCGGTCCATCGTTGTGATATGTTCCGTGGAGTTCTTCCCGGTCGCTCAGACAAATGGTCACATTGACATCATCTTCGAAACTAAGAATCAGTTCATTTACATTAATAGGACCCAGTGGACGCTCTTCGGAAGTCCACTGGGTCTTTGAACATAATTCATACTCTGAGTAAAGACATATGCATGAAGAGCATATCAAGTCTGCAATCAGAAGCAATGCGGTTTTCATCTTATTCGTCAATTAGAGTCCGATTCGCCGGATTCCAATCTCTGTGCCGAACGTTTATTTGCTATATATCAAACCCATCGCCCACCTCCACCCATCCCTCTTTCTCTTGACTCCATAGTCTGTCCACAAAATCGCCTGTTCGGTGGACAAACACCCAAGATTGCTCCCCGTTGTCCACGAAATTGCCCTTTTGGTGGACAGACACCCAGGATTGCTACCCTTTGTCCACCGAATCGCCCTTTTGGTGGACGATTTCCGATATTGATTTTGCGATCATGGCACTCAGCAGGCGGAGCAGCCCTTGGGCTGAGCTGCGCAGCTTGCTGAGAAGCGCTGGCTGGCGTATTTGCCAGCGCTGGTGCCTTACCACACGTTATTCTTAGCTTGCATTCGCTAGATGATGCAATCGGTACTGGACTCAGGTTATCAAGCTTTAGCTTTATTCTATCTTCATTATAGTACTTCAGATAGGCTTTAAGCTTCTCTCTGAAGTGATCGAATGACTCGAACTTCTGCAAATATAGCAGTTCCACAAATCGCTAACCGCTTCCAGCTCCCTCTTGTCCACAAAATCGCCTGTTCGGTGGACAAACACCCAAGATTGCCACCACTTGTCCACAAAATCGCCCTTTCGGTGGACAGATACCATGGATTGCTCCCCTTTGTCCACGAAATTGCCCTTTTGGTGGATGAATTTGTGCGATACGCACTGCAGATGTCAAATACGCTCGCCAGCTGCTCGAGCCAACCCTCGCAAGTAACCTCCAAGGGCTTGCTCATCCTGGCTCATGCTGAGGATTGATGTTCCCGTGGTGTAATATAAAATTAGCGAGCAATTGTGACTGCCCGCTAATTAGATGTATTTGGATACAGATAGTTATACCTGTAGAGACTTGATTTCTTCTATAGACAGTTTCGTATAAGTAGCAATCTTATCTGCTGGCATGCCGTCAGCTAACATCTGTTTAGCCACTTCCGTTAGACCTTCCATTAGACCTTCTGCACGACCTTCTGCACGACCTTCTGCGAGCCCTTCTGCACGACCCTTTGCGAGACCTTCTGCACGGCCTTCAGCTAAGCCCTCTTCAATTGCCTCCTGTCGGGCATAAGCCATCTGGTTTCTTAAATCTCTTTCTGTAGTCATTTTATTTATAATTTTATCTCGTGTTTCTTGATCCATATTATATAGCTCCGACACCTCAAAGATTTTGTTAAAGATCTGATGTGTCAGTATCTTTGGACGCTCATCTAGAACAGTCATATTCTTAAAGCAGAAGTACATGCCCTCAAGAATATTACCATCGAGCTCATCAATGGTTTTCTGGAACCTCGGCAGCTCAATAAAGATAAACGTCACCCTGTCAGTAAGAAGTCTATGCGAACCCTCCTCATATAGCCTATAAACTGTCTTGACTTCTGTGCAATCATCATGCGTATCCATCTTGAAATTCAAGATATTGATAACATACACTGGTAAGAAACCGTAGCTGTCAGCTCCAGCCTCCACTTGCCTCTGAATTTGAAAGGTTGAGTAGTAGAGAGCTCTTTCTGGATAGAACGGTTGCTTTCTTCGCTGCACCTCAACAATTATTCTCGCACCGCTATCTGTCTTGCAGAACATATCATACACCACACCTTTCGCATCGCGTTCAACAGGATGCATTTCCTTGTCAATGAACTCCAGGTCTATAATCTTCCTGTCTGGAATAACCTGATTAAGGAACTCAATCATCACGTCCTTTGTGGACTCTCGTCCAAAGACCAGCTTGAACACATCATCATCAAGCAAGTCTGCATACTTACATTCGTACGACATATAATTTTAGTTTTAAGTTAAACATTGGGCACTATGCCCCGCTAAAATTTTATGTCGTCGCCTCTCCCCATCCTTCCCCACAAAAGTGCAAAAAAAACTGCATGAGCACAATACCACACATGCAGATTTTTCTGTTTCTTATCAATTTGTAACTTTTTTAATGATAAAGTTGCATAGCAGCTCCGCAAATCACTACCCGGTTCCAGCGCCCTCTTCTCCACGAAATTGCCTGTTCGGTGGACAAACACCCAGGATTGCCACCCTTTGTCCACAAATTTGTTCATTTGGGTGGATAAGCCCAAGTGGATACGCACCGCAGCTGGCAAATACGCTAGCCAGCTGCTCGAGCCAAGCTGCGCAAGCAAACCCCAAGGACTTGCTCCGCCTGGCTCGTCCTGCGGTCGGGGATAGTTCATGACAAAGACTGACAATATCAACGCAAAAGTAGCGAGCAGCAATGCTCGCTACTTTTGCTATATTCCGTTAGTCGTGAATCAAAGTTTCAATGCTTCGATCTCTTCAATTGACAAGTCTGTATACTTGGAAATCTTGTCGACAGGCATCCCGTCTGCAAGCATTTCTTTGGCAACATCCTTGGCTGCTTCTGTTCTTCCTTGTAAGACTCCCAGCGCAAGACCTTTCTCAAGACCTTTCTGAAGGCCTTTTTCAAGGCCTATTCTTTCAGCCTCTTCTTTTGCTGTGTGGATTATGTTGTCGTAATCACCCATGTTATTCAATGAATTATAGTAATGTTTCAACTCATCAGCCGTAAAATTACCAATTTCTGCCAGCAAAAACAAGCGCTGAAACAAAGGTTCGTCAAATTCAGGTGGGATTCCCTTCATGTTGTGCATATTCTTAAGCAAGTACACCCACTTTTCAAATTTAGTCTCAAGATCAGATATGCGCTTGTTGAAGCGTCCCAATTCCAAAAACACAAACCTTAAGGCATTCGTCATCGGCTCGTGCACAGTATCCTCCATTAATCTGTAGGATGACAGGTATTTATCGTCCGGCCACTCCTCTGAGTGTTTGAACTCGAAGTTCAGCAGTGCCACCACGATGACAGGTTTAAGGTTATAGTCCCATTTGAACTTCTCATTACTCCTGCCTTCAATTCTTTTGGCCTCGTACATATCTCGTGCTTCTTTTCCTTGCGCGTTGATCGGATAGGTAGTGTAGTACAGAGCTCTTTCCCTGAAATACCTCTGATATCCTTTCTGCATCTCGATGATGAACGTCTTGCCATCGCTGCATTCGCAGGAGATGTCAAAAATGACCTTCCTATCCTCCTTGGTCAAACCCAGATGTTCGGTAGGGATGAAATCGACACTCTTTATGTCCAGGTCATCCAGCACCATGTTTAGGAACCAAATCAACACATCCTTGTTTGCCTCGCTGCAAAACATCCTTTTGAACATGAAGTCGCATAATAGGTGGGCGTACTGTTTCTCCTGGCATTCCGAGGCCTTCTCTTCATTTTTTTCTTCCATATCTTTTTATTTAATGTTAGCACTACAAAGTTCGGAAGAGGAAATCTATCAGATGATAAAATAAAGAAAAACAGCAATTTACGAATTTTAATATTCCGGCATTTCGCCCCGTATAGACCGCTTTTCGCCACATTTTTCTTTTTTTTGCTCTTTTCTCCACGGAATGGGCTGTTTGGTGGAGAAACACCCAGGATTGCCACACTTTGTCCACGAAATCGTTCATTTGGTGGACAAGTACCTTGGATTGCTACCGTTTGTCCACGGAATTGCCCTTTTGGTGGACAAACACCCAGGGTTGCCACCCTTTGTCCACAGAATTGTTCATTTGGGTGGATAAGCCCAAGTGGATACGCACCGCAGCTAGCAAATACGCTAGCCAGCTGCTCGAGCCAAGCTGCGCAAGCAAACCCCAAGGGCTTGCTCCGCCTGGCTCGTGCTGCGGACAGAGTTCCCGTTTGGGTATAATAAAAGTAGCGAGCAGAGAGATGCTCGCTACTTTTATGTTAAATCAATCGTATCTGTTGGTTACTACTCATAGTAACCCAGTTCGAAGTCATCAATAAAAATCTCACCGACAAAATATCCAAAATGCATTACCAGATAGTCTCCCGTACCTGTACATACGCCACTCACAGTTATTTTGGTAGGTTGACTTGGAACCTCTATCGGTCCAAAATCAACAACTCTTTTATAATTATCGCTATTATTCTGCAAATAAGCATAGATCTTATTATCTGCGTCATTACCCCTATTAGTTCCTGAGATGGTGAATGTCAGATAGTATTCTCTTCCTGTAACAAAATATCCACTACCAAAATTATAGGCCAATTGTTCAGTATGGGCTTCAGCTCCTCTAGTCCTTACTTCCACTCTCAACCTCTGATTGTTAATTCCTACCGAAGCATTATTGGTACCCCACCAAGTAAATGGCTGGTTATTTCCAGAATTAAAATCGAACTCCAGGAACGGACGAGATGTTCGCACGATCTGAGTTATATTGATAATCTGACCAATGAAATAGTCGGCATTGAGTGTTACTTTACAAGGTCCTGCTGTCGTTTCAGATGGCTTGACAGTAAAGTTGTAACTATTACTGTTGTCCTTAGTGACATTGTACACGTAATTTCCGTTAGAACCGTTGAGTTTATTATCTGCTGGAACCAATCGGTCAAGTGTAATATTCACCGGCATTGTAGTCTGTCCTGCCTCCCATGCGTTTGCCGGAATCTTGAAGGTTATTGTGACTGTGTTCGAACTTGTAACAGTGTATGTGTTTGCAATAGCTTCAAACTTATGGATTGCCTTAGAAATACCGGCGTCTGCAGGCTTAAAGCCATAACTTTCAGCTGCCAGGCCGACACTATAACTTGAAGACGTTGTATTGATTGCTCTAAGCTTCAGCTTACAGTTCTTCTCAAATGGAGTGAATACATATGATGTTGCAGCACGAGTAGCAGCCAGAACAAGTGAACCATCACCTGATGCCGGCATGTCATATGGCTCAAATCCATCAAGAGTGACATTCACTGTCATACCAGGCTCATAGTAACTCATTGTGAAGTTGAAGTCAACGGTTTCACCTTCGTTAATGCGAGACACGATATCTCCGTCACGCGTGAAGCTAAGGTTTTTGAACTCGACTTCACTACGTTGAGCTCTAGCGGTTGCATCATCATATCCTGATGTACTTACTGTGAACGATACTTCATCGGCATCACTTGTTGTTACCAGATCACCGATAGTCATATATCGTGTCAACTTAGGGAACTGAGATGGCGTGAATACTAATTCAGTAAGCTCTTCTTTTGTCTGCGGATGCACGTACTTCATTCCAGTCAGGTTAACAGTAATCTCCCTTGTGGCAAAATTCTTATCATCTTCATCCATGTTAAAGGAAATTGATAACTTTTTGCCAACACCCTGAGCGACTTTGCTAGGATTTATTGTAAGTCCCCAGAAGTCTGCATTTTCTCTTGTCGCTACCTTTGATTTTCCGGATTCAGCGTTGTACTTACCGCCATTGTCGACCACAGTAAATGAAACATTGCCGTTAACGGTAGATGTAACGAGACTGTCAATCAGAATTTTAATTGATCCTTCTGCAGGTCTTACATCAAATCTTGTAAGCCCTCTATGTGCAGTCTTAAGGCCATCCAGATGAATAGTAAGATCTCTATTGAAATAATCTTCATCATCAGCATCCATGTAGAACCTTATGCTAACAGGTATATTTTCACCTGTCAAAACTGGATTCGGCTCAATCATAAGCATAGTGAACGCTGGCTCGATTCTATTTGCTACATCTGATGTAACCTGATAATATGCCTCATCATAGACTCCACCTTCCGACGGATTCTCCGGATTCAATGTAAATCTGATAGGACCTGTATCATCGGTAATATCAGAAGTACCCTTTCCATCATATACATCACTGTGACTTGCTACAGTTGTCTTGAGACCATCCACGATTACCGATCTTGTACCTTTCTGCATCTTCACGATCTTTGTTGTCTTCGGCAAATTACGCCCAATCGTATCGGTCATAGGGTTTTCACTCAGAAACATATCGAACTCAGTGTCACCATGCTTTGTACATACCATTCCCTCCAACCTGACGCGTACGGTCTTAGGAAGGTACTTCTGCTCTCTTGAATCAAGGTCAAACATGATCTTGACAGGTTGATCGACACCATAGAACACAGGATTCGGATCGATACGAAGGTCGGTATAGCGTTTTTTATGTCCAAGAACCTCCGTTTCTTCCTGCTCTCCTGAATTTCTGAAATATGATGCCGCAATATTGAAGTACTTATTGTCCACAACAACGTATGAGGCGCTATTGACCATATTTGTCAGCCATCTCGTAATCACGAACTTCTTATGATTTGCTTCGTCATACAAAAGGCTCTGATAGATCTCATACGTCTCGATTGTAAACAAATAGTGGAACGAAGGATCTGTCTTTCCTGGAATAATAGACTGTCCGCTAATCACAGGCACGGTGTTGCCTTCGGAAACATCCGGACTGATACTAAGTTTATCAGCCTCTACCATAAACTCCAGCGGGAACATATCTCGTGTCAAGTCGTCCGGGATACGGAGGGCGACACCAACAAGTTTACCAATACCTGTCTCTATGACGTTATCCGGCTCTTCAAAGGTCACACCCTCACCCTGATTATTTGGGTCATAGCAGATGATATCCAGCGTATACGGCTTCATCAACGTGAAGGTAATCGTTTTCTGCAAGTTCAGGTTCTCGCCTACGTTGAGCACAATCTTCTGCACCTGCTTGATGTCGGTTGGATCGTTTACTCGGAATGTAACAGTTGCCCAACCATCAGAGCTGTCTTCGCCATAATCAATAGTGTACTTCAATCCTTTCAACACATTGCCGGTACCGTCAAGCTCACCCACGAGTGAAACCTGCCTGTTGGAAGGCTCATATTTAGTGATATCTGGGATATACTTGAACTTGAATTCAATATCATGGTTAGACACCAAAGTGGTGTCAGTATAACTTACCATGATTCGGCCAGTACCGTCGGATACGTCTGTCAACTTCTGCGTTTGGGTTGATCCAGCAAGGTTATTTCCGGCAGGATTCTCCATTGCTAGTTCCCATGTTGTATATCCGGCACCTGTCACTGACCTGAGCCTGAATGTATAATCAAAATTCCTTAATAGATTGTAATATTGATTACCATCGCTCATCTCTCTGATCAGGTCAACCTTATAATATGTTGGAGTCGTATTGTTTTCATATCCTTTACCGGTATATATACCCTTGATAATGATATGCGTAGGAGACTCTGCCCATTCTGACTCCTCAGCGTCATGGCGTACTGAGATTTTTCTCTCATACAGATAATATGGAGTTCCTGGAGTCATGAAGTCATCTTCTGTAAGCTCAGAATCAAGTACTGCCGAAGTCAGCACATGTCCTTCGAATCCATCTGCAAGGAGACGGTCATAAGAGAACAAAAGACCCTTCTCACCAAACATCTGGAATGCTGCTTTCGACTTGTTATATGGAGCTACTGTACCGATGTCGATTGTATTGTAAACAGCATAAGAAAGAAGAAGGAAGTTATCATCGTTATCGTCGTTGTCCTCTACTGTAATCTGAGTATAATTCCTTAAAAGAGGTACATTGTAAAAAGGATTATTCTCCTTAGGATAGAGTTCCAGATTGGAATTAAGCAGATTTCCGTCTTTGTCAGCAATAATATATGGAACCTCGATTCTATGCCAATATGCCGTTTCAATGCTTTCACCCTTTTTAACGTAGAGCTTGGATATAACTTCGCTTTCATGGCCATATCCAACCTGATTGACAGGGCAATTGGCCACGAAGTGTATTATTCTCTTCTGGTTGGTCATAGTAAGAGTTACTTTGAAATCGGCCATGTTATTCACGCGGTTAGTGATTTCAGCCTGACGAGACTCTACATAATACCCGTTGGAATCAAAGATTATCAGGTACAGATTGTTGATATCTGTAACAGGAGAATCTCCCATAGCCTTTGTCTGAGCCATTCCCCCAGGCAATGTCACACTGAAACTAATCGTCGCCTCACCTGAAACATACGGAATTTCAGGCGCAGAAGAAGGGCCTTCAAGCTCCACCCTCTGGCAAGCAGTCAGAAAGCAAAGCAAAAGGAATATGTATATTGTAAACTTTCTCATCTTAGTATATTAATTTGTCTCCCCATGTGAAGAGATACTCGTCTCCATCAGTATTTGGATTCTGGCCAGTATTCGGAATTGCTTCTCTTTCTGAGCCCCAATACCATTCATCATATACGCATCTTACAGAAATCCTCTCAGCAACATTATTCCATATAAGGGTATTGTTGTTTTCGTTTAAAGACAGAGTAATTCGTCTTGTTTTATCTGTGTTGCCATACGAAGCCGTTGCATAACAACTGCTGCTCGAAGAGAAAATTTCTTGTATGACATTTTCTCCCTGAAGGAAGATAATGTATTGTACCTCAGCTACAGTTGGGAGTCTCCAACGACCTGCCGGAAAACCATCCTCCTGCAATGACGCACATCTCATAGCGGCGCTTACTGCCGTACATTCCTTTCCACTGGCGTTATTGAATGATACAATCCTAAATTTCGGAGCTATAACTTGGAATGAATTTCCAAAACTCTCAGTCGGATAGTAGTATTTTAATTTTCTATTAGTGGAGCCATTTACTGGATACAATGCCTGTGCTGTCGCCCAATGATTTGCAATATCTCCACCATCTAGATTAATATCAGATGTTCTTTGCCTTGGATCGCCAATGATATATTTATATGGTTGTGTTGTAGGTGTACCACCGGGATTACCTTGAGTGCCATTGGGAACAACAAGGCAACCATTAGCATTTAGTGCCGGAGCTCGGAATGTATCTCCGGCATCAAATGACGTTACGTTAATGCTATACATTGAAAAATTAGTGTACTCGTTGTCACCATCAAAATTTCTAACTCCATCTGCATAACCTAATGGATAATAATTCGTATTATTCTGTCTAAATAAATATGTGTTAGTTAGCTGAGTAGTGTTATAGTTACGTACCCCATTCACATACACCGACCTCAGTGTACTTGGATCAGGTGTAACATACATTGCAGGATTATATACAAAAGTCAAATGATATACATAGTCTTTCTCATTATCATCTAACTGATCGTCGTTATCCATATCAAGCCAAACCTTGACATGTACATATACAGGTGAGTATATCTTCATATCTGACTGATCAGTAATTCTTTCAGGAATGGTAAAATTAAATGTTCTACCATCAACAGAAAAACAATTATTGTTTATCAAATTCGTGTTATCACCACTATTGAGAGATACTGGAGTTGCATTCAACTTACTGCAATCCAAATAATATGAATCATACCTGGTCGAAAGATTGTACTGTCTCTCTAACTCATCGAAACCACTCACCAGATTATTGTATCCATTTCCTTCAAACTCATCCTGATCAGGCCACTCGAGATTCCATGCAAGATTATGAGAAGCATCAAAGTAGAAGGTACCTGTGGATTTATTATTCATCACCACCTGCGACTCGTCGATAATCAGATACTGCCACTCATCAAGGTGGATGTCTTCCTCCTCCTTATCGAATACGGTTACGATGGATGACCAATCAAGTACCTGGTATGAGCAGGTCTGGATCTCCACAGGAAGAGTCGCCACAGTACTACCGAGCACACCGACATTCAAAGTAAGGTCATACCAATGGTTTGGAGCAAGCTCCTTACCGAATGAGTTGATCTGCACCTGATAATAATGTGTAACGTAGTTGTCACCTGTAGAATCCTGAGTTTTCCATGGAATACGAAGAATGAAGCATGGTGCATTCATATCGCCGGACTCCCATTCAGACGAATATGAGTAGAATGTCATATCGCATGAATAAGTATGGATTTTAGCACCACTTGAGTTGTCAGCATATGATTCTGCAGATGATTCATATGTAAAAGAACTCACATCTATTGTGTTGAAATACTCCTCAGATATTGGGGTGTATTCACCTGCGAGATAATCAGCAGAGACACCATTGTGAAGACTTGCAAAAGTGTGTTCTACTCCACCTGTAGGGCCTGAAGCACTGAATTCAGGAATCCAAACCTGATTTTTTACCTCTCCGTTATCCAATAATGGGTTGCCCTCAGCATCATATATTGGAACGAGGATATAATCCGGTAGCTTGAGACGTAATGTTATCTTAGATGCTGCACGCTTGAGCTCTACCTCACCTGTAACCGAATTGGCTACATTAGATGATCTTGTAAGCGTCTTTTCACCTTGCATCACAAAAGAAGAAGGTGTCACCGGGTTGCCATTTTCATCGATAAAATCTTCATCAAGTCGGATTTGTTTCAATGCCTGAAGCGTTGTTGGGCCTCCCTCGGCTGGAAGAGACTCTGCAGGCAGATTGGCGATTACATATACAACACAGTTGTTCTGATTTGCCTGAGGAAATATTGCAGAAAATTCACCGTCTGTGATATATAGATGCACATCTGCCACATCCTGTATGCCCCCCTCAAAAGTAACGCGTCTATAGAATGTGCTATTGGCTTCTGTGCCGCCCTGAGGGAAGAAGAAAAAGTCCAAGGTTTCAATCTTATTCTCAACCTCTGTTCCCTTCATGGTCGCTTTAGTCTTCATTGAAGAGTTGCTGATCTTCAATGAAATACAGTTCTCTCTTTCACCATAGCCAGGAAGATTCTCACGGGCGCATGACGAAAGGATAACTGAAATAGTTAATATTATATATATTAGTCTCTTCATCATATGTTGTCTGATTAAATCATATTCTGTACAATAGTGAATTCTCTAAAGCTGGCACCACTAGGAGCGAGCTCGTTTACTACCATTGTCCTTCCGTCAGCGGTAGTTACAGTGATACGGAGAATTGCCTTTTGAGTATTAGCAAGGTTGTCAGTGTTTTTAGCTCTGATCTGAATCATACCATGCTCATCTCCAACTTTACCATAATTAGGTCCGACAAACTCGAATGCATCGACCTGACCTTCTCCAATCGGAATCAAAGATGCACTCCATATAGCTCCTACGGGAGTCTCAATGTGGAACTCTGCAACAGCCGGAACTCCATTACTCTTGATAAGCACCTCACCTGTCTCTATATTCAACGAGTTTATCGAGTTCTCCTCCCAACGAATCTTTCCGTCTTCATGAATAGTCACAACATCAGTAAACTGCATCTCTTCCTCTTCATATTCCCAGTCCTTTACTGTGCATATCAAGTGAACCTCCTTATCAATGAAGACTATATTGACGTTGTTTTTCTTACCTGCTTCCCATGCATCCTCTGAAAGTGTAAGAACTTTTGTTGATGAGTTAGTACCGGTTCCAGTATCATAAACTACAGTTATCTTGACCTGTCCTGCCTGCTCTGCAGTCATCGGCCATGTAATATAATACTGACGGTCATCTTCTGCGGACTGTCTAGTTGCTATGTCAGTCAACTCTTCTGAAAGCTCAAGCCTTTGGTTCTGGGCAAAAGTGAAGGTATAGTCAGCATTATTAGCACCATTAGCATTACTCTGATCGTTATAGGCTACCCTAACCTCCTCATCGTCACTAAAGTCAATAACGGCAGAAGCACGGGTAACCAGACCTTCGATTGATACAGAATGAAGTCTGTAAGTATAATGCTCTGACATATTCTTAGCCGCAACACCAAACGCAGTGAAAAGATGGCTGAATTTCAGCTCGACAGGGCTCATATAGTCTGGATTGACGACGTTGAGATTGCGCTCATAAATATCCGAATACATGAAGTCTAGCTGTGTGGTGGACTGATTGATGGTCTTTGCAGGCAATGTGAGCTTCTGCGTTGACTTATCCAACTGGAGTTCACTTCCAAAGAATGCAGCAGCTGTCTGCTGGCCATCCTGCAGCTTCACATCCTTATGCATCCAACCGTAGAACTTATGCACACCGTCAGGGGTCCAACTGTATCTTTGTCCCACGAAAGGCCATATTGATGCGCCCTGAGATTCAACCTGATCGTCAATGTGGAAGGTTGGAGCTACGTTAGCATCAGACGAAGTATAATAGTCATAGATATGCAACTGATTGCCTGTAGTGGCAAATGTAGTCGCATCAAGCAAGGCTTTTGTCTGCGCCTCGTAGATGTACATATTAATAGGATAGTCAGTCAACTTCTGAGCATTGTTCTTTTCGCAAGCTGAAACAATAATCATCAAGATGACTGCTGTAATGCATGTATATATGTATCGACTTTTCATTGTCATTTCAATTCTATTTTATCTCTCGTCCCAGCTGCTGATGCCGGTGGTGTGGGTCAGTTTGTCCATGCGGAGGTTGAGGGTGTAGGTGTAGTGCTTGCTTGGGTCCCAGTAGGTGTTGAGGGGCTCTGTTATCTCAGTCTGAGGTACCCAGTTGGCTGTACCGTAGCGCAACTCGTATGTCACCTCCAGCACTGCTGTGCATATCTGCGGGATTACGTAGAATTCCTCGCCTACATATTGTGCACTTGCGGAATATACGTCTACGCCGTCTCCCTGTCCTGCGTCATAGACATGATATGTAAAGTCGTTATTCTTCACATCCCAGCCGTTTGTATGCTTGACATTGTAGTTGCCTTCGCTACCGTAGCCGATCATGTCTATCTTCTTTACTCGTACCGACATTCCCTCTGGAAGCGAATGGGTCATTCGGAAATCCACGCGAGAGAGGATGTGGTCAAAACGGAGTGTCACCACTTCGTTATCCTCGATATTTGCGTTTGCGCTGGCAACGAGGATGTCAATGTCGCCTTTGCTGCAGTCAAAGTCCTTGAGCTGCAATCCCTTGGCAGGGGAGTACTCCATTGGTATTTCTGTAGGCCAATAGGCCGCGAAGCTGAGTTCGTGGCGTGGCCAGAGTTTCGATGCCACCCAACCGTCAGAGCCATAGGAAACTTCCTCCTTGTCAAGGTATATGTCATTCAATAGGCCGACAGCCCAAACGTTGAAGCTGCGGTCCTGAGGAAAAGGCACAGACTCCACAGCCCTTGTATCATGGCCGATCAAAGGCTTGAAGGTTATATTTACAGGTGCCCAGGTCGCCTCCTGCTTCACGCATCCCGAAAGGAGCAAAGCAGCAGCAACCAAAACGCCTAGTATGTTTGTGAACCTTTTCATTTGTTAAAATTGGTACCCATCAGCCCGGTCAGGGGCTGATGGATAATATGTGATCTGAATTACTTTACAGATTCAATGTTCTGCCTGTTGCCAGTTACGAGAGTGTTGATGTTAGCTGCAGTAAGAGCAACACCGTCAAGAGTACAGTTCTCGAATGACACCTTTGCGCGTGCGTCGATTGCATGACCTGCCTCGAAAGTACAGTTCACGTAAGTTGTAGGAGCGTATGGACGGCTGAAGTTGTAGCCTGCACCTGCGCCGAATGTACAACCCTTGAAATAACCAGTTCCGATAGTAGCTGCATATGATGTCCAGCCATAGAACTTAGAGTTGTAAGCCTCAAATCCCTGCTTTCCTGCCTGGTCACATGAAATTGTGTATGTAGGGCCCTTAACAATTACATTCTCAAGAACGATCTTCTCAGTACCGTTCTTGAAGAAGATACCACGGAAACCCTTAGCAACAGTTACGTTCTTGATAGTACCGCCCTTGATAGCGATTGCGCTGTCCCAAGTAGAAGTAGCGCCTTCTACCTCGATTGTATGGCCGTTGCCATCGAATACGCCACCGTTGATGTTGATACCTGTAGCACCATAACCGTTAGACTCTGCGTCAGTTGTAGTAATGTCAGAAGTAAGGATTACGTCACAACCGTTCTTAAGTGCCTCTCTGATCTCAGTGTCAGTGTCAGCAGCAGTAACATTAGCGCCCTCTACCTTGCATACACCGCCGTTTACAACAACCTTGTCAGCGTAAGCAGCTGCGTCTTCGTCTACCCATACTGCGAACTCCTGGTCTGCGGCAACATCTGCGATGTTTACATTCTCAAGAGTGATGTTTGCACCAGCTACAGACTTAACAAGGATTGCAGCCTTCTTTGCAGTCTTGAAAGTAGAGTTCTTAACCTTGAGGTTTACAAGAGATGCAGGGTTTACATACTCTTCGTCGATCTTGATACCGCGGCCAGCAGACTCTACTGTCAAACCATCAATAACTACGTTCTGACCCTTAGCAGAGATCCACATTGCATAATAGTCATGAGTCTCTGTGATAGTTACATTCTTAAGAGATACATGCTTGGTAGCATTTGTAAACGCGATAGCCTTAGCGAATTTAACATTCTCAATTTTGTAGTTACAGTTCGCGAAAGTAAGGTCGTATGAATTCCAAGTACCTGTAGGCTGCTCGCTGGTCATTGTACCGTTCTTGATAGTGAAGAGAACGTTGTCGTTCTTTGCTCCGAGAGACGACCAGTATGTTGTACCGATTTTGAGGTTCTTGCCGTTAAGGTCGATAGTGATGGTCTGTGTATTCTCTGAACCAAGCTTGTACTCACCGCTTCCGCCGGTCATCTGACCGAGAGAAGAGATAGGGAGCACGATGTCTGTTGTAAGAACAACTGAGATGTTCTCCTGGTCAGCTGTCAAAGCAGCAGCAAGCTCCTCAGCGTTTGTAATCCATCCCTCTGGAGTTGGGAATACCTTGTAAGTAGTAGCTGCGTTGAGAGTAAAGGCAGCTGTTGGAGCCACATAAGGGTCGCTGTCGTCAGCCTTAGTGAAGATGATCTGATAGTCGTCAGCTGTTGCTGGAGTAAGAGTAGTCTCGTCAACAGTAAGAACATAACCGTCAGTTGTCACTTTGCGAACGATAATTGGCTGCTTAGCAGCGATAGTTGTCTTCTCGATCTGAGTGTCAGCAACACTACCGTTAGCACGGATACCGTACTCATCTGCAGTGATGTTAGACTTGAGGATAGTTGCCTTGCCTGTGTTGCCGAGTGAAATACCGTTTTTACAGTTGCTAACAGTAAGATTCTCTACTGCTACAGTGGCCTCACCGCATGATGTGAGCTGCATGAATGAATGAAGACCTGTTGCTGTACAATTCTCAACTGCGAGTTTGCCATTGAGAGCCCAAAGCTTAACAGCAACTGCAGCTTTCTCGGCAGCGCCTGTTGCAGCGAAAGTACAGTTCTTAATTATCATTCCATCAGGATAACGGAAGTTTGTTCCCTGACCCTCACCACAGTAGATGAATGCTTCGCCAGTCATTGTAGAAGCATCTGCAGTCTCGAAGTTGATGTTCTCGTATACAGTAGCAGCATTAGCATATGTAGTCTTACCGTTCATGAAGAATGAACCTGTAAGCTTTTTACCGTTACCGTCGATAGTGAGTGATCTGCCAGCCACCTCATTAACTGTGAAGTTACCAGCGATGTCCTTCTGGAAAACGATCTTTGTTACAGCGTCGTTTGCAAGCGCAGCCTTAAGCTGAGCAGCTGTTGATACGTTGATTGCACCTGGCTCAAGGTTTCCTACGTTCTCCTCGTCCCAGTCAACAACTGAAGGGTTGATGAGGATCTCGTCAAGACCGAAGATAAGGTTGTAGTTGTAGTGCTTGCCAGGTACCCATGGAGTGTTGTCTGTATCAAGAACGAGGTCAAGCTCTACAGTCATGCCAGGAGTGTCAGCAGTACCGTTGATACCGTACTGGTCGAACTCAACTACTACCTTTGTTGTAGCCTGTGGGATAATAACTGTACCTGCAACAGTGTTCTCGATGTCAGTAAGAGTCTCAGTTACCATCTGTGAGCCTTCGAATACTACGTAATCCTTAGCAACAGACCAGTTTGACCAAGGGTAGTTAGCTGCAGTATAATCCTTTGGCATACCATCTACCATAGTTGCCTCGAAATCAGCTGTAGTGTAGATGTCCTTGATAGTTACTTTCTTGATGTCGAATGCCTGAGCTGCGTCAGCGTCCTTAGCGATAACCTTAAGAGTAATCCAAGAAAGAGCGTGCTCGAACTCTACAGCAACCTTCTCAGCAGCAGTCATCACTGAGTAAGCTGGAGAAGTCTTAGCTACGAGGAAGTCCCAAGTCTCAGCAGTCTTGTATGGCTGAACATAAGGCTTGATAGAGTAAACGTCACCTGCCTGCTGGTGCTCTACCATAAGGTCAGCTGGGCTATAAGCTGCAAAACGGAGGTAACCGTTCTTTGGCCAGTAGTACTTAACCTCACCACCCCAGTAGTTGCCTTTGTTTGTGAACTCAGCACCACCATTGTCATAGAGGTTCTTGAGGAAAAGCTCACCGTCAGTGAACATTCCGTTGTCAGTCTTGCTCCAATAAGCGAAAACGTCGAAGTTCTCCTCAGTTGGGTAGGTTGTTCCGTCCACGGCTCCCAAAACGTTAGCCTTGGTCTGCACAGCTGTTACGGGAGCGAGCTTGATCTCAGCCTCACCTGCCTCGTAAACAGCCTCAGTCTTAGCGCATGATGCTATCGCAGCAATTGCTAAAAATGAAAAGAAAATCTTTTTCATGTTGAATAGATTTTTGGTTAATAATTATTGTTTATAGTTACATTAATTCATCAATATTTGTCTCATCGAGGTCAACCTCAGTCCAATCTGTAACAGTCGGCTTGATAAGAATCTCTTTAAGACCGAAGATAAGCTTGTAGTTGTAGTGCTTGCCTGGCACCCAAGGAGTTCCCTGAGGCTGGAGGTCAAGCTTGAGGTTGAGTGACGTAGTCGGGAGAGTTGCAGTACCATTGATTCCGTGCTGTACGAACTCGATTGTTACGTCTGTTGTGTTCTGAGGAATGATAACTGTTCCTCTTGCAGTATTCTCGATGTCAGTAAGAGTCTCAGTAACCATCTGTGAACCCTCAAACACCACGATAGAAGCTGGATTGCTCTGGTTCTTCCACTCTTCGTACTGAATACCGTCTGTCATAGAAGCAGTAAAGTCTGCCTTTGTATTGACATTATTGATAGTTATCTTCTTGATTTCAAATGCCTGAGCTGCATATGCGTCCTGAGCCTTCACCTTGAGAGTAATCCAAGAAAGAGCATGCTTGAAATCCAATGTCACCTTCTCTGCCTCTGTCATCATTGAGTATGACGGAGTAGTCGGAGCTACAAGAAAATCAAATGTCTTGTCAGTCTCAGATGGCTGCTCGTAGTTAGAGATTGAATATACATCATTCGCCTGCGAGTGTTGTACATTAAGATGCGAAGGGCTATATGCGGCAAAACGGAGTGAACCGACCTTTGGCCAGAAGTATGGCTTCACGCCTCCCCAGTACTCGCCTTTGTTTGTGAACTCCGCGCCGCTATTCTGCGCATCATCGCTCTGGATATAAAGCAAGCCATCGGTGAATGTGTCTCCGGCCTCAACCTCCTTCCAGTATCCATATACATCGAAGTTCTCCGCAGTTGGGTATGCGTTACCATCCACAGCACCAAGGAAATTAGCCTTGGTCTGCATCTTTGTAATAGGAGCGAGTTTAATCTCAATTCCATCAGACTCCACTTCACTTGTCTTAGCGCATGATGCAATAGCAGCAACAGCAAGAAGTGTATAAAAAATCTTTTTCATTAATAATAATGTTTGGTTAATAAAGTTACTCGTAATAGTGTTTTGGTACCCACCAGCCCGGTCAGGGGCTGATGGATAATATATTTAGAACTTAAGGTTGTCTACGTCACCGTTAAGGTAAGCAGCAACGTTGCCAGCAGTAAGAACTACGCCGTCAACTGTACAGTTCTTGAGAGTTACAGTTGCATCCTTAGCAAGAACTGAAAGGTCGAAGCTGCAGCCCTTCTCGAATGAACATCCCTCGAATACTGAAGTCACGTAAGGCTTAACAGTTGCGTTCCACTCGTTGAGGACAGTAGGATCCTCGTTCTTGAAGAAGTCACCGATATAGAATGCAGTGTTGATGAACTTAGCTGACTTGAATGAAGAGTAGCTTGTCCAACCCTCGAGTGAGGAGTTCTCAACTGTGAGAGTGTAGTCGCAATTACCTGAAGTCTGAGTGTTGAGAGCGTAAGCTGTGTTAGAAACGTGAACGTTGTTAAGAACAACATTACCCTCGTTCTTATTGATTACGACACCGTAAAGAACCTTACCGTTAGTGTTTCTCTCGTTGTAACCGTTGATGAAGAGGTTAGTGATATAACCCTTAGATGTTGTCACACCGAACATAACATCGCTCTTCTCCATGTTGAAGAAATAGCCGTTACCATCAAGGTCGTTTCCGTTAAGAACCATCTGAGCACCGTTGTAGTTGCCATTGAGGATAGCAGACTGGCTGAGAGCGCCCTTGTAAGGAGCAGGAGTTACGAAACCTCTGAGTGTGAGGTTGTTATAGTTGAATACGTCGCTGATCCAAACGTTAACTGTGTTAGCAGGAGTTGCAGTTGAGTTAGCCTCGAGGATCATGCGCTCGTGCTCGAAACCGTAGATAGTTACATAAGAGTCGCTGTAAGTACCCTCAAAGATATTGTTAGTAACCTTAACCTCAGCGTTGCTTGCATTCTTAACCTGCATGTGGAGAGCGCGAACTGCGTCGCTCTTGAATGAACAACCTGTTACGCATGCCCAGTCAGCATTCTCAGCAACATACTGGATTGCCTCCCACTTGTAACCCTCGAATGAGCAGTTGTCGAAAGTGATGTTCTTGTTACCAGTGTTAACATAAACAGAAGACTCGTTACCCTCTGTAGCGTTAGCGAAATCTACGTCGTAGAAAGCAACAGTCTCACCTGTTACGTGAACTGGCTTGCCAGTGAAGCCACCACCTACGATTGTAGTGTTGTAGTCAATTGTAAGTGCAGATGAAAGAGCGATAACGTCAGTAAGCTCGATCTCCTCTACATTAGCTGCGAGAGCCTCAAGAAGCTGCTCCTCTGTAGCTGCAGTGTTGATGTAACCATCATCGTTGTCATCCTTCTCGTCAACGATCACGTCCTCCCAGTCAGCAACTGAAGGGTTGATCACGATCTCCTCGAGGTCGAATACGATAGTATAGATATAGTGCTTGCCTGGGTGCCACTTGTTGTCCTCCTCGTTGTTGAGCTCGAGTGGAATAGTAAGAGTCTGCTCCTTAAGCTCAGGAGTTGCAGTATCACCGTTGTCCTCCTTCATCTCGTTCTGAGTGAAGTTGATGGTAAGAGTTGTAGGAACCTGTGGGATAACCACTGTACCGTTCTCAACGTTCTCAGCTACGCGAGCGATAGTTGTGAGGTTGATGTCACCGTCAAGTACTACGTTGTAAGCAGCTGGAGTATTAGCGTTCTCCCACTCCTTGTACTGTACGCCGTCGTTCATGTCAGCTGTAAGGTCAGCGTTAGTGTAAACGTCGTTGATGATAAGGTCGTGGATAGTGAAAGCCTTAGCAGCGTCAGCGTTAGCAGCCTTAACCTTAATAGTGATCCATGCAAGAGTGTGCTCGAACACTACAGCAACGTTCTCAGCAGCTGTGTGAGCGTTATATGGAACAGTGATAGGAGAAAGCATGAAGTCAATAGTCTCAGCTGTGTTGCTTGACTGTGTATAGTTCACTGTAAACACGTCGTTCTCAGGATCGTGAGCTACGCCAGGAACTACAGCAGGGCTATAGCAAGAGAAACGGAGGTTACCGTTCTTTGGCCAATAGTAAGTGTCGTTCTTACCTGCCCAGTAGATACCGCTGTTAGCGAATACCTTGTTCTCGAGGTAAACCTTGTTAGGATTAGCTGCGTCGCCATCCCAGTAAGCCCATACGCCGAATTCCTCAGCCTTAGGATACTTTACACCGTCAATAGCATTGTAGACAGTCTTAGTCACATATGAAGTCACAGGAGCCATCTTGATCTCGTTCTGACCCTCTGTGTATGCTTCTTCTGTCTTAGCGCAAGATGCAAGTGCTGCAACTGCGAGAAGTGCGAATATAATCTTTTTCATTGTTTATTTGGTTTTTTGTTTGTCTTAGATTGGATTACTTCAAGCTTGTAACAGGAACCTCAACATTTGCCCATTCATCGACTTTTGGAGCAATGAGAATTTCAGATGTTCCGATTTCAATGTTGTAGGTATAGTGCTTTGCAGGTTCCCACTTGCTCAATTTTGTAGATTCGTCTTTAGCTGTGAATTCATTAAGCTTAGCAGTATATGTTTCTGTAAAAAACTCTGTATCAGAAGAGAAGATAGTATATTTAATGACAAGATCACCTAGCATATCCTGTGGAATGAACAATGGCTCAATTAGAGTTTTATAGTCTACGCCAAGTTCTTCATTGCGACCAAATACTGTTTCTGCATTCTTATGCTCTTCCTCAGTCCTTGTCACCCACTCAATTGTTGCATCATCTACAGTGTTGTCCACAGTGCCAGTTCCCATATCGTTTACTTTTGTAAATTTAATTTCATCGATGACAATCTTAGGGAATTCTGATGATTTCTTTACTTTTACTGTAATCCAAGAGAGAGCGTGCTTGAAAATAACGCTTACAGGGCCAGCAGAATGTGAGACTTTTGTCATGTTGAAATACATGATGTCCTCATCATATTTTATTGGTTGGCCCTCTGCTTGTGTTGATACATTTGCCTGCCAAATATCTGTAAATACCATTTTATTTGCACCTCTTTCAGTTACGTTCTCACCATCTAAAGTGCTGTTTTCTAATGTGTAAGATACGCTACCGGCTAATGTGGATGGATAATATCCAGCAAACAAGAGTGAACCTAGCTTTGGCCAATAATATGCAGCATCCTTTCCTGACCAATCTTTATTACCATCTTTTTTGCTAAAAGTTTTATTAACGATATAAGCTTGGTTGGCTGATTGATCTTTCTGCCACTTTTCGATAGTAGTAGTCTGTGCTGGTAATTGCTTATACCAAGCCCAAACATTAAATGACTCTGTTGTTGGAAATGCACCTTCAGTACCAGAAATCATTGTTTTAGTAATGTTCTCAGCAACAGGAGCAAAAGCAATCTCATTCTGAACATCATCATATGTAGCTTCGCTCTTTGTACATGCTGCGAGTGTTGCTACTGCTGCAAGTGCAAAAAATATCTTTTTCATAATGTTGTATCTTGTTAGTTATTTGGTACAGGAATGTTAACGACTGTCTGATCTGCCCATCCTTCAACCTTTGGTGCAACGAGGATTTCTGTTGCTGTAATTGTGATTGTATAAATGTAGTGCTTACCTGATTCCCAAACATTTGCGTCACCTTCACCTACTGCAAGAGGAAGATTCTTAACGGTTTCAGTTATAAGATCTGCACCTGCTTGAGCATAGTATGAATAAGTTACATCAATTGTTGTAGGAGTTTGAGGTATAACAACAAAGTTATTTGGTACGTTTTCAAATACTACCGCATCACCTGATTTAGGGAATGTTGCTCCAGGAGTGTTAGAGTAGATAATTTCATTCCACTTAGACTCTGTAACATAGTCATCCCATAATGCTTTTGTGTCGTCACATACTGCTGTTCCCTTATGATAGAGATTATTGATGGTAAGATCATGCAGTTTGTAATTCACTCCTGTTGTAGCGTCACCAATAACTTTTACTGTAATCCATGAGCATGCGTGCTTCAAAGTTACATTAACAGCAGTGCTTCTTCTTGAATATGACGCGCCATCCCAAGGGAACCACATCAAGTCATTTTTGCCTGGCTCAGTCATAGTATTATCCTGAACATAACCTGCAATTGTAAGTTCATTAGCTACGAAATCCATTGTCGGAGTTAGCGCCGCTGAATTACATGCCTCAGAGTATCCAGCAAAAATCAAAGACTTTACATTTGGCCAATACTGAGCAGGTGTACCATCATAGATGTTTGAATCACCTCTCCATTCAAACTGAGCCTTCTTGAAATATACGTCTGGAAAGCTTCCATCAACGAGCGCACCGGCAGCATTCTGCTCCTGAGCATTTGCATAGATGAACAGGTCCTGAGTTGTTGGGAAAGTTTCATCGTGACCATCTGTTGTTGGGAGTCCAGCGACACTCTTTGTTACGTTATGTGCAACAGGAGCAAATCCGATCTCTACCTGGTCGGTATACTCAACTTCAGACTTAGAGCAAGCTGCGATAGCAGCGATTGCTACGAGTGAAAAGAAAATCTTTTTCATATTGTTATCGTTTTATATTGTTTCGTTTGGGATCCCCGGTCAAGCCGGGGATGACTTGCTATATCTTAAGATTACTCTACTGTTACTGACTGATTAACAGAATCCCATTCACCATATGAAGGAGCTACGAGAATCTCGTTTGCCTTAAATACGAGGGTGTATGTGTAGTGATTTCCTGAAAGCCATGTGTTAATATTGTTTGCATCTGGAATATCCTGACCGGCCTCATTCTGATGTCCATTCAATGTCAAATTCACAATTGTCTTTCCATCCTTCATTACTCCTGAAACAGGGTATTGATATGTAATCTCGAGCTGTACTGGTGTCTGTGGGATAACTACAACACCATAATCAACAGATTCATATTCTTCAGCTGTTTTAGTCAAAGTGTATGGTTCATCTTCAGTAAGATCCATATCTGCTGGGGTATTAGAAACCCATGTCGCACTTGCTTTCAGTGTCTCTTCATCATCAACTATAACTGTATTGAAAACGCAAGTTCCGGTTCCTACAGTTTTAACGCCTTTAAGCGTTGCACCTGTGATAACCCATGTGCCAGCAGTTGACTCATCTCCCTTAACCTTAATTGTAACCCAAGTCAATGCATGCGACATGGTTACAGCTACAGGAGCACCATCTGTTCTGTTGTTATATGAACGATTAGTTCTTCCAAACCAGCAGAGGTCGAATGTTTCAGCAAGGAGATTTGACTGCGTATAGTTAGTAAATGTCATTGTATTCTCTTCATTGACGTCAGTAGTTTCTGTATTATCAAGGAAAGAATATGAGGCTGAAAAGGTTGCCTCTTCCGGCTTGTTGTAACCTGCAAATACCAAGGCGCCGTTTGTTGGCCAAGGATATGATGTCTCACCACCCCAATTGGCTGTTGAAGTACGGTTAACAAACAGAGCATTTGCAAGATACGAATCGGTATAATTAGCATATGTCGCTTTAGTTTCTTCTACCGAACCGTTAACGCCATTCCAGAATGCCCAGATACCAAGGTCATTTGAGGCGTCAAGAACTCCACTTTCGTTTGCTGCCTTAGTGACATTCTTCACTGCAGGAGCAAAGCCGATTTCCGCTGAGGCCTCATAAGCCACCTCAGACTTAGTACAAGCTGCAAGAGCAGCGAGTGCTACGATTGAAAAGAAAATCTTTTTCATAATTGTTTGTTTTTAATTGTTAATATTTTTTCGTTTTGTTTTTCTTGTCTTGGCTCATTAGAACCTTCGCCCCGTTCCGGATGATAATCGCTATAGATGAATTGAAGCGAAGGGTTCTAATAATGTGGTGTAAGTTCGTAATTTGTGGTAATGAATCGGTTAATGTTGTGTGCTTTAAGTTAGGATTGAACTTACGTTAAATAATGATGTCGGTATTAATTTCGCCCCAGTCTTCTACCTTCGGCACGAATCCTCCGTCGCCTGAGGTCATTGGTTCTGGGATGTCTATTTCTGTTTCTATTCTGATTATCTGTTCTTTGTTGCCCGGGAACTGGTTCGAAACATCTATGTTGAACACATGTCCCTTTCCGGCAATATCGGTGAATACGAGTGAAAGTACCTGTGACGCGTTTATGTCTTTATTCCATCCGAAGGTGTTGAACCTTGCTGTCAGCACTCCGTTCTCATCAATCACCTGGTTGTCAAAGTAGACCGAGACGTTTTCGGTGGTTCGTTGGTTGTAACCGATCTTGTTACTACCTGTGAGGTTGGTGATTACCGCCGCGATGGAACCGATGTTCTCAACTCCCGTGATTGTCTTCGCTTCAAGGATCCAGGACTCTACCACTGTTTCGCAGACCACATCGAGGATTACCGGTGGTGCGTCGACGCTTCGTGACGGGATGAAGACGTCGTGCAAGCGGCCCACATAAAGGTGGTCAGGGTCGTATACGATCTGCTCTTCGTCAGTCTTTGTCGCTCGACTTCGGAGCTTGGTTCTGAAGGAGTCAGGGATCAACGAGGTCGATGCATAGATCCTCTGGAACCAGTTCTCGTTTTCGAGCCATGTGGACTCGGTGTCGAAGTTGTACACCAGCACATCGTACTCTCTTCCTGGGATAAGGCTGACCTGACCGCCGGTGGCTGGAAGGAAGGCCTGTGTGACGAATGCACCGTTTTCGCTGTCGTAGAAGATGCATCGCATCAGCGAAGGATCCTTCTCATATTTATAGTTGACAATTTCCTTTTCAATGTCGATGTTGACTATGACTGTGTAGTCAGCGACTGTAAGAGGACGTCTCTTACATGAAATCGGCAGGATGCACAGAAGCAGCATCGCCAGATATTTAACGATGTGCTTAGTCATTTTTACCTCCCGCTTTTTTCTCCTGTCTTTCAGCTTTGCGCAGCATGCGCTCACCCATTTTGATCCATGGGCTCTTCTTGACAGGAACTGTGATAGGATATACCAGAGATATGCCGGCTCTTGTAGGACCGAAGAAATCGGTTGAGCGGTACTTCACACCTGGCTCTTTGATCAGATCTTCAAAGTCTGATGAAGGTGTGTACGGCCTGTACCATGTCTTGATGAATCCAATTCCGAGATTGAATTCGATGCGGAGCTTGTCGTTGGCTACTGGCAGAGCGTAGAGATAATCAACTCCGAAGTTGATGAACTCGCCCTGAGCTCCTCTTTCGATGTTCTGGAAATCGTAGTAGCCTGTGCCGGCATAGAGGCCGACACCGTGTCCCTTAAGACGTGAGTCTGGTGTCCAAGCGGTCTTTTCGTTTGTAAACCAGTACTTTGCGTCGAGGAACAAAGAGAGTTTTTCAACGCACCATTTGTTGTATTTAGAAACGGCCCAAGGGTAGTTGTAATTAATACCGATAGACCAATTCTCGTGAATCGGGAATTCCAATCCGATGCTAAGTCCTGGCATCAGAAGGTTAGAGCGTGCAGCAAAGATTGTCTTGCGATACTTGCCTGGCCCTGGGTAAGTAACTGGAATGGTGCTGGCAGGCTGGTCGAGGGTCGGTGTGTGTGAGAATGCAATAGGCTCGATAGCTTTAGCTGTGTCTCTCTGAGAGCTTGGTGCTTCTACCTTGCCTCGTACGAACTCATCGTCGCTGTTGTCAGCGGTCATCACGACTTTGATTGTGATAGAAGAGTTACGTAGTGCGTAGATGTGATTTTCAACTAGATATCTCCAGCCTTTTTTGAGTGCGCGTAGGCGCTGTTCCTTATGTTGAACGTCATTGTCGTTGTCGATGATCTTAAGCATCTCATCTCGCTGTGGGAACTCCGGATGGGCGAGCAGTACCTGCTTCAATCCATCCCAGTCTTCCTCGAGATGCTCAACAACAATATGGGCGTTTTTGAATTCAGGGAAAAGTTCAAGTAAAAGTTTTTTTGTGCTTCTTGCTCGATTGTTGGCAAGCCTTTTGTTCAGCGCGACGCTACCGTCAGGAGAAGCTGTTGCGAGAATGGTGAGAGAATCAGGGACTGTGCCGTCGAGTTCGAGAGTAGTTTCAATGTCCTTACGCATCTGGTCAAGAGTGCGTTTGTTGTCTTTGAAACCCTCCTCAATAGTGGCGCTGTTGATGCGGAAGAAAAGGTTGTATCGCTTCTCGATGTGCGGATTATACGACGAAGAAGCTTGTGCACAGAGGGTAACACAAGCTATCAGTTCGGCGAGAACCAATATTAAGATACGATAATAAAAGCTTTTCATTAAATTCACACACCGGCGATCCTCATCGCCAAAAAAGCGCGTCGCGCGCTCCAAAAAACCGATTCTCTACAAAATTACGTAAAAATTATATTCGTTGTTCAAAAAAATCGAAAAATATGTGAAAAATATCGAAGTGGCGCCCAAATGGACAATTATGCGCCTTTTATACCAACGATAGTGTTTGGGAGTCGGGGGGGGGTAAGTAACTGATAATCAAGCGTTTAGGTGATTTACGGGATTGCTGAATTTTTTGCCCGAAATTTGTTTTCCTCGGATTGTTTTATTAATTTTGCACGTTAATATCCATTAATGAACCCTGTTGTCATTAAACTTCGTTTAAGGGTAACGCTTTCTAGGGTGTTTAGATACATCGGTTTATGAATAATTTACGCAAAACAATTATCCTTATTGTGGGGGTGCTCCTCACGTGCTCGGCATGGGCACAGGAAGTGAGCCCTTTGCGTGTAGAAAAACGTTATACGCTCTACTTTAGGGTGAATAGCGATAAGATCGACGAGGATTACATGGGTAACTCGGAGACTATCGCAAAAATGCTGGAAGAGTTGGCAATGGCCCTCGAAACTCCGGAAATGATAGATTCGTTGATTCTGAAATCTACGTCATCTCCTGAGGGTAGCGTCGAGCGAAACAGAACGCTCGCTCAGCAGCGTTCGAAGAGCGCCAGGGCTCTTGTGGAGGAACTCTTCCCAGGTCTTGACCGTTCGCGCATGAAGATCGGTTTCCAGGAGGATGAGGACTGGGGTGGACTCGAGGTGTTGGTGGAAAGAGATACCTTGTTGGATGGAAGAGACAGAATCCTCAAGATCTTGCGTACGTCGTCAACAGTGGAGGAGCGTAAAGAAAAACTTCGTCGTCTGGATAGAGGAAGAGTTTACGCAAACCTCATCAAGAAATACTACAACGACCTTCGATACTGTAACGTGCAGGTGAGGGTAGTTCTTAAAACTCCTGAGAGTGCAAACCTTGTAAAGGAAGTCACATTCGTTGCTCCTTCGCAGCCTCTCAAGATTGTATGGCCAAAGGCTACACCTGAGCCACCTGCTTTCCACAGACATCTCACATTGAAGACTAATGCTCTCGGTTGGGTGCTCGCAGGTTCCAATGTTGCTGTTGAAGTCGATTTGGCTAAACACCTTTCGCTTTCGGTACCGTTCTACTATTCTGGCGGTCTCGACTATTTCAAGGAAACAATCAAGTTCAGAGGCATCGTCCTTCAGCCTGAGCTCCGTTATTATCCGAAGCTTGCGGAGGATATGACAAACAGCGGACTCTTTGTGGGAGCGCATTTCGGTCTCGGCTGGTACAACTTTGCTGTAAATACTGATTATCGTGTACAGGACCACGGTGGAAACAGACCTGCATTTGGTGGTGGCCTCGGTGTCGGTTATGCGATGAAGTTCAAGAAGAACCCGCGTTGGGGAATGGAATTCGTTCTCGGTGCCGGTGTCTATGATGTTCTTTATGATACATTCTACAATGAGAACAACGGACCGTTCAACGAAAAGGCGGTGCATGATGTCTGGTTTGGTATCGACAACGCCGCAGTTTCGTTTACATACAATTTTGACTTAAAGAAGGGAGGGAAGAAGTAATGAAAAGAATTTTGACTCTCGCTTTCGTTGCTGTAGCACTTCTTACAGCTTGCGTCCATCAGTTCCCTGTTACTACACCAGCTGATGTAAAACTCACATTGACATTTGACAGAGACCTGCCATACTATAACACCTTGCTCTTCCCTGATGAGACCAAGTCAGGCGTGACAAGGGAGAATGGTATTTTCGATCAGGACTTCTCTGATTCTAAATCTTACGCCATCCGATATATCATCGAGGCATATCCTATCCTTGGTAATGGTAACCCAAGCCGTGATCCTGAGGCAAGATGGGTGTTCACTGAGGAAGATGCGCTTAATCTTGACGACCACACCGTGACTATTTCTATCGGTGAGGGTAAATATGAGTTCCGTGCATGGACTGACTTTGTCAAGGCTGGTACAGATGATGACTATTTCTATAAGACAGATGACTGGAAGGATGGTATTCGTCTTTATCACAACAATGGACACCATGGTAACACAGACTGGCGTGATGCATTTGCAGGTAAGGTGACTGTGGATGTTATCCGTTACGGTTCTATTGTGGAGCCTGTACACGGTGTCATCAACATGGCTCGTCCTCTCGGTAAGTATATCTTCGTTACAAACGACCTTGACGACTTTATGACGAAGGTACTTAGAACCAAGACCGAGGAGGCTGAAAGCCAGGGAGCGTCTGTTTCTCCGACATTCAACATCGAGGACTACTCGCTTACAATTGCCTATACCGGCTTTATGCCAAGCTCATATAGTATGTTGGTTGACCGTGCGAATGACTCCGAAGTCAACGTTCGATTCACATCTAAGCTCAGACAGATCGATGCTTCTCGTGCGATAATGGGATTTGACTATGTGTTTGCTAACCCAGATAACACAACTCAGACTACCGTCGTCATGGGTATCGAGCTCCGCGATAAGGATGGTACAGTCCTCGCGTCCCACAATTCGGTGCGTGTTCCTCTTAAACGAAGCGCATACACAGTGATCGAGGGACGATTCCTGATGCAGGAGTCAAGCGGTGGTATCACCCTCAATCCTGACTTCGACGGCGAGTTTATTGTGCCGGTTTACTAATTGTCGAATGTCATTCGAACTTGTTGAGAAATCTTATATACCTATATATATACGCGCGCATGGAATTGCTCAAAAATATAGCAGTATTCTCTATTCTGGCCATCTCTGCATTTTGTTCTTGCAACAAGGTGGAGGAAGTCGTGTCAGGTGAGGAAATATCTGTAAACTACACCATATCTCTTACAGATACAAAGAGTGTAAACGCTGATGGTTCGGCGATAAATAAAGTTTGGTACGGTCTTTATAATACCGATGGCACAATGGCTACTAACTACGCTCCCGTAGATTTTGTAAATGGTAGCGCAAAGTGTGAAGTGGTAATGATGAGAGGACATTCGTACAAAATCGTGTTTGTTGCACAGTATTATAAGGATAGTGCAACGCCTACATACCCAATCGATGGCTCGACTGCTACTATTGGCGTGCCTGCAGCTCCGGTTGCTAACTCAGATCAGATGGACCTGTTCTATGGTACTGACGAAGTCGTGGCTTACAACGGCGCCGCAACAGGAAATGTTGTTCTCGACAGAGTGGTTGCAATGGTGAATTTTGTTAGCAGTGATGAGGACTGGAATAATGCTAATACTCAGGGAGTTGTGCCTACTCACAGCTCGATAGAACTCACAGGTGTATCTACAGGATTTAATCTTTTGACTGGCGCTGCACTCGCAGAAAAGACAAATTTGACATTTGCAAAGTCGGAGATTCCAGGATCGAAACATATTGGTGCAGCTTACTGTATCGCTCAGGGTGAAATCGGAGCAACAATCAATATTTACACTTCAGCAGATGCGAATGCTGCTCCAGTAAAGACAGTCTCCCTTACAGAAGTACCGGTTGAGAAAAACAAACAGACAAATATTGTCGGAGGAATAATTTATTAACACAAAATAAAACAAGTATGAAAAAGATTATTTACAGTGCTCTCGCAGTGGCGCTCGCTTTCTTCTCTGCTTCATGTCAGAAGGAGAATCTTGAGCCTGCAGTAAGCGGAAACACCGTGACCTACACTGTGGAGGTTCCGGGTGCACTCAAGACAAAGGCTCTTGGTGATGAGGTGACAGCTGTTGATAAGGTGTACTATCAGGTATACCGTGCAACAGAGGTTGATGACCTTACCAAAGCTTTCGTTTATGATGGTGAGGCTGATGTTAATGCAGGTACTGCATCATTCGAGCTCGAGTTCGTTAAGAATCAGAACTTCGTAGTTCTTTTCTGGGCTCAGGATGAAGATCTTCAGATGTTTAACATCGATGACCTTCGTAAGGTTCAGCTTACAAATCCTGGCGCTTCAAACAATGTTAACGCTCAGGTTTTCGCTGGTAAGGATACAGTTTCTGACTGTGTTTCGGCAAATGGTGGAAAGGTAGAACTTACTCGTCCTATCTCTCAGCTTAACATCTTCACAACTAAGGAGAGCCTTATGTTTGGAACCAAGAGCATTACACTCATAGAGTCAACAGTTACAGTTAAGGGTCTTTACACTACTTACAACGTAGCTGAGGGCGAGGCTGTTACCGAGAATGTTGAGGCTGCAAACTTCACTTACGGTTCATATGCAGTTCCTGCTACAGAGGATGCAGATACATACGCTTATGTAGCAATGAACTATGTAGGTTTCGCTCCAAAGCAGGCTGCAACAGTTGAGGTTGACTTTACTATCAACACTTCTGAGGGTAACGTAAGTCACAATGTATCAAGCGTTCCAGTTAAGCCTAACTACAGAACTAACATCGTAGGTAATCTCCTTACTGAGGCAACTGACTACAACGTTACTCTTGACGCTGAGTGGGCTGACGAGGAGTATACAGAGGTAGTTGTAAGCACAGCTTCAGACCTTCAGACTACAATCAACGAGGCTCCAGATGGTGAGGCAACAGAAATCACACTTTCTGGTGACATCGATTTCGGTGACCTTCTTGGAACTCTTACTAAGGCAGCTTCAGATCCAGCTTCTCTTGTCATCCCTGCAACTAAGACAATTGTTCTCAATCTTAACGGTTGCACTCTCAGCCAGACAGCTGAGCAGACTGGCGCTCATTCAATGATTGAAAACAATGGTCATCTGACAATCGTTGATACAAAAGGAAACGGTAAGATTTCATACTCGGATACAGGAAACGGTGGAAACTATGTTTCAAACACAATCATTAACAGTGGTACATTGGTAATTGAGAGTGGTCTTATTGAGAACAATAGCTCAGCAGAAGTAGCGGCAAATGGTTACCCACATCCGCTTGACAACAATGGCGAGTTGATTATTAACGGTGGTACATTGACCAATAACGCAAATTATGCATCAATGCGTATCTGGTGTACTACTGATGATAATACTTCTGTAACAATCAATGGAGGAACATTCAATGGTTCAATTGATTTCCAGACTCCTAGCGCTTCTGCAAACAAGGGTTCCCTTACTATCAATGGCGGTACTTTCAATGCTGATACATATACTAAATGTGCCGTACGTCTTCTTGGCTTCGGTGCTGATGTGGATGAAATGTTAGGTGACATCAAAGGCGGTACTTTCAATGGTGAAATCGCTCTTCGCAACTGGTCTGGTTCTGATTTGAACTCTCAGGTATTCTATATCACAGGTGGACAGTTCTCTGTAGATCCTACAGCATTTGTGGTAGATGGTTATCCAGTAATCGCTCCTGAGGCAGAGGGTGGCTATTACACTATCGGTCAGTTCGTTCCTGTAGCAATGGTCGGTGATCAGGAGTACGGTTCACTTAAGGCAGCAGTAGCTGCAGTTCAGGATGGCGAGACTATTAAACTCGTTAAAAATATTGAGCAGGCAGATGGTGTTACTATCACTGACAAGAATCTCACTATTGATCTCAACGATAAGACATACACTGTTACAGAAGGTGCAACTACCAATAACCGTAACTTCAAGATCAATGGCTCTTCTATTGTAACTATCAAGAATGGTACAATGGTCGCTGCTGGTGAGTTAACATCTGGAGCTTATGGTACAGTTCGTACTGAAGGTAAAGCAATCGTAACTTTAGAGGATGTCAAGTTATATAGCTATCGCGGTTATGGACTCAATGTGAAAGCTAATACCGGAACAACTGTCAATATCAATCACTCTGAAATCTATTCTCAGTATAGCGGTGGAGTAGAGGCTGCTGGCGGTGAAATCAATTTGACTGATGTGAAAATCGAACAGAGAGGAATATATTCCGGCGCAGCTTGGTGCTCTGTTGCAATCGGTGTTAATGGTGGAGGAAAGGTGACAGTAAATTCAGGAGAATATTCTGCTAGTGCAATCAGCACAGATTCTAACTTTTCACAGGGAACATGGGTTGCCTATGTAATGAGTTCAGGTGGCACGCTCGAAATCAATGGTGGTACATTCAATGGCACAGTAGCAGAGACTGCAGCTGCAGCAAATGCTTGTGGACTCATCTGTGCAGACAGAGCAGCTGTAGTAAATATTAAAGGAGGTACATTTAACTCAAATGGTGCTATCCTTGATATGCGTAATAATGTAGGTTCACAGCCAAATCCAGTAGCAACCCTTGCTGGTGGTACATTCTCATCAGACCCTCGAGTGTCAGGACTCTACAGTTCAGATCTCATTAAGGTTGCAGAAGGCTACAAGGTAGTAGAAAATAATGGAGTATGGAATGTAATTGTTGATCCTGCAGCAAAGATCGGTGAAACAGAGTATGCTTCTCTCCAGGAGGCGTTCAATGTAGGTGGAAACATTATTCTTCTTCGTGATGTTGCTACAGCGGAGACTGTTGTTCTTGCTGAAGGAATGACTGTTGTACTTGATCTAAATGGTAAGACATTGTCAGCTGCTGACAAGAATACACTCCGAAATGATGGTGGAAACCTTACTGTAAAGAATGGTACAGTTACTCGTACTGGTGATAGTGTTGGATATTCAGTAAACAATGCATCTGGAGAAATAGCAGTTGAGAACGCAACAATAGAGCGTGGTCTCTACACTAGCGGAAGCAAGATGACAGCTACTAATGCAAATATTAGCCATGAGCAGTCTTCAAGACATGCTATTTATTCATGGAATTGTGAGGTTACCATCAACAGTGGTACGTTCCATAATGATAATGCCGGAAACGCAACATTGATGGCATCTGGTTCATCAGTTGTTACTATCAATGGCGGTACATTCAGTATTGCTGATGGACGTTCTTCACTAGGTTGGACATCCTCAATGATTGATCAGAATAGTACTGCTCAGGTATTGGTTAAGGGTGGCCTTTTCAATGGTGGATTCCGTATCAATTCTGCCGATACAAAGCTTACCATTGAAGGTGGTGAATTCAATACCAATAACGGTAGCGCCTTTACAGACTATTCAGGAACAAAGGTTGTCAAGGGTGGTAAATTCACTGATGCAGGAGCTCAGAATTGGGCTAAGAAGTATATTGCTGATGGCTATGAAATGAATACAGACGGTGAAGTAGTAGCTAAATAATTTCAATCTCACGGCACCTGACCGTGCCGTGGGGTTCCAAATAATAACTAATTACACTAAACATTATGAAAAAAATTCTTTACAGTGCTGCCGCAATGGCGCTTGCATTCCTTGCTGCTTCATGTCAGAAGGAAGTGCTCGAGCCAGTTGTAAGCGCAAACACCGTAACTTACACAGTTCAGGTTGCGGATGCAGTCGCTACCAAGGCTCTTGGTGACGATGTAGCTGCTGTTAATGAGCTCGTGTACGAGGTTTATCGTACAGCTGCTGAGGAGACAACAGAATTCACATCTGCTGACAACCTTCTCTATCACAAGACAGCAACTATCACAAACGGTACAGCTACAATCGAGCTTGAGTTCGTAAACGATCAGAACTTTACAGTTCTTTTCTGGGCTCAGACTGCAGTAGCAGAGGGTGAGACTCCAATTTACAATGTTGAGGATCTTACAAACGTAACAATCACTTCTCCTGATGCTGCCAACAATGCAAACGCACAGGCATTCGTAGGTCGTGACTTCGTAAGAGACTGCGTTTCAGACGCTAATGGTAAGGTAACTCTCGTTCGTCCAGTTTCACAGCTCAACATCGCTACAACTCCTGCTAGCCTTAACATCGAGGGTCAGACAACAGTTGCTCTTGAGGGTTCTTCAGTAAAGGTTACAGGTCTTGCAACCTCATACAACATTGCAACTCTCAGCGCTTTCGGCGCTACTGCAACTGAGTATACTTACACTGAAACAGCTGTTCCTGCTGATGTTCTTACTGTCAACGGCAAGGACTACACTTATGTTGCAATGAACTATGTAGGTTTCGCACCAGAGATGGGTACTTCAGATGTAACTGTATCATACGTGATCAACACATCAGAGGGTAACATCGACAACGAGATCCTCAACGTTCCAGTTAAGCCTAACTACCGCACAAACATCATCGGTAACCTCATCACTTCTAAAACTGATTATACTATCACTCTTGAGAAGACTTGGGGCGAGGGTGATTACTATGGTCCTGAGTTCGTTAAGACTCCTGCTTATGATGAGGCTACAAAGACTTGGACCATCACATGCCGTGATGAACTTCTTTATGTTGCTCAGCAGGTGAACACAGGTGCAAACTCATTTGTAGGACAGACTGTAAAGGTTGTTAATGACATTGACCTTAAGAACATTCCTTGGACTCCTATTGGACATTCAACTTCTGTTACTTTCAGAGGTATGTTTGAGGGTGCAGCGGTTACAAAGGCTGCAACTAAATATCCTACAATCAGCAACCTTAAGATCGAGAACGGCAATTGTTCTGGTTTCTTCGGTCTTATGTGCAACGGAGGTAAGGTTAGAAACATCAACTTTAACAATGTAACTATCAGCGGTGAGCGTCAGCTTGGTGTTGTTGTCGGTCAGGTATATGGAAATCTTGAGCAGCCAACAATTGAGAATGTGACAGTAGAGAACGCTGTTATTACAGCAGTTCCTGCACTTGATGGTACAGTGTACGATAACGGTGACAAGGTCGGCGGTATTGCAGGTCTTATCGGGCAGCAGGCTTATATCAAGGATTGTACGGTAAAGAATTCTACATTCACTGGATATCGTGACCTTGGAGGTATACTTGGATGTTCTCAGAACGGATATTCATGCAATCTAACAGGTAATCATACAGAAAATATCGACTTCGTCGTAACTTCTCAGTTTGTCCCTTATAGCGGTAATACTCCACACGGCGCAACTGGCGCTATCCGTGGCGGTACACGTTCTAATGCAGCTGATGTAATTGAAGGAAATACTAGTTCAGAAGTTGCTGAAGTAGTTCTTGTAAATGATCAGGTTAGTCTTCAGAATGCAATCAATGCAGCAGTTGGCGAGACAAATATTAAGTTCGTTTCTGATATCACAGGAAATGTAAGTGTAACTGTTATTCAGAAGCCTGGCGTAAAGATTAATATTAACGGTGACAACAAGAAGTATAATGGTTTCATCAAGGTACACAGCAACTCTAATTACTATGCTGATGCTGCTTTGACTATCAAGAATGTAAATTTCGAGACTTCTGTTGCCAGCACTAATTTCATTGAAGCCCTTGAGAATGGATCTGAGAGATATTCAACCAACATTACTGTTGAGGAGTGTACATTTACCGCAACTGGAGAGGGTGAAAAGACTTCAGTAGGTGTCCAGATCAAGGCATCTAAGAATGCGAAGGTATTGAACTGTACTGCAACAGGTGTTCACTCGCTTCTCCAGGCTCAGAGCTGCGACGAGACTGTCGTTGTTAACGGATGTACAGTAAATGGTAAGAACGGTGTCGCTTTCAAGCAGGTTAAGGCAGCCACTGTTGAGGGCACTACAATCACAGCTCTTGAGTACGGTATCCGTTTCGACGGTAACACTGACAACTACGGTATTGTAGTTAAGGATAACAACGTAACAGCAGTTCAGCCTCTCATCGTTCGCAAGATGACAGGCAAGAACAATACTATAGCTCTTGAGGGTACAAACACACTTACTACTGAGGCCGAATATCAGATCGTCATTACCAATGATAGCGATGATCAGCCTTATGTTAAGCCAACAGGTTCTTACACTTTGACAGGTGCTGATAGCTTCAAACTTTTCCCTGCGATACCAGTAGCAAAGATTGGCAACACCGAGTATACTAGCATTGACGAGGCTATCGCTAATTGGACAAACGGTACAACTCTTACTCTTATTGCGAACGTAACACTTAGCAATGTTATTGAACTCAAATCTACTGAGTACCATGTTCTTGATCTCGGTACATATACAATGACAGCCGCAAGTAAAAAGGATGCCATTCAGATTACTGCTGAGGGTCGCACTTCGGCAAGTTATGCATTGGATATCAAGGCTGATGCAACTAATCCAGGTGGTATTATTGCGACAGGTAAAGCAGTTGTGAAGACTACCGGTAAATCAGGTGTAAAGGATCGTCCTATTATCAGATTCTACAACGGTGTATTCACTGGAACCAATGTAATTAGCCACAGTGGAAGTAATGGCACCAATTGCCCTCAATTCCAATTCCATGGTGGAGTTTTTAATGGTACAATTACAGCTAACCGCGCATTGATTCAGTTTTATGGTGGAACATTCAATGGTTCATTGATGATGTCTGTGGATTCTTCTGCATACGCATTAATCTCTGGCGGTAGATTTAAGCAATTGAATAATAACTATGGATCTGCTCTGAATTCTGATAAGTTTACCATCGGTTCTGCAAAGGGTGTATTTGACCGCGGTGTTTATGTGGATGATGAAGGATATTTCGTTGTCGGTGGTCCAGTAATCACTGACTTCGGTGATATGTTCGCAGCTAAGGCAACAAATGCAAGCAAAGCCGGTTCATATTTGCCATACAGCAGTGCCGCAGCAAACGGATTGTATTATACAAATGCTGCAGCAGCTATCGCTAAGCATGGTGAGGCTAATGTTGTACTGAAATAAGCGGCATGATAATCTAACCTCACGGCACCTGACCGTGCCGTGGGGTTCAAAGACAAAACAACAATAATTAATATTAACTAATTCAAATTTTATGAAAAAAATTCTTTACAGTGCTGCCGCAATGGCATTTGCATTCTTCGCTGCTTCATGTCAGAAGGAAGTGCTCGAGCCAGTTGCTTCAGGAAACACCGTGACTTACACTGTGCAGGTTGCGGATGCA
>JAFYVM010000044.1 GCA_017549145.1 Bacteroidales bacterium
AAAGGACGCTACTCCAATGTTCGTATACGGTGTTAACCACGAGACTTACGCTGGTCAGGACATCATCTCTAACGCTTCATGTACTACTAACTGTCTTGCTCCTATCGCTAAGGTTCTTAACGACAAGTTCGGTATCGTGAAGGGTCTTATGACTACTGTACACGCTGCTACTGCAACTCAGAAGACTGTTGACGGTCCTTCACGCAAGGATTGGAGAGGTGGTCGTGGTATCCTCGAGAACATCATCCCTTCTTCAACAGGTGCTGCTAAGGCTGTAGGTAAGGTTCTTCCTGTTCTTAACGGTAAGCTTACTGGTATGGCATTCCGCGTTCCTACTTCAGACGTTTCAGTTGTTGACCTTACTGTAGTTCTTGAGAAGCCAGCTACAATGGCTGAGATTTGCGCTGCAATGAAGGAGGCTTCACAGAACGAGCTTAAGGGTGTTCTTGCTTACACTGAGGATGCAGTTGTTTCAACTGACTTCCGTGGTTGCGCTAACACTTCAATCTTTGACGCTACTGCAGGTATTAGCCTTGACGCTAACTTCGCTAAGGTTGTTTCATGGTATGACAACGAGTGGGGTTACTCAAACAAGGTTCTTGAGATGGCACGCGTTATCGCGAAGTAATTTGATTAATATCAGATTCTCATATAGTCGCTCTCGGTTTCGGGAGCGACTTTTTTATTAACTTTGCGTCTCAATTTTAAGAGGCTGATTAGAAATGAACGAAGAACTGACTAAGAAACCGTCGTGGTGGGTGTCGCTGATTCCATTTGTCGTGCTGACATTGGTTTTGGGACTAGTTATATATGTATTCGGTACAGATGCGCTTTCTGGTGCGAGCCAGGTGGCACTTCTTTTTGCTGCTGGTTTTACTGTGGCATTGGCAATGGTGTTGTATCGTATCCCGTGGAAGATATTTGAAGATTCTATCTTGGACAATATTACTTCTGTTGGTACTTCCATCGTGATTCTGCTTCTGATCGGTGCTGTGTCTGGATCTTGGATGATCAGTGGAGTTGTGCCTGCCATGATATACTATGGTATGAAGATTATCTTTCCTGAGATATTCCTGTTTGCTTCTTGCGTGATCTGTGCCTTGATTGCTGTGATGACTGGTAGTTCGTGGACTACGATTGCTACTATAGGAGTTGCTCTTGTGGGAATTGGAACAGCACAGGGCTATGAGCCGGGATGGATTGCTGGTGCTATCATTTCTGGAGCTTATTTTGGCGATAAGATTTCTCCGCTTTCTGATACTACTGTGCTGGCTTCTTCTTCTGCCGGAACACCTCTATTTACGCATATCAAGTTCATGATGGTGACAACTATTCCGTCGTTTGCCATTACGCTTATTATATTCTTAGTCGTCAGTCTTTTGCACGAACAGCCTGCATCGACTCAGATAGCGGATTTTTCACATAACTTAAAGAGTACATTTAATATCTCTCCGTGGCTGCTTTTAGTGCCAGTGTTGACTGGTATTTTGATTGCACGTAAGGTGTCTGCTATTGCTACACTTTTTATTGCTGCAGTTATTGCCGGAGTAGCCGCATTGATTTTCCAGCCGCATGTGATAGGTCTTATCGCAAATCCTGAGGTGGGCTCTAACGGACTTTCTTTTGTGGACGGATTCAAGGGATTAAGTATAATGTACTATGGCTCTACTGCTTTGGATACAGGCAACGAAGCGCTGAATTCCTTGGTGTCGACCAGGGGAATGACTGGAATGTTGAGTACGGTGTTCTTGATCATCGCGGCGAGTTGTTTTGGTGGAACACTTATGGGAAGCGGAATGCTACAGTCTTTGACAGATGCATTGGTTAAATTTGTCCGCAGACGTGTTACGATGGTGGCTTCTACTGTTGGTACAGGTATCTTCGCCAATATGATCACAGGCGACCAGTATCTTTCTATTCTTCTTACAAGCAGTTTGTATAAGAAACTTTATCAGGAGAGGGGATATGAGTCGAAGTTATTGAGCCGTTCTGTGGAGGACTCTGCTACTGTTGTTTCTGTGCTTGTTCCGTGGAACTCTTGTGGTATGACCCAGGCAACCGTCTTAAAGGTGTCTACGCTCGAGTATTTACCTTATTGCTTCTTTAATCTCCTTTCACCGCTGATGTCTATTTTTATTGCGGCAATCGGATATAAAATTGTTCGCAAGAAGTAGGAGAAAATATAAATTTTCTTATCTTTGTCTTCGGAGTCTGTGGCTCTAGAATTGTATAAAGGAATAACACTTAATATTGAAAATTATGAAAGATTTGAAAGGCACAAAGACCGAGGCTAACCTCCAGACTGCGTTTGCTGGTGAGTCTATGGCTCGTAACAAGTACACTTACTATGCTTCAAAGGCTAAGAAGGACGGATATGTACAGATTGGTAAGCTCTTCGAGGAGACTGCGAACAACGAGAAGGAGCATGCTAAGATCTGGTTCAAGCTTCTTCACGGTGGTGAAATGCCTGACACAGCTACTAACCTTCTTGATGCTGCCGAGGGTGAGAACTACGAGTGGACTGATATGTATGCAGGTTTCGCTGTAGAGGCTCGCGAGGAAGGATTCGATGAGATCGCAGTTCTTTTTGAGAAAGTTGCTGCTATCGAGAAGATGCACGAGGAGCGTTATCGTAAGCTTCTTGCTAACGTAGAAGGTGGTCTCGTTTTCTCACGCGATGAGGATATGATGTGGGAGTGCTCTAACTGCGGTCACGTGGTTATCGGCAAGAAGGCTCCAGAGATCTGCCCAGTATGCAAGCACGCTAAGAGCTACTTCATGATTCACCCTACTAACTTCTAGTAGATGCTCTGATAACAAAATAAGCGGTGTTACTTATCAAAGTAGCACCGCTTTTTCTGTGTCTATGTTGTGTTAAAACGTAAAATGTAACCCGTTGTGTATCAGGGAGATGTGAAAAGTGCGTGCCGCCAAAGGGGAGCACGCACTTTCTGTAACACCTTGTGTGTCAGGTGGTTGTATTTTACGGTTGTTAGCGCTTGAAGCAGGCGTCGACGATGTTCATCAGGATGTAGGTGATGAAGATGAAGAGGATAGCGTGTGAGAAGTGCTGTCCGATGATCAGGGTTACAGCAAGTGACACGATGGCAACTGCGATGAACGTGTATCTTGTCCATTTCAGGCTGCTTGGTGCATCTTTCTTAAACTTCATTGAGAACATTGGAATCTCGCTTACGAGAAGAAGTGAAAGTACGCCTGAGCATGCTGGGATGAGCCATTTGCTCTCTGTGAATACTCCTACGATGTTGTTTATGTCAAACTGCGAGATGTATGCAAATGAACCGCAGATGAGGGCGCAAGCCGGAGTTGCAAGGCCGATGAAGTTCTCACTCTGTCTTTCATCTACATTGAACTTGGCGAGTCTGAGCGCTGAGAAAACAACGATGATAAGCGGGATGTAGCAGAACCATTCTCTAGGATGGTAGAAGTCCATGCATCTGTAGAGCATGATTGATGGAAGGAAGCCGAATGTGATGAGGTCCGCAAGAGAGTCAAGTTCCTTACCCATAGGGGAGTAAGCCTTGAGGGCTCTAGCTGCAAGACCGTCACAGAAGTCACATACTGCTCCTGCCAACATCAGGTAGAATGCAGTGTCCATCCATCCCTTAAATGCAGCAATCACACCCAGAGCCCCGCAGAGGAGGTTCATGGATGTGATAGTGTTAGGTATCTGTTTAATGATACGATTCATGATAAGCAGCTTTATTTAATGCCAAGCTTCTTCTTGATGTCCTTTGGAAGAGCGTCCTTGTGAACTACGATGTTCAAAGTCTTGTATCTTACGAATGCGTCAGAAGCATACCAGATTCCTTTGTACTTACCAGCCTCACCCCAAGAGTTCTTAACGATGAAGTAGTCGTTTCCGTTCTGATCCTTAGCAAGACCGTAGATGTGCATTCCGTGGTCGTCAGTAGTTGTCTTTCTGTCGTAACCATCCTGGCGCATCTCCTGAGTGATAGTCATCTCCTCTGGAAGGTCAGCCTTGACCTCTTCCTTCTGCTCATCAGCTTTTCCTACCCATTTCTCCTGGTCTGAACCTGCAGTTACCTTAGCCTTCTCAACTGGTACAACTGCAAGACCGTCACGTGTGAAGCCTTTCTCGCTTACGTCAGAGCCCCAAGCTACAGTGTAACCGTTCTCGATAGCGTTGTACATAACCTGCATGAGCTCGTCGATAGGGAGGTTGTATGCTGAATCCCATCTCCAGTTGTCACAAACCTCGATTACGAATGGCTCGTAGAATGGGTGATGTGTGAATGAAGTAAGGTTTACATAGTCGTTCATGTTGAAACCGATGTGCTCGCAGTATGACTTTGGAGTGTACTCAACACCGTCAACTGTGAAAGTCTCTGGATACTCACCGAAGTATGCAGCAACGATACCATCGAATCCCTTAACCCATGCTGTAGAAAGCTGTCTGTTAGGATTCTTTACGATTGCGTCAACATAGCCGAGGAGGGCAGCGTCAAGCTCGCCGTGAACTGGAAGCTCTGTTCCGTAGTTGAATCCTGGCATAGCCTCCTGTGGAACGATACCGTAGTCGTTCATTACGTGGAATACGTCTCCGAATGAGCTACCTGCAGAGAATCTGAGGTTTCCGTCAAGTCTTACATATTTGATTGCTCTGTCGTGGTATGACTTACCAACTACGAACATCTCTGAAAGGTCGATTGTCTGTCCTTTAGTTCTAAGTACTTCAGACTCAATGAATGAGAGTGCTGAGAAGCACCAGCATGTACCTGAACGGTACTGGTTCTTGACTGAAGTTACCGGGTTCTCCTTAATTGTGGTGAACTGGTAGTCTGCCTGTGCGAATGCTGAGATTGCAGTCATTGCAAGGGCTGCTGAAAGAATAAATTTAAGTTTCATATTCGTTTGGTTTTATATTTTTTCAACGCGTATCCTACAAAGATAGTAAATATTTCTAACTTTGTTCCTATGAAGAAGGTTGTCTTATATATACACGGTATGGGAGGCGGTAGTGATTCGCGAATTCCTTCGATTCTAAAGGAGGTATTTGTACATCCTGTAAGGCACTCGCATTCTGAAACCAATTGTACTTCTGAGTCTCTTTGTCATCCTGAGCGAAGCGAAGGATCTTCTGAAGCGCTTACGGCAAGGGTGAATGTGGTAGCTCGTACCTATGATTTTGATCCGGAGGTGGCGGCGAAGCAGATTGGGAAGTGGGTAGAGGAGTTGAAGCCGGATCTGGTGATAGGCGAGTCACTCGGTTCTATGCAGGCTATTCGTATTACGGGAGTTCCGCATCTGTTTGTATCTCCGTCTCTTAATGCCCCTTTTGTATTTGGCCAGCTCGCGTGGATGGCGCTCATTCCTGGAGTTACATGGCTTCTGGATAGAATCTATAAACCAAGGGAAGGTGACAGACAGCCACTTCACTTCACATTCAAGACATTAAGGAAGTATCGCCAGCATAGGAGAGAGGCTTTGAAAAATACTACTCTCAACGGTAGTAAGGATTTTTTCTTTGCATTTTTCGGTACCCGAGATCATTATCGCCGCTATGGCATTGTGACTATCCGTTCGTGGGAAAAATACTATGGAAAGACCTATCAGGTCTATGAGGGTACCCATTTTATGGAAGAGGAGCACATAAATGCGCTCCTCGTACCAAAAATATGTGAAATTCTAAATGTAAGTCTTTAGATTGTTCTGCCTGGATAAGCCTTAAGACCTTCCTCAAGAATCTTGAGGGCCTTCTCCATTTCTTCAACCTCAAGTACGTATGCGATACGTGCGTGGTTCTTACCCATTCCTGGAGTCTTGTAGAATGAAGCAGCTGGAGTAACCATTGTTGTCTCGTTGTCGATGCGGAAGTTCTCAAGCATCCATCTTGCGAAGTTCTCAGTGTCATCAACAGGAAGCTCAGCGATTGTGTAGAATGCTCCCATTGGAAGTGGAGTAAACACACCCTCGATCTTATTAAGACCGTTGATCATGTAATCTCTTCTCTTGATGTACTCTTCCTTAACTGCTGCGAAGTACTCGTCTGGTGTGTCGAGGGCTCCGATTGAAGCATACTGACCGAGAACTGGTGGGCAAAGACGAGCCTGAGCAAACTTCATTGCAGCAGTCATTACGTCTTTGTTGTGTGAGATGATGCATCCTACACGTGCTCCGCAGAGGTTGTATCTCTTTGAAACTGAGTCGATAAGGATAACGTTCTGCTCAAGTCCAGGGATGTTCATAGCTGAGAAGTGTGGCTCGTCTGTGTAGCAGAACTCGCGATACACCTCGTCAGAGAGGAGGAAGAGGTCGTGCTTGCGGGCAATCTCTCCGAGTGCAAGCATGCTCTCCTTAGAGTAAAGAGTACCTGTCGGGTTACCAGGGTTGCAGACAAGGATAGCTTTAGTCTTATCAGTGATTGCCTTCTCGAACTCCTCGATTGGCGGAACCTGGAAACCGTTCTTGATATCTGTTGAAATAGCCTTCAAAGTAAGGCCATTCATGAATGCGAATGTGTTGTAGTTTGTGTAGAAAGGCTCAAGTACGATAACCTCATCTCCTGGGTTACAAGCAATTTCAAGAGCAAGATTAACACTCTCACTACCAGCCACTGTGGTGATAAGTTCATCCACTGTGATATCGATACCGATCTTCTTGTAATACTTCTCAACAAGTCCTTTGCGTAGCTCCATTAGACCAGCTGAGTGTGAGTATGATACGTTCTCAAGTGAGAAGTTCTTGATTGCGTCAAGTGCGCACTTTGGAGATTTGATGTCGGGCTGTCCGATGTTAAGGTGATAAACTTTTGTGCCCTGCTTCTTTGCTGCGTCTGCGAGTGGAACAAGTTTTCTGATGGCAGATGCAGGCATCTGAATCGCTTTAGATGAGATGTTAGCCATTTTAATATAAGTTAATTTCGGGGTGCAAAGATAGAAAGAAAATTCGAATTACTCTGTAATTCACACGTCGCATGAGATGATTTTCCTAACGATCCTTGTTCTTGTTTAGGTATGCTGAAAGTATTTGAAATTCTCTTGAAGGTCAACTGACCTGCCGGGTAGGTAGGTTGCTCAGAAGAGCCTCTGTGTCTGAGCTGTGAATTATCGTGATTTACATCAAATATCGATACTGCCACAAACTTGAGCTTCTTGTCGCCTTCTGTAACCTCGGTAGGAGTGTGTTTGATATTGCCTTCAGCATCCATAGTGAATACATATGGGAGGGCGAATGAAGGTTTTGTGTAGTAGCGGTATCCGCTATTTGATGTGTCAGCGCTGCCTTCCATTACGAAAGCCCATATTGCTGAAGATTTGAAACTTGATCCCACAAGATACATTTCGCCATTTTCTGAGATGTGGGCTATGATATCAGAGAATGGGCTATTCTTGCAGAGTCCATAGACGCGATATTTGTTGATGTTCTGATCGAAAGCAATGACTACATTCAATGTATCGTTCTTCTTGATATAATCAACTGAATTGTCTTGATTGTAAACGAGTTGATGCGATGTTGTCACCTCGTATGTTCCCTGCCATTCATAGTTGGTGGCTGTTGGTCGACGCTTGATTGGCTCAGGGATAGAGTCCGCAGGTTGTGGGGTAGGAGCAGGTGGCTGAGGCTGGTCTTTCGGACCAACCACAACGCTTACGTAATTTGAGTATCTGCTGGACTTTGATGCTACAAAATCATATACGCCCGGCAACGTCGCTACAAATGGATTGTCAACAACCTTGTTGCGATGATAGATCTTAGCATTTATCGGCTTTCCTCCTTCTGAAACTGCAAAGTTGACAGATTCTCCAACAGTTATATACTTCTTGTCTGCTGTGAGCATAAGGGCGCCAGGAATGATGTTCTTATTCTTATGAATAATCACTCTGACCCACTCTGATTCGAAGATTTCGTCGCGAACTGCTTTGTAGCAGTTTTCACCTTCGTGAGGCTTGTAATCTGCGTTACTATCCAATAGTACCCATGCCCAACCTGTAGCACCACTCATGTGATAGAACTCAGATGATGAGGTTACGTCTTTAAGGTCTTGGGTCGCGGTTAATGTAACTGTTCCGTATTCCTCGAATCGTTCTTTGTTGCATGTCAGCTTAAGTTCACCACGAGCTTCAATGTTGACATTGTTGGATACAGATATTCCTTTAGTTGCATAGTGGGTGTATAGGCCGGCTTTCTTGTATTTATAATTTGCGTTATGTGTTTTTCCTCCTGTGCCATAGAATTCAGAGTCTGAGGTTATATCCTTTCCACTCTGAGTGGCCTTGAACTTAAAACTTGTGTTAGTCTGAGTTAAATATCTGCCTAGCTTGTTGCTGTAATGAAGATTTGTCGATAGAATCAATTTCTCGGGCTCTACAACCACAATCTGATCTTTGTTTGAGGCTACCTTTTCATCAACAACAGCGTAGTAGGTATATGTTCCAATTGATGGTACTGGTCCTAATGGATTGTGAACGAATTCGTCGATATCAGCATAGCAAATTCCCCATTTGCTTACAGTCTTCCCGTTCTGCTTAACTGAAAATTTAGGCCTTTCGCCAAGGTGGATTTTCTTTGGGCTGACTGCAAAAGTGACGGGCTCCATGACTTCTACCTTGACTATTTCTGAGAATCCGTTACCATATTTGGCAATGATGGCGTGAATTCCTGGAGTCGTGAATCTGTGCTCTGGAGTGATTCTGATATTGTTGTCATAAAGTTCAACGTCGTCTGTTACATCAACGCCGTCGCTGGTAACATAGAATTGAACTTTGTCGTAGAGCAGAATCCTGCAGCCGCCGTCTTCGAGGAGTTTGTAACGGTCTGTGTAACAATATCTGAATCCTCCACCAGGGAGTATTTTTGTGACAATCTTTTTGTCTTCAGGACTTTCAGATTCGAAACATTTAAGAGTCAGGCTGATAGGGTTCAGAACGATTACTTTATGAAGATTTGAGCGTGCTCCTTCGTTGTCGATATAGTACAGATATGTTCCTGGTTCTTCCGGCTTGTCCACACCGCCAGTCATGACAACACCATTCTTCGCATCCCAACGATGAATTTCTACAAAGGCCTCTTCGTCGAAGTTCATCGTGTAATTTTCATTCTTGCATGACAGGATTACATCGAGACCCTGTTGAGTGCTGCTTAGCACCATTTGACGAGTGTATTTTAATTCCTGCTGTTGCGTATCAGGCTCCTTGCCATACATTTCAATGTATTGTTTAACGTACTCAGCCTGTTCAGCTTCTTCGTCCACTAACTTGATCTCGCCGTTTTCCCTAACTCCGTAATATTTAGGTTTTAAGACAAGATTGTTATCGTCTTTAAATTGGACTTTGAACTTGAGTAGTAGCATCTCCTCCTTTATTTCCTCTGTTGCTCTTTTTGTCTTTTCAATAAGATGCATACGTACGAATTCATTGAGATTCGGGTCCTCTAATACATTGCAATAGAGTGAGGCATCCACTGCTTTCCAACAAAGCAGGTCATTTTCTATGTACCAATCACATGTAATATTTACTTGTGAAGAATACTGTTCGATGTATACTTCTCCTTGAAAATAACATTTGTTGGGCTTAGATGGAGTTCCAGGTACGCCTAAATCTTCACAATGAAATGTTAGTGAATACGATGGATTTATACTAGCAGGTATTTCCTCCGGCAGGGCTGAAAGATCCATCTTCCATGTACCGAAAATTCTGTGTTCAAGAGAGAGAGGGGAGTCGGCTACCTGAGCTTTGAGATTTGCCGATATTGCAAGAAGAAGTGTAAGAAAAACAACGAAAAAACGCTTCATATCTAAATTTCTAATTTTTATTTTATTCTATGGCATTTTTGTGAGCATAAAGTTATAAATAATTTTTAACTTCGCGAGAATTTTAAAGTTGGTGAAAATCGCATGGCAACATTCAGACAAAGAGCTTTAGATGAGGCTGCATCACATCAGACTGGACGCTACTATCTAGAGGAGGGACCAGTGTCGGAGTATTTCGGCAAAAATGTGTTGGATTTGGATAAAATGCAAGCTTATATGTCTCCACAGGCGTATGAGGCTGTGTTGGCTTCGGTGAAGTTCGGTGCCAAGCTGGACCGTAGCGTTTCTGATGAGATTGCTGAGGGAATGAAGACATGGGCTATGGAAATGGGAGCTACGCATTACACCCATCTTTTCCACCCGCTGACAGACTCGACAGCAGAGAAGCACGAGGCGTTTGTGTCAGTGAAAGAGGGAAAGGCATTCGAGAAATTCAAGGGAAGTGCATTGGTTCAGCAGGAGCCAGATGCTTCGAGTTTCCCTAATGGTGGTCTTCGTAATACATTCGAGGCACGTGGATATTCTGCTTGGGATCCATCTTCTCCAGTGTTCATCATGGATGGAACCCTTTGTATTCCTTCTGTATTTGTTGCTTACACAGGTGAGTCGCTTGACACAAAGGCTCCAAACCTGAAGTCAATGCAGGCTCTTAGCGAGGCGGCTACAAAGGTTGTCAATCTCTTCGATGAGTCTGTAAGTGCAGTTAATGTAAACCTTGGTATCGAGCAGGAGTACTTCCTTGTTGATGAGTCGCTATACAATGCACGTCCGGATTTGATGCTTTCAGGAAGAACAGTGATCGGACATACATCAGCTAAGGACCAGCAGCTCGAGGATCATTATTTCGGAGCTATCCCATCAAGAGTAAGTTCGTTCATGAAGGACTTTGAGACTGAGGCATATAAACTCGGAATCCTCCTTCAGACACGCCATAATGAGGTTGCACCTAATCAGTTTGAGTGTGCTCCGGTGTATTGTGATGCCACAAGAGCTATCGATCAGAATATGATGTTGATGATCGTGATGCAGAAGGTGGCTGAGAAACACCATCTCAAGGTAATCTTCCATGAGAAGCCATTCGACGGAGTTAACGGATCAGGTAAGCACTGTAACTGGTCGCTTGTGACAGATACTGGAGTACAGTTGCTTTCTCCAGGAAAGACTCCTACAAAGAACCTTCAGTTCCTTTCATTCTATGCAGCTATTCTCAAGGCTATGCACAAGCATCATTATCTGATGATGGCGTCAGTAGCTTCTTTGAGTAATTCATATCGTCTCGGTGGTAATGAGGCTCCACCTTCAGTGATGTCAGTATTCTCCGGATCTACGCTTTACAGAGTGTTCCAGTCAATCCTGAACATGAAGGATGTCAAGGTGGATTCACATACCCAGGAGTCAATCACCATCGTGAATTCGCTTCCAGAGATCTTCCCGGACAACACTGACCGCAACCGTACTTCTCCGTTTGCATTTACAGGAAATAGATTCGAGTTCCGTGCAGTAGGTTCGTCACAGAACGTTGCTTCTGCTACATACATCATTAACAGCGTTGTGGCTGAGAGCCTTAACGATTTCTATGATCAGGTGGCTGAGTTGGAGGCTACTGGTGTTGAGAGATCGGATGCTGTCATGACTATTGTGAGGAAGTTCGTGGCGGAGTCCAAGGATATTATGTTCGAGGGTAACGGATATAGCAAGGAGTGGGAAGAGGAGTCGCAGGCGAGGGGATTGCGTGCGGTGAAGAATGTTCCTGAGGCGTATGAGGTTTACCACGAGGAGCAGACTGTAGAATTGTTCAGCAAGCTTGGTGTGCTTGCAAAGAATGAGATTGAGGCTAGATTCGAGATCTTGAATGAGACCTATGTGAAGAAGCTTCAGATCGAGGCGCGTATCATCGGTGACATCTGTTTGAATCATGTGATTCCGGCAGCAGTGCGTTACCAGAACGTGCTTATCGAGAACGTAAAGGGAATCAAGGATATTTTCGGTGAGGGATATATGGATTTCTGCTCTGCAGAAATTGAGACCCTCAAGAAGATTTCTACATATATCAACAACGTTTCAGTTGATGTCGAGGAGCTTGTAGAGGCTCGTAAGAGAGCAAACAAGATTGAGAATATCGCAGAAAGAGCGAAGGTATATTCTCATGATGTGAAGGATATGATGGATAAGGTGAGATATAGCGCAGATCAACTCGAGATGATCGTTGATGATGAAATGTGGCCATTGCCAAAATATAGAGAATTGCTGTTCTTTTAATTATGTTTAAGAAGAGTATTACGCCGGAGGAGATCCAGAAACTGGATTACGTAAACTTTCCGGGTAAAATATATGTTATAGATTCTGTTGGAGCTGAGTTCAACAGGGCTATCGCTTATCTGCGTTCGCAGAAGGTGATAGGCTTTGATACTGAGACGCGTCCGACATTTTCTCCTCAGCAGCCACGCTATGGAGTAGCCTTGCTGCAGTTGTCAGGTCGTGACAAAGCCTTTCTCTTTAGAGTAAATACCATTGGAATGCATAGAAGATTGTGCAATCTGCTTGCTGATGCAAGGATATTGAAAATCGGTGCAGCAATCTTGGATGATATCCGTGGACTTCAGAAGAAACGTGAGTTTGAGCCTGCAGGTTTTGTGGATTTGCAGAAGATTGTCTGGGAGTGGGGTATTCGCGACAAGAGTGTGAAGAAAATGGCGGCTATTATCATGGGCGCACGAGTTTCAAAGACTCAGCAGTTGTCAAATTGGGAGGCGGAGAACCTGTCAGAGTCACAGCAGATGTATGCTGCTACTGATGCATGGGTCTGCCGCGAGATGTATCTTAAACTATTGGCTTCAGAGAAGAATCCTTTGGTAGAAGAGGAGCAGTAGGCATGTCATCCTGAGCGAAGCGAAGGATCTATTAAAATTGTAAAACAAGAAAATTATGATAAAAGTAATATTGAAAAGAGGTAGGGAAGAGTCCCTGTTGAGATTCCACCCGTGGGTGTTCTCGGGTGCAATCGCTGAGATTCAGGGAAGCCCTGCGGAGGGAGATTTAGTTGCAGTACACGCATTGGACGGAAGTCTGTTGGCGTATGGCCATTATCAGATCGGTTCAATTGCTGTGCGTGTTCTTAGTTTTGATGATTCAGCTTTGCATCCAGAGTTCTGGGAGGATACACTTGCTCGCGCTCTTGCTATGCGTGTTGCATGTGGCCTCCATGTAAGTGCTGCTGATTCTTCGACTAACTGCTACCGCCTGGTGCATGGCGAGGGTGATAACCTCCCTGGTCTTATCATTGACTTTTATGATGGCGTATGCGTAATGCAGGCGCATTCTGTGGGAATGTTCCGTGCTAGAAAGCAGATTTCTGACGCTTTGCAGAAGGTCTATGGTCCGGAACTAAAGGCAGTATATGACAAGAGTTCAGGTACAGCTCCATTCAAGGCTGGTCTTGAACTGATTGATGGATATATGTATCGTCGCGAGGGATTCTCGGACGATGAGCAGGTGGTTCTTGAGAACGGGCACAAGTTCCTCGTGAACTGGACAGAGGGTCAGAAGACAGGATTCTTCCTTGATCAGCGTGATAACAGAGCTCTCGTAGGAAGTCTTTCTAAGGGACGTAATGTTTTGAACCTTTTCTGCTACACCGGTGGATTCTCAATCTATGCTTTAGCTGCTGGAGCCCTCCATGTGGATTCTGTGGATAGCTCAAAGAAGGCCATGATGATGGTTGATAAGAACGTTGCTTTGAATGGATTTGACGAGTCTAAGCACACTAGCCTCTGTTGCGATGCCATTGACTATCTTAAGAGCGCACCAGAGGGTAAATATGATCTTATGATTGTCGATCCACCTGCATTTGCTAAGCATCGTGGCTCATTGAAGAATGCTCTTCGTGCTTACCAACGTCTAAACGCAGCTGCAATTGCGAAGGTTGCTCCTGGTGGATTCGTATTCACATACAGCTGCTCACAGGTTGTGGATAAGGAGTCATTTGCGTTGGCAGTGTTCTCTGCAGCAGCACAGTGTGGACGTCGCGTACGTATCCTCGATCGCCTAAATCAGCCATGTGACCATTCGGTCAACATATATCACCCGGAGGGAGAGTACCTCAAGGGACTTTTGCTTTACGTAGAGTAATTTGTTTTGAGAAAGTTTGACACATGCTTCTTTGAACGTTATGCACAGATAACTCTTGAGACTGTGCTGGGGGAGAAGTATGCAGCACTGGTCAATGAAGACAGGCCTGACCTGCAGATGCCGGACGGAAGTCTTGGTATTGAGGTTACCCGAGCAATGGAGCCAAGTAAGGATGTTGCTCTTACGATGATTAAGGAGATGGCTGGCCTTCAAGTTGCTGAATCAGAACGTGATGAGATGAATCAGATCGTGCAGAGTGGTTATGGCTACGGTCTTCAGGAAGGTAAGTATGTAGGACGCCTTGAGTACGAATACTGGTCTTTAGCACTTCCACTTCGCCGTATCATTGAGAGTAAGGTTTCAAAGGTCGCTTCAGGCTTTTATGGAGACTTCCAGGAGTATGGCCTATATATCTTTTGTAAGGATGATCTTACTGAAGAGGAAGTTGCTATGACTCTCGAATATACTTCTGAACTTCAGCGCCATCTTGATGTGAAATACTCTGTAATGTATCTTTCGCTCATTGATAAACTCTACGTCTGTGATCTTACAGGTGTGAATCGCACAAGTGGTCTTACTTCATTCTCTTCATATGAAATCAGCAAGGCCATGTGCAAGGAATTCTTCTTGAAGGCGCTTAGGCAGGGGTCTGACGCAAATCTTTGCTCTAAATGTTAAATTATTTTTGCATTTCCACAAAAAGTTCCTATATTTGCAATCCCAATACGGAAATGGTGCTTTGGCCGAGCGGTTAGGCACAGGTCTGCAAAACCTGCTAGAGCGGTTCGATTCCGCTAGGCACCTCTCAAAAATGCCTCTCAGATAGCTGAGAGGCATTTTACGTATAAAAACCTTGCTACTTTCTTGCTACCTTTATAAAAGTAGCCCAGATCACTATTTCGTGTCTGGGCCAATGCGATTAAAATATAGCTGCTTCATTTGCTTGCTACGTTGCGAAGGTACGAATATTTTTCGATGATTATATTCCCTAAAACAAAAAATCCTCCCAAGGCACATAACCGTGCTTGAGAGGAAATCTCAAATATGACTGACTTAGCAGACGTGAGGATTAGCCGAGGCGTGCCATCGCCAACATCTCTCCGGATTTCTCACCGGTTGCTGTGTTGACAAAGAAGTATTTGAGGAAGACCTTTGGTGCAGCCTCTGTTACTTCTCCGTGTACTGCGATGTAGTCGGTCTTGAGATCGATCATCTCATCAACGATGTCG
>JAFYVM010000045.1 GCA_017549145.1 Bacteroidales bacterium
CGGTGCAATACCGAGCTTTATTCCAATCTAAGAGCGCCTCTTAATAATGTTAAACCGTCCAACTTTTGGGGGTCACATCAATGTCGGTCTCCTTTTATTTTATTGCTTACAGCGCAAAGTTCTTACGAGTGTCAATTTTAGAAGCATGCGTAGCTGCCCTTGGTCTGAACTGCGCAACTTGCTGAGATCCGCTGGCTGGCGTATTTGCCAGCGGTGGTGCCTTCTACAGGTCTGTGATATTCATGTATACCATTTTTGTGGAGTACAAAATTCTGCAGCAAAATCGTTACTCATCGCAACATTGCTTACAGCGTACAGAATGCAGATTGCGATGAGTAACGGTACATTGTAGCACACCGATACTCATTAAAATATGCTATATAGCGCACACAACGCAGATTTCGGCAAGTATCGTTTTTGCTCGGCTCCTCCAAAAGGATTTTGAAATCAAATTTAGAATGATAAACTTTGTAGAAGCTTCTTAGCCTCCCTAAATGGTTTGGGGTGGAGATAGAGGGGATAGGATAAAAGACAAACCACTTAAAAGAGAAAGGTAATGAAGTATTCTGACTCAGCAGCCTATTATCATGCGTGCACAGATGGTAATGCATTAGATTGGATTTTCAATGACACCGAGGATTTTATAGCAGGTATCAACCGAATAGGCATATGCAAACTCATTTCTGATGTTCTAGTTATTGCCTATGTGCTAATGGACAATCACGTTCATTTTGTACTACAGGGGACTATAGCTCAATGCAAACATTTCATTCAGCAATACAAGGTGCTGACAGGAAAATGGATTAGCAAGAAGTACCATAGGGATAGTCCTCTAAGGCTTCTTCCATCTCAGCTAATTTTAATTCACGACGAAGAACAACTACTTGACACCATTGCTTACCTTGATCGCAATGCTATAGTAGCTGGTTATCCATATCTTCCTCATGAATATCCTTGGGGGTCTGCGATGTATATATTTAAAGATGAATTCAACCGCATTAATAACACGAGGGCACTTCAGGAATTCAACGCGAAGGAGCAACATCTATTACTCAAAACATGGCATAAAATTCCTGATAATTGGAGAGTGTATTCCAATGGGATGATTGACCCAAGATGTTTCCTGGAAGTAAGCCGTGTTGAAAAAGTTTTCAAATCGCCAATTAAGTATATCTTTCATCTATCTAAAAAACTCGAAGGTAAAATTGAGTTGATGCAGGGTACCCAAACCTTCATATCAGACAAAGAACTGAGGAAGATTACACTGAATTTGACAAAAGAATTATTTAGGAAATCCTCTGTTCAAGAATTGGACTTTAATTCAAAGATCACAATTGCGCGAAAACTCAGATATGATCACGCATCGACTGCAAAGCAAATTTCCAGGATGCTGGCAATTGATCATGAAACCATCACCAAATTCATATAGGCTTTATACATCTGGTTCAACGATGAGCGCATGAATTAGCCGTGATTAAAATTGATACTCGTCAAAACATGGACTATAGCGCACAGAATGCAGATTGCGTCGAGTAACGGTACATTGTAGCACACCGATACTCATTAAAATATGCCACAGGACGCACACAACGCAGATTCCGACAAGTATCGTTTTTTGTGGTTTACACGTAGGATGAGAAAGTCATGTAATAAAAAAAAATAGACCGGCCAATGATGTGAGATCAATTAGTCGGTCTATTTTATTCTATAGTATGTAACGATTAGTATTCGTCTGGAGCGTACTTGAATGGATTAAGCGGCGAAGTATATTCGCAATAGTCTGACTCCACAAAGAATCTGTTCAACTCGATCTCTGCATTCTCAAGCGAATCCGAAGTATGCACGATATTCTCCTGAGCACTGAGGCTGTAATCACCGCGGATTGTACCAGGAACAGCCTTGCTACCCTTGGTAGCGCCTGCCATATCGCGTACTACCTGAACAGCATTGTATCCTTCCCAGCAGCAAAGAATCACAGGAGCTGCCATCATTCCGTCACGGAGCCAAGGGAAGAAAGGTCTGTCAAGAAGATGTGCGTAATGTACTTTAAGAATCTCTTCGTCCAGCTGGACCATCTTCATTGCCACAAGCTGCAATCCTCTTTTTTCAAATCTTGAGATTACCTCTCCAATTAGTCCTCTCTGAAGACAGCATGGTTTGAGGATCACTAAAGTTCTTTCCATGTTATATCTTTTATTAGTTTTAAGTTATTATTGCAAATTAGATGCTGACAGCGCGTTTCACAACACCCTCCCAAGTTCCAGTAATCTTATTTGGAGACTCAGCATCATCCTGAAGGTCCCAAGTAAGCTTATAGATGTTACCCTTTCTGAACACCTTGATTGTACCCTTCACAGCAGGAGCATTCTCATCCATGTCATAATACTTACCGTCTCTCAAGTGGTAGTACCATACACCTCTGAACCAACCGTCCCAAGTAAATCCTCTACGAGAGATGCAGTAGTCAAACTCAGTCGGGAACCAGCTATAGCTTGAGTATCCCCAATATGCAGCAGTCTCAGGATGGAAGAGATCATCATATGGACGTCCCATCTGGCTTACGCACATATTATAATCATCGCTGTCGATTGCGCAGTCTGGCTGAATTGTGTATACATACTCTACCTCAGAGTTAGGAGCAATCTCACCATTTGATCCGACTGGCAAGTTGAACTCGAATACCATACAGTCACCGTCTGGAGTCCAAACCTGGAGACGATCATCCCAGTCATATTTCTCCTTCTCCTCCTTTGTCCAATCTCTTGGCTGAAGATGAAGCTGCCATACTGTCTTAAGATCGAAGCTTGGATTAGCTGGAGTATCAAGAGATGCTCTCAAAGTCTCAACCTTCTGAAGAGTTGCTGTTTCTACCTTTGACATATCACACTCAACATCCTCCTCAAGAGTAGAAAGAACGAGTCTCTGAGAATCAGTTGAAAGGTCACCCATTGGAATCTCACCGATCCATGTACCCTTGTAAGAACGTCCGGCAGCAGAAGACTTGAGGTTATACTCGATTGTATATTTGAAATCGCCGTCACCGTCGTCGTCATTATCTCTGTCAACGTTGATATAACCAGAATCAATATACTCTACAGACTGCTGTGCATTTGCTGTAATCTGATAGAAGAATGTTCCGAATGGAGAGCTTGATCCGCCTGAGTCAGTCATTGACAATCCATAAAGCATTGAACCTACAGATGCGTCCATGTATGTCTGAACTGTATATGTACCAGGGTTGATTGCGATCACCTTATTGTCACCTTTTGGCAACTCATCAAAGAGGTTAAGCACCAACATCATTCCTGGAAGTGTATTTGACTCATCCTCAGAGAATCCCTTTGTGCTGATAGTAACCATGTAGTTAGCTGTGCCATAGCCGTAAAGGTTTCCGTAATATCCACCCTCAGCAGTATAGAATGGCATATCAACGACATCCTCATTAAGTCCTACCTGACCAGGGGCAACCAAAACATAATCCTCAAGAACGATGTCTCCATCATATGAGTAGTTTACACTGATCTCCTCTCCACCTTTTACGATTACGAGATCCTTAGTGTAGATATCGTATCCACCAGTGATTGATGTAGAAACTACGATCGATCCTGACTTGAGGCTATACTTGCTCTGCATGTTCTTGACGAACTTCTGCACATATGAAGTCTGATCGCTTACTCTGTACTCTCCCACCTGTGGCTCACCCACAACATATGTTCCGTCCGGAAGACGTGGATCAGAGTCATTCGCTGCCATCGGGCCATGGAACTCAAGTACAAGCATATCACCCTCTGAGTCCATATAAGGATTACCATATCCGTTAAGATAGCACATAGCATCGCTCAACACGATATAGTAAACTCCCACCTCGTTACTGAACTTGTCACCGTAGTACAGACCGAATTTCTTATCGGCAAGCTCTACGGCACCCTGATGGAGGACAACTGGAGATTCCTTCGGAGCCTCAGTCTTAGTCTCATCACATCCAATAACAGTCATAGCAGACAAAACGATTGTAAGTAATCCTGCGATTTTCTTCATAATAAACCTAAATATTTAATTCTCAATTACTTAATCAACTCATACACGTGCACACAACGCGCACGTACGCATAATCGGGACAAAGATAGCATTTTTATTCAAAATGGCAACAACATATTCCTGAAATCTCCTCTCAGGATTCAGTTGACAAAGAGATGGATAGTTACGCGGAGAATATGTATATTTGCGAAAATTTGTTTCAGAATATGATGAAGAGATTATCTGTATTTATCCTGCTCTGCGCTGGAATTTCCCTATCCGCACAGAACATTATCAGCACTAGACCAGCTAATGCTCAAGATGGTAAAGTCCTTACAATGGAAGAGACTATTCTCTCGAGGAGCCTCAATCCTGCTGGCGTAAGACACAAATGGGAAAACAGTAATACTCAGGAGTTTCCTAAGGAGATCCTCAAGGGCCAGAGTCTATACGTTGCCAAAGCCGAAGGTGACACCGTGGCTGTTGCTGTAAGCGAAAACAAACAGATCACCTATGGTCAGACAGTCAGTCGTAACGAGTTCGGAATCGACGGTGGTATTTTCTGGAGTCCAGACAAAACCAGACTTGCATTCTATCGTAAAGATGAATCAAAAGTAACTACCTTCCCTCTCCTGGACATCACCACGAGAACCGGTAGTCTCGTTGAGATAAAATATCCGATGGCAGGCATGGATTCAGAGAATGTTCAACTCGGTATTTATGATGTCGCTAGCGGAAAGGTTGTGTATGTAAATGTAGATGAGTTCGGATACGATCAGTATCTTACAAACATATCATGGTCGCCTGATGCATCAAAAGTATTCATTCAGGTTCTTGACCGCAGCCAGAAGCATGTAAAGCTTAACATGTATGACGCCAATGACGGTAGTTTCATCAAGACTCTCCTCACAGAAGATAACGACAGATTTGTAGAACCTCAGAATCCTATCTGGTTCATCAAGGGTTCACAGAACCTTTTCATCTATCGCACTGACAACAGAGACGGCTATAGAAACCTCTATCTCTGTGACCTTGACGGAACAGTCCGCAGACTCACATCAGTTGACGCAGACGTGAAGTATGTTGCCAACGACGGAAAGTATGTATGGTACACCTCAGCAGAGGTATCACCTATTGAAAATCATCTATTTAGAGTCAGCATCAAAGTTCCTAAGAACGCTAATGTCAAAGGTGCGGAAGCTGTCAAATTCGGCAAACCAGAAAGACTTACTACTGAGCCTGGATGGCATATAATTTCGATGAATCCGGACCTCACTCAGTATACTGACATCTGGAGCAGCCTTTGCGTTCCTCGTATGGGAAATCTCTGCTCGTCTGACGGAAAAGTAATCAAAAATATTCTTACTGCAGAAGACCCTACCTTGGAGTATGCTTACACAGAAATCAGCCTTGGAACCGTCAAGAGTGCTGATGGAAAATACGACAACTACTTCCGTATGATCAAGCCTCATAACTTCGACCCTACAAAGAAGTACCCTACAATCGTATACGTATATGGTGGTCCTCATTCTCAGATGGTCCAGAACACATTCATGGGCAATCTCAGAAGATGGGAGATGTATATGGCTCAACGTGGCTACCTCGTATATGTACAGGATAACAGAGGTACTCAGAACCGTGGAGCAGAGTTTGAGAAGGCAATTCACAGACAGTGCGGACAGGCAGAAATGGCAGACCAGATGGAAGGCGTGAAGATGCTTATGAGTCTTCCTTATGTAGACGCAGACCGCATCGGAGTACATGGCTGGAGCTATGGTGGTTTCATGACTATCTCATTGATTACCAACTATCCTGAGGTATTCAAAGTAGCAGTTGCAGGTGGTCCTGTAATTGACTGGAAATGGTACGAGGTAATGTACGGAGAAAGATACATGGATAACCCTGCAATCAACCATGAGGGATATGCAAAGACAAGTCTCATCAACAAGGCCAAGGATCTCAAAGGAAAGCTATTGATCTGTCAGGGAGCAATCGACCCAGTGGTAGTTTGGGAGCACAGCTTGAGTTTTATCCGCGAATGTATCAAGAACAACGTACAGGTTGATTACTTCCCTTACCCATGTGCAGAGCACAACGTGATGGGCAAGGATAGAGTTCACCTTCACGACAAGATTTCGATGTATTTCGAAGACTATTTATAACGGAATTCAGATTGCTTTCTCTTCTGGAAAGGGACTGGTGAGACGGAAGCACCGATATCTATAATGAATTCCCCTGAAACGAATGATGCCTGCACTCCGATGGAGAACACCTCAGGAGTTGCAGGCATTATTATAGCTGCACCATCTCCATCGCGTCTAGGATAAACCACTGGAGAATAAACACTTACAGACTGGAAGTTCTGATTCCATATAACTATGGCGAGATTGCCCTTGGTCCTGATCAGTATTCCCTCCTTCGTACCCATTCCCCAGTTATTTCCCATCACGCCCATCTGGGAGCCATATAAAATTCCTGACAAGAAATAGACTCGTCCCTTCTTATCCAACTTCAAAGTATTTCCGATCATCATCTGCCTTGTCACATAAAGCTGAGGCAGATCAATGACATTACGTCCCAAGAAATTAGAAAAGAATTTATTCGGATGCTCCTGGAAATATTCCCCGAAACCCTCTCCCCCGTTGAAACCTACAGATGGAATATAGACCACTGTGGGACGAGTCATAGGTGCATATATCCATGGCTGCAGACCCTCCATCCTACTTGTTGGGATAAAAAGTTGAGGAGGTAGAATGATTGGTATTGGTTTAGGAAAATTATCAATACTATGAGAGCTCTCACCTGTCACTGATTGCTGAGCAAAGGTGGCATTACAAATGAAAGACAAAAGTGACAATATGACAAGTTTCACTCTCATAGTACGAGTTTTTGCAGATAAAGGGCAACATCTATGCCCATTTTATGTATCTTTGTCGGTTCCAATTAAAGGAGCGTATTATAAGACATTCCATGAAATCAATAAAAGACATATACAAGATTGGTAAGGGTCCTTCCAGCAGTCACACAATGGGACCATTCAAGGCAGTAAGACATTATCTGGAGAACCATCCAGATAGTCATCACCTGCATGTTACCCTATACGGATCATTGGCGGCAACAGGAAAGGGTCACCTTACTGATATCGCTATTGAGGAAGCATTCTCTACTTGGAGATATACCGATAAGGAGACATTAGAGTCTAAGGTGAGAAGAAGCGGTGACGTAACCATCGAATGGATGCCCAAAGAGTTCCTCCAGGTACATCCTAACGGAATGAAGATTGCCTCTAAGAACTATGATGGTGACCTTTATGACAAATGGACTTATTACAGCATCGGTGGAGGAGACATCATTTGCATGGACTGTCCTATTGATGCTGATGAGGAAGGAAATGTTTACGAACTGAGCACCATGACAGCAATCATGGATTGGTGTAATTCTACAGGAAAATCATACTGGGAATATGTAGCTGAATCAGAAGGCCCTAATTCAGGAGTTTGGGAGCATCTCGAGCTTGTCTGGAAAGTCATGAAAGAGGCAGTTGAGCGCGGAATTGAACAGGAGGGAGTACTTCCGGGACCTCTAGCCCTTAGAAGAAAGGCTCTCAGCTACCATGTAAGAGCATTCGGACAGGGAGATACATTCAAGACCAGAGGACTTGTATTCGCATACGCACTTGCAGTCAGCGAAGAAAATGCTGCAGGAGGAACTATCGTAACAGCACCTACCTGCGGATCATGCGGAACCCTTCCGAGCGTTCTATACCACATGCAGACCCGCTATAAATTCAGCGACGAAAGAATCCTTAGAGCCCTTGCAACCTGCGGACTTATCGGAAATATCGTTAAACATAATGCATCTGTTTCCGGCGCTGAAGTGGGATGTCAGGGAGAAGTAGGAGTTGCATGCGCGATGGCGGCAGCTGCAGTAGCTCAACTTATGGGAGGTAGCCCATCTCAGATCGAATACGCAGCAGAAATGGGTCTTGAGCATCATCTTGGACTTACTTGTGATCCAGTGGGCGGATTGGTACAGATTCCTTGTATTGAAAGAAATGCATACGCTGCGGCTAGAGCAATGGATGCCGGCATCTACGCTCTCTACACAGATGGCCGTCACAGAGTTTCATTTGATCAGGTGGTCAAGGTAATGCTTGAAACAGGTAACGATCTCCCATCAGTCTACAAAGAAACCAGCGAGGGAGGACTCGCAAAACATCTTGACTAAAACATGCAGGAAAACATATCTGATCGTAGAGGGTTAATAGCCCTTAGTCCCCTATTTGTCTTTTTGTGCGTCTATCTGATTTCATCAATAGTCGCACATGACTTTTATGCAATACCTGTATCTTCAGCTTTCCTTATTGCTACGGTCTATGCCATGACAATCAGCAAGGGAAAGACACTAGAAGCAAAGATTTCCACTTTCTCAGAAGGAGCCGGAAATAAGAATGTGCTGTTGATGATATGGATCTTCGCTATTGCTGGAGCTTTTGCTGCAACTGCAAAAGAGATTGGGGCTATTGATGCCACTGTTAATCTTGCAATGTCGATTCTGCCAGGTAAGTTTATTTTTGCGGGACTATTTCTTGCGGCATGTTTCATTTCAATGTCGATTGGAACCAGCGTGGGAACGATTGTAGCCCTTGTTCCTATTGCTCCCGGAATTGCACAGGAGCTCGCGGCTGGAGGAGCCACAGGGTTTATTACAGAGCCAGCATTCATCACTGCAATCATAGTCGGAGGTTCATTCTTTGGAGATAATCTTTCCTTCATCTCTGACACCACAATTGCGGCAACAAAGACTCAGAACTGTTCCATGAAGGACAAGTTCAAGGTTAATTTCAGGATTGTAATGCCTGCCGCTGTGATTGTCTGCGCCCTTTATGTAATCCTCGGACAGAGTGTTATCTTCTCCCCAGACACTGAGAAGATTAAATGGCTATTGTTGATTCCATACGTAAGTGTCATCGCACTCGCACTTTCAGGAGTAAATGTAATCTCTGTTCTCAGCATCGGAATCGGTCTTAATGCCATCATTGGATTCAGCCTTAAACTTTTCACATGGGGCGGATTCCTAGGCACTATCGGAAGCGGCATCAGCGGAATGGGTGACCTGATTATAGTAACTCTTCTTGCCGGTGGAATGCTGGAATTGATCCGCACAGGTGGCGGACTTGACTATATCGTCAGAAAGATGACCGAGCATATAAAAAGCAAGCGCGGCGCTGAAATGAGCATCGCCGCACTTGTTTCACTTGCAAATTTATGTACTGCTAACAACACAATTGCCATCATCACCGTCGGAGGTATCGCCAGCGATATCTCAAAACGATTCGGACTTGACCCACGAAAGGTAGCCAGCATACTTGACACCTTCTCTTGTCTGATTCAGGGAATCATACCATACGGTGCCCAGATGCTTTTGGCCTCAGGACTTGCAGGAATTTCTGCTATGTCCATCAGTACTTATCTCTACTACCCTATGGTCATGGGACTCTGCGCCATCTTGGCAATCGTCATACGTAGCAACAAATAGATCTCTCCCACACAACCACGAAACACAAATCACAGTGACTCAAACACTTACGCAAAGTGCGTGCTCCCCTTTGGCGGCACGCACTTCGCATAACACGCTGGCTCACAAATGGTTACATTTCAATAAGATTTTACTATAGGCAGGCTGTCTGAGCTGCAACCTCGCCAGCTACCTTAGCGTAGTTCTCTGTGCTGTCAGCGAAAAGAATTCCTCTTGAAGAATTGATAAGAAGACCGCCATGGTCATTCGCACCATTAGCAATCACTTCTTCTGCTGATCCTCCCTGTGCACCAACTCCTGGTACGAGGAAGAAGTTGTCCGGGCAGAAACTGCGGAGTTCCTGAAGTTTGTCAGCCTTTGTCGCGCCCACTACAAACATCATGTTATCAGGAGTCGAGATAGACATCATTTCCTCCATAACTGCCTGATAAAGAGGCTTTCCATCCTTCTGTGCATTCTGGAACTGATATGCAGAAGCATTTGAAGTAAGGGCGAGAACGATTGCCCACTTATCCTTGTACTCAAGGAATGGGGTTACGCTGTCTGCACCCATATAAGGAGCAATTGTCACTGCATCAAAATCCATTTCCTCAAAGAATGCCTTCGCATACATCTTGGCAGTGTTTCCGATGTCACCTCTCTTTGCGTCTGCAATAAGGAAGATCTCAGGATATTTGCTTCTGATGTAATCTACAGTTGCGTCAAGTGCACGCATGCCTTCGATTCCATAGCACTCATAGAATGCCAGGTTTGGTTTGTAGGCTACGCAATGAGGAGCTGTTGCATCAACGATTGCTTTGTTGAATTCGATGATTGAGCGAGCCTTTCCTTTGTAAAGTTCGCCTTTGATTGCTACTTCACCTCTGTTAGCAAGGGCTTTCACATGCTCTGGCATCTTGTTGAAATCTACGTCCAAGCCTACGCAAAGCATGCTTTTCTTTGCCTGAATCTGCTCAAATAGCTGTTTTCTATCCATAAGTTTTTGTAATTAATTTCCATATCATACCGTCCCGTTCACAAGGCCACGGGCGGCCATGGTTTTTTAGATGTCTATACTGGAACTATTTTAATAGTATCTATAAAACAATGCTATAGCCTCCATTCCGGCGAAGAGCTGCTTGAGGAGGTAGCTCTCGTTTGGTGAATGGATTGTATCGCGCTCAAGGCCGAATCCCATGAGAAGAGGATCGATGCCAAGGATGCGCTGAAGGTCAGCGAGGATTGGAATAGAACCGCCACCACGTGATGGAACTGGCTCGATGCCATATACCTCTGTCATAGCCTTCTCTGCTGCCTTATATGCAGGAGATGAAATCGGAATCAAGAATCCGTCTCCACCATGATGAGGAGTTACCTCAACCTTTACATAGTCTGGTGCGATGGCATTGAAATGCTCACTGAAAAGTCTTGTAATAGTCTCACTATCCTGATTAGGAACAAGACGCATAGAGATCTTCGCATGAGCCACTGAAGGAAGCACTGTCTTGGCTCCCTGGCCGATGTATCCACCCCAGATTCCGTTTACATCAAGGCATGGACGGATACCAGTTCGCTCTAGGGTACTATATCCAGCCTCACCCTTAACCTCCTTGATATCAAGGAATTCCTTATACTCATCAATATCGAACGGCGCTCTTGAAAGCTTAGCTCTATCCTCTGAAGAAAGTTCAACGACATCATCATAGAATCCCTTGACAGTGATATGACCATCCTTATCAATAAGAGATGAAATCATATCGCAAAGTACGTTGATAGGGTTTGCAACAGCACCACCATAATGTCCGGAATGAAGGTCCTTATTAGGACCTGTAACCTTCACCTCTACATATGAAAGTCCACGCATTCCGCAGTTGATTGAAGGCACAGCCTCAGAAATCATAGTTGTATCTGAAACGAGGATGATATCAGCAGCGAGGCGCTCCTTATTTTCCTTTGCCCAAGCTGCAAGAGAAGGACTACCGATCTCTTCCTCACCCTCAAGGATGAATTTCACATTATGCTTAAGACCACCCTCGCGTACAAGGAACTCAAATGCCTTGATATGCATGAAAAGCTGACCCTTATCGTCGTTTGCACCACGGGCATAGATTGCTCCGTCGCGAATCTCCGGCTCAAAAGGGTCTGAATGCCAAAGTTCGATCGGATCTACAGGCTGCACATCGTAATGGCCATACACAAGCACTGTAGGGAGTGATGGGTCCACTAGTTTCTGTCCGAAAACCACCGGATGGCCCGATGTTGGATAAACAGCTGCCTCGTCAGCACCAGCCTCAACAAGAAGTTCAACCAAACGCTCAGCACAACGCTGCATGTCAGGTTTGTGCTTTTCAAGAGAACTCACAGATGGAATTCTCAAAATGGAGAACAATTCCTCAAAGAAACGTTCTTTATGTGTCTCAATATAGCTCTTCATATAAATGAGTTTGTTTCAATTATAAATCTTACAAATATAGTAATTTTAGTAGAAATAAATTTTGTAAGTTTGCAAAAAGACAAAACATGAAGAAAGCATATATTTTCCCGGGCCAGGGTTCTCAGTTCCCAGGCATGGCCGAGCACCTTTATAATGAGAATGAGCAGGCAAGAGTCATGTTCGAAAAGGCCAATGAAATCCTTGGATTTGATATCACCGAGATTATGTTCAGAGGAACTGCAGATCAGTTGAAACAGACGGATGTCACTCAGCCTGCAATCTTCCTGCATTCAGTGATTCTGGCTAAATGTCTGCCAGATTTCAATCCAGACATGGTTGCAGGACACTCTCTCGGAGAGTTTTCTGCTTTAGTAGCTGCAGGAGCAATGGATTTTGAAGACGGTTTGCGTCTTGTGGCAATTCGCGCCAAGGCTATGCAGAAAGCCTGCGAGCTCCAACCCGGAACAATGGCAGCTGTCCTTATGCTCCCTTCAGAAAAAATAGAAGAGATCTGTGAAGACATAAATACAACCGGTAACGGAGTCGTTGTCGCAGCAAACTACAACTGCGAAGGGCAGATAGTAATCTCCGGTACACGCGAAGCGATAGAGCTTGCTTGCACCAAGTGTAAGGAGGCTGGCGCAAGACGAGCACTTCCACTCCCTGTAGGTGGAGCTTTCCACTCTCCTCTTATGGAACCAGCAGCCGCAGAGTTAGCAAAAGGTATAGAGAACACTCTTTTCAAAGTTCCTGTTTGCCCTGTATATCAAAATGTTACAGCTGGCCCCACTACAGATCCTGAGGTAATCAAAACAAATCTTCTGGCACAATTGACTGCTCCTGTAAAATGGACGCAGACCGTGCGAAATATGGTAGCCGATGGAGCAGATTCGTTCATCGAAGTTGGTCCTGGAAAAGTCCTCCAAGGCTTAACAAACAAGACAGCTGGTCCAAACGTATCAATTTCTGGATTGGAATAATTCATTTTCAACAGAAAAAATCATATTTTTTAGTACACATTCCCGCAATTTTTCGTTAAATTTGTGAGAATGTTGCATAATTAATGCTTATAACAAAAACACAAAATAATTAACTAAATAACATAGACATGGCAAACGAAAAAAAATTCGTCACATGTGACGGTAACTGGGCGGCAGCGCACATTGCTTACCTTTTCAGTGAGCACGCAGCCATCTACCCTATCACCCCATCTTCAACAATGGCTGAATATGTTGATGAGTGGGCTGCTCAGGGCAAAAAGAACCTTTTTGGTGAGACTGTTAAAGTAACAGAAATGCAGAGTGAAGGTGGAGCTGCAGGTGCAGTTCACGGATCTCTCCAGGCAGGTGCTCTTACTACTACATTCACAGCATCACAGGGTCTTCTTCTTATGATCCCTAACATGTACAAGATTGCAGGTGAATTGCTTCCTACCGTATTCCATGTTTCAGCACGTGCACTTGCATCGCACGCACTTTCAATTTTCGGTGACCATCAGGACGTGATGGCATGCCGTCAGACAGGATTCGCAATGCTTGCTTCAGCTTCTGTTCAGGAGGCTCTTGATATGGCAGCAGTTGCACATCTTGCAACAATCAAATCAAGCGTTCCGTTCCTTCACTTCTTTGACGGATTCCGCACATCACACGAAATTCAGAAGATCGAGCTCATCGACGAGGCTGCCCTCAAGGGTATGATAAGCACTAAGTCACTCGCTAAGTTCCGCGCTAAGGCTCTTTCACCAGACGCTCCTGTAACACGCGGTACAGCTCAGAACGCTGACGTTTACTTCCAGGCACGCGAGGCTTGCAACCAGTACTATGATGCAGTTCCAGATGTAGTTGCACGTTATATGGGTGAGATCAGCGAGCTTACAGGCCGCGAGTATCGTCCATTCGACTACTACGGAGACCCAGAGGCTGAGAACATCATCATCGCTATGGGTTCTGTGACAGAGACTATCAAGGAGACTATCGACTATCTTGCTTCTCAGGGTAAGAAGGTCGGTGTACTCATCGTTCGTCTTTACAGACCATTCTCAGCTAAATACTTCATGAAGGCTCTTCCTAAGAGCGTCAAGAGAATCGCTGTTCTCGACAGAACTAAGGAGCCTGGTTCACTCGGCGAGCCATTGTTCCTTGATATCAAGGCTCTCTTCCAGGGTTCAGAGGAGGCACCACTTGTAATCGGTGGACGCTATGGTCTTTCTTCAAAGGACACAACTCCAGCTCAGATCGTATCAGTTTACGAGAACCTCGAGCTTGCTGAGCCAAAGGATGGTTTCACTATCGGTATCGTAGATGACGTGACATTCAAGTCGCTTCCTCAGAAAGAGGAGTTCTCTATCGTTAAGCCAGGTACAACCGAGTGTAAGTTCTTCGGTCTTGGTTCAGATGGTACTGTAGGTGCAAACAAGAACACTATCAAGATCATCGGTGACAACACTGAGAAATATAGCCAGGCATACTTCGACTATGACTCTAAGAAGTCAGGCGGATACACCTGCTCACACCTCCGTTTCGGAGACCTCCCTATCAAGGCTCCTTACCTTGTAGGTACTCCTGACTTCGTTGCTTGCCACGTTCCTTCATACCTTACTAAGTACGACGTGCTCAAGGGCATCAAGGAGAATGGTACATTCCTTCTCAACAGCCTCTGGGATGAGGAAGAGACACTGAAGAGAATTCCTGACCACGTAAAGGCTATCATCGGAAAGAAGAACGTTACTCTTTATATTATTAACGCGACTAAGATCGCTGCAGAGATCGGACTTGGCGGACGTACTAACACTATCCTCCAGTCAGCATTCTTCAAGATCACAGGTATCATCCCTTACGAGCAGGCGGTAGAATACATGAAGAAGGCTATCGTAAAGAGCTACGGCAAGAAGGGTGAGCACATCGTAAACATGAACTACGCTGCAGTTGACCGCGGTGGTGAGTACATCAAGGTCGAGATTCCTGCAGATTGGAAGGACATCACAGCTAAGTTCGAGAATCCTAACGCAGCACGTCTTGCTCCAGACTTCGTTAAGCATATCGCTGACGTAGTTAACGCTCAGGCAGGTGACACTCTCCCTGTAAGCGCATTCAACGAGTGGGTTGACGGAACAATCCCTGCAGGTACAACATCTTACGAGAAGCGTGGTATCGCAGTTAACGTTCCAGAGTGGCAGGCCGACAAGTGTATCCAGTGTAATACTTGTGCATTCGTTTGTCCTCACGCTGCAATCCGTCCATTCCTCCTCACTGATGAAGAGGCTGCGAATGCTCCAGAGGGCGTTAAGCTTACTCAGGGTAAGGCTGTATTCAAGGAGTACAAGTATGGTATCAGCGTATCAGTTCTCGACTGTACAGGTTGCGGTAACTGTGCTGACGTCTGCCCATCTAAGGAGAAGGCTCTCGTAATGAAGCCACTTGGAACTCAGGAAGCAGAGCAGGCAAACTTCGATTACCTCAATGCTCACGTTGGCTACAAGGATAACGTTCAGCCAAAGACAGCTAACATCAAGAACGCACAGTTCGCTCAGCCTCTCTTCGAGTACTCAGGTGCTTGTGCAGGTTGTGGTGAGACTCCATACATCAAGACAATCACTCAGCTCTTCGGAGACCACATGATGGTTGCCAACGCTACTGGATGTTCTTCAATTTACGGTGCATCATTCCCAGCAGCTCCTTACTGCAAGAACTCTGAGGGCCACGGTCCAGCATGGGCCAACTCACTCTTCGAGGACTTCTGCGAGTTCGGTCTTGGTATGAAGCTCGGTTCAGACAGAGCACGTATGACTGTTGCTAAACTCATGGAGCAGGGACTTTCATGCAGCTGCTGCACAGACGAGATGAAGGCTCTATTCACTCAGTGGCTCGAGAACAAGAACGACGCTAAGGTTACACGCGAGGTCGCTGACAAGCTTGTTCCTCTTTGCGAGGGTTGCGGATGCGACGTATGCAAGGGACTTGTTGAGTACAAGACATTCATCCCTGCACGCAGCCAGTGGATCATCGGTGGTGACGGTGCATCTTACGATATCGGATACGGCGGACTTGACCACGTACTCGCTTCAGGTGAGAATGTAAACATCCTCGTTCTTGATACTGAGGTTTACTCTAACACAGGTGGACAGTCATCTAAGGCAACTCCTGCAGGTGCTATCGCTAAGTTCGCTGCTTCAGGTAAGCGCGTACGTAAGAAGGACCTCGGTATGATGGCAATGAGCTACGGTTATGTATATGTTGCTCAGGTAGCTCTGGGTGCAGACCCTAACCAGCTGATCAAAGCACTGAA
>JAFYVM010000046.1 GCA_017549145.1 Bacteroidales bacterium
CTGGACCGTGTATGTCGGACCTTCGCCTCTATCCTCTTCTAGGACATATCCATAGGAGAAGGTTATTATACCAAGTTGTTCGTGGAGCATTATCTCCTGGAACAGTTCCGTCTGTATCGTTCCCTGTAGTGTCCGTATTTGCATGTGCTTGCTGTTTAGTTTTCTTTTTCTTAGAAGATTTGAGCTTGAGTTGCTGAGCGTGAAGCTTGAAGTATAGCACCCAGCTGAATGAGGTGTGCTTGTCCAGGCACCAGAATTCCTGTGCTCCGTCATTGATGGCCATCCAGCTGTCTTCGTAGAAGCGTTTGGCTTCCTCCGGACTGCTGAACAGAAGAGGTAGCGAGAATTCTCCATTGTGGCTGTCCTGTGGCATGTGTATGAAGTATACCAAGGAGAGTTCTTCGTTCAGACACCATGTCCTGAAGTAAGTGGTGTCGATATATCGTGTTCCTATCCAGATTTTCATGGTTGATGATTTAGAAGATGTACTGAAGGGCTACCCTGATTTCATTGGGAAGGATGAACCACTTGGATCCTTTGTCAGTGATCCTTCCGCATGACGGGCATGCGTAGGTGATGTAGGTCTTCTGCCCGGTCCAGAGCGACAGTCCGAAGTCCAGGTTGAGATTCTCATGAACCATAAGCGAGTATCCGGCTCCTGCAGATAAACCGAAGGCATCGCCTTCCTCAGTCTTCTGGGAGATTATTCCGCCCCTGTTGTACTCCTGATACTGGACCAGGCCGGATATCCACCAACCCGAGTAGATATGCCATGGCCAGTAACGCACGCCTGCAGCGTAGCTCTGGTGGCGGTTCTGCATCTGCTTGCCCGGATCCCCCTCATGGAAGGTCCATGGGTTGACTCTGGCTGAGATGGAGGCGGATACGTGTCTGCCGCAGGCTACCGTCCCTTCAGCGTTCATGGTGCCGAGCATCACGTAGTCTGCTAGGTTGGTAGAGATGGACCACTTCTGGGCTGAGCAGACCAGAGGCAGTGCCGAGAGAATAAGGGTGATGATGATTTTTGTTCTCATATGTCGTTGTGCTGTTTTCAATGGTAAGCAGCTGCATCTCACGACGGAGCTGCTGATGAAGTGTAACATAAATACAGTTTATGATAAAGATTACTAACCTGTCTGGGAGAAAGCAGATGCACCTCACGGCGGATCTGCTTGAGAAATGATTTGTGTGTGTAGATGACAGACAGTAACGTCTGTCGGAGAGAATGGACCCTAAATGTTAACCCTGATTCCTGCTTTTAGTCGTGGCCTAATCTTTCTCAGTGGAGAGGTGAAGTAGATCGGTGAATCGGCTCCTATTGTCAGAGCTGTCTTACGAAGGATGAAGATCTCAATCTCGACCTCAGGTATTATCCCATATTGAAAACAACCGCCAGGTAGCGATGTGCTTATATTCGAAGGACGCTCGTTCATCGGATCGATGAACTCGTAACCAATAAAAGCCCCGCCTCCGGCATATAATCCGAAGACGCGGCTCCTGCTGGCAAGTACCCTGTGCAGGTACCCTCCACCTGCACAGGCATCCATGTATCTGATGCTGTACGATGTCGTAGTCGCGATCCTGTTATGTTCACCAGCTAGTGAACAGTACCAGTATCCAGACAAAAGGTACTGGCCGTAGTCAATGTTGATTCCAAAGTCACCAGGACGCATCGCAGCTAACGCCGTCACCTCTGCAGTCAGGATGGACTGACCGTTCATCGTGCGCTGTGCCTTTGCCTGGCACGGCTGCGATAGAAAGAGGATGACGGAGAGGATAGATGTCACTATCCCTACTCCTATGAATTTTGAAATATGCATTAAACGTTTTTTACTTGCCGAGTGCAAAAGTAAAAATAAACTAATGCAAAACAAAAAATTTTATAAAGAAATTTTCAGTGAATTTTTCTTATAGAATTTAATTCTATAAAGCCTTTAGATTTTGTCGGCCAGTTTTCCCTTCAGGGCTTTGATGCACCAGCCGCATGGGTTGGTCTTCTCGCGTGAGCGTCCTTTAAGCAGGGCGAGTTCATAGATGAAGTCCAGCTCTTTCTTGCACTGGATGAACAGGGCGAAGTTGTTCTTGATCCCAGTCTTGGAGAATCCGATCTCAGTCAGGAGCCTGGTCTCTTCCTGAGACAAATAGGCACCGGTGCCATACTTGCGTACGATCTCCTTGAAATGAGCGTCCTTAGGTTCCTTGTCTGTCTGATGCTTAGGGTAGAAAAGAATGCGTGTGTATTTCTTGCCTTCCTTGATAGGAGTGAATGTGAATGTGATGGGAGACTTCTCGTCAAGTTCACTCTTGGCGGATTCTATCACTCTCCTGATGAAGTCTTTTGTCAGTGTGTACTTGTCCTCTAGCTTGAACTCCTTCCTGAGAGAGTCTATCGAGTAGATGATAGGATCCTTCTGTCCGGCAAGGAGCTCGTACATCCGCATAGCGTAGCTGCTATCCAGAGAGAATGCAACCCTGAGGTCATACCGGGAGAATCCTCTGGAGAAGTCCAGCAGGACGTCCCATACCCGGGAGTCCACAATGAACGATACCTTGGATGAGCGCAGTCTTATCTTCGGATTGGCGATTATCGAGAAGCACTCCCATACTCCTGCATCGGAATAGGTGAAGGTCTTCTGGTGGAGTGACTTCAGAGCGGCTTTTATCCTTGTGTGGTTCTTATCATCGCCGTCTGTAAGAAAATCCGACATGGGGAGCTCTATCATCACGAATTCCTTATAGGCATGGTCTATCTTGTACATGCTGTCAGATAATCTTACACCTTCGATCTGACTCTGGGCCAGTTTCACCAGATTATACAGTACACGCTTCTCATAGACATTGAAGTCGTAGATGGCAGTTGTAAAGATGTACGACTGCACGACCTGTCTTGAGGAGCGTTCTGCAGGAGATGCTGATATGAGATTACCGTTCATACTTGAGATTCGCTGCAAATATATAAATATTTTTTACATAGCATTAGACGTTTTTTACTGAAAATGAATGGAAACCATTGAAAATTAGTATTCAAAATGTCCCATTTAAGGCCTGTTTTGTGCCTTGTTATATACATTTAATCGGTCATAGACCGATTAACCTGCTTAGAAAAGTCAACCTTTAGAGTATTGGAAAAGATTTTTTGAGGAAAAAGCAGATTTTTTGTCCCAGTTACGAAAAAATAGTATTCAAAAAGTCCCAGTTGGATAGTTGAAAAAGTATTCAAGATGTCCCAATAAGGTATTCAAAAAGTCCCATTTAGGGGGATTTGAGATTTCTAACTGTTTGTTGTTCTGTTTTTTAGAATTATTGCTGAGATTCCGATAAGCATATATAAGCCATACTTAAGATAGCATTAGCATATATGCCGAAACAAGAGAGAAAAAAAGAGTCCGACTTAATCCCACGGTGGGAGAAGAAGGTGGGCACTCTTCTGATGGCCTCTTTGAATTCATCGCGAAGGTAGCCCCGTGCCTTCTTTCGTCAAGGGACGCATTCGCTCTCTCAGGAGAATCTCCATCCTGAAGGATAGTATTCTCCATAGAGCTCCTTGCCGTAAAGAGTCACGTGCACTTCTGATGCTCAAAATTCAAGTGAAACCATCAAAAGAAAATTGAAATGCAAGCATTGGAAACATTAGGTCTGAAGCTCAAGGACGAGATAGGACTGGCAGAACTGCTGAGTGAGAACTTCAATCCTCAGCTGTACGGACTGACTAAGGTTCAGAAGGAAAAGGTAAACGCTCTTAGGGATGTTGTGGCAACCTACATGAATATCCGCGAGGAGATGGTCGGCAAGACGATCCGCAGGTCAGAGGATGCGGTGGAACTGACAGCCCAGAGACTCCGTACCCTAGAGCATGAGGAGTTGTGGGTCGCCTACCTGAATAAGGATAATGTCGTCGTAGCATTTGAGATGCTCTTCAAAGGCAGCCTGGACGCAGTGAGCATAAGCCACAGGCAGATCATAGCCCGGGCCCTGAGCAAGAATGCCTCAAACATAATCCTGTTCCACAATCACCCCACAGGAAATCCCAATCCGAGTGTATCGGATATCAATCAGACGAGGCTGGTGACGAATGCCTGCAAGACGATGGAGATGCAGCTGCTGGACCATATCATCATCGGGGCGGGTAGCTATTACAGCTTCTCGGACGAGGTGACAACAAAGTTTAAAAC
>JAFYVM010000047.1 GCA_017549145.1 Bacteroidales bacterium
CTCTGCTCGTAACGGTATACTGTACCGAACTCAGCAAGTCTGAGCGGAAGATCCTTGTATGAACGTGGCTTAGCTCTATAGATCTCACAGTGGTGAGGGCAGTTCATTGGCTTAAGCAAGTACTCCTCGCCCTCCTGTGGAGTGTGGATAGGCTGGAAAGAGTCCTTACCATATTTTGCATAGTGACCCGAAGTCACATAAAGATCCTTATTTCCGATATGCGGAGTTACTACAGGAAGGTAGCCATAAGACTTCTGGAGTTTCTTGAGGAAGTTCTCGAGACGCTCACGAAGCGCAGCACCCTTAGGCAACCACAAAGGAAGACCCTGACCCACTCTCTGAGAGAATGTGAAGAGTTCCATATCCTTACCGATCTTTCTGTGGTCACGCTTCTTAGCCTCCTCCATCATCTGAAGATACTCATCAAGAAGCGACTTCTTAGGGAATGACACGCCATATACACGAGTCAACATCTGACGCTCCTGATCACCTCTCCAATAAGCACCTGCAATAGCAGTAAGCTTAACAGCCTTGATTACCGATGTATCTCTAAGGTGTGGTCCACGGCAAAGGTCAGTAAATGCGCCGTTTGTATAGAATGTGATAGTACCATCCTCAAGATCATTGATAAGCTCGCACTTATATTCATCACCCTTCTCAGTGAAAGTCTTGAGAGCCTCAGCCTTAGACACCTCTGTTCTGACAAAAGCATTCTTCTGGCGAGCAAGCTCCATCATCTTATCCTCGATTGCCTTAAGATCAGCCTCTACGAGGGTCTTCTCACCAAAGTCTACATCATAATAGAAACCTGTCTCAATCGCTGGTCCGATACCGAACTTAACACCTGGATAGAGAGCCTCAAGAGCTGCTGCAAGAAGGTGAGACGAAGAGTGCCAGAACACGTGTTTAGCCTCTGCGTCCTCCCATTTGTGGAGACGTATCTGGGCGTCCTCGTTAATTGGACGATCAAGGTCGTATACCGTACCCTTTCCAGTAGCGTCTGAAGCAGTAATAACTGTAGCAGCCATCACATCAGCTGCAAGTCTTGGGCTTATGCCATTGGCAATCTCATAAGCTGTAACGCCACTCTCGTAGGCTCTTACGCTACCGTCTGGAAAAGTAATGTTAATCATATTATTGCAATAAATGTTAAATCTGTTAGTATCTTGCACAGTGCAAGAATGCAAAGTTATGAAATTTTTAACACGCGTCAAACTATTTGACATAGATTATGCTACCTACTGAACGCTCCACCGGATTATCCCAAGATGAAGTACCTCCCTGACTGGTATGATTGACGACACCCTTATCCTTAATCCACATCGTTGTCGAGCCGCCGCCGTCAAGATTAAGAGCCGTATCAACTCCAAGAGTCTCCATATAACGAGCCATAAGTTCTGATGACATACCCACGGCGAGACCAGGGAATCTTCCGTCAACAGTAACGAATAGCACCCTTTTATCCTTCGTCACTCCAATTGCAGTTCTTGGATGCGAAGCTGTATTATGGTCACTTGTCATGTTAACCGCCTGAGCATTGCCGTTATACACGAGAAGCGGGCCACTTCCCACTACATTGTCATAAGGAAGAGCCTCTGCACCAGCATTACCAGTGACAGAATGAATTGCAGGTACGTTATCATCAATTACAAAAGCTCCATTTGCAAAGAAAGCAGAGCAGCTACGACCTCCGGTAACCTTCACTACTCCGTCAACTCTTACAAAACCATCATGGGCCGTACCTCCATAATAAGCAGCATTGATAGCAGCCACCGCACCAAGCGATGTAGCTTGGCTACTTGTGGTAGTTCCATACAATGACTTATAGTAGATGCCTATCTTATTCACCTCTGAAGGTTTAATACTCAACACATTAAGAGATCTCGGCTCACCAAGCCAGGTAGTAACCGTACTTGTCCATTCAATACCTTCGCGAATCTTTTCAAACTTTGCATCCTTGAAGATCATTACAGAATCACACTTAGGTGGATCAAATTTAAGTAGCTTCTGATTTGAGGAAACTCCATCAGCCACAACTTTCATCATTACATTATATCCGGAAACAAAAGGTGCATTGACTGTGATTTCTGTTTCTGAATATGAGATAAGATCCGTTACAGTCTCATTTCCGAACACAACCACATTTCCTCCCTCTTGAGTACTGAATTTTTCTCCCTTGATTACAATCGGATGTCCATATACTGCCAAGTTGCTATACTTGGTAGTCACAGACTTGATTTTAGGTCCATCAACCTGACTGTCGCCACCATCTGGCGTTTTTGTACATGAAAGAACGGCAATAACCGAGCACAAAATGAATGCAATAATTGAATATTGTTGTTTCATAATATGATTACGTAAAGTTTATTCGGCAAACATACATTTTTATCTTGATTTGCCCTCATAAGATGAAGAATTTAAGTTATATTTGCATTGATAATGGTATAAAATCCTTGAAAATGAATAAAAAAGATATCTGGGATGCAGCATCTAGACCAGGTCTTGCCTTAGGTCTGGTTTCCGTAGCATATTTGTATATAGGCAATATACTGAACTCATCAGGATTATCTGCTGGCGTTGTATCTCTTATTGGAGTGCCGCTATGGATTGCCAAATTTGCAGGTTGCATCTTCCTTATGAAGTTTTTCATGAATAAATTTCATACAGATTATCCTGAGGCCACAAACAAGGATGTATTCCGCATGGGAGCGTTGACAGCTCTGCTCTCGGCATTTTTCTTTGCGTCACTGCAGTTCATTGACATGGCCTACCTGTCTGTAGAATTCTATGCTGAACAGTATGAAGTGGTCATGCAGCAGTATTCATCGCTGATGGATTCAAATTCTCTTGGCATGATTAAAAAATTCATGGATGTATTACCACAGTTTACATTTGTATGGACATTGATATATTGCACAGTATATGGTACAGTACTATCGTCCATCCTTTCCCGTAACATTCCTAGCAAGGATCCATTTGCAGACTACAAACCTGAATAATTCTTAATATGAACTACAATAAAGACCTTTCTATAGTTATCTCCATCTTCAACGAAGAGGAATCATTGCCGGAACTCGTAAGTTGGATTGAGCAAGTAATGACCACCGAAGGATATTCTTACGAAGTCATTATGGTTGACGATGGCAGCACCGACGGATCTTGGAGAATTATCAAGCAGCTCTCAGAAAAGAATCCGAACATCAGAGGCATAGCATTCCGCCGCAACTACGGAAAGTCTGCTGCTCTTTACCATGGATTTGCAGCAACCAATGGTCGCGTTGTAGTTACTATGGATGCAGACCTTCAAGACTCACCTGAGGAGATTCCTGAGTTGTATCGAATGGTAGTGGAAGAAGGATGGGACATCGTTTCCGGCTGGAAGAAGAAGAGATTCGACAATAAACTGACTAAAAATATCCCTTCAAAACTCTATAATGCCACTGCGCGTTGGATTACCGGTATCAAGCTTCACGACATGAACTGCGGTCTTAAGGCATATAGAGGAGAGGTTGTAAAGAATATTGAGGTTTATGGCGAGATGCACAGATATATTCCATATCTTGCTAAGAATGCAGGTTTCAGCCGCATCACAGAGAAGCCAGTTCAGCACCAGAAGCGTAAATATGGAGTCAGTAAGTTTGGGCTAGAGCGTTTTGTCAATGGATTTCTTGATCTCATCTCTCTATGGTTCCTCAGCAAGTTCGGTAAGAAACCAATGCATTTCTTTGGTTTTACCGGTATCCTTATGTTCCTTGCCGGCGCGATTCTGACAGTGTGGGTAATCGCAGAGAAGCTAATCCAGCAGGCCCAGGGACTTGTGTATCGTCCTGTTACAGATCAGCCATTATTCTATCTTGCGCTGGTAGCTGTACTACTCGGATTCCAGCTCTTCCTTGCAGGTTTCATATGCGAGATGGTATCACGCAACAGTTCAGAGCGTAACAACTACAAGATTCGCGAAGAATTCTAGACAGAATCGATCAACACCATGACTGCACGTCAATCAGAACTAATTGAGCTCATCAAGAAGGAGGTCAAACCGGCATTAGGATGTACTGAACCTATTGCGGTTGCCCTGGCAGTGGCCAAGGCTATTGAGACTCTTGAAGAAAACGGTTTTATTCAGAACCGAATCAAAGACGACTTCGTCATCAACATCGAGGTCAGTTCAAACATTCTGAAAAACGCAATGGGAGTTGGTATCCCAGGTACAGGAATGGTGGGTCTCCATATAGCTGCGGCTTTAGGAGCAGTGTGCGGAAAATCGTGTTATGGATTAGAGGTGTTGAGAGAACTGAATGATGCCAGCATATCACGCGCTAAAGAGATAGTAAAACAGAAAACTATTGAAGTAGGCTTAGCTCAGACAGAAAAACTGCTTTTTATCAAGGCATCAGTCAGCACATTCAATAGCGAAAAGCATCAAGCTACTGTAATAATTGAGAATGACCACGACAAGATTTCTCAAATTTCAATAGATGGGAGGAGTCTCTATACTGCTGATAATTCTACCGAAGTAAAGGAGAGCAAATGCGCCCTAGACTATAAACTCACTGTTGAGGAGATCTACAATTTCATAACAGAGATCCCATTTGAGGATATAGCATTTATTCTTGAGTCACGTACACTTAATCTAGCGCTTGCTGAAGAGGGTTTAAGTGGAAAATATGGTTTGAAAGTTGGCTGGGCAATTCAGAAGGAAGCAAATAAGGAAGTCTTTGGATCTGATTTCATGTCTCATGCAATGTGCATTACTGCAGCAGCTTCAGATGCAAGAATGGCTGGATGTACCTTACCGGCAATGAGTAATTCCGGTAGCGGAAATCAAGGAATTACAGTGACAATGCCTATTATTGCATACTCTCAGAGATATGCCATCAGCGAAGAGCAACTTGCAAGAGCTCTTACATTAGGCCACCTTATTGCAATTCATATCAAAGGCTACCTTGGCAAGCTATCAGCCCTTTGCGGGTGCGTCATAGCATCAACCGGTGCATCCTGTGGACTTGTATACCTGAGAGGCGGTTCATACCCACAAATATGCTACAGTATCAAGAACATGATTGGTAACATTACCGGTATGGTGTGTGATGGAGCTAAGGAAGGTTGCGCGATGAAAGTCGCTTCTGGAGTAGCAAGTGCAATACAATCAGCAGTTCTCGCACGCGAAGGCATATGTATTTCCGCTGATGATGGCATAATTGAAGAGGATATAGAAAAGACTATACGTAATCTCGGTTCAATCGGGTCCAAAGGAATGAAAGATACGGACTCAATGATTCTTGAGATCATGGTTTGTAAATAATTTCTCTCTGGCATCTATTTTGATCTTGGAATCAGCCCGATAAGAGAATCTTAAAAGATAAAACTATGCTACAGATTGGAGATAGAATGCCGTATTTTGAGGTCAAGGACCAGGACGGCAATATTGTGAACAGCGAAGAGCTGATCGGAAGAAAGACCATTATCTATTTCTACCCTAAAGACAACACAAGCGGCTGTACTGCTGAGGCTTGCAATCTTCGAGACAACTACGAGGCACTAATTGCAAAGGGCTATAATGTCATAGGTGTCAGCAAGGACAGCGTCAAATCACACAAGAATTTCAAGGAGAAGCACTCACTCCCATTTACCCTGTTGGCAGATACGGCAACAGATATGATTAAAAGCTTCGGAGTATGGGGTGAAAAGACTCTCTACGGCAGAAAGTACATGGGTACCATACGAGCAACTTTCATATTTGACGAATTCGGAATCCTCACAGAGATTATCGAAAAGGTTGACACAAACAACCACGCAGCTCAGATCTTGAAATAACATATTATCTTTATGAAACTATCGTACGCAGGGGTCAGGAAGTCCGACTCCTGCGTATTGCATTTATGATCAATTAAGCGTTTTCTGCAAATCACTGCGACACAAGGACTTAGCATACAGCTGGTGGGAGTTTTCACCCACCAGTTATACTTTATTCTGTTGATTATGAGGCTATTACAGAAAACGCAATACTATAAGAAAAGGATCATCAGCAGGCACCTGAAAAGACATCACCAAATACCTGACAAAGACTACTGTTCTCCACGAAATGGACGTTTTGGTGGACAAAACAAAAGACCCCGACATCGTTTACAGGGGTTGAGAAGCACGCTGACACAAACGAAAAAAGCTCCGAGACATTTGTCTCGAAGCTTTTATAAGAGCGTGGCAGCTACCTACTCTCCCACCTGGTGGGGCAGTACCATCGGCGATGGTGAGCTTAACTTCTCTGTTCGGAATGGGAAGAGGTGGATCCTCACCGCTATAACCGCCACAATATGTTTCTGAGAAAAAATAACTTAGCAGAGATACGTGATCGCTAAAGTTGTTTACTGTTCTTGGCTTATTCCTCTTGTCCAACCATATCCCGCGTC
>JAFYVM010000048.1 GCA_017549145.1 Bacteroidales bacterium
CTGCATACTCGCACTTACTGCTTTGGCGATATTGACGAGTATCTCCTTATTCTTGCAGTTGCTTTCGTGGTAGTTCTTCACCAAAAGCAGGATATAGTCAATGTTTATTTCTACCTGCCTTATCAGTTCGGTCTCAAAGATTATGTCGTCATTGACCACCTCTTTCTCGCCCTTACCTCTCTTTCTCCACTTATCTTTCAGGTCAAGGTAGTTGCTCTGATAGTCCTGCATCTGTCCGTCTGATAGCAGTTGCTGACCTTCAAACTGGTCAAATGCCTGCAATACATTTATGGATTTGAGCAAACTACCAAAGAGTGTTATGAAGCGTCTCTCCTCCTCTTCGCCGATAGGTTTATATCCATCTGGATATTGCTTTTGGAGTTCTTCTACCAGTTCTTTATATCCATAACAATGCTTGCCGTTCTCGGTATCATATCCTTCGTAATATGACTTAAAGTCTTTGAGCAGAACAATGCTGGCTGCATCCTTATCACCGAACAGAGCAATCGCATCGTCGGTCTCTTGTTGGAGGTTGCGAAAACATACGATATTGCCGTAGGTCTTTACCGAGTTGAGTATTCGGTTAGTTCTACTGTATGCCTGTATCAGTCCGTGCTGTTTAAGGTTCTTATCTACGAACAGTGTGTTAAGCGTGGTAGCATCAAATCCCGTCAAGAACATATTGACCACAATAAGCAAATCCACCTGCCTGTTCTTCATTCGTAGCGATAGGTCTTTGAAGTAGTTCTGAAACTTATCGCTTGATGTATCGTAGTTAGTAGAGAACATCAGGTTGTAGTCCTTGATAGCACCCTCCAAGAAGTCTCTGCTTGGTTGGTCAAGGTTGGTAGTGCTCTCTGGGTTCTCCTCAACGAGTATGCCGTCTATCTCCTCCTCGTTGGCTCCGTATGAGTAGATGGTAGCAATCTTCAATCTTTGTGCTTCTGGCAAATGTGCCTGCTGTGCCTTGAACTCGTTGTAGTATGCCTTCGCCATATCAATGGAGGCAACTGCGAACATCGCGTTGAAACCTGCCAGTTTCTGCGTCATCTTGCTCTCCTTGACCTCGCCCTTCTTCGCCTTTGCCATCTGCTCTATGTTCTGGGCAACACGATAAGAGTAGTATGATGTCCTCTTGGTCTTCTGCTCAAAGTGCTCCAAGATATACTTCACCACCTCCCTTACTCTTTCAGGGGCTGACATAATTCGCTCACGGTCAATAGCAGAAATCTGCTTATCAAGTATGTCCTCCTTCGTTTTAAGCGTATTCACATAGTCTATACGAAACGGCAGAACATTCTCATCGTTGATAGCATCCACAATAGTGTATGTATGGAGTTTATCGCCGAATGCCTGCTGCGTGGTTTTCAGTTTCATATCTCCACCGCTGCTTGAGTTCTGGGCGAAGATAGGTGTGCCTGTAAATCCGAAGATATGGTATTTCTTGAAGTTCTTGGTGATGGCGTTATGCATCTCACCGAAGTTGCTGCGGTGGCACTCATCAAAGATAATCACCACTCTCTGCTGAAAGATAGGATGGTTCTTGTTCTTCTGTATGAAGATAGAGAGTTTCTGTATGGTGGTGATAATGATACGGTAGTCGTGGTATCCGCCGTTCTTATCCTTGTTTTCAAGTTGTCGTTGAAGGACAGAAGTTGAGGTGTTGCTGTCCGCTGCACCTTCTTCAAATCGGTTATACTCCTTCATCGTCTGGTAATCAAGGTCTTTTCTATCTACCACGAAAAGCACCTTATCTATATAGTCAAGGCGTGAAGCGAGTTGAGCAGTTTTGAATGAGGTAAGGGTCTTGCCCGAACCTGTCGTATGCCATATATAACCACCACCTTCGGTCTTGCCATACTGCTTGTAGTTGTGAGCGACATTAATGCGTCCGATAATACGCTCCGTTGCTGCAATCTGATATGGACGCATAACGAGGAGCATCCTTTCACTCGTAAATACACAATACTTGGTAAGGACATTTATCAGTGTATGCTTGGCAAAGAAGGTGCGTGTAAAGTCAATCAGGTCGTTGATAGTCTTGTTGTTGCTGTCCGCCCAGAATGACGAGAACTCAAACGAGTTGCTGGTCTTCTTGCTCTTGTTTCTGTTTCGTTCCTGCTCCTTGATATGGTTGAAGCGAGTGGTATTGGAGTAATACTTGGTATTGGTTCCGTTGGATATGACGAAAATCTGCACATATTCATACAGTCCGCATCCTGCCCAGAAACTATCTCTCTGATAGCGGTCAATCTGGTTGAATGCCTCTTTTAGTTGAACTCCTCTTCGCTTCAACTCTATATGCACAAGCGGCAGTCCATTAACGAGTATGGATACATCATAACGAGCATCGTGGTTTCCCTGCTCCTCTTCGTATTGGTTGATGACTTGAAGGTAGTTATTATGAATGTTCTTCTTGTCTATCAGGTAGATGTTCTTGGTCTCGCCAGTGTCTCTTTTGAGGACTTGGATATGGTCTTCCTGTATCTTGGTTGTCTTGGCTTCAATGCCTTCATTTTGGTTAGCAATGACATCATTGAAGAAACGCTTCCATTCGCTGTCAGTGAAGGTGTAGTCGTTTAGTCTCTGCAACTGCACACGGAGGTTATCCACAAGGTCTTGTTCCGTGTGGATTTGAAGATAGTCATATCCCTGCTCTGTGAGGGTCTTGATAAACTCCTTCTCCAATTGGGCTTCTGTCTGGTATTTATCGCTCTTGCGGTAAATCGCCTGATAGTCGCTTACAATCGTGTAGTTCTCGTTTTCAGCAATGATGTTATATGCCATAGTCTTATGCCTTTTTCTTGAAGGTCAATAATTGGTCTCGGTAGTATTCGTATTGCTTGCGTCTTGCTTCTATCTCTGCTGGGAGACCTGCGGTGATGTCATTGGTCAGTGTGTCAAATCTGTCCAATACTTCTACTATTCGCTGTTGCTCGGTGAGAGACGGGATGGGGATGACATATTCTTTTAATAACTTATTTGATATGGCAGGATAATTTCCCATCGTCTGCTTCTGCTCTAAATATCGCTTGAAATCCTCTATTGACAAAATAAAGAATAGAAAGGATGATAGAACTTTTGTAGTATCAGGTCGCAATACACAATAACCAGTGCTGCATATTGCACCATCGTATTTTGGAGGTATCACACATACTCTCATTTGTGTTGGGCGAGTAGTAGCAAAAATGACATCTCCTTGCTTAACAATCTGTTGGGCACGACTTGGAGCAGTTTCGCTGTTAATTCTTGTGGTTGCAACAATTGCGTGGGTGTCAATATCAACGGATGTTAAGTCTATATACTCATAATGGTCATTTGTATTCCTCCATTTAATATTACAAGTGGAGTGGCATATCTCGTCCAACTTCTTCCACTCAACGCTTACATTTTGCCCCCCGATTACTTAAATCACTAAATGACAGCAATTTATCTCTATAATAGTTGTATTGTTGTAATCTTTTTTGCAGTTCTGCTTGCAGTTCTGCTTGCAGTTCTGCTTGCAGTTCTGTAAGAGTATCTAATATCCTTACTATCTCTTCCTGAACAGGGAGAGGTGGGACAGGGATTTCAAATTGTGAATATATACTTATCCAATGTCGCGTATGAGTTCCTGGCTCAAAATGAATGCTTGCCATTGCATAATATACATATCTAAAACTAATATCATTGCAAGCAGGACGAAGCATTTTCATCGCAGAAGATTTTACTTTGAAATCAAAATCAACCCAATGAAAACCTGTTGTAAAATCATCAAAAATAATAACTGGCTTTTCTTTGCTTGCTTGATATATCCCTGTCTTTTCATTTGTATATCCCAATATGAAAGTTTGCCCTGCTGTTAAAACAGGCGTAGGGTATGTATCGTCGTATTTTGTATCCTTTACAATATACTTTGTAGGCTGTTCATAATTCAAACAGTCTTCCAACTTTCTATACTCCACTCCATTAGGGCAATGTTGCTGAATAAGTTCTTCTAATTTGCTCATAGTCTTATCCTTCAATTTCAGCAATTATCTTATCAATCTCTGCTCTCAACACATTCTCTCTTGCCACAATCAGTGCAATCTCCTCATTCAGTTTCACAATATCAACCTTTTCACGGGTGTCCTTCTGCTCTACATAAGTAGAAACAGAGAGATTATAGTCGTTCTTCGCAACCACATCGTTCGCCACCAACTTGCAAACATAATCAACATCCTTTCTATCGGCGAAGCAATCAACAATATGCTGAATGTTCTCTGGGGTGAGTTTATTGTTGTTTGTAATCTTGACACATTCTTTGCTTGCATCTATAAAGAGAGTAGAGTTATCCTTCTTGCTCTTCTTTAATACCATAATGCAGGTAGCAATAGGGGTTCCAAAGAAGAGGTTCTCTGGGAGTTGGATGATGCAATCTACATAGTTGTTGTCTATCAAATACTGGCGTATCTTCTTCTCTGCACCACCTCTATACATAATGCCTGGATAGCATACGATGCTTGCCGTGCCGTTGGTCGCCAACCACGCCAACGAGTGCATTATGAACGCCAAGTCTGCCTTGCTCTTTGGTGCAAGCACACCAGCAGGAGCATAACGAGGGTCGTTAATTAGAGTAATATCATCGTCTCCCTTCCATTTGATAGAATATGGAGGATTAGAGACAATCACCTCAAATGGCTCTTCATCCCAATGCTGTGGAGAGAGAAGAGTATCCTCGCAGGCGATATTGAACTTATCGTAGTCAATATCGTGCAAGAACATATTGATACGGCAGAGGTTGTAGGTGGTAAGGTTGATTTCCTGACCGTAGAAACCCTGACGGACATTGTCCTTGCCGAGTATTTTTGCCGCTTTGAGCAGCAGCGAACCTGAACCGCAAGCAGGGTCATATACCTTATTGACTTCGGTCTTGCCGAGAGTTGCCAAACGGGTGAGGAGTTCGCTCACTTCCTGTGGAGTGTAATACTCTCCGCCGCTCTTACCTGCATTGCTCGCATACATACCCATCAAGTATTCATAGGCATCGCCGAAAGCATCAATGGTATTATCCTGATAGTCGCCGAGGTTCATCTGCTGAATGCCACGAAGGAGTTTCACCAGTTTCTCATTTCTCTTGATGACAGTTGCTCCCAACTTATTTGAATTGACATCAACATCAGCAAATAGTCCATTGAAGTCATCCTCGCTGTCAGTTCCCTTCGCACTCGCTTCAATGGAGTTGAAAATCTTCTCCAAAGTCTCGTTCAGGTTGGCATCCTTGTCGCACACCTTGCACATATTGCAGAAGAGTTGGCTTGGTAGAATAAAGAAACCCTTCACACCCACCATCTCTTCGCGTATGCTCTCCGCAGTGGCATCGTCCAAAGTGGCATAATCAAAATCGGTATTGCCCGTATCCCATTCGCCCTTATTGATATAGTTGGTGATGTTCTCGCTTATATAACGGTAGAAGAGCATTCCCAGTATGTATGCCTTGAAATCCCATCCATCTACCGCTCCTCTCATATCATCCGCGATTGCCCATATAGTTCTATGGAGTTCTGCACGCTCCATCTCTTTCTTGTTCTCTGCCATATTGATTTGGGTGTAAATATCGTAATTAGCAAAAATAATAATTATTTTGTCGTGGTCCAAACGAACAACCGCCATAATGTTTAACATTACAGCGGCTGCATATGAAGATAGTTGTATTGTATTGAAGGTCGTTATTCCTCTTCTTCGGGTTCTACGCCTCGTTCGTGTTCTTCTATAAAGGAGTGTATGTAATCCTCTCTGACTTTCACATAACCGTCCTTTATCGCTTCGTTATACTCTTTCACAGACTTTACCTTATTTGGTTTCTTTCTGTCTTTCTGGTTCTCCTCCTTAATAAAATCGTCAAACTTCAAGATGTTCCTGCTTTCAGGGACAGGCAGGTTGAGAGCATACGCATATTCTTTGGGCATTTGAAGCATATAGTTCTTGTCCATTGGGTCTCCAAACGACAACCTCTCTGCCCCGCCGTTCATTTTCCGACCATCATATCGCAACTCAACAATATAATCCTCCTCTTCCATAATAGGGTCTCTGATGACAATTATCTCCAACAAAGAAGCATCAAAATCATTACCGCCGACTTCAAGAGAATATTCATATATAGTATTCTCTTTATCATACACCGTTGCCATAGTGAGGCGTAATCCATCCTCTTTACTTGCGTTTCGGTGAGCAAGGAGGATAGGATGGTTCAGTGCCGATAGCACATTCTCCATAGGCATCTTGCCATTTGAGTTGCCCAACTCGTAATATATGCCGCCATTATGACGGATAGCAACACCAGCATCTTGATGGTCAAAATACTCGTAATCACTTATATCTAATCTATTGTCGTTGAAACGGAGAAAATCTCTCTGTTCTCCTTGCGTCAATTCTTTTTGGTCTTTCAACCAATCGTTGTCCTCATCAAAAACAACCTGCATAACCTCGTATCTATAACGCTGTCCTGCGATTTGCACTTTCAATACATTACTCATACCTAAATAATTATTATTTCGTTATATACTGTATTTATGTCAATCGGTTATGCCGCCTTCTTCTTTCCCTTCTTCATAACCACTTCTTCGGGGATAAACTTGAAATCATCCATAATAGTCTCGCCAGTTCCTCTCTCCAACTTGATATTAATCGTAGCGTTAAACATCTCTTTGGCAACAGCAAGCATCGCTTGTTTCACCTTCTCTACATCGCTCGCCTTACATCCAATGCAATCGTGGATAGTGTAGAAGTATTTGACATCAGGGGCAATTACCGCCAGAACCCTCTTCATATACTCTACCTCCATCTTGGTCATTTCCATAGATAAGTCGTTCCTCATCTTCGTTGTTCGTCCTGTTGCCGTTGGCTTTCTTCGCCTCACTTTCTTCAACTTTGTTCTATGCTCATATATTAGTTCATACAACCTTGGTTCGTCCGTTTTGAGATAGGACATCAATATAAAGTCAAAGGATTTGAATAATTTCCCCTTCCCAAGATTTTCTTTCTTACTTGGATTTTTCTCTTGTATATACTTCTTCAAATAGGTCTCAAACGAAGTGTTGTCCTTTTTCTCCGTAGGTCTTTGGGCAATATAGAGCATTCGCATTATCAATACCTTTATAACTTTTCTCTCGTCTGGTGTTATCTTTCTACCGAGAAGAATAGAACCAATCCACTCGTAAAAATCCCCTTTCACACAATGTTCTAACCAAGCAGACTTGACATCAGGGTGCCGTTCTCGTAGTAGAAGACCTAACATAGTAGGTTGTGCCGCACTGATATCAACCTCTACAACAGGTTCTCCATCTATACGCAGTTCCCTTCTTATGTCGCCGTGCATATTAGTAAGACAAGTGTAATATCTGCCTGCATTATATATCATCTTCTCGTCATCGTTGTCTTCACTATCATCGCTGTGTCGGAGCATATGATAGGTGTCGTGTTCAGCGATAGCAGAGACTGCTCTTGCAGCAAACCACTTATCTGTGAAATGCTTCTTCTCATCTGCTTTCAGCGTAGTTGTGGAGAAATACTCATTGTATTTTTCCAAATAGGTCTTTGCCTGTTCATAGATTTTGGGTTCCACTGACATAGAGGTGATTGTCTCATACTGCCTTTCACCATACCAATCTTCATAACCAGACCAGTCAATTTCCACATCCAAGGATAATGTAGTATTGCCCTTTGAAACGCCATTCATCAGTTCAATCCACCTAAACTCATCAACCTTATAGTAGTATCCGTGAGGGTTCTCCTTTGAATGACTATAATTATCCTTCACTCCTTCTAACAAACCCATCAATCCCAGAGCAAGAATAACCTTATGAGGGTAAATCTTACTACTACACTTATCGTTTTTACTCTTCTTCAATATCTCCTTCTTATACAACTCAAAGCAAGTCTCACCGAAGCGACCATTGCTAAAACTGCTCTTGCATACAACAAAGAACCACTCCTTAAACTTTCGTTGATAATCCTTTCTATCTTCATTCAACTGGTCTTCTAAATGAACAGTCTTCGTAGCGTGAGGGTAAAGTTTTCTGGTCATACTCTCGTATAACTCAAACCTCTCCTCCTTTGTCTTACCCCTTAAACTCTCTATGAAGGTCATATACTCCTCATACAACCTCTCAATTCTTCTATCTACCACTATCTCTATCTTCATAATATATATTTATCTACTTCTCTATTATCCTAATGCCGCTTTCAGCAGCATTTCATTTCTTCTTTCCGTTTCACTCCAAGAAGAAATATCATTACACAATCACTCTCTCATCTATTCTTTCTTCTTTCTCTCTTCATCTCACTATCCCATCAGTTTATCTTTTCGCTCATATTCGTAATCTTGCTCTCATACTTAAAAATAACAAAAAAATCAGGGATTTTATCGCAATCGTCATCATACATAAATATTTTATACACAATGATTTAATTATATGAAGAAGAGTTTGCAAGTATTGTTTAACCGTCCTTTGCTATATGAGGATGGAGTTATATATGGAGTGCGTGTCCCTTACGATGAGACGAAGGCAAAGCATCTGATAGACTATGCCGTAGAATGGTTAATCGGGCGATGGTGCTTTACCCAAAAACACGACGGCAAGGTAGAGGACATCACAAGATGGATTGACAGCAACGGTAATATTTACAGTTCTTGGGCAGTCAGACGACTATACGCATACACAGCAGCACTTGCCACACAAACATACTTTCGTATTGATGAGTGGTGGGTAGATGATGATTGTAATTTGGAGAATGATGTGGAGATAACTGACCCAAACGAGTATTTCAATACTCGCTGCGTGTTAGAAGAAGATGATTACAAAACTGGGTATAACGGGTGGTTGCAAGTCTATCAGAAATTGGTTTCACGCTATCAAACACTAACGCAACTCGGTCCCACCCATAATGAGATGCTGCTGGATTACGATGAACAGGAGATGCAGGGAGAAGTGGATGTGTATCTCCAATACCTATTAGATTAGCGGGACTTGGAGAAACCATCATCCTAAATAGTTGATAATCAGCAATATTTAATACCACTATGCAATAAACTACAACTTTTAAGTCAGTTTTTAGTTAGGAGGATGCTCAATTTGGACATCCTCTTTTTTTGGTCCTATTTAACTCATTGTGGTCCAAGGTTTTATAATAATTATTATTTACCTTTGTGAAACATTTTTATACAAATGTTTCACAAACTAACTATCAATACAATGGATAAGACCTTCATATCTGACAGCGAATATCTCTTCGCCTTATGCATAACAGATGGTCTGCTTGAAGATATGGATGAAAGGCAGAGGTCATTAACTCTTCTCACCATCACCAATATGAAAAGGAGAATACTTAAAGAGATGGACAGCATTCAAAATGAGACCATATAACTCTTTGTTTGAACTGAACCCAAGAACCAATAGGTTCAAATGACCTAATAAGACTTAAATGAACCCAACATTAAAATGAACCCATACGATATGAAGACAGCGATAATATATGCGAGAGTTAGCAGTTCTGGTTCTCTTGAAAGCAGGCAGAGCACCGAGAGACAGGTGATTGACCTGACAGACTACGCAAATAGAAACTCTATGACCATCAGCAAGACCTTTGAGGAACATATATCAGGGGCGAAACGCAATGAAGAGCGTGCAGTGCTCACAGAGTGTATAGAGTATGCTATCAGCAATCGTGTAGATGTTATCCTCTTCTCAGAACTCTCCCGTTGTGGTCGTGCTGTGTGGGAGGTATTGGATACTATTCGCACATTGAAGGACAACGGTATCAACGCCTATTTTCAGAAAGAGGGATTATCATTGTTCTCGGAAGATGGCCGTGAAAACATTTATCTCGCCATTATGATTTCTGTATTAAGTTCTGCGTCGCAGATTGAGCGTGAAAATTTGATTTTTCGCTTAAAATCGGGCAGGAAGGTCTATGTAGATAAGAACCTTGCTGCAACGGGCAAGTCAGGTTTAGGGCGTAAGGTCGGTTATCGCAAGCCTGTTGAGACCAAGAAGGAAGAATATAAAGAAGCGTTAAAACTCTTGAAAGCAGGTTATCCAATACGAAAGGTGGCGAAACTCACAGATGTATCGGAAAGCACCGTTAAACGATTGAAGAAGGAGTTCGCCATATGTTAGATATACAACGCATCAAATGGTTCTATGAGCACTTCGGATTGTGGTGTGCTATCAAGTCTGCTGCTATTGATATAGTTGCAGTTTTGGCGTATATGGGCTATTGCCTGACGCTACCATTTCAGTTCTTCTGGTTGCTTTGGAGAGGGCAAAGCAAGGGTTGATTATAGATTGAAAGTAAGGTCAAAAAAAGTTCAAAAAAAACTTACTTTTTTATCAAAAAGTGCCTTTGAGAGCGGTTTTGGTTAATCAAAAAAAATAATTTTTGTTATATTTATATATGAAAAAGGGATTGAAATACAGAAAGATAAGTCCAATTTCAAACCTATTTTAGTTGAAATTAGTAAAAATTACAAAATATGGAAGAGAGAGTGAGTTTAATGAGAATGGAGGCAGAGATATCTGCTATTCTCGCAATGCTCCAAGAGGTGAAGGAGCAGACGGTTGGAAAGGTGTATAACACCCAAGAGTTATGTGAGTATTTGAAGGTCGGCAAAGCAGTCATTGACAAGTTAAGACAGGACGGAGAGTTGGAGTTTTCAAAGTTGGGCAGGACGATTGTCTATACTCAAAAGGATATTGATAAGTTGTTGGCAAATCATCATTTTAGTTTTGTATCGTAATGGAGGGAAGATTGATTTTAAGAAAGGATGGCAGACCAAATGAATATGGTGAGTATCCAGTAGTAATTCAGTATTGCACGCAGGGTAAGGCAGTGAGAAAGACATCGGACATCAAGGTTGCCCCTGAGCACTGGTTAGATGGTAAAGGCGGTCTCAACAAGTATATTAAGGGTGGAAGAGACGGTCATCCAAAGGCAGAATTACTTAACAACAGGTTGAGGAACTTCAAGGAGACATACGACAAGATGATAAACGAGCACATCGGTGGCGGCAATAAGATTATCACCGAAGCGGCGTTGAGAGCAATCCTCAATGGAACATATCAACAGCATAAGGAGACCCAAGAGGGTAAAGTGCCGTTCATAGAGTTTGTATTGGAGCATAGCGAGAAACGCTATAAAACAGGCGAGATTGGGGTGTCCGTATGGGATAATGTGAAATCTTATATGAGAATGTTCAATAAGTTTCTTCGCACAATGAAAAGGATGAACACCAATGAGAACAATATCCTCTACTGCCGAGATGTAGATGTAGATTTGATAAAGGACTATATCATATGGAGGAAAGATGTTGAGGGTAATAGTAAGGGAACTATAAACAAGGCACTCTCGCCAATTATAGAGGCTGTTAAGAAGTGTAGCAGAAAAGGATGGATAAGCAGAGAGGAATATGATGAAATCTGCGATTTGCGTCCAAAGGGTGAAGGAAAGTCATATGATGACAGTATGGAGAAGGAGTGGTTGAGCATTGAGCAGTTGAGAAAATTTAAGGAAGTGGTTAGAGGGGTAAAGTATAAGAGAACAAAGGAAATTGCTGATATCTTTCTCTTTGCGTGTTTTTCAAGTTTGCGTATGAGTGATTTGATGACTTTGAAGTGGAGTGAGATTGATATGGAAGAGAATATGATAAAGCATAAGCAGTATAAGGGTCATTATCGTAAAACGAAAATGCTCTACATCCCGCTCAATGACACATCAAGGGACATTTTGGAGAGATGGAAAGGTAGATACGAGGAGTTTGTGTTCGGACTATTGCCATCTGGCTACGATTTGAGCGATGCTGCTGCATTCTTAAAGGTGAAGAATACAAGGACGAAAACTATCAATCAGTCGCTTCACAGTATAGGTGATAAAATGGAACTGCCCTTCAACCTTCATATACACCTCGGTAGGCATACATATGCAATGATGGGATTTAACCTCTTTGGAGATGATGCTGTAAAAACCACATCTTCAATACTGGGACACGCTTCTACGCAGATAACTGAGAAGGTATATGGGACATTGCTGCCGAACACGATTGCAGAAAGGGTTGGAGATAAACTCAATATTAAGTTAGATTAAATTAAGGACAGGACTTCGGTTCTGTCTTTTTTCTTATTCAGGGCAGTCAAAGGCAGAATGTTATGGGCAGTTTTACTACCACGATGGGCGTTTTGGCAGTTCGCTCAATTATGGCAAAAAGTGCCTTGGAGAGCATCAGGGCAGTGTTTGGTCAGTCTCTCGCCCCTCATTTACTACTCCTTTTTTATGGAGGATTTGGTAGTATTTGTCGGATAGTTTTTGGGCAGTTTTGCTCATTTTCGGGCAGTTTTAGGGTAGTATTTAGACGAAAAAATGACCGAGGGATTGCCCACTCGGTCATTGTAAATTGGTGATAAACAGAACTTTATCCCCGTAGCGTCTATTAATACTCCTCCTCGTTCCAGAAGAAATCATCCTTTGAAGGATAGTCTGGCCAGATGTCTTCGATGCTCTCGTAGATCTCACCGTCATCCTCAAGCTCCTCAAGGTTCTCAACAACCTCTGCCCAAGCGCCTGAACGTGTTGCGTAGTCGATGAGCTCCTCTTTTGTTGCTGGCCATGGTGCATCCTCAAGCTTAGAGGCCAATTCTAGAGTCCAATACATAGTTCTATTAGTTTAAATGATTAATAATCAATGTTTTTGGCATCCCTTTCATATAAGGGGGCGCAAATATAGACAAAAAAATTAATATTGCAGTTCTTTTTACTAATTTTGCACAAATTTTATGCGAAATGGCTTACATCAAAGAAGAAAGATACGACGAGCAGACTACTGCCGCAATAGCAGAGCACTATAGAGAGATCCTCAGACTCCTTGGCGAAGACCCTGAAAGAGAAGGACTTGTAAAGACTCCTGAGCGTGTTGCCAAGGCTCTGCAGTTCCTCACACATGGCTCTCACCAGGACGGCGCAGAGATCCTTCGTAGCGCTATGTTCAAGGAAGAATACCAGCAGATGGTGCTTGTAAAGGATATTGAGCTATATTCGACCTGCGAGCACCACGTAATGCCATTCATCGGCAAGGCTCATGTCGCATACATTCCTAACGGAACAATCACAGGCCTGAGCAAAATCGCCAGAGTCGTGGAGACATACGCACGTCGCCTTCAGGTACAGGAGCGTCTCACCACTCAGATCCGCGACTGCATCCAGGACACCTTGCACCCGCTTGGAGTTGCAGTAGTAATTGAGGCATCTCACACATGTATGACCCTCAGAGGCGTACAAAAGGCCAATGCAGTAACAACCACATCGGCCTTCAGCGGTATTTTCCTTCGCGACGAGCGTACCCGCAACGAATTCCTCAACTTGATTAAATAATCTATAAAGAGCGCTTATACTCTATCTTTTCGCCCCAACATGGGAAGATGAGTCTATCAGAAGGGAAACCTTCGATTGCATCAGCCTTCTTTACGAGATCATCAATTGTCCAGCGCCATTTCTCCACCTGGTGTCCTAATTCCCAAGCGTGTGAGAAAACAGCGTATTGTGGCTTAATCTTATCGATAGCCTGTTGAATCTTCAGTCCTACAGAGACATGGAATATGAAGAAATCGACAGGCTTTTCTGGTTCCAGCTGCTCATAATTGCGACCGTCTCCAGAATGGAATATCACAGCATTTCCAGCATCTGCTCCACAATCTACCTCAAAAGCAGTAACGAGTTTCAGCCCTTCACCTTTATAAGAATGATCAACTCGTTTTCCCTTCACACTGATATTACCTACCTGGAACTCTCCCCCATCCTCAACAAAATTCCAGACAAGTCCCTCCGGCATTGACTTAGGCATATAACCGGCATATACCGGCACTCCTGCCGCAGCAAAAGCCTTGTATTCACGAATTGCACCATGGTCAGCATGCTTGTGCGAAATCATCACAAAATCAAGACATTCAGCAAACTCATCAGCATGCATATGTCTCAGATCCATAGCGAAAGTATGTGACGGAGTCTTCACAATATAACCCATATTATACAGACTCCACATCACCACACTACCCTGCTTCACCTTAGTATTCTTAACCTCCTTAAGCACCTTCCTCGCAGCCTCTCTATAGAAGTACATTGCCCCTGTTTTCTCAGCGGCAGCAATATCCTTCTCATCAGTGAGCGACTCATACTGCGCCCAATCCTTTGTGGTAAAGTTATTGAGCTGGCGCTGGATCACACCCATAGCCTCTACTCTTTCTGCCCTATCCTCAGCGTAACACGATGTCTTATACAAAACAGTCTTCACTGCCTTCTTCAACTCCTTATGAGTGGGTTTCTCATAAGAAGTAACAATCTGAGCATCAAGCACTAGACAAGCGCCCAAAAGCACCAGAAGTGTAGTTATTTTCTTCATAATAAAACAAAAATAAAGGTCTATATTTGTTTGCTTTACAAATATAGACCTTTATAGGGATTTAAACTACTGCAATTTAAACACTAAAGGAAAAGTCACTGAAACAGGAACAGGCTCACCGTTGTTCGCACCAGGAGTCCATTCAGGCGACATTCCTATAACTCTTACAGCCTCTGCGTCAAGCTTTTCATGAACACCCCTAAGTACCTTGACATCTGTCAATTTACCATCTGTCCCCACAGTGAAACCGATCATTACTCTACCTGCGACACCAGCATCTACGCACTCCTTAGGATACTCTATCTGCGAATAAACCCATTTAGAGAACTCACTGAGATCGCCACCTTTGAATATTGGCTTTACCTGTGCCTGCTGATATTCCACAGCCTCAGAATTACGCAACTGGAAAACCACCGGAAATGTAAATGAAACCGGAACAGGCTTGCCTTCATGCTTACCAGGAGTCCATTTAGGAGACATCTTTACAACTCGTACAACTTCTGCATCAAGTTTCTCATGCACACCCTTAAGTACCTTGACATCTGTCACCTTACCATCAGTTCCAATTGTAAAGTTAAGCGCGACTCTTCCGGACACTTCAGCCTCAACACACTCCTGAGGATATTCTATCCTAGAGCTGACCCAATAAGCAAATGCATTAGCATCGTTTCCTTCAAACATAGGTTTCTCATCAACGTCAGCAAACTGCAAAGCATCTTTAGGCTGAGAGCAGAAACACATTGTCAATCCTAGAATTGGGATGCAAACCAAGTATGCAAGTCCCATCCACTTGTTAGTTTTGTTTTTGTGCATCATAGTAATACGATTTATTAGTTTTGAATGATTAAATCCATTTGCCAATTGGAAACGTTTGGTTCCTACCGCCTTTTTCACAAGGATTAATTGATATTGCGTCGGATCAATACCATTATTGATCGTATATTCATCAGCTTCATATTCATGAAGCATCTTTAACTCTCTGCGGGCAATCCATATAACCGGATTGAACCAATACAAGGTTGTAATCAATGTATATAACATCAAGTCAATCGAGTGGCCACATCTTATATGCATCATTTCATGAGTCAGGATTGCAGGGCTGTCTTCGAAATCCTTTCTACTGATTACAATGCTTCTGCCCCAGCTGAATGACGGAATATCTGCATCTGCAATCCTCACAGACATATTGTCAATGCGTGTAACTGGGATCATCCTCATCATCTTTACCATAAGGAAATATGACCTGGCAGTTATAAGGAATGACACAACTGCGCCTACGCCAAAGATGATTCCCAAAAGACTGATATGATTCAAGCTACTTCCCTTCTCACCGATCTGCACTTCCTCCAGAGGCATCGGCTCAGAATATGAATCTGCAAACGCATTTACTATTACAGTCAAAGGAGGGTTTACATTTCCAGGTAGTGAAATATTAATAAATGGCAATATAAGACAGATGAGAGTTCCAACAAGAAACGCCACACGATTCAGTTTGAAAAAGGTGGTCCTTCTCATCACAAGCATAAAAAATAAATAGAATACCGACAGATATACCGTACTCTTGATTATATATAGAATGAGTCCAGTCATAATATCCTATTTACGGCGGTTCTCGATTTCTGCTATCAACGCCTTCAGTTCGTCCAAATCCATCTTTTCCTCTTCCACAAACTGTGACACCACGCTAGCATATGAGTTATTATAGTACTGCTTTACTACATTACCGATCGCCTCTCCGCTATAATCTTTTTCTGTGATTGCAGGGCGATATAAGAATGTATTTGCAACTGGCTTTCTAGACACGAAGCCTTTGTCTTCAAGAAATTTCACCTGAGTCGCAACTGTATTATAACTCGGCTTAGGCTCAGGAATATACTTGAATATATCTCTGATGCACATCTCTCCGTGCTCCCAGAAGATTGACATGATCTCCTCTTCTTTTGCTGTAAGTCTCTGTCTCATAATCGATTTTATATATCTTATCACCTATTATTCACAAACTGACCTTCACAAAGTTATAAATAAAAAATAAAACTCCTAAAGATTTTAGGAGTTTTTCTAAATCAATTCGGAGTTTGCATAAACTTCTCTTGAGTCACATATCGAATACCTTCTTCAACAAACTTATATCCTTCAGTTCCAGGCTTCCCGACTTTTTTGTAGAGTTGATAATATTCCAGAGCTTTCTTGTAATTTTTCAGCCTCTCGTAACAGTATCCGATGGACGACAGAGCTGATATATTCCTAGGATTATATTTATAGCTCAACTTATAGTATTTGATCGCCTCCTCATACTGCTCGACAGTGTGGCGTGCAACAGCCATACTTCCATAGATATTCTGCATCATCGTTGGCGATGGTTCAATCATGCTCAAGGCTCGAGCATACAACCTTTCTGATTCTGGATTCAAAACTGGTTTTCCTGACTTATCCACAGGTGTCATATGACTTTTGGCATTCGCCAAATTGTACACTAGCGTAACATCAGATGAATCAATCTGATATGCCTTATCCAATTCTTCGATTGCATTATGCCAATTCTTAAGCATATAATGATTCAGGCCTAAATAATAATGAGCTCCATACGACTTCTCATCAAGTTCACATAGATGTCCGAAAGTCTCCGACGACAACTGATAATCCCCATTCAGATAAAGAGCCAGGCCATAAATCGGCAACATTGTCATATTATCAGGATCATCCTTCAGGTATTCACCGCTCATTTCGATAACAGGCTGGCACTGCTTTTTAGTAAGCAGGATATCAGCCTTCTTGCTCATCGTAGATACGTGTCTTGGGCGCATTAGCAGAACATGGTCATAATATACCAAGGCGGAATCCACCTTGCCCATATTCTTATATGCATCTGCCGTCAGGGATAGGATTTCAGGAATACTGTCTTTCACTATAAGCTCCTTACATATTGAAATGCTATCCCCATACTTCTTTTCCCTATATAAGATACGCGCCCTCATAATCTTGAAATATGGGTTATCCGGCTGCATTCTGGAAAGAACGCCATAGAGGTTAAATGCATCCATAGTATTGCCAGCCTGCACATGAGTCTCCGCCAACTCCGCAAGAAGCACCGTATTGAACTGATCCAAATACAGCACATCGGTCAGCGCCTCAATCGCCTCATCCATACGATATAATCTGCGCAAACATCTGGATTTCTGAATGGCAAGGTCTATCGCAGAAGAACTATCTTCAACACTCAAACTATCAATAATATGCAATGCCGCCTTATAATCATACCTGTCCAGAGCATCCTTAAGCACACTCTGTCCGTTACATACAGCGAGACAAAGCAAGTTGAGCATTATATAGATAATTAGTTTTTTCATAAGTCAAGCACAGACGATTATCAATCCTCTAAGTTAGGAATTTAAGTGATAATATGCGTAATAATTGCTCATATTCAGCTATGCCTGCAACCACTTATGCTTTTCCACAGTGTAAATAGGAACAAACGGCAGAAGAATAGGAGTCTTCTTTATATATGCCTGATATACTGGATCACTGCCATAGACCAGATTCTGACGGAGTTCAAGTCGGCGCGCTCCGCTGAACATGACATATACGATTCCTAGGTAACCGACAGCTGCAACAAGCCATTGCCACCAGCTACAGGATGCTCCGAAGCACACAACGAACGAGCCCGTCCATATAATCAGTTCTCCAAGGTAATTAGGACAACGCACCAATCTATATACACCAGTATCAACAAATCGCTTAGGATTGATCTTTTTCGCAGCATTCTTCTGCGCATCAGCAGTTGCCTCAAGCAGGACTCCCGTCACCATGAGTACAAGACCAACCCATATCCACGCCTCACTCACTGCAGCCCCAGAAGACTTATTGCCCAGATAGAATGCAATCGGACTTACCTGTCCTACATATAGCAATGCACAGAAAAGCCATACCATTATAGTTACCAACAGCGGCTTTTTCTTATCCGAATCAGGTCCATAAAGTATTTTCTTGTACTCCGGAGATCTTTTTTCTCGAGTCAGGAGATAAAGTCCCAACCGGCATCCAAAAGCAAACATAACTACACATAGCAATGCTGCAGGAAGTGAAATTTCACTCCAGAACAGAAGTGCAATCGCCACTGCAAGTGCCGAAATAGAGAATCCGTAACCGATACTGAAGAAATAGATGAAATAGATCCATCCCAACGCAGAAACCGCAAGAGAAACTGCCAAAAGAATAAGTAAATAGCTCATAACTCAAAAAGTTTATGAACTTCCCTTTGCAACCTCTGTGCTGTACGTTATGCGTAGCAATCCTACTCTAAGATATTTATTATCATCAAAATCGATACTTCGCCCAATGCGCATCAGGAAGCATATATGTGAACTGATAAAGAGTAACCATGCTGGAAAATCACAGGGTTACTGTACCTAATGTGCCTTAGAATGCATCAGATGAAGATTGCGATGAGTATCGATTTTGACGCGAGTAGGTGTGGTGGTAAAAACGGAAGAGCTCAAATTTACCAACGGATTTACCAACGTTTTTTGGTATTTCCTAATGAACTCCGTTGTACCTTACTTTCGCTTAAAATGCTCAGAATGAGCATATTACATAAAAGGCAGTTCATTTCTGAACTACCTTTGTGCTCCCCCATTTTAGACTTGAAAAAGGGACCACCTGAACAGGCTAAGCGAAGGTATATAACTCGTTGACTGTGTAGCGCAACCTTGAGCACGTCAGAAGAGAGGCGCTCCTCAAAAGCTTGAATTAAGCGACGGACAGTCTTTCTGTCCACTCCGACCTTGCGCGATATCCCGCGGAGGCCATCTTCGTCCACTCGATAGTGGTGTAGAATCTATTGTTTTTGATCCATGGTTAACATTGTTAAGTTATTTACCCAAGCAAGGTCTTTTACTCTACATCTCACAATTAACTTACAACGGCGTTAAGCTTTTACGCCCGATTCTGCATTTCATCCATTATTCTGAAATATATTTATCTATAATACCCCTCGTTTCCGGAATTGATGGACGAAGATATTCTCCGAAGTCAACTATTACTCCGTCCTTGTCAATAAGGATATAGAACGGAATTCCTGCGCCGAGATGAAGGATAGGATCGAGTCCTAATCTCTGCTCATCAGTCAGATGATATGTTTCAATGTCAAGTGAATTTACACCATCTTTTCCTTGATCTATGTAGAAGTTCACGATACGCAAAGGCTTGCCTTGATAAGCCGCTGCAAGTTCCTGAAGATATGGAAGCTCTTGCTTAGTGCCGGGACACCATGTCGCTCCGATGTTGACATAGATTACTTTATCTTCATTCTTTGCAATTATCGATCGAAGCAGAGCAAGGCCTCCATTTGGTTTGATATTAGCCACCTGGCCCTCACGAGGCTTATCTGCATTGAGGATGGCATCAGAAAGAAGCTTCGGATTCTGCTGGAATGACTTCTTTAATGCATACCTGTCTCTAGTATTGAGTTTAAGAAGCGGGAATGTCACCGTCTCATTGAAAGCATTAAAGTATTCCTCAAAGCTTTCTACATCATTAGCCTCCAGCAACTGGTTATAGAAATGAGCCGTAAGCATCTGACGGAGCATCTTGTTTCTGGTAGCCTTGTTGATGAACTTGACAAGAGACGGATAATCGTTAATCAGACGCTCATATGCTTCAAATCCCTCATTCGCCAGCAGCCAGTAGCCGATATTCGAGGACAGCTCGAAAAGGTTGCTGTTCACATAGTCCGGATCGAACAGATGCTCGGCATCCTTCACTTTAAAATACTTTGAAAGCGGCTCACCGTTC
>JAFYVM010000006.1 GCA_017549145.1 Bacteroidales bacterium
AAAATTAACGAAATAGACTGCTAAATTCTCATTTATGGAAGAATGGAGAACATATAAACTTGATGAACTGATAGACTTTCAGAATGGTTATGCCTTCAAATCCGAGCATTTCACTGAGAAAGGAGAATTTAAGATCATCAAAATTAAAGAGCTCAAAAATGGCTTTGTCAAATTCTTTGATGACACTGCATCAATTGACATCACTAATAGTGACTTAGGATATTTTGAAAAGTTTTATGTTCAAAAGGGTGACGTATTATTTGCTCTCACAGGTGACCCTGTAAGTAAGCCCAACGAACTCAGTTGGGTAGGCAGAGTATCTATTTACAACAAGACAGAGAAGGCATTATTGAATCAGCGAACTTGTAAAATCGTTAATAAGGGAAATAAAGTAAACACCCAATATCTTTATTATTACTTCAGACAGCCTGATGTTTTGTATTCACTAGCATCACGAGCCAAAGGAAGTGCTAGCCAGGCAAACTTATCAACAAAAGATATCGGCAATCTCAGTATAACCTTACCACCCAGATATGTTCAAGACACAATAGCAGACATTTTGGGTAGTTTAGATTATAAAATTCACATTAACTGCCAAATAAATGATAATTTAACATCTGTTCAACATAAATTAGCAGCTTAACCTATTCACGAATATTTATTTAAGAAATCTATATACTATGTTCTTACATTTCACAGAAGACTCATATGAGAAGGCACTCATCGGACTGTTCCAGTCAATGGGATATGAGTACGCATATGGACCGGATATAGAAAGGAATTATCAGGAACCATACTATCTCAATCAGGTATGGGCCTCCCTGCCGATTGTCAATCCATCTAAACATCAGAATGCCATTGCAGAGGCCATCAAGAAACTCACCAACATAGATTCAGGCGATCTGGCCCAGAAGAACGGCATCTTCATGGATTACCTGCAGAACGGTATTCCGGTAGCATATCATGACGGGAAAGAGATACGACATGACATCGTATATTTGATTGACTACGAAAACACGTATAGGAACACTTTTCAGATTATCAATCAGTGGACATATGTGGAGAAGTCTGAAAAAAGAGCCGATCTGATTGTTTTCGTGAATGGTCTGCCTCTGGTATTGATCGAGCTCAAGTCTCCGTCACGCGAAGAGACTGATGCATCTGCTGCATACAGGCAGATAAAGAACTACATGTTTGAGATTCCATCTATGTTCACATACAATGCCTTCTGTGTGATGAGCGACATGATGTGCTCCAAGGCTGGTACAATCACCAGCAGCGAAGACCGCTTCATGGAATGGAAGACAAAGGACGGAAGCTACGAAAGCACACAATATGCAGACTACGACACCTTTTTCGAGGGTATCTTCCCGAAGGATCGTCTTCTTGACATCATAAAGAACTTCACATGTTTCTCTCACGAGGAGAAAGGTGCAGCTAAGATCCTGGCAGGATATCACCAGTACTTTGCCGTAAGAAAGGCCGTAGAAAGAACTGTTAAAGCGACTAACGGCGACGGTAAGATCGGAGTATTCTGGCACACCCAGGGCAGTGGAAAGTCTCTCTCAATGGTATTCTACGCCCACATGATTCAGGAGGTTCTTTCACAGCCTACCATCGTAGTCATCACTGACAGAAACGACCTTGACGACCAGTTATACACCCAGTTCTCTAAGTGCAAGGACTTCCTTCGCCAGACCCCTGTGCAGGCACAGAACAGAGAGCATCTGCAAGAGCTTCTCAGAAACAGGGAGGCAAACGGTATCATCTTCACCACGATGCAGAAGTTCCAGGAGTCTGATGAACCGCTATCTGAAAGGAAGAATATCGTTGTAATGACAGATGAGGCTCATCGCGGCCAATATGGATTTGAGGAGAAGGTAAGTGAAGATGGAAGGATTTCAATCGGCATGGCCCGCATCATCCACAATTCGCTTCCTAATGCATCGTTCATCGGATTTACCGGAACACCTATATCAGCAAAAGACAAAGACACACAGGAGGTATTCGGTGAATACATTGACATATACGACATGACTCAGGCAGTCGCCGATGGTGCTACCTGCGCGGTCTTCTATGAATCACGCGTCATCAACCTTAACCTTGATGAGGAGACCCTCAAGAAACTTGATGATGAGTACGAGCTGCTAGCAGAAGAGGGAGCATCAGATGCGCAGATCGAAGCCAGCAAGAAGGAGATGGCTCACATGGAGGGTATCCTTGGAGCGCCGGCGACAATCGAGTCATTATGTCTAGACATCCTCAAGCATTATGAGGAGAACAGACAGCACGAGCTTACAGGCAAGGCGATGATCGTCGCCTACTCCCGTCCGATAGCGATGAAGATATACGAGAAGATTCTGGAACTGCGCCCAGACTGGACAGAAAAGGTCAAGGTCATCATGACCGGTGGCAACAATGACCCAGAGGAGTGGCATGAGATCGTAGGCAACAAGCAGTATAAGAAGGAACTTGCCAAGAAGTTCAAGGACGATAACGACCCGATGAAGATTGCCATTGTCGTAGATATGTGGCTGACAGGATTTGATGTGCCTTCACTGGCAACAATGTACGTCTATAAGCCTATGAACGGCCACAACCTCATGCAGGCTATTGCACGCGTAAACCGCGTGTTCAAGGGCAAGGCCGGTGGTCTTGTTGTAGACTACATCGGCATTGCGAAAGCCCTCAAGCAGGCAATGCGTGACTACACAAAACGCGACCGCGAGCAATTCGGCAACCCTAATATCAAGGAGACTGCACTTCTGAAGTTCCAGGAAAAACTCGAGGTATGCCGTTCATTGATGCATGGATATGACTACTCGGCATTCAAGGACTGCAGCGAAACTGAGAGGGCAATGATAATCAAGGGCGGTGTGAACTTCCTGCTCTCCCCTGTCAAAGAAGAGGACCTTAAGAACTTCCTTAAGGAAGCCGGCCTGCTCAAGAATGCAGTGAGTCTCTGCCGAAGCCTTCTGAAAGAGGAAGAAAGGTATGAATCGGCGTTCTTCGAGACAGTACGAACCCTGCTTAACAGGATGAGCGGTAAGGGCCCTATATCGAAAAAGAAGATCAACGAAAGAATCAGCGAACTTCTCAGCCAAAGTGTAAAGAGTAACGGGATAATCAACCTCTTCTCAGATATCAAGGCTGAATTCTCACTCTTTGATGCAGCCTTCCTTGAAGAGATCTCGAAGATGAAAGAGAAGAATATCGCCGTTGAACTCCTGAAGAAGCTTCTTGCAGAAAGAATTCATGTTTATCAGCACTCTAACCTCGTTCAGTCACAAAAGTTCTCGGAGATGCTGAATATGACCCTCTCGAACTATCTGAAGGGCATGCTCACTAACGAGGAGGTCATCGAAGAACTCCTTAAGATGGCAAAGGAGATAGCCGCTGCAGAGAACCAGGCCAACGAACTTGGACTCAGCAAGGAGGAGAAGGCATTCTATGACGCACTTACACGCCCAAGAGCTGTACAGGACTTCTATACTAATGACCAGTTGGTTGAAATGACACGAGAGCTCACTGACGCCCTCCGCAAGAACAGAACTATCGACTGGCAGCAAAAGGAGTCAGCAAGAGCAGGCATGCGTCGACTTATCAAGAGACTGCTTAAGAAGTACAAGTATCCACCTGAAGAAGAGCAGAACGCACTGGATATCGTTCTCAAGCAGTGCGAGCAGTGGGCAGATGTAGAGCCGGAATATGTATACAGTGAGTAATTTTTATGCAAGAAGTAAACCATGAAAGGAGACGCAGTAAAATTAGTTCAGTTTCTGGAAGGAAGCCAGAAAAGATTTGTCATTCCAGTGTACCAGAGGAATTATGACTGGAAAAAGGAGAACTGTATCCAGCTCTATAATGACCTTGTATCCTTAATCAAGAAAAAGAAGACAAATCACTTCTTCGGTAGCATCGTATCATACGTGCAGAATAAGGATGTCATCATAATCGATGGACAGCAGCGTATTACTACGGTGTCGTTAATCATGATTGCAATGATGAATGCCATTAAGAAAGGTGCTTTGATTCCGGAGGACGAACTACTGTATGAAAGGCTAAGAGACACCTACATCCTTGACCGATTTAGAAAGGAGGAAAGAAAAGTGCGTCTCAAACCATTCAGAAACGACTGCGACGCATTTGACCGTCTTATCTTCAAGGATGAGGAAGAATACATCGAGGACTCAAAGGTAACGATGAACTATCGCTACTTCTACGATAGGATGGTAAACTCTCAGGAAATCTCCCTCGATGAACTTTACATGGCACTGGAGAGTCTGGAAATTATCGAAATCTTGATTGAACCAGATCACGGTGATGATCCGCAGCTGATCTTTGAGAGTCTAAACTCCACCGGCCTGGATCTGACAGAGTCCGACAAAATCAGAAATTTCGTACTAATGGGGTTGCCTGCAGACGTGCAAGAAGATTACTACAATGCTTATTGGAGCAAAATAGAAAAGAACTGCGGCGAGGGTCTTGACAACTTTGTTCGTGATTTCCTTACAATCCAGACAGGAACTATCGCTAATTTCAAGAAGATCTACGCAGCCTTCAAGGGCTATCATGCCACTTGCGATGGTATCGAGTCGGTTCTGCAGAACATGACAAGTTATTCGAAGTTCTACCATCAGATCCATCAGAACGATCTTGGAAATAAGACATTGAATGAGATAATGTTCCGCCTTAATCTTTTGGATGTAACAGTTGCGTACCCTTATCTTATCGCTTTTCTGGAATACGCAAACAAGGAATCCATGAGTGTTGAAGAGGTGGAAAAAGTATTCTCATGTATCGAGGTGTATGTATTCAGAAGACAGATTTGCGATTACCCATCTAATGCATTGAACAAGATTTTCGCGTCTCTACACAAGAGTATCCTTAAACTGAAAAAGGAAACTGATGCATATTCGTCTGTTCTTATCTACTTCTTGGAGTCGAGAACACTATCAGCAACATTCCCGAAAGACGAAGAGTTCATCCAGAACTTTGTTACGAGGAATGTGTATTCAATGCAAAAGAAAAACAAGTTCTATCTCTTTGAAAGACTTGAGAACTGCAGCAGTAAGGAAAAGAATGATGTTTACGAGAACCTTGAGAATAAGACCTACTCAATAGAGCACATCATGCCTCAGAGCCTGAATGCAGAGTGGAAGCAGGCCTTGGGAGAAGACCACGCACGAATTCAGGAAGAGTGGCTGCATACGATTGCTAACCTCACATTGACTGCATACAATCCGAATTATAGTAATAAAACGTTTGCAGAAAAGAAAACCATGGAGAATGGTTTTGCCATTTCAGGACTTAGACTTAACCAGTATATTGCATCGTTCGATCAATGGACAGAAGCTGAATTGAAACTACGAAAAGCTCATTTGATAGAAGTTGCTCGCAGCATATGGAAATATCCGACAACGGAATTTGTTCCGGAGGAAAAGGATGATGAAATAGTATCACTAAGTGAAGACTACCGCTTTACAGGACGTGGAATTAAAGCATTCACACTGTTGGACACTCAATACACCGTAAGGGACTGGGTAGATACTATAGTTGAAATTTATAAGCAGCTTTATTTTATAGATCCTTCCGCTATACATCTTGAAGCAAACAACCCCGAGAATGTTTGGGTTAGTACCAAACCATTTGAGAATGCATATAGAAAGATTGCCGAAGGCATTTATCTATGTACAAACAACGACACAATGACTAAGGTTAGGCTGATTAAGGGACTCTTGCATAAATATCAGCTTGATGAAGATGACGTTACTGTTATACTAACCCCTGACAGAGCGCGTGGCAAAAGCGTAAAATAGTCAGCAGAAATGAACCACACCAACATAAAGACTCCACCCTTCGCAATTATCAAGGATGGGGATTTAATGGAAGATACAAGCAAGTTGCTTCGTGTTTTGGAATTTAATTACACAGAACACGAAGAATTTATCGATTCTCTAAATTCGAAAGGCTGCTATTATGCCAGATATGGTGGATTCCCACCTTGGGAGTATACATTACCGGAGAAAGGTGATAATGTTGTATTCCTGCATAGGTTTGGTAATAATGCTCAGTTATATATGATGCATTGCATAGCTGTCGGCGATGACGATGCAGCATATTTCGTAGATGAGAAAGAATATCTACATGCTGTTGATGATTGTTGTTACTACGTCTTCACTCTGATAAAAGGCTCAATCTTCGTTACTAAGGATATGATTGAGTTCCTCAATGGAGAAAAGATAAACGATTATCATCCTGAGGACTTCTTGTCGGAAGAGGCCTCAATAGCATTACGAAATCTTTTTGAACAGTTCAACTAAATTCAAATCTAAGATGGACCAGCCTAAGATTGAGCGCATGCTTCGTCTGATGAAGATGATGGCAGGCAACAGGAACTACACGATTGATGAACTGGCTGAAAAGCTGGGTACATCATATCGTTCAATATACCGATACATCGACACCTTCAAGGAC
>JAFYVM010000049.1 GCA_017549145.1 Bacteroidales bacterium
CAGTCTTTTTAAGAACTCCTCTCAACCCGTGTTTTTTCGAATCGGGCTGCAAAGGTACGCTTTTTTCAATAACCTCCAAACTTTTTTGCAACAAATTTTTAACTTTTTTACATCAAAAAACCTCCGGATTATCGTAATTAGTTGATAGTCCGGAGGTTATCTATGTTACAATTTTTCACTAAAAACTATTCGTCATATAGCTTAGTCGGATACTTGTGATTGAAGCATGCAAGACAAAGATCATCGCGACGACCAGCAGCATACATTCCCTCATGAGAAAGGAAGGCCAACGAATCAGCGTCGATCAATTTACAAACCTGCTCTACCGAATTGCTATTACTGATGAGTTCTTCTGGAGTATGAACATCCACACCATAGAAGCAAGTATACTTCAATGGTGCACTGGCAATACGCACATGAACCTCAGCAGCTCCTGCCTCACGAAGCATCTTTACAATCTTAAGTGATGTTGTTCCACGAACAATAGAGTCATCAACCAAGACTACTCTCTTTCCTTTTACGATACTCCTTACAGGTGAAAGCTTCATCTTCACACCTTTCTCACGGAGAGACTGAGTAGGAAGAATGAATGTTCTACCTATATATTTATTCTTAATAAGGCCCATTTCATAAGGAAGTCCACTCGCCTCAGCATAACCCTGAGCAGCAGAAAGGCTGGAATCAGGTACTCCGATTACGATATCAGCATCAGCCGGAGACTCCTGGAAGAGAATCTTTCCAGACTCCTTTCTATAATTGTGCACATTGCATCCTTCAATATCGCTGTCAGGACGTGCAAAATACACATACTCCATAGCACACATAGCGTGACGCTGTGGCTCAGAATAGAACTGGCTGCGAATACCATGATAATCGATAGTCACAATCTCACCTGGCTCAACGTCTCTTACATACTCTGCTCCGATAACGTCAAAGGCACATGTCTCACTAGCCACAACATAGCCATTACCGATCTTACCGATCGCAAGAGGATGGAAACCGTACTTGTCACGACATGCATAGATACGTCGACCTGTCATCACCACAAAGGCAAATGCACCGTCAATCTGATTCAAGGCAGCCTTAAGCGCATGGATACGTGGAGTATCCTTCTCAAATTTCTGCTTCTTGATAAGGTGGGCAAGCACCTCTGCATCTGAAGATGACTGGAAAAGACTACCTCTATCCTCAAGCTCTTCACGTAGCTGATGATAATTTACAATCTGGCCATTATTAGCCAAAGCAAAATCACCTGAATTGTGATGGAAAAGGAATGGCTGAAGATTTTCAGTTCCCTTGCAACCTGCATTGCTATAGCGAACATGTCCGATTGCCATTTTACCAGGGAGCTTAGCGATTTTGTCTCCATTGAAGACCTCAGTCACGAGACCATCTCCTTTTACGCGATGGAATTCTCCATCTGGACCAACGGTTACGATACCGCATCCCTGCTGGCCTCTATGCTGAAGAGCATGCAGGCCATAGTAAGCAAGGCCTGCTGCATCTTCTACTCCGTAGATTCCAAACACGCCACACTCGTGGTGAAGTTTGTCATCTGTATGTTTACATTTACACATATATATAATATATATTATTCACCTCTGAAGTAACGGACAGCGTTCTCAAAGAGCGGCTGCTCGAGTCCTTCATCCATAATATTCTTGAAAAGGTTCTCCTCATAACGCTCAGTATGTCCCATCTTACCGAGAATCTGACCATTCTTGCTGATGATACCCTCTATTGCATAATACGAACCGTTAGGGTTGTAAGGAGACTCCATTGTTGGCTCCTCCTCAAGAGGATCAACATACTGGAATGCCACCTGACCGTTAGCGAAGAGTTCCTTAGCAAACTCCTCGTTTACAACAAACTTACCCTCTCCGTGGCTCACAGCGATTGTATGAAGATCGCCAACAGCGAAGCCAGAAAGCCAAGGTGAGTTAGTAGTACCCACGCGAGTTGTAACAGCCTGCGAGATGTGACGGTTGATATCGTTACGGAAGAGTGTAGGGCTCTCCTTAGTTACCTGACCAAGACGGCCGTATGGAAGAAGTCCAGACTTAACAAGCGCCTGGAATCCGTTGCAGATACCGAGGATAAGACCACCGCGGTCAATGAGAGCATGGATTGCATCAGCAATCTCCTTATTGTTCAAAACGTTAGCAATAAACTTACCGCTTCCGTCCGGCTCATCACCTGCTGAGAAGCCTCCACTGATCATGAAGACATTACACTCGTCGATATTCTGCTTCATCTGGGCGATAGATCTGAAGATATCATCCTCAGTAAGGTTACAGAATACGCTCATGCGCACCTCAGCACCAGCTCTACGCCATGCCTTAGCTGAATCGTAGTCACAGTTTGTACCAGGGAATACCGGGATATAGACTACAGGAGTCTCAACTGGCTCACCCTTATACTTGAGTTCAGCCTTCTTCGCCTTATATGGTTTAACACCCTCAAGACCAGCTGGAACAAGTTTCTGATGATATGCCTCAGCTGTATCAGGATAAACCTCTGCAAATCTTGCTGCGTTCACATTCATAAGTTCGAAGATGTCGAGCTTAGTACCATTGATAATAAGAATACTATCCTCACCATCTGTTACCTCACCGATGAGGATTGCGTTTGGATAATCCAACTCAACCTCAGACTCAACGAGGATTGAACCATAGCCATAGTTGAAGAGCTCGTTCTCATCAACATTGATCTTAGCGTCAAGGCCGTTACCGAATGACATCTTACAGATTGCCTCTGCGATACCACCGAAACCAAGAGCATAACCTGAAACGATGTTCTCCTCGCAAATCTGCTCGTTTACATATTTCCAGTTAGCCTTAAGCTGCTCGACATTCGGCATATAGTTATCAAGCGGAGTATGCTTGATGAGATAAAGCTTGTTACCCTCATACTTAAGCTCTGGAGAAATCACCTGACCTGCATCAACTGTAGTGATACCGAAAGCCATAAGCATAGGTGGAACGTTGACATTCTCAAAAGTACCGCTCATTGAGTCCTTACCTCCGATTGAAGGAAGACCAAACTCAACCTGCATCTTGAGGGCTCCGAGGAGTGCCGAAAGTGGCTTACCCCAAGACTTGCGATCTGTCATGCGCTCAAAGTACTCCTGGTATGAGAAACGCATATTCTCATAAGATGCACCGGCAGCAACAACCTTTGCACAAGCCTCGACAACTGCATAAGCTGCTCCATGATATGGGCTCCAGCTTGCGATGAATGGGTTGTAACCAAAGGCCATGATTGAAGAAGTATCAGTGTAGCCATCTGTAGGGAGCTTCTGAACTGAAACCTGAGTCTCTGTAGTCTGAAGCATACCGCCGAATGGCATAAGCACTGTCGAACGACCGATTGTAGAGTCGAACATCTCGATAAGACCCTTCTGTGAAGTAACGTTAGGATCCTGGAGATTATAGCAGATCTTATCCTTGAGAGTATCACCCTTGATGTCACGCTCGAACGGATTCTTCTGCTCAACTGCGCCAACTGTAGCCTTTGCATAGTGCTTAGCTCCTGCGCTGTCGATGAATTCGCGTGAAAGGTCTACGATTACCTTATCGCCGTAGAACATACGCATACGCTTTCTGTCTGTAACATCGGCAACATAAGTAACCTCAACGTTCTCACTCGCACAGTAAGCCATCATCTGTTCCTTATCCTTAGCCTCGATAACGATAGACATACGCTCCTGTGACTCACTGATTGCAAGTTCAGTAGAGTTAAGACCGTTATATTTGACAGGAACTCTGTCAAGATAAATATCAAGTCCTTCAGTAAGCTCACCGATTGCCACGCTGACACCACCGGCACCGAAGTCGTTAGATTTCTTGATAAGTTTTGTAACCTCCGGACGACGGAAAAGTCTCTGAAGCTTTCTCTCCTCTGGAGCATTACCCTTCTGAACCTCACTACCACAAGTCTCGAGAGACTCCTCAGTGTGTTCTTTTGATGAACCAGTTGCTCCACCTACACCATCACGACCTGTACGGCCACCGAGAAGGAGGACAACATCTCCTGGAGCAGGGCTCTCACGACGAACGCTGTCAGCCTTTACTGCTCCTACCACAGCACCTACCTCAAGACGCTTAGCGACATAACCTTCATGATAAATCTCACGAACATGAGTTGTTGCAAGACCGATCTGGTTACCGTAGCTAGAGTAACCGTGAGCTGCCTTACGAGAGATGATGCTCTGCGGAAGTTTACCTGCCATTGTCTCAGCAACAGGAAGATAGATATCACCTGCTCCTGTCACACGCATAGCCTGGTAAACATATGCACGACCAGAGAGTGGGTCACGGATGGCACCACCAAGACAAGTAGCTGCGCCTCCGAACGGTTCGATTTCTGTCGGGTGGTTGTGAGTCTCATTCTTGAACTGAAGAAGCCACTTCTCAGTAGACATCTCACCTTCATCGTCAATAATGTCCACATCCACATAAATACTACATGCATTGTTCTCCTCGCTGACCTCCATATCATCGAGAAGACCCTTGCTCTTGAGATAGCGAGCACCGATGCAAGCCATATCCATAAGATTCAAGCCCTTGTTCTCGCGACCGAGTTCCTTGCGGATCTTCATGTAGAGATTGAGAGTACCATCAATTTCCTCCTTAAGGAATGACTCCTCAACATCGATATCCTCAAGCTCTGTAGTGAAAGTTGTGTGACGGCAGTGGTCACTCCAATATGTATCAAGGATGCGAAGCTCTGTCTCAGAAGGGTCACGTCCCTCAGCCTTGAAGTAGTTCACTACCTCACGTAGGTCGTCTGCGTTCATTGCAAGACCCATCTTCTTGCAGTATGGAGCGAGTTCCTCCTCAGTAAGAGCTGTAAGTCCCTCAAGTACAGGAACTGGAGCTACCTTCGGCTGCTCCATTTCTGTAAGTTTCGAAAGATCCTTCTCACGAGACTCTACTGCGTTGATATAATACTTCTTGATCTTTGCGATATCCTCATCAGAAGTCTCCTCTGGAAGGATGATGAGTTTAGAACTCTTGATGTTCACCTGAGCAGAAGGATCGATAAGGCGTACACAATCCACGGCGGAAGCTGCACGCTGATCAAACTGGCCCGGAAGACACTCAACAGCGATATATTTTGTGCCTGTAAGGTCACACTCATTTGTCACACTGTCAGTTACGATCTCACCAAAAACATTGTAACGGCTCTTCTCAAGAAGCTCCTCAGAAAAACCGAAGAGGTCGTAAACATTAAGCAGACGCAGCGCTCCAAGCTCGATCTGAAGGTTTTCATTCAACTCGCTCAGAAGGCTGCGTGCCTCAACCTGAAATTCAGGATACTTTTCTACGTAAATGCGATAGTTGCTCATATTTCTTAGATAGTTGCGTCTAGAACTTTCTGTGTCTGCTCCTTTCTGAAAGCATCAAGCTTAGCTGAAAGGTCTGCATCTGTGAGGGCAAGAATCTGTGCGGCAAAAAGACCTGCATTCTTTGCACCATTGATTGCCATTGTAGCTACTGGGATTCCAGCCGGCATCTGCACGATAGAAAGGAGAGAATCCATTCCACCAAGGGCTTTGGTCTGAATCGGAACTCCGATAACCGGAACTGTAGTCATACCAGCAACAACACCTGCAACATGAGCGGCTCCACCTGCTCCTGCGATGATGACACCGATTCCGTTATCCTTTGCAGTCTTTGCAAACTCACACATCAAATCCGGTGTTCTGTGCGCGCTGATTACTCTTTTAACAACTTCCACCCCGAATCCCTCGAGGACATTGATCGCCTGCGACATGATATCAAGGTCGCTGGTCGAACCCATAATGATAGCTACTTTCATACTTTAAATTTTTACGGACGCAAAGATAAGAAAATATCTCACACGCGCAACGCGCGAGAACAGTTTGCGACTTCTAAATTTATTGCTAACTTTGTGGGTTCTGTAAAATATAGACCATGAGAGATTTATATATAACCAATTCGCTTTCTAGAAAGAAAGAGATTTTCAAGCCGATCAACGAGGGACACGTAGGACTATATGTTTGTGGACCAACAGTTTACGGCGATGCACATTTGGGACATGCACGTCCTGGAGTAACATATGACGTATTTGTCAAATTCCTCAAGCACCTTGGCTACAAGGTAAGATATGTGCGCAACATCACAGATGTAGGACACCTTGAGCACGATGCAGACGAGGGAGAGGACAAGATTGCAAAGAAAGCTCGTCTTGAGCAGCTTGAGCCTATGGAGGTAGTACAGAGATGTACTCTCGCATATCACGAGGCAATGCGTATGCTCAACGTAGCTCCGCCTTCTATTGAGCCACGCGCTTCCGGCCACATCATCGAGCAGATCGATCTTGTCAAGAAGATCCTTGATGCAGGCTACGCTTATGAGAGCAACGGTTCAATTTATTTCGACGTATTGAAATATGACGCAGACCATAAGTATGGTATTCTTTCCGGCCGTACACTTGACGAGGTTAAAGAGGGAACTCGAGATCTTGATGGTCAGCAGGATAAGAGAGCGTCTTATGACTTCGCGCTTTGGAAAAAAGCTTCTCCTGAGCACATTATGCGTTGGCCTTCACCTTGGAGCGACGGCTTCCCAGGATGGCACCTTGAGTGCTCGGCTATGAGTGAGAAATATCTTGGTAAGGAGTTCGATATCCACGGCGGTGGAATGGACCTTCTTTTCCCACATCATGAGTGTGAGATTGCACAGAATACAGCTTCACGCGGTTGCGGCGGAGTCAGATATTGGATGCACAACAATATGATTACCATCGAGGGCAAGAAGATGGGTAAGTCACTTGGAAACTTCATCACTCTCCCTGAGCTTTTTGCTGGCAACCACGCTAAACTCGAGCAGGCTTACAGTCCTATGACCGTACGTTTCTTCATTCTTCAGGCTCATTATCGCGGAACTTTGGACTTCAGCAATGAAGCACTTCAGGCTGCAGAGAAGGGACTCAAGAGAGTCATGCAGGCAGGTAAGGACCTCAAGGCACTTGCGGCAGCAGCAGGAGTCCAGGCATCCCCTGCACTCGCATACGGCGAGTTCGTTTCAGCATTGGCTCCAGAGACTATCGAAGCTTCTAACGCTGAAGTACGCGCCATTATCGAGGAGGTATATTCTAAACTCTGTGATGACCTTAACACCCCTATGGCACTCGCACAGGTATTCGAGGCAGTACGCATCATCAACTCGGCAAAGGACAAGAAACTTACACTTGATGCTTCTGACTATAAGGCCCTTATAGACCTGTTTGACAACATCGTGTACGGAGTTCTCGGTCTTCGCGACGAAGAGAGCGAGGGAGGAAAGGCTGTTCAGACAATCGATGGACTTGTAAACATGGTTCTCGAGCAGCGCAAGGCAGCTAAGGCGGCTAAAGACTGGGCTACATCAGACCGTATTCGTGATGACCTCAAGGCACTTGGTATCCAGATCAAGGACACCAAGGACGGTACTGAGTGGACACTGGAATAACAAGACTATGAACTTTTTAGGAAATCTTCTTTGGATACTTTTGGGCGGACTATTCGTCAGCTTGTATTATGCTATAGTGGGTCTAGCATTTTGCCTAACTATCGTAGGAATACCATTTGGAGTTCAGCTATTTAAGATTGCTGGTTTTGCTCTATGTCCATTTGGACGTCAGGTAGTACCTGGTACAAATGACGGAGGCTGCCTCTCAATCCTTATGAACATCATCTGGATCATTTTTGGAGGAATTGAGATTGCCCTTGCGCACGTCGTACTTGGCATCACTTTCTGCATTACCATTATCGGCATTCCGTTTGGAGTTCAGAATTTCAAAATGGCCCTACTTGCACTTACACCATTCGGTAAGGAAATCGTTTAGATTCCGAGCAAAATCATAATGAAAGTGCCCGCAATCCCTTCTTTATCTGGGGTATCGCGGGCACTTTTGCTGTATTTTTGCGCGGGATCTATCTACTTAAACCACCTTGCAGACGACTTCTGTACTCAATCTGGTAAGACGGGCTATCTGTTTCACATTCGCTCTATAGTTTCGTTTCAACAACAGGCATAGTTTAATACGTTGCTCCATGGTAAGTTGTTCCATGTTATCTCTTCCAAATTCGTTCTTAATCAGATTCGGAATCTGAGTTATGATTTCCTGATCTGTCATCGTCACATGATCAGCAACACCTAACTGCAACTCTACCTCATTCTCCACCTTTTTAGACAGCATATATAGTAGTCTAGCCGGCGACCTAAACAAATTCTCAACCGCACTTACATCTACATAGCACGATGGCAGTATCATACCATCTGCATTTACTGCGTAAGTATCTGGAACCGCAATACGCGTCTTAAGAATTCGAAACCTTTTTCGCTCGCTCATATCGCACAATCGTTCTCCAGTTTGGGGCTGTCCACCTTGAAAATAAAGCGATGCAGAAGACCACGGATAGTGATATGGCATCATAGGAATACCAGCAGCCAGGGAATTACGTAACACATAAGCTATAGCATTTTCCAGATAATTCAGAGTATCCAGTTCATCTAATTGAATCTGTACTTTTCGCAATCCTTGAACGTCCCCATTCCTTGATCTCATCCTTATTGCAGCTCTCCGTTTATATTCCTCAGCAAACAGACGGCATTCTTCAAAGGTTCCCATTAACACAAAATGGAAATGGTTACTCATCAGACAAAATGCTAAAATCATGACATCATACCCAAGTACGCACATTGCGACATCATTCATTCCTTGAATAAAATCCTCCTTACTCTTAAAAATGTCATTTCTCTCTAGTCCATGACTACTTACGTGATAATAACTTCTTCCCATAATCTTCTCCTTTTGTTTATTACCGTTTTGTTACCATTCAGCAGAGCTCTGCACAGGACTTCAAATCTCCAGATAAAAATCCACATCATCACCAAATGCAAAAAAAGATTCATCAGATTTTTCTCTTTTTTAATAACGAAAGATTTTTTAAATCCTTTTACAAGAGGGATTCCGAGCAAAATCATAATGAAAGTGCCCGCAATCCCTTCTTTATCTGGGGTATCGCGGGCACTTTTGCCGTATTTTTGCGCGGGATCTATCTAGGGATAGTATTGCATGTGTGCATTGAAAGATGTATCTTAGCAACTGAAGTTAAAAAGAATCTTATGTACAAATTCATATCTTGGAATGTAAATGGCCTTAGAGCCGTTTGTGGAAAAGGTTTTGCTGACATCTTTACAGAGATGGACGCGGACTTTTTCTGTTTACAGGAAACAAAGTTGCAGGCAGGACAGATTGACCTGGATTTTTTAGGATACAAGTCATTCTGGAATTACGCAGACAAGAAAGGTTATTCTGGAACTGCAATATTCACTAAGCATGAGCCGCTTTCAGTATCATACGGTATTGGCATTGACGAACACGATCATGAGGGTCGTGTGATTACCTTGGAGATGGAAGATTTCTACCTTGTTTGCGTATATGTTCCCAATGCACAGGATGGACTGAAGAGATTGGACTACAGAATGAAGTGGGAGGACGATTTCAGAGCATACCTTTGTGATCTTGCTGCAAAAAAGGGAGTTGTAGTATGCGGCGACCTTAACGTGGCACACAAAGAGATCGATTTGAAGAATCCTAAGACCAACAGGATGAATCCTGGATTTACAGACCAGGAGCGCGGACAGTTCACCAACCTTCTTGATGCAGGATTCATCGATACATTCAGACATTTCTATCCTGATCAGACAGATATTTATTCATGGTGGTCATATCGCTTCCAGGCACGTCAGAAGAATATCGGCTGGCGTATCGACTATTTTGTGACAAGCGAAGACCTTCGCGACAGACTAGTGGACGCAAAGATCCACACAGAAATCTTCGGTTCAGATCACTGCCCGGTAGAATTGACTATGAAATAAGGTGCAGAAGCACAAGATTGAACAGCGGAATGATGACAGCTGTAGCAAGGCCCATCAAAGCGATTGCAAGACCGCTCACAGCCCCCTCTACAGCACCCATCTCGATAGCACGCGCCGTTCCCAATCCATGCGAAGCACAACCCATAGAAAGCCCCTTGGAAACAGGGGACTTTATTTTTGCTATCTTGATGCAAAGAGGTCCGAAAACCGCACCCACAAAGCCGCAGAGTACTACCGAAACCGCTGTCAATGACACGTTTCCACCAATCGACTCAGATATACTCATTGCTATCGGAGTTGTAACTGACTTTGGCTCAAGAGAGAGCAGGAATATATCATTCAGGCCGAAGGCCTTCACAAGCAGGACAACGCTCGCGATACCTATAAGACTTCCGACAACTACTGATGTCATTATGCCGATGAAATTCTTCACCACAATCTGCCTGTTATCATAAAGAAGAAGACCAAGGGACACGACACATGGTCCCAGAAGAAAATCGATCAGCTTATTGTGCTCGATATAGGTTTTACAAGGAATATCCAGCACAGTAAGAACAGTGATGATTACCGGAATACTGATAAGGAAAGGATGCAGCAAGGCGAGGCCTGACTTCTTCTTTACCCAGACTCCAAGAAGATACGCTCCCACAGTAAGAAGAAGCATGAACGGCATATTTATTATCTGCTCCATCATTACTTCTTATCTCTGAATTTTGACAAAAGGCTCTCGATACCATCCTGCGCAAATGCAGTAGATAGAAGCACCATGAGAGTTGAAACGACCACAACAACCACCCATGCCACAATGTTCATCCTGATGATTCCCCAAAGATCCATAATACCCATGAATGCAGGAAGGAAGAACATAGTCATATTATCTGTGAGGAAGGTAGCTACAGTTCTGATCTGATGGTCTTTCACTATACCGGTGACAAGGGAAATGAACATAAGAACCATGCCTATGACGCTTCCCGGAATGAACCCACCTATCAGGCTGGAAAGAAGATTACCGGCGACAAGATGGGCCAGAATTATGAAAAAACCTATAATAACCTGCATAACTACTTCTTGATTGCCTCATGGGCATATGAAACCAAGCCGAATACTATCTGTGTGATAGCCTGAGATGTGTGAGAGAGAGTTGCATAGACTACACCCAATTCAACAGGAACTCCATACATCACAGAAAGAGTCATACTGATAACGAAATGAAAGGCACCGATTCCTCCAGGCACCGGAACGGCAAAACCAAGTCCGCCGACAAGTGAAAGGAAAAGGGCGTCAATCAGATCCAGGTTATCAAGAAAAGGAGCAGCCTTGACAATGGCATATGCCATAAACCAATATGTCATCCAGATAAAGGCAGTATATGCAAAGAAAAGCCATTTGCGATCCATCTTGAAGCAGGTAGAAAAGCCTTGAGCAATTCCTTTGAGGACACCCCATATTTTCGCACAAAAACCGTTTGCATTACGCAGACGCCAGAAAATCGCCAACGCTCCAACTCCTAGAACACATAATACCAATAGCATCCACCAAAGATTCGTATCAAATTTCTGAGTCATTGGTTCCCAGATGCGCTCAACAAAGAAACTTCCAAATCTGTCAAATCCAAAGACCAGGACAACAGCTAAAAGCATCAGCATCACAAGCAGCTCCCAACCTCGTTCCAACACCACTGTACCAAGAACTTTCTCGTAAGTAGCTTTCTGCTTTGAGTGACGGGTAATGACACCACAACGAACAAATTCGCCGATTCGAGGGAATAAGAAGTTTGATATGTTTCCTATGTTGATACCGTTAAAAGCTGTTACACGGGAAATGCTGTCATCCAAAGGCAACAGCAGCTGACGCCAACGGATAGCACGAAGCCAGAAAGCAAAGGCTCCGGCAAACATTGATAACACCACCCATATCCAGCGACATTCTTTGACTCCTGCTATAAAATCATTCCATTCAACCTCACGGAATGATACCCACAAGAGGGCTACAGCCAATACGACAGACAGGGTATATTTTATGACTTTTTTAAGTGTGTCTTTCATTATTTAAGATAAATTATTGAATTAACGGCGCGCTCAGTAGGGTTATTCCAATTCTTGCCGTCACAAGCATGGTTCACAACACCACGCCCCTTGATGTACATTGTTGTCGACCCGCCACCATCAAGATTAAGAGCAGATTTGGCTCCAAGAAGAGTGAAGAATTCCTGCATAAGAGTAGTTGGCATTCCGACAGCTTGACCAGGGAATCTTCCATCTATTGTAACAAGCAGAACACAGTCATCATATGTAACTGCCACAGCAGTACGAGGGTGAGTATCTGTATTATGCGTTGTAGACTGATCCAATGAGCGATATGTACCATTATCTATCAGATGCGGACCACAAACCATTATATTGGGATCCGTAAGTTTTCTAGCTCCTTCGTTCTTGGCTACCTTTTTAATGTCTGCCATATTCTCCGAGAAGATAAATGCTCCGCTAGCAAATGTATCTCCACGGTTATCAGCTCCCTCTGTCACCACCACTCCATCAATCTTCAGAAAATCACGTGCGAGACCAGTACCACCTGAACTATTGTCAAAATACTGGCCATTAATGCCAACCAAAGCATCAACCTCCTTGCACTGCACACTGGTCTTCACCTTTCCAGAAGGATATGTCAAATGCAGATTCTTAAACTCAGACTTAGGAATGCTTACAATGTTTATAGATCTTGGCTCACCCTTCCATGTAGTAATTGTGCTTGTCCATTTTACACCTGGACGAAGTTCCTCAACCTTTGCTCCCTTGAATACAGCCACAGAGTCACATCTTCTCAAGTCCACCTGAATAGGCAAGGCTTCTGTAGTTCCTCCCTTGGTCGCAACTCTTAATTGCACAGTCTCCTTTGTTAAATTACTTGGGATTATTGCAACGAGCTTTGTTTCCTCTGCTTCAATGATATCCGTACATGTAAGATCATCAAAAAGCAATATATTTCCCTCTTTTTTCGGATCAAAATTCTGACCGGTCAGAACCAATCTTTCACCAGACACAGCCTTATTACCAAAAGATGTGGAAAACGACTCCAATACGGGCTCACTTGGTTCCTCTGGAGTTTCCTCATCTTCTTTTTCCTGTGTGGTCGGAGGTAAAACATTACCTTCATCCTCAACACCTGGCTTTGTGCATGCTCCAGATGCGAACAAAATGCTCATTGCGGCAATTAGATAAGCTACGACCTTCATATGATTGTCAGAGTTTGATATATCAAAGACAAATCTACGCAAATTTTACTAACTTTGCCGTGTTCAAACTAAAAGATACGACAAATGGCGTCAATATTAGGAATAGGTAATGCACTTACTGATATACTTGCAATACTTCCGGATGATAAATTCCTCAAGGAGTTCCATCTTCCAAAAGGCAGTATGCAGCACGTGGATATGGAAACCGGAGATAAGATCTGGAAGACTCTCAAGCCAATGGGAGTTCAGTTGGTAGCAGGTGGATCTGCAGCAAATGCCATCACAGGAACCGCAATCTTCGGAATGGAGTCGGCCTTTATCGGAAAGGTTGGAGACGACGATCTTGGACACCTTTTCAAAAGTGACCAGGCACAATATGGTATCCGTTCTATTCTCCTCAAAGGCGTGAACTCTTCAGGAAGAGCAATGGTTTTCATCACTGCTCCTAATGCTGAAAGAACATTCGCCGTATATCTTGGAGCCGCACTCGAGCTCGTTCCTGAGGATCTTGATCCAGAGTGGTTCAAAGGATATGACTACTTCCACATCGAAGGTTATCTCGTTCAGAATCAAGCAACTATACGCCGCGCAGTAGAGCTCGCAAAAGCTGCAGGATGCATCATTTCAATTGACATGGCATCGTATAACGTCGTAGAGTCCAACTATGCATTCCTTCACGACATCGTCGAGAATTATGTCGACATCGTGTTTGCTAATGAGACCGAAGCTAAGGCCTTCACTAATCTTGAGCCTCGCGAGGCACTTGACGAGATCGCCAAGCATTGTGCAATCGCAGTAGTCAAGGTCGGAAAAGACGGTTCAATGGTCAAGAGCGGCGACGAATATCACTTCATTGACGCAAAGCCAGCGAATCCGATAGATGCGACAGGAGCCGGTGATACATACGCTGCAGGCTTCCTATATGCGCACTCATTGGGGATGCCACTTGGTGTATGCGGAGAGATTGGTTCTGTAATTGCAGCTAAAGTTGTGGAAGTAGTGGGTACGAAGATTGATATCCCACGTTGGAAAGCTGCGAAGAAAGAAATCAGAGAAATAATCAGTAAAAACCTTCCAGATGCTTGATTCAATCAAAAACTTTTTCCGTCAAAAGGCGCTACGCAAGTTCATCAGCACTGAGCCGACATCTATATTGCCACTGTCTCAGATCAAGACAGCCAATGTAATCATAGATGTCGAAGAGCCTGGATTTGACACCCTTAAAGAAGACATCCTTGCGTGGGGAAGGGCAACAGGCATCGAGGTAAACATCTATTTCTTTGACTTTAGAAAGCTCGGCAAAGATGAGCTCCTTCTTACCAGTATCAACACGACAATTATCCAAAAGGAGCTTAATTGGTTTGACATGCCGTCACCATCGAAGGTCGGCATGCTATTCCGTGAAGATAGCGACCTCTTCATATCAATGATCTCAAACAAAGACTTCCCTATTGAGTTTGTCAGCAAGTGCGCTAGAGCGAAATTCAAGATAGGAAGATACCCGTTTGAGGGACATGCATACGATATGGTAATGACCGGCAGCGAAGTAGCAGAACTTAGGTCTGATTCGAGAGAAATCTTCGCAGCCATCACAGATTTCCTAAAGAAAATACAGTAAATGAAAGGACTCCTTAAGTATATAGGCATCGCCGCAAAAGGCGCATGCATGGGTGCTGCTGACGTCATTCCTGGCGTATCTGGCGGCACTATTGCTTTTATCATGGGAATCTATGACCAGTTCGTAGGTTCTATCGCATCAATCAATGCAGAAGCAGTAAAACTCCTGTTCAGCGGAAAATTCAAAGCATTCTGGAAGCACATAAACGGCAACTTCCTGCTTGCACTGATTCTGGGTATCGGAGCAAGTATCGTATGCCTCGCAGGACTGATGCAAATGCTTTTGAGTGACTACCCTATCCAGACATGGGCC
>JAFYVM010000050.1 GCA_017549145.1 Bacteroidales bacterium
GATAGCAACTATCCGCAACGCAAGGGGCGGTAATATGCCAGATGTTTTAAAAGCGGCTCTAGATTGCGAAAAATTTGGTGCACAAGGCATTACAGTTCACCCAAGACCAGATGAAAGACACATCAGATATAAAGATGTAACCGATCTTAAACCGCTGCTTACAACAGAGTTCAATATAGAAGGAAATCCTATTGATTCGTTCACAGAACTTGTGCTTAGCGTTAATCCTGCACAAGTAACACTAGTTCCAGATGCAGCAAATGTTCTAACATCAAATGCAGGATGGGATACAATCACACATAAAAAATACCTTCAAGATATTTGCAAAAAATTCAAAGACGCAGGAATTAGAGTATCGATTTTTGTAGACCCTGTAGAGGAGATAATCAAACACGCTGCAGAGACAGGTTGCGACAGAGTGGAGCTTTATACAGAAGCATACGCAAGCGGCTACCACAAAAACAGAGAACAAGCCATTGAGCCATACTACAAAGCAGCTTTGGCAGCTAAAGAGTGCGGTTTGGGACTAAACGCAGGTCACGATTTGAACTTGGATAACCTTAAATATTTTGCCCAAACAATCCCTGGTTTATTGGAAGTTTCTATAGGCCATGCCCTTATATGTGATGCACTTTATTTAGGATTGGAGAATACTATTGCTGCTTATCGCAGGGAATTATCCAATTTTTAATTATATTTGCCCGTTAATTTTCAGGAAATAATCAAATAACAATAATAAAAATGAAAAAAACACTATCTATCTTAGCGGTTATTGTTTCTGCCGCACCCCTGGCCGCAGGGGGAGGGGCCCACGTAGTGGGAGGGGTTGTTTTGCAAACCGCAAACACCACCCGTGAACTGTAGCAATTCCAACTCTGTGATATTAATCTTTGACACCCTCAACAACTGCTCAGCAGCCGTATCCAGTTCAGAGTTTTGTTCTGAGCTACTTTCACTATTGGCCTTGTAGAGCTTTCGAGCTAACTCGTAGGCGCGGACGCCGTCAACAGACTTGGCAGAGAAAAGAGGTGCAATCTGATCCTGTTCACCGATAAAGCCAGGAAGAGCATTCTCTACGGACTCTGCGCTGATATGTTCATGAGGGAAGAACCTGTCAATCTCTTTTTCGAGGTCGTATGATGGAGTTGTTGCACCGAATGTAACTCCGGCAACGTACTCCTTGTCATGTGACTGAAGTTCCTCGGCAAGTTTGGTAGCCTTTCCGATGCATACCAGAAGCACTCCTGTGGCCAATGGGTCAAGTGTGCCGGCATGTCCTACCTTAAGATTCTTCTTGCCGAAATGACGGATAGCGGCGTACTTGACCTTTCTGATCACGTCCGCCGATGTCCATCTATATGGTTTTTCTATGGGGATGATAATCCCCTCCGGATAGTCAGCTATGTCTCTTGTAAGAGGTGCCGAATCCGGAGTTAAAATCAAAGCTTCCAAATTGGATTATTTACAAGGTATTTTATCGATACGATTCTGGTGACGTCCGCCTTCGAACTCCTCAGTGAGCCAAGCGTCTGTAATCTCAAGAACAGTCTCGAAAGGAATGAAACGAGCTGGCATTACGAGAACGTTAGCATTGTTGTGCTGCTTGATAAGCTTTCCGATTTCAGCTGACCAGCAGAGACCTGCGCGGATGCCCTGATGTTTGTTAAGGGCCATCTGCATTCCGTTTCCTGTTCCACAGAATGCGATTCCAAGGTCAACTTCACCGTTCTCTACTGCAGTAGCGAGAGGGTGAGCGACATCTGGATAGTCCATGCTATCTGTCGTGTCAGTTCCGAAGTTAACCATTTCGTAACCCTTACCAGTGAGATATTCTACCAGTTTGTTCTTGTACTCCACACCTGCGTGGTCGTTAGCGATACCGATTTTCATGATTCTAGATGTTATTTCATTTTGCGCTGCAAATTTAAACTCTTTTTTATCGTTATAAAAAAAACATTCATATATTTGTCTTATATGATAAGTGATGTAGAACTGATAGAGAAGCTGAATAAGTCAGACAAGAACTCGTTTGAAGTTCTTTATGAAAAATATGTGGGTATGGTTTACAGTTTTCTTCATTCTGTTTTGAAGGATGAAATACTTGCAGAGGACCTTACTCAGTGGTGCTTTATGCAGTTGTGGGAATATCGCGAATCAATTTCTTCTGAAAGAAACCTCCCTGCATGGTTATATGTGACTGCGAGAAATGCAGCTTATAAAGAGGCACGTAAACTATTGACTGCCACGAGGTATATCGAACTCTATTCTCAAGAATCAGTTGATCTTCCTGTTGAACGAACAGCAAATCAGGATATGAAGATCATAATGAGAGAGATAGCAAAATATGTTGATATGCTTCCGGAGTCTCGAAAGAGAATATTTGTAATGCGTTCAGTGGAAGGGAAGTCTGTGTCTGAAATAGCCTCAGAACTGGCTCTTTCCCCTAAAACTGTCGAGACTCAGATTGCCAGAGCTAAGTCATTTATAAGACAGCATGTTTCAAAACTTCTTTTCGTGGCATTCGTTTTAGGTTCAGTTATGTAATCAAGGTTAATTTTTTTGTTTTGCTTGTAGGGGATTTCTCAACAAGTGGATACATTATATGGTTATGATTATGAGTAGTTCAATATTTGATAGATTTTTCAGTGGAACTTCCACTGCGGAAGATCATGATGCCTTAGGTTCAATATTTGAAAACGGGGATGATCGTCTATTTGATGAGTATTGTAGAGACAAGTGGGGAAGTGAGTGTGTTGAGATTCCAGATGCTGATCGTGACCGCATGAAGAAGGAAATGATGAATCGAATTGCTGCACATGAGAAAAAGGCAGTGAGAAAAGTGCTGGTCAGACGTTTTAGTAGAGTAGCTGCTGCGGCTGCGATAGCTGCTGTAGTTATCATTGGTAGCTTGTATATTCTCCGCCCTTCTCAGCCAGAGGTCTTTGAGGTCATTGCGGATCGTGGACAGAAGAGTACGTTGACTCTACCTGATGGAAGCCGTGTCTGGATAAATTCAGCAAGTTCTGTGTCCTACACAGCAGACTATAATGTCAAGGATAGAAATGTATATTTGAAGGGAGAGGCGTTTTTCGAGGTTGCTTCATGTAAGGATCTTCCTTTTGTTGTACACGCTCAGAATTTGAAGGTTACAGCGTTAGGTACTAAATTCAATGTAAGAGCATATTCGGAAGATCAGTCTGTTTTGACCACGTTGGTTGAGGGAAAGGTGTCTGCGACGGCGGGTGAGAATAGCCAGATTCTATTGCCAAATCAGGAAGCTGTTTATGATAAGGTGTCCGGACAGATCAGCAAGGCGGATGTACAAGATGATGCTCATGCCGTACCATGGATGCAGAACGGTATCCTTTTCCAGGATAATTCACTCGAGGAAATTGCAGTCATTCTTGAGAGAATGTATAATGTTAATATTGTCTTCGAAGATGAGCAGGTCAAGAAGTATTCTTATACCGGCTTGATTAGAAATAATTCACTGTCAAATATTCTTGATTTGATTTCGGGAACATCTCCTGTGAATTATACAATGACAACAGATACCATTAAATTCTATATGGATTGATTTCCGGAAGAATTAAAGAGAATAACACTAATAACTAAAAATATGAAGAAAGTACTGATCAGACTTGCCGTCTGTGTATTTCTCCTAGTTGTGGCTACCCCGTTGAAAGCCCAGGTCACAGTAGAGATAGATGGCATGCCTTTGACAGAGGCTCTGAAGAAACTGGAAGAACAAAGCGGGTATAGTTTCTTTTATAGTAATGTCCTTCCTAATAAGGATGCTCGTGTCAGTGTAAAAGCAATAAACAAGGACATTGCTTTCGTGATGAATAGTCTGCTTAGTGGACTTGATATTGCGTATGAGATCAAGAGTGATAAGCAGATTACTCTTACCGCAAAGGTACACGATGAAGCGAAAGCAACTGCAAAATCAACAACTCCGACATCGAGGAGAATTTCCGGTCTTGTTGTAGATACGGAAGGTCTGCCTGTAATCGGAGCTGGAGTTATGATCGCAGGAAAGAATCAAGGTACAGTAACAGATGAAAGTGGTAAATGGACATTGAATCTTCAAGACGAAAATGTGACATTAGAGATTTCGGCAATGGGATACGCCTCACAGACCCTTTCAGTTGCTGGACGCACAAATTTTGATGTCGCACTTAGACCAGACACGCAATTCCTGGAGGAAGTTGTCGTAGTCGGCTATGGAACTCAGAAAAAAGTAAATCTCACAGGTTCTGTCTCTATGGTGGATAGCGAAGATATGGCAGCTCGTCCTATCTCAAGCCTTTCTTCAGGACTACAGGGAATGCTTCCAGGAGTGACAATCGTCAACTCTTCAGGACAGCCAGGTGCATCGAATACAACAATCAGAGTCAGAGGTATCGGTACAATCGGAAATGCGAACCCTCTTATTCTGATTGATGGAGTTGAGGGTGATATATCAGCAATTAATCCAGAAGATATCGAGAGTGTTTCAGTTCTCAAGGATGCAGCTTCTGCTGCAATCTATGGTGCGCGTGCTGCCAATGGAGTTCTTTTGGTAACAACTAAGAAGACTCATAGCGCAGGTACCGGTACTACAAGGGTGAGCCTCGGAGCCTATGTGGGCTTCCAGACACCTACACGTCTGCCTGAGATGTGCGACGCAATTGAGTTTATGACTCTTGATAATGAGGCTAGACAGAATGTAGGTACAGCTAATGGTTGGGATCCTGAAGTACACTTCCCTAAAGTGCTCAATGGAACTGATCCAAACTATTTCGCTAACACAGATTGGCTCTCACAGGTAATCAATAAGGTAGCTCCGCAGCAGAACTATACTCTGTCCCTGAATGGAAGCCTTGGTTCAAGTGGCTATATGCTTTCGTATAGATATTTTGATCAGAAGGGATTGACAACAGGTTCTTCAACCGGTGAGCAGAGACATAATGTCCGTTTCAAGATCGATACTAAACTTATTGATCGATTGACGCTATCATCCAATTTGAGTTATACTTCTCGTAAGGTGACTTCTCCAATCAACTCGCTTACAAGTGGTGGTGGAGCTATCTATAATGCAATGCGTATTGCTCCGAACGTACCTGTAAAATATACAGACGGATCCTGGGCTTACGGCGGAGGAAATACAAATCCTGCTGCCATCCTCGAGGATGGAGGTCGTTCCGTAGCTCAGACTGAAGAGTTCTCACTTCTTGAGGTGCTTAAGCTTGATATTATCAAGGGCTGGGATGTAAGTGCAACATATAATCTTACATCGCTTAATGGCCTTCGCGACATCTTGAAGAAAACCATTACTTTCAGAAATCCGGAGAATCCTGGTGATGTGAATGTTTATGCAAGCCCGAATTCACTCAAGAATATTGATACTCGCAATCTGCAGCAGACATTCATTCTTCAGTCAAACTTCGACTTTACATTCGGTAAGAATAATATTAGTGGAGTAGCCGGTATGTCTCAGGAGTGGTATACTGGCCGTACTTTCGAGGCTTCAAGAACAAATTTGACAACCGAGAAGGATCCGACCCTCAATCTAGGTGATCCTAACTCAATGAGTAATGATGCGACTTATACAAGCTGGGCTCTTCGTTCGGGTTTTGCTCGTGTAAGCTACAATTATGATGAGCGTTACCTTGTTGAGGCAAACCTCCGATATGACCTCTCTTCCCGCTTCCATAAGGATAATAGAGGTGGTCTTTTCCCTTCAATCTCCGGAGGTTGGAGACTTTCTGAGGAACCTTTCATGGCTTTTGCCAAGCCTCTTTTCGATAACATCAAGTTCCGCGCATCATGGGGTATGCTCGGTAACCAGTATGTAGGTTCGTCAGATTACCCATATCTATCAATCCTTCAGTCTTATACATCAGACCTTTCATTGATTGGAGGTTCTGCTACAACCGGATATGTTCAGTCAACTCTTGCAAATCCTAACCTTTCTTGGGAGAAGATCAAGATGTTTGACGTGGGATTGGATGTGGCAATGCTTGAAAATAGACTTACTTTCAGCTTCGATTGGTATAATAAGAACACAGAGGGAATCCTTCTCAAGCTCAACTATCCTGCACAGATCGGTCCTAAGCCATCAGAGCAGAATGCTGGTAAGGTAAACAATCGCGGTTGGGAACTTGACCTCAACTGGAGAGACCAGAGAGGAGAATTCTACTATGGCGTCGGATTCAATCTTTCTGATGTAAAGAATAGCATCGTAGATCTTGCAGGTAATGCTCCTGACCTCAGCGGTTATCAGATCAGAATGGTAGGCTATCCTATCGATGCATTCTATGGTTACGTTGCTGACGGACTTATGACTCCTGAGGACTTCACAATCAGCGACACTCAGAATCATAACTATGCACTCCCTAAGATTCCTGTAATTCTTGGTAATGACTATCAGCCAGGTGATATCAAGTATAAAGATATCAGTGGACCAAATGGAGAGCCTGATGGACGTATTACTCCAGAGTATGACAAGGTGGTTCTTGGAAGCAATATTCCTAGATATACTTACTCTTTCAGAGGTGACCTTGCATGGAAGGGCCTTGATTTCAGTTTTGTAATTCAGGGAGTAGGAAAGTGTGACGGTTATCTTGAGGGAACTGCAAGACATGCGTTCCAGGATATGGCTGCATATCCTCAGAAGGTACATCTTCAGAGATATAATGTGGTAACGAATCCTGATCCTGACGCTGCTTATCCACGTCTTACTTATAATACTGGCTTCAACCAGAATACATTCTCGACGTATTGGATGGAGGATGCTTCATATCTTCGTCTGAAGAATGTTCAGCTTGGCTATACCTTCCCTGAGAAATGGATGAAGAAAGCCCGTATTGAGAAGATGAGAGTCTATGTGTCAGGTGATAACTTGGCGACAATCAGTAAGTTCTTCTACGCTTATGACCCAGAAACACCAGTGTCAAAGGGAGGATATTATCCTCAGATCAAGACCGTGGTAATGGGATTGAACATCACATTTAAATAGGACTGGATATGAAAAGGATATTTCAATATATGGCTATGGCAGCATTTGCTGTGATGACTCTTGCTGCCTGCAACGATGAATTCCTTGACAGAATGCCTCATGATGAAATGACAGATGCAAACTTCTGGCAGACAGAGGCTCATGTGGTGAGTGTTGCAAATACATTCACATCTGCACTTCAGGGAAAATATTGGCTCAATATTACAGAGATTATGGCTGATAGCGCTCCGTGGGCAGTTACAACGGCATTCAGAACTATCGGTGCTGGTAACTTTACCACTGAGACATCTCAGATTAACTCTCTTTGGGTGACAGCATACACAGGTATCGGACGTGTAAACTATTTCCTTAACAACTATCATAGAGCCGAGAAGGTTGATCCTAAGGTACTTGCAAGATATGCGGCAGAGGCTTATTTCTATAGGGCATACAACTATTGGGTGCTTACATCTTATTTCGGAGATGTGCCTTATATCACAGATGAGTTGAATGTGGATTCGCCTGACGTATACCGTGGTAGAGACCCTAGAGCAACAGTAATTGCAAACGTTACAAAAGATTTGGAAGATCATTATCAGGACCTTCCAGAGTATATCGTAGCTGGTTCTGCTGAGTTTGGACGAGTTTCTCAGTGTGCAGCTTTGGCTTTGCTTTCAAGAATTTATCTCTACAATGAGATGTATGATGAGGATGTCAGTGCTGCTGAGAGAGCAATGGCTAATTCGTATCATGCTCTCTATTCAACAGGAAATCCGGATGTGGATTATGTAAATCTCTTCAACTGGACTGGTCGTGCTTCCAGGAATGCTTTGAACAAGGAGACCCTTCTTGCTTTCGTTTACAACTACGACCTTGGTGAGTCTGCAAGAACATCACACAATCTTTCGAGAGAGTGCTGGGTACCTGGAGACTATGCTCGTTTCGTTCCTACAAACAGTATGATCGAGGCTTACCTTACAAAGGACGGACAGATCTGGGATCCTTCCACTGTAAATACATATGAGGATGTGTTTAAGGACAGAGATCCACGAATGACTCAGTCTATTCTTCCTCCTGATACTCCTTGGGAGGGTGGTAAGAGTGCAGACCTTCTCAGCACAGACGATAAGATCTATACATATCCGCTCTTGACAAACGACAAGACAGCAGCAATGACATACTCAGGTTATTATATGAGAAAGTATGTTGAGCCTTCGACTGTCAAGTATGTAGGACATGATGATAATGACCTTATAATGATTCGTTACGCTGAGGTTCTTCTTAACTATGCTGAAGCAAAAGAAAGACTCGGACAGCTTACTCAGGCAGATCTTGACAAGTCTATCAATCTGCTCCGTAACCGAGTTGGAATGGTGCATATGGAGCTTGATAAACTTCCGGCAGGTTCAGATATCAGAACAGAGATTCAGAGAGAAAGACGTGTTGAGCTATTCTTCGAAGGACATCGTTATTTCGATATCATCAGATGGAAACAGGGTCACCTTCTTGGTGAGGACCTCCTAGGAGTAAATAAGAGATGGCTTGATCAGAGCAGATTGGCGGTTAATCTTGCAGGTCTTACTTGGAAGACAAAGAATGGTCAGCAGTACCTTTTGATCGAAGAGGGCAGAACATTTAAGCCAGAGAAACATTATCTGCTTCCAATTCCATTCAAGCAGATGCAGCTTAATCCGAATCTTGCTCCTCAGAACCCGGGATGGAACTAAACCATAATATAAAGATGAGAGTTTTTACTAAATACATCATTATCGCTTTATTGGCTTTCTGTCCGTTTGCTTCTGCATTCGGACAGAAGACAGTATCTCTCAGAGTGATGTCAATGAATATCAGACAGGGTGGAGAGTATGCTGGTCATAAGTCTCAGCCTTATTCTGATCTTATAAAGCAATATAATCCGGATGTAATCGCATTGCAGGAGGTTGATTATAAGACACTTCGAAACGGAAGACGCGACTGGCTTAACGAAGTTGCTATGCAGACTGGCATGTTTCCATACTTCTGTAAGTCAATCACTTATCAGGATGGCGGCTTCGGCGTAGCCTTGCTCTCGAAGTATCCGTTCTATAAATGCGAGAAGACAGTGTTTGTGCACGATGATACTAGAGAAGATCGCGCTACAGGTTGGATCTATGTGCAGCTCCCATCAGGAGAGACAGTCCGTGTGGGAGTCGTTCATCTGTCTTTGGAGACTTCTCAGTTGACAATCCAGCATTTCGCCACTATCAATAAGGCATTCTTTGCTGAGGATACGACCACTCCAGCTCTTATGATAGGTGACTACAACGCAGACAAGGGTAGTGATCCAATCAATTATGTTAAGAATAAGTGGATGGATGTGATTCCGGATATGGGTAAGACTATCCCGACATCGGGTCCAACCAGACAGCTAGACTGGGTGATGGGTTATCCTAAAGGTGCTTGGAAATGTACAAAACATGAAGTTCTTGCCAGAACTGATATGTCAGACCACTGTTTTATCGTTGCGGACGTTGAATTAACTATTGAGTAATGAAGAAAGTATATAACATATTGATGGGAGCAGCTGTTCTCTCAATCTTTTTCTCATGTCAGGGTGGACTTCCGCCTCAGGTTGAAGAAGGTGAAGGAGGTGAAAATACTCCTGTAGAGCTTCCAGAGCCACCATCTAAGCCGAATTCAGCGAATCAGTTCTATGTTGATTTCTTCTCAACACTTGAGGATGAGGGATATTTCTTCGAAACAAGAGATTCCGGCGTCGCTAGTGAGTATGTGAAGGGTCAGACAGGAATGAAGTCGGTTGTATATATGTTCGATAGAGCAGATTTCACTGTGGGAGTCTCTCATCCGTTCAATAAGATGTCGTATGATATCAATGTATATCAGTTCTTCGCTCAGACTAAACCAACAACTGCAACGACTACAGAAGGCACAGGAATGGTGACCAGATATATAATTTCAAGATATGATGGTCTCGCTCAGAATGGAGCATATATGTCAGGCTGTACTATCCCTGTTCCGCTGAATAAGTCTACACCGATATGTATCTATACCACAAAGATCACTAGCCTTGCTCAGATGGAGGAAATTTACAAGGCTAAGTCGCAGGCTCTTCAGGGTGATGCGGTGATTATTGGTACAGTGGATAATAAGGTGAAGGAAGAGGTGACCAATTATATCAAGAATACAATGGCGCTTAGAGCAGAGGTATATGGAAGCAATGATACAAAAATGGATCTATTGGTTGTAGTGCCTGCTTCATATGTGTGCCGCGCGGTTGAGGATGGAATGAGGGTTAACCTACCTTATTATAGAGTATTGATCGAAAAATGGATGTAAATCAAACATACAATAATTAATAACCTTTTATAAAAATTTTAGTTATGAAAAAGTCATTATTTGTAATCGCTGCTATGGCTCTTGCTTTCGTAGCTTGCGACAAACCAGGAACAGGTGGTAATGATAAGCCACTTGATGCTAATTTAACTCTTACTACAGAACTTACTGAGGCTCTTCCTTATGGTCAGCCAACAGAGATCAGTGGTACTATTGAAACAGCTGAGGCATTGGAAACTTATACTCTTACTGCCGTTAAGAAGGCTGGTGAGGAGTATGTTGCTGTCGGTGAGGCTCAGGCATTTACTGCTACTGGCAATGAGATGAAGGTACAGTTCTTTGCTGACTCAAAGGAAATGACTGACATTGAGGTAGTTCTTGCTGCAGGTAATAAGTCTGCTAAGTTCTATTTCCCTGCAACTGCTACTGGTGAACTTAAGGGTACAGTTTGGATGAATCCTGCAGTAGTATTCAAGGCTGCTCCTATGATTGATACACATGATAATAATCCAGAGGCTTATCCAGAGGCAAATACTGGTGCAGGATGTGATCTTCCTGCATTCTTCTCTATGCGTGGTGTTGAGGTTAATGGTGAGGTTAAGCATGTTCTTTCTTTGACAGAGGCTCGCGATGTTATGGGTGAGAAGGTTAGTATGTCATGGGTGAATGTTCTTCAGAATACTTCGAACAAAGCTTTTATTACTGGTCATAGAGGATATGCATTTGTAAGATGTAACTCTTTGGGAGCTGGTACTGTTGGTCGTCAGTGTGACCTTTATGAGGTTAACGGTAAGAAGATCAATACAGATGCTATGACTGATAATAATTTCTCTCTTGCTGCAATCAGAGGAAGCTGGGCTGGTGATCGTTATACTGAAGAAGAGTACAAATTCGTAGACAAGCTTTTCCTTGATCTTAATGAGGCTAAGACTAACCTTGAGAAGATGAAGGCATTCTGGCAGCTTTCACAGATTCAGGTTGTTCTTGATAATGCTACCCTAGGAGTTGAGGATAACCCTACTAACATCACAGCTAAGAATATGTACCGTCGTTATGTTAATGCAGGAGAAAAAGCAACAGCTGCACAGACAGAGGAGTTTAGAGCAGGTGACTACTTCATTATCCGTACTAACGCTGGTACAGCAGATGCACCACAGTATCTTTACGGTATTATCCAGGTGCTTCAGCTTTACGATGATGCATATACATTCACTCTTCCAAACACATCAGATGCATCTAGAATGGCTATGGATAAGGAAAAGACTCTTGAACTTTTCGAAAAGCCAAACTATTTCGCAATCAAGACCCAGTGTGATCTTTAATATCATTTAACTATAATCAGGCAGGCCGGCCCAGCCGGTCTGCCTTTCCATTTTAACTATGAAGGCATTAAAACTTACCCTATCAGTTATTGCTGCTTGTCTGTTTATCGGCTGCGGCAGTCCTAAGTCGAGTGTTATCAAGGCTAGTGAGGATGTTATTGTAAGAACAATAGGCTCATTAAAAGGTATAACCCTCGAAGAGATTCCATCTGTGGGAGGAAAGGATTGTTATGAGGTCTGTGCTAAAGATGGTTTGCTTCTTGTCAAAGGTAGCAGCCCTTCTGCAATCTGCTATGCCTTCAATAAATATCTTCGCTATGCATGTGGCTCTATGGTAACTTGGGGTGGAAAGCACCTTGAGCTTCCTGAGACATGGCCAGACTGGTATGAAAATGCAACTTCGCCTTACCAGTTCCGTTATTTCCTTAACGTGTGTACATTTGGTTATACTACTCCGTATTGGGGCTGGGACCGTTGGTCAGAGGAACTTGACTGGATGGCTTTGCATGGCGTAAATATGCCTTTGGCTAGTGTTGCCAGTGAGGCAATTGCACGTCGTGTGTGGGTGAAGATGGGACTTTCTGAGGAAGAGGCAGATGCATTCTTCACAGGTCCGGCACACCTTCCATGGCATAGAATGGGTAATCTCAACGCCTTTGATGGTCCGCTTTCAAGCACATGGCACGAAGGACAGATTGCTCTTCAACATAAGATTCTTGATAAGATGCGTGCTCTCGGAATGGAGCCCGTGGCTCCTGCATTTGCAGGTTTTGTTCCACCGGCATTCATGGCAAAGCATCCTGAAATCAAGGCAAATCAGCTTTTGTGGGGAGGATTTGATGTTGCTTACAACGCTTGTGTCCTCGCTCCAGACTCACCATATTTCCAGGAGATCGGTAAATTGTTCATCCAGGAGTGGGAGAGTGAATTTGGTGATGCAAAATACTATCTTTCAGATAGTTTCAATGAAATGAAACTTCCTGTTGATAAGAATGATGTAGCAGGAAAACATTCGCTTCTCGCGCAGTACGGAGAGGCAATCTATAAATCCATCGCAGCAGGAGACCCTGATGCTGTCTGGGTTACACAGGGATGGACATTCGGTTACCAGCATGATTTCTGGGACAAGGAGAGTATGAAGGCTCTTCTTTCACGTGTTCCGGATGATAAACTTATCATTGTGGATCTTGGTAATGATTATCCTAAGTGGGTCTGGCACACTGAACAGACATGGAAGGTCCAGGAGGGCTTCTATGGTAAGCAGTGGATTTACAGCTACGTGCCTAACTTCGGGGGAAAGGTATTGCCTACAGGTGATCTTACAATGTACGCAACTGGCTCGGTTGAGGCTCTGAATTCTCCATATAGTGAGAATCTTGTGGGCTTTGGCTCTGCTCCAGAAGGACTTGAAAATAACGAGGTGGTCTATGAACTTCTTGCTGATATGGGATGGGCCGCTGAAAATATAGATCTTGAGCAGTGGCTCAAGCAGTATTGCTTGTCACGCTACGGATATTGGGATGAGGTAATGCAGCAGGCATGGAATCTTCTTCACCAGTCGGTGTATAGCTCGCTTTATTCATACCCTAGATTTACATGGCAGACAGTGGTGCCAGACCAGCGTAGAAAGAGTCTCCATGATATAAATGATGACTTCGGTAAGGCAACTGAGCTCTTCCTTAGCTATGTAGATCAGTGCTCTGGCTCGCAGCTTTATATGAATGACGCAGTTGAATTTGCTGCACTATATATCGCAGAACTTGCCGACAGACACTATGAAAATGCGCTTCAGAATCCAAAGGAAGCACAGGAAGAGGTTGCTAAAACTGTAGAACTTCTCCAGGTTGTTGACAAGCTTCTTGCAACCCACCCTGACTATAGCTTGAGACTTTGGGTGGACTATGCTCGTGCTCAGGGACAGGATGAGAATCAGAAGAATCTCTACGAGGCTAACGCCAAGAGACTCATTACAACATGGGGCGGCTGGCAGGAGGATTATGCTGCTCGTTTCTGGGCAGGTCTTGTAGGTGATTATTATATTCCTAGAATCCAGAAATATTTCTCAGAGGAGGCTGCAGAACTTGATCAGTGGGAGGAGAATTGGATTAGGACTCCATGGAACAGCACAGTTAGTCCATATGAAAATCCAATCGAGGTTGCAATGGAAACAATCCGTAATAATAAGTAAGTCATGATAAGGAATCTTGCATTTGTATTAGCGGCTCTCTTTGTGCTTTCATGCAGTGAGTGCCCAAAGAGTGCGGCAGATGTTGAGCTTGATCAGCAGGTTAAGGCTGCAAAGGCATTGGTCGGACGTGTGACAGCCGGTCGTCAGGCAGAGTTTAAGGTAAAGATTAATCCGGAGCAGCAGGATGGTAAGGATTGGTTTGCATATTATTCTGAGGATGGAAAGGTTGTGCTTGAAGGAAATAACGGAGTCAGCGTTGCGAGTGCATTGAATCATTATCTTAAGGAGAACTGCGGATGGCATCTGACATGGTGTGGTAAGCAGGAACTCTTGCCAGAACAACTTCCATTGCCGTCTGAAAAGGTGTTTAAGACTTCTCCTTATAAGTACAGATACTATCTGAATTACTGTACCTTCAACTATTCTATGAGTTGGTGGGAGTTTGATCGTTGGCAGCAGGAGATTGATTTTATGGCTTTGAATGGAATCAATATGCCTCTTGCTCTAACAGGTCAGAATTCTGTATGGCAGCGTGTATATAGAAAGTTGGGATTTACTGATGAAGAACTCGAGAGCTTCTTCAGTGGTCCTGCGTATTTCAACTGGTTCTGGATGGGAAATCTTGACGGTTGGGGAGGACCTCTTCCTCAGAGCTTTATGGTGGACCATGAGAAGTTGCAGAAAAAGATTCTGTCTGCAGAGCGTATGCTTGGAATGACCCCTGTTCTGCCTGCCTTTACGGGTCACGTGCCTCCGACATTCGAGTCAAAGTTCCCTGATGCGAAGGTTCGTAAGACTGAATGGGTGAATTTCCCTGAGGTGTCAATTCTGGACCCAGAGGAGGAACTGTTTACTGAAATTGGTAAGATGTTTATTCAAGAACAGACTGCTCTTTACGGTACAGACCATTTCTATTCTGCAGACACATTCAACGAGAATACTCCTCCAACAAACGATTCGACGTATCTCGCACAGATGAGTGCTAAGGTGTATAGTGCAATGCAGGATGTGGATCCTCAGGCAGTGTGGGTAATGCAGGGATGGCTTTTCTATCATGAGCGTGATTTCTGGGGTGAGAAGGAGATTCAGGCTTTACTAGGTGCTGTGCCTGATGATAATATGGTAATCCTTGATCTTTGGAGTGAGCGCCATCCGGTGTGGAAGCGTACAGGAGCATATTATGGTAAGCCTTGGGTGTGGTGCATGCTCCACAACTTCGGACAGAATATCAATATGTCGGGTAATCTTAATAGCGTAGCCAATGATCCTGCTTCAGCGCTTAATGATTCTACTGCAGGTAATATGTCTGGTATCGGCTTGACTATGGAGGGCATTGGACAGAATCCTTTGGTTTATGCTATGATGCTTGAGAATGTTTGGCGAGATCAGCCGATTGATAAGGATAAGTTCTTGAGAACATATCTGACTCAGAGATACGGGTCTTGTGATGAAACAGTATTTAAGGCATGGCAGACTCTGATGGCATCTGTATATGAAAATACAGTCAATAACGGAGGTCAGGAGTCGATTATAACAGGACGTCCAAACTTCAAGGTAAACCCTGGTGGAACAACCAACACTAAGTCTCATTACGAGAAGGGTGAGCTTATCAGAGCTTGGCAGCAGCTTGTCTCAAGTGCAGAGAAGTTTGGCGAGAGTGACGGTTTCCAATATGACCTGGTTGATGTAACTCGACAGGTACTTGCTGACTATGCTTCTATCCTTCAGCAGAAGGTGGCTGCAATGTATAAGTCTGGTAATGTGGAAGGCTATAAGGCAGCAACAGAGGAGTTCCTGGAACTTATTGATGATATGGATAAGCTTCTCGGTACTCGAGCTGAGTTCCTTCTTGGAAGATGGCTTTCGGACGCCAGAAGTATCGGTCATACACAGCAGGAGAAGGATCTATATGAGCATAATGCACGTAATCAGATCACACTTTGGGGTAACAGAGACTGTCGTATCAGAGACTATGCTTGCAAGCAGTGGAATGGTATGATGAGCGGTTTCTACAGACCTCGTTGGGAAAGATTCTTCGAAACTGTTTCAGCAGCAATGCTGCAAGGTGTGGAATATGACGAGAATGCATTTGTTGAGTCAAGCAAGGATTGGGAGTGGGAGTGGACTCTCGGACATGAGGAATATCAGACAGAGCCAGTTGGCTCAGCAATTGAAGAGTGTTTGAGAGTTTGGGATAAATACCAGGAAGAGATATTAAAGTTGCAGGACAATTTCGAATATAAGGAACATGTCGCAGCATATGTATAATAAGATAATTGTGGCTTCGGACTCATTTAAAGGCTCATTGTCGTCTTTGGATGTAGCCGAGGCAGCTGCTAAGGCTATCCATGAAATCGAACCTCAGTGTGAGGTGATAAAGGTGGATGTGGCTGATGGCGGCGAAGGAACTATGGATGCTCTTCGCAGGACTTTGGGCGGAGAGAAGATTTCTGTTGAGGTGGCTGATCCACTTGGGAGGCCAATACAAGCTTCTTACGTAATTCTCGAAGATGGAACAGCTGTCCTTGAAATGGCGGCAGCTAGCGGCCTCCCTCTATTGCTTCCAAGTGAACGTAATCCTCTAAAGACTTCAACATTCGGTACTGGACAACTCATTGCCGATGCTCTAAAAAAAGGGTGTCGCAAGTTCCTTGTCGGCATTGGTGGAAGTGCTACCAATGATGCCGGAATGGGTATGCTTCAGGCGCTTGGAGTGCGTTTTTATGATGCTGCAGGTGCAGAGCTTCAGGGAAGGGGAGAGTCCCTTGAGAAGGTCGCGAATATTGATATGGAGGGATTGTGTGATGGTTTGAAGGAATCAGAGTTTATCGTAGCATGTGATGTTGAGGCCCCTCTATATGGTCCGACAGGTGCGGCCTACGTTTTTGCTCCGCAGAAAGGTGCCGATCCGGCAATGGTAGAGAGACTGGATAAGGGTTTGAAACATTTTTCTGAGGTTGCCTTTAATAGCCTGCATACTACTGAAGATTATGCCAAGTCCCCTGGAGCAGGTGCTGCAGGAGGTCTGGGCTTTGGTTTTATTGCATTCTTGAGCGCACGACTTGAGCGTGGTATTGAGATGGTCTTGGATGCAATTGGTTTTGATCAATTGATTAAGGGCGCATCTTTGGTAATTACGGGAGAGGGTAGAGTTGATTCTCAGACTCTTACTGGTAAGACACCATTCGGAGTCTTGAAACGAGCCAGGAAGCAGGGTATACCTGTGGTCGCAATAGGCGGTTCTGTGACACTCGATCCTAAAGAAGCTCTTGAAGCTGGCTTTACCGGGGTCTATGCAGTTACTCCTGCAGGAATGCCATTAGAGACAGCAATGCAGCCTTCAGTCGCTGCTGAAAATATCTGTAATACAGTAAGAAATATTTTGACTCATGAATAGTGCATTAGCAGCATTGATAGGCCTTGCTTTGGCCATTGTGCTTATTATTAAGAAATTGTCCCCCGTGTACAGTTTGATGATAGGAGCCCTTGCAGGAGGACTCTTGGCTGGTACAGGCTTGGTTGAAACAATTAATCAGATGCTCTCTGGAGTTAAGGATATCACTCCAGCTATCTTGCGAATTCTTGCTGCCGGTGTGCTTTCAGGGGTACTCATCAAGACTGGTGCTGCAGCCTCTATCTCTCATGCAGTTGTAAATGGACTTGGTCGTAAGCATGTTTATCTTGCAGTGGCTTTTTCAACCCTTCTTCTTACTGGTGTCGGTGTCTTCATTGATGTAGCTGTAATCACTGTCGCTCCTATTGCCTTGATGTTGGGTAAGAAGCTCTCGCTTCCGGGTGGTAAACTCCTTCTTGCCATGGTAGGTGGCGGTAAATGTGGAAACATAATGTCTCCAAACCCTAACACAATTATTGCAGCAGAGAACTACGATGCCCCACTTTCTTCTGTAATGGGTGCTGGTGTTATCCCTGCTATCATCGGTTTGATTCTTACTGTATATGTAATCGTGCCTTTATTGCCTTCGCGCACAGGTCTTACTTATGAAGCTGGAGACGAGGATGAGGCTTCTCTTCCTCCATTCTGGGCAAGTATCGCTGGACCTTTAGTAACAGTTGCCCTCCTGGCTCTCAGACCAATCTTCGGAATTAATATTGATCCTATGATTGCTTTGCCAGTAGGTGGTATTGTTGGAATTTTGACTACCCGTTCATGGGCTAAGTCAGGAGAATGCATCTCATTCGGTCTCGAAAAGATGTCTACTGTCGCTATCCTCTTGGTTGGAACAGGTACAATAGCTGGAGTCATAAAGGCTTCCGAGATCAAGGATGTGCTTATCAATCTTCTTTCCGGATGGGAAGGTGGTGGAGTCATCATGGCCCCTCTTTCAAGTATGCTCATGTCAGCAGCCACAGCTTCCACAACTGCTGGTGCAACAATCGCCTCAGCATCATTTGCTCAGACCGTCCTCGGAGCTGGAGTAGCTGCAGTATGGGCAGCAGCAATGACAAATGCCGGAGCGACTGTCCTGGATCATCTCCCTCACGGCTCCTTCTTCCACGCAACAGGTGGTTCAGTAGGAATGTCCATCAAGGAACGTATGAAACTGATTCCATACGAAACCCTTGTCGGACTCGTGCTTACCCTCCTATCTCTCGCATCTTATTTTATCATTGCCTAGTTTTTCTATTATAATTCTATGACATCGCCGTCGTGTGCCAGTGTTACGTCTGGGAAGATTGTCTGTATTTCATCCAGGAAGAAATCCACAGATGGGAATCTTGAGGAATAGTGTCCCACAATAAGTTTTTTCACGGCAGCATCTTTAGCGACTTGGGCTGCTTGGAGAGTGGTGGAGTGAAATGTCTTTTCCGCCATTTCTTGCATTTCTGCAGGGAATGTTGCCTCGTGATACAGCAGATCGACGCCTTTTACCCAATCCTTGAGTTCATTTAATGGCGCAGTGTCACTGCAGTAGGCATAACTACGTGGCAGATATCTGTAATATGTGACATCTTCGTTTTTAATGACGAGGCTTCCGTGATCATCATTTTCTCTTACGACGTCTTCTCCTCTTTTCAGAGTGCCGATCTCAGAAAGTGACAGATCGTATTTCTCAATCGCATCCTTTTTAACGTTGCGCTGAGGAACTTTTTCTCTAATGAGGAATCCAAATGTGTTGACACGATGGTTTAATGGGAATGCAAGCAGTTCTGTCCTACGGTTCTCATACACTAATTCTGGCTCGGTCATCTCCAGTGACGTGAAATTTATATCAAACAAGAGTCCTTCACCAAACTGAGTCTTGAAGAACTTCAGAATAGGTCCAAATTCAGGTGGAGCAAAAATATTTAACGGCGATTTGCGCCCAAGCAATCCCATGGTAGACAACAGACCAAATATGCCGAAAATGTGATCTCCATGTATATGGCTAAGACAGATGTGCTCAATTCTAAGAAAAGAAATTCCTGCCTTGCGAATCTGTATTTGTGCTCCCTCTCCACAATCAATCATGAATAATCGTCCACGCACATCCACAATATGTGCGCTTGGATATCTGCTGGTAGTTGGCAGGGCAGATGCCGTTCCCAATATGTGAATCGTAAAATTCATTCTTTTAAGTTCAAGTTCTTACAAAGTTAACGAAACTTCTTTATATGCCTCTAGAAGAACGTGTAAAAATACCACCAGCCTCATAAGCTCACATTTTGCCGGGTAGGCTAGCGAAGCGACCTGTGAGAGATGAGGCTGGTGGTATTTTGTTGCTATATCAGCTGATTAGCAGAGCGTAGCCTTGATGAAGTCGATACGTTTTGCAAATTCCTTTTTGCCGATGAGGGTAACGATGTCTGCGATACCGAGACCGTTTGATGCGCCCACCATTGCGAGGCGGAGACAGTTCATTACCTTACCCATTGGCCACTCATTGCCACGGATGTACTCCTCAAGTGGTCCCTCGAGAGACTCTTTTGTGAACTCACCCTCGAAGTTAACGATGAAATCAGCCACCTGAAGTGCAAGAGTGTAGTTCTCCTCTTTCCAGAACTTTGCAGCATCCTTCTCAACGAATGATGTAGGAGCTACGAAAAGATATGGAGCGATATCCCAGAAATCTGCCACGAATGTAGCTCTCTCCTGGATCAATGCAACAATTCTCTCAACATACTGGCGTGAGAAGATCTTGTTCTCGAAATCAGCTCCGCTTGGAGTCATCTGTGAACCGGCTGTAAGGGCACATGCAGGGCAGTCAACAATCTGAAGACCCTTAGACTCAAGAACTGGAATATATGCCTCAGTGAGCTCAGCAACGTTCTTCATGCGGAGATACTCCTTGTTGTACCACTTAGCCTTGTCAGCGTTGAAACGAGCACCTGACTTGATCACTCTCTCAAGTGAGAATGCTCCCACGAGCTCCTCAAGTGAGAAAAGCTCCTGCTCAGTACCTGGGTTCCATCCAAGCATTGCAAGAAGGTTCACGAATGCCTCAGGGAAGTAACCGTCCTCACGGTATCCACGTGAAACCTCACCCTCTGAGTTAACCCACTGAAGCGGGAACACTGGGAAGCCGAGACGATCTCCGTCACGCTTAGAAAGCTTACCCTTTCCGTCTGGCTTAAGCAACAAAGAAAGGTGAGCGAAACGTGGCTGTGTGTCTGTCCATCCGAACGCCTCATACAGGAGGTAGTGGAGTGGAAGTGATGGAAGCCACTCCTCACCACGGATTACCTCTGTAATCTCCATAAGGTGGTCATCCACGATGTTTGCAAGGTGATATGTCGGGAGTTCGTCAGCTCTCTTCCAAAGAACCTTGTCATCAAGAGTTGAAGTGTTGACCTCTACGTGTCCGCGGATAAGGTCATCCATTGCTACAACTCTGTTCTCCGGCATCTTGAAACGGATAGTCCAGTCGTTGCGGCTCTCAAGAAGCTCCTTAACCTCAGCTTCGTCCATGCAGAGTGAGTTGCGAAGACCCATACGTGTAGTCTGACCATAGATGAATGTCTGGCCGTTAGCCTCCATTTCAGCACGCTTTGCGCCAAGTTCCTCAGCTGTATCGAATGCGTAGTATGCATATCCGTTTTCAACGAGCTGCTCAGCATACTGACGGTAGATAGGCTTACGCTGGCTCTGTCTGTATGGCGCGTGCGGGTGACGCTCAGATGCTGTCTCCACTACATTGCCTTCTGCATCTACTCCCTCGTCAGGAACGATGCCACACCAGTTAAGTGCCTCGATGATATATTTCTCTGCTCCAGGAACGAATCTCTGTGAGTCAGTATCTTCAATTCTAATGATGAAATCTCCTCCACGCTGCTTAGCAAAGAGGTAGTTGTAAAGAGCCGTTCTGACTCCTCCCATGTGGAGAGGACCTGTTGGTGACGGTGCAAACCTTACTCTTGTCTTTCTTTCCATATCTTATAAATCTTTATTTCTCATTGTTTGAACCCTGAGCCTTTCTTCTGATGGCTGCAATGTTTTCCAATCTGCTCTTATTTTCACCTTCTCTGATGATGAGAGCTGGTTTTTGTCCGTTTTCGAAGAGGTTCTTCTTGCGCAACATCTTGTTGTTATAGCCGATCTTCTGCATTCTTACCTCTGGGAGCTCCACGCCTTCGCTGCTGAACTCTCCTTTGTGGAATTCGAAGTCTGGTTCAATAATCACGATATTTCCAAGGTCAGTCTGTGGCTGAGCCATGACTGTATTGATTCCTGTAACGATGATAGTGATGTTGACTCTATCACCGAACTCAGGATCTTCGTCAAATACGATACCGCTCTTGAAGTTGTTAGCCTTGCCAGTGTATGTCTTGATAAGATCGGTAACTTTTCCGTACTCCGCCATTGTCATACCCTGTGCATTGTCACCGATCGTTACATTGATAAGGACATTTGCTGCAGTCTTAAGGTCGAAATCATTAAGGAGTGGAGACTCAAGAGCCATCTTTACTGAATCCTCGATTCTGTTAGCTCCAGTACCTGTTCCACATCCCATGAGAGCGTATCCGCTGTCTTTCATCATGGTCTTTACGTCCTTGAAGTCGACGTTGATATATCCTCTCTTCTGGATGATTTCAGTAATACCCCTTACTGCTGTAGCAAGCACTTCGTCAGCCTTAGGGAAGGCATCCTGCATAAGTAGGTCTCCATATACATCGAAAAGCTTTTCGTTGTCGATGATAAGAAGGCTGTCCACATTCTTCTCAAGCTCACTGATTCCGTCAAGAGCCTTAGACATTGTCTCGTTACCCTGGTTTCTGAAAGGAATGGTAACGACTCCCACTGTGAGGATTCCCTTCTTCTTAGCCATTGCTGCGATCACTGGAGCGGCACCTGTACCAGTACCACCACCCATACCGGCAGTGATGAAGAGCATCTCTGTTCTACCATCAAAGATGGTGTTCATGATCTGCTCCTGTGCGTTGATGGCTGCATTTCTACCTACTGTCGGATCAGTACCCGCACCGAGGTCACCCATCTTGATCTTTGTAGGGACATCACACTTGTTCAGAGCCTGTGAGTCAGTGTTGGCAACGATGAATGAGCAACCCTCAATCTTCTGGTTGTACATATAGTTGACAGCGTTGCATCCGCCTCCACCTACTCCAAGTACTTTTATTATCGAATCTGGTGAAACCCAGTCTACTGGTGTTATATCAAAGTTATCCATTGTCTTCTTCTGTCAAAACTATTAAACGTCGCTGTCATCAATTTCCTTTTCAACCTCATTGAAAAGAGTTTCAAAGATAGTCCAGATAGGCTTCTTACCTGTGCGTGGCTCCTTTACCTTTTTAGGCTTTTTCTTCGGCTCTGGCTTAGTCTCTTCTTCTTTAACAACATTACCGAACAAGTCGCGGTTTTCATTGTCCTCAACCTTCTCTCCCTCCTCATTCTTTTCCTCAGCAGGAACCTCCGCTACTACTTCCGGCTCTTCAATTATGATTTCATCCGGATTGTTATCTTCCTCTTCTTCCACCTCCTGGACAATAGCACAGTTGATACCATATTTAGCGGCCTGAATAAGTCCTATAGATGTAGCAGCAGATGTCTCAGACAAGCCCATGCATCCAGAGTAAGAGAAGAGCTGTCTTGGGTATCCGGTTCTTACCTTATATCCTGAGATGTCATGGATGAAATTGCTGATATTTGTAATCTGTGCTGTACCTCCTGTAATCACGATACCGCTTCTGAGCATATCGGCAAAGCCACTCATTTCGATTTCATAGAGAATGGCCATGATGATTTCCTCAACTCTGGCTGTAATAAGTTCCGAGAGATATTTTACAGGAAGAGTCTTGTCTGCATCTCCGTTGTTGCTTCTGATATGGAGTACTTTCTCGCTAAGGTTAAGTAGCTTGTCCGGCATGCACGCGCCATAAGCAAGCTTTATGTTCTCAGCAAGTTTTTCTGTGATCTCAGCTTCGTTCTTGATGTCGTCAGTAATATTCTTTCCTCCGAATGGAATAGACGCATAGTGACGCATTACATTGCCCTCATATATTGAGACAGATGTGCTGCCCGCTCCGATGTCAACTAGAGCCACACCGTTCTCCATCTCTGACTCATAAAGAACAGCCTTAGCTGTAGTGTCAGCCGTGAAGAACTTCTGAATAGGAATGATACCAGCTCTCTCCATTACGAGGTTGATCTTCTTGAGGTCATTCTGTTTTCCGATGAAGATCTTGAAATAACCCTCGAGCACATCGCTTGTCATACCCACGATGTCGTTCTCGATGATCTGGAAGTTTTCACCATCTGAGAATGACTGTGCCACCGCGCCAAAGATAGCCTCATTGTCGGTATTGATATTAGGATATGTGCTCAGTGCATAGCTCTTAAGCTCTTCGATATCTTCTGATGTGATGTCTGTGCACTCTCCTCTATCAATGATTGCCTGCTTGGCAACCTCTGTTCTGATCGGATACTTAGGAACGCCTACGACAGCCTGTGTGATCTTGATGCCAAGTTCTTCTTCTGCTGTTGCAATAGCCTTCTTAAGCGCGTCTGTGGCCTGCGAAACGTTGTACACTCCGCTATATCTGATACCCGCAGACGGGCTCTCTTTGTAGTAGATGATCTGGACATCATTGCCTTCCACCTGGGCTACGGTGATGGCAATCTTGGAGGTTCCAAGATCTACTGATACGATGTGTTTTTCAATGTTGCTCATATGTTGTTTTTCTTATTTGCAGATGATCTGTCCTGAATATTTTACGTTTACTGTAGTGTAACGGCTGCTGTCTGTCACTGGAATGATGCTGCTGTAGTAGAGCTTCATTCTTTCCATCTTCTGCTCTATACCGTCTGGCTGCCCGAACAGGAACTTTTCGTTACCCTTTCTTGGAATAAGTGTAAGGTTGCCTGTTGTGTCAATTGAGATGTTCACAATCTTGTTTTTCCATTCGCTGCTGTCCTCAATGAAATTGACCAGTCTTACTATCTTCAAGATCTGAGCTGAGTCTGTCATCTCAGGAATATGTCCATCAACTGACTGTACGTAAGACGCGTAGGTGCTTTGAAGAGGAAAGGCTCTACCATGTCTGTCGGCATAGTATCCGTGATCCTTACCGATAAATCTTACAATCGGCTGTCTTTGGTTGACTTCGATATTCAGTATTCCATTCTTTGTGATATATGCAACAGTACCTAGAATTGCACTCTTGCTTTTAAGTATCTCCTCAATGCTGTTAAGATTGATGCTGTCAATCGCTGTTCCAAGACACTCACCATATTCTTGAGTGAGGAAACCCTTGACGTCGCTAGCCAGAACGAATTGGTTTTCCAGACTGTCAGTCACGACTACATTTATTCCCGTACATGTAATCTGCTCCCTGTGATTCTTGCCTGTGTTGTGGTACACGACAAACAGGAATGCGCCAAGAATAGCACAAACTACAGGAATCATATACATCAGGAACTTCTTCATGGGTGGCTGTCGTTAATTTATGCGTTTTTACCGCGTAGAGCCTCGCTGATATCGTCTGCGAGCAATCCGATGTCGCCGCATCCGAGAGTTACCATGAGCTCAATATCATTATTCTTTACATAATCTACCACTTCGCATCTCTTGAGAAGAGTCTTCTTCGGTGCCTGTACATTGTCGAAGATAATGTCAGATGTCACTCCTGGAATCGGCTCCTCGCGAGCTGGATAAATCTCAGTCATCACAACCTCGTCAGCAGTGCTGAGAACCTGTGCGAACTCCTTGGCGAAGTCTCTTGTTCTTGTGAAGAGATGTGGCTGGAATACTGCAGTAAGCTTTCTTCCAGGGTATGCTCTGCGGATAGTCTTAAGTGATGCTGCGATTTCCTCCGGATTGTGAGCGAAGTCATCAAGGAATACGCATCCCTCGGTCTTGTAGTGAACATCAAATCTTCTCTTTACACCAGCGAATGATGCAAGAGCCTCTTTTATCTTCTCCGGCTCGAGTCCGTAAGTAAGAGCGATTGCTGCAGCTCCTGTTGCATTCTCTACATTGATCTGTCCAGGAACATTGATGAAGCAGTTCTCAATCACGCCACCAGGGTAGTGGAGATTGAAATGACCGAAGTCATCAATGAGCTCAGCATAGAAGTCAGCCTTTGGCTCAGCTGCTCCGTAAGTATATACTTTAGCCTTTGTGTCAGCCTGAGTAATATCGAGTCCATATCTGGCGATAACTGTTCCGCTTACCTGAGAAGCGAAGATCTTGAATGCTTCTCTGAGGTGCTCCATGTCACCGTAGATATCAAGGTGGTCGGCATCAATTGATGTGATTACAGCAATCTCAGGGTAAAGCTGGTGGAATGATCTGTCGAACTCGTCGGCCTCTACAACGATGATGTCGTTCTCACCGATAATCATATTGGTGCCGAAGTTCTTCGAAATTCCTCCAAGGAATGCTGAACATCCTTCTCCTGTTGCAAGGAAGATATGAGTGGCAAGTGTACTTGTAGTTGTCTTACCGTGGCTACCGGCAACTGCCATGCAACGCTGTCCGCGTGTAATTTCACCAAGAGTCCTTGAGCGCTTGATTACTCTGTAACCATTCTCCTGAACATACACGAGTTCGCCCATGTTCTTAGGAACTGCAGGAGTATAAACCACGAGTGTGTTCTCTACGTCCTTTGGTACGTATGCGATGTTATCCTCATAGTGAACCTCGATACCCTCTGATTCAAGTGTACGTGTGAGGGGGGTGCAGGTTCTGTCATAACCGCTGACCTTATAACCCTTAGCGTTGTAATATCTGGCGATGGCGCTCATTCCGATTCCGCCGATGCCGATAAAATAAATATGATTGTACTGACTCATATGCCTCTTATTTACCAATTGCTGTATAAACTTCCTTTGCTATAGTCATTGCTGCGTCGGTCTTCGCCAATAGAGCAATGTTCTTTTCCAATGTTTCAATCCTTTCAGGATTTCCAAGCAGCTCGCATGCTGTTCTAAGCAGCTTTTCCGGAGCCTCAATATCCTTGACGATCATTCCGGCATCCTTTCTCACAAGTGCCATCGCGTTGTGTGTCTGATGGTCTTCTGCTACGTTTGGTGAAGGAACGAAGATAGTTGCCTTGTTGGCTGCACAGAGTTCAGATACTGAGCTCGCACCCGATCTTGAAACTACTACGTCTGCAACTGCGTATGCCAGATCCATTCTTTGGATGAAGTCCGAGTACCAGATATCCTTCGTGCTGCCTTCTTTCTTATTCTCCATCTCTGCCATGAATGCATCGACGTTCTTCTTATAGTATTTTCCGCACTGCCAGATAACTTCGAGGTTCTCTCCTCCTGGTTTGCCTTCCTCAATCCACTTTCTTACAGACTTGTTAAGAGTTCCGCTTCCAAGGCTGCCACCCACGATAAACAGGTGCTTCTTCTCTGGGTTGAGGCCGTAGAACTTATATCCTTCTTCCTTCATCTGAGGTGTAGGAGGAACAATCTCCTTTCTAATAGGATTGCCAGAAATGATAATTCTATCAGCAGGGAAGAATCTTTCCATTCCCTCGTATGCTACACAGATCTTCTTAGCCTTCTTTGCCACTATCTTGTTTGTGAGACCTGCAAAGCCGTTCTGCTCCTGAATCAGAGTCGGAATACCGAGTCTGCCAGCCACCCAAAGCAGGGGAGCGCTGGCATATCCGCCTACTCCGATTGCGATATCCGGTTTGAATTCCTTAAGGAGCTTTCTTGCCATTCTGATGCTCTTAAGAATCTTGAACGGGAGTGCGAAGTTGGATAGATCCAATCTTCTCTGAAGTCCGGTAATAGGCAATCCGACAATCTTGTATCCTGCTGCCGGCACCTTCTCCATCTCCATTCTACCTTCTGCACCAACAAACAGAATCTCAGTTTCCGGATTCAATTCCTTGAGCTTATTTGCTATGGAAAGGGCAGGGAAGATATGACCTCCTGTGCCTCCTCCGCTGATTATAACTCTTAATCTGCTGTATTCCATAATCTTTATTCTTGATCTATGTTATCCAGTCCTTCAAGTACGTCAAGGCTGGCCTGAATTTCATCTTTTTTCTCGTATAAAGGTTTTGCCTCTTCCTCTTTCTCTCTAATCTTCTTGTTTGCCATTCTGCTGATTGAGAGAATTACTCCGAATGCAACGCAGAATGATAGGAATGCTCCGTTTCCGTGGCTGACCAGAGGCAGTGTCTGTCCTGTCAGAGGACCGAGGTCTACGTTGATAAACATGTGTAGGAATGCCTGACTCGTAATCAACATTGTAAGGCCGCCCACTGCAATCTGGGCATAGCGGCTGTCGCACAACTTGGCAATCCATATTCCTCGGGCCAGCAGGCTGACATAAAGTATGATGATCAGTATTCCTCCCCAGAGTCCATATTCTTCCAAAATGAAGGCGTACATGTAGTCTCCGAACATAAGTGGAACGATGTATTTCTGAGTACTTCCTCCTGGACCCTTTCCAAGGATGCCGCCCTCATGAACAGCGATTCTTGCTGTATTTGGCTGAATGATGACATCCAGGAGATCTCGCCTTTCCTGACCTTTCAGTACAAGAAGCTGATGAGGGTCTTTGTTCATTGAGATTCGCTTTTCAAATACGCTGAGTCTCCGGAATACATTACCGTCACTGATCTTATATGTTCCGTATGCCATACCAAAGGCACAGATTCCAAGTATTGCCAGTCCGACAAGCTCCTTGAACTTTATTCCACCAATCAGAAGAGTCAGTCCCATGATTCCACCGATAAGTAAGGCACTTGAGTTACTTCCGGGGAGCACCATTACGAAAACCGTAATCATAGGTATATAGATATATATAGCTCTTTTACAGAATGGTGTACCGAGGAATTCCAGACCGTTATGTTTGCTGAGCGCATTCAGCAACTTGAAGTATCTGGATTTACTTCCTTCTTCCTCATCTTTTTTGCATGTATGGATTGCCCATGCGATGTACATCATCATTGCAACCTTGACAATCTCAAAGATGTGAATCTGATAGCCAAATAATTTTACGTTACGTGCGGCTCCATTAATGACTTCAACATCAATAGGACCAAAATCTTTTTTACAGAGCAATATCAGAAGCAGACCAAATGAAAGCGGAAAACCGAATTTTGAGCCCCATCTGATAAGTCCGATTCTCTTGAAATTGTATAGAATCAATATGATACCTAAGCCTATCGCAGTGATCAATACTTGCTCTTTCATAATCGCAAGTCGGTCGGTTCCTGTGCGAATGGCCATAAGAGATGTAGAAGAGAATATGGCAAGCCAGGAGATCATGATAAGCATGAATGTGATGATCCATACTACCTTGTCTCCTTCGATGCGGTCTATAAAACCCCAAATTCCCGATCTCTTGTCGGGTGTCAGATTCTCTTTCTGCTGCATATTACAGACTTCTTACCTCTTCCTTAAATATTCTACCTCTATCTTCGAAATTCTTGAACAAGTCAAAGCTTGCGCAACATGGAGAAAGAAGAACAACGTCTCCCTCCTTAGCCAATTTTGCTGCTGTAGTCACTGCGTCATGCATTGACATTGTATCGTGCATTTCAGGGACGATACCCTCGAATGACTCGTGGAATTTCTTTACGTCAGGTCCAAGGCATACAATAGCCTTAACCTTATCCTTTGCAAGTGGTACAAGACATGAGTAATCGTTACCCTTGTCTGTTCCACCTACGATCCAAACAACTGGTCTTGTCTGGCACTCGAGTGCGTACCATGCCGCATCTACGTTAGTTGCCTTTGAGTCGTTGATATATAGTACGTCCTTGATGCTTACTACCTTCTCGAGACGGTGCTCCACGGCCTGGAATGTAGCAAGACCATTTCTGATGACGTCATTGTCAATATCCATAGCCTTAGCTGCTATAGCTGCTGCCATAGAATTGTAGATGTTGTGCTTTCCGCCAAGTGCAAGCTCCTGAAGATACATGTCGCACTCCTGGTCTTTGTAGCGGACAACCATCTTGTCATCCTGGATGAATGCTCCCTGCTTGACTTCAGTCTTCTGGGTGAACGGAAGTTTCTGAGCCTGCACTACGATCTGGCTGAGGTGATTGATAGTGATCTCATCGTCCGAGCAGAAGATGAAGCAGTCGTCGCTAGACATATTGCGTGTGATGCGGAACTTCGATTTTACGTAGTTCTCCATCTTATGGTCGTATCTGTCAAGATGGTCTGGGGTGATGTTTGTGATGATAGCAATGTCAGCCTTGAACTCGTAGGTATCGTCAAGCTGGAAGCTGCTGAGCTCAAGAACATAGATATCATGTTTCTGTGTCGCAACCTGGAAGGCATAGCTCTTACCGATGTTTCCACCAAGACCGACATTCATACCAGCCTCTTTGAGGAGGTGGTAGATGATTGATGTAGTGGTGGTCTTTCCGTTGCTACCGGTGATGCAGACCTTCTTTGCAGAATCGTAGCGTCCTGCAAATTCAATCTCTGAAATTACATTGATGCCACGGTCAACGATTTTCTTTACCATTGCTGCAGTCGGTGGAATGCCGGGGCTCTTGATGACCTCGTCTGCATTGAGGATGAGATCCTCCGTGTGCTTGCCCTGCTCAAACGGGATATTCCACTCCTGAAGCACAGAACGATACTCCTCGGTAATGTTACCCATATCCGAGAGGAATACATCAAAACCTTTAACCTTTGCGAGAACTGCGGAACCTACACCGCTTTCTCCACCACCCAAAACTACGATTCTTGACATAGTATTATCTGATTTTTAATAATGCAATTGTAATTACAGCGAGTATCATTCCCACGATCCAGAATCTGGTAACGATCTTTGCCTCAGGGATAGCTTTCTTGTCAGACTGGATAAGGCAAGGAATTCCTTCTTTCTGGAAATGATGATGGATAGGAGTCATCTTAAAGATTCTTCTACCAGCACCGTACTTCTTTCTTGTATATTTGAAGTATGTGGTCTGCATCAATACTGAGAGGCTCTCAGCGAAGAAGATACCGCAGAGGATAGGTACGAGGAGCTCCTTTCTGATAAGGATAGCTGCCACACCGATGATACCTCCAAGCATAAGGCTACCGGAGTCTCCCATGAAGACCTGTGCTGGGTAAGAGTTGTACCAGAGGAAGCCTATCAATGCTCCTACAAAGGCCGACATGAACACTGCAATCTCACCACTGCCTGGTATGTACATGATATTCAGATATTCGGCATCGATGATATTGCCACCAAGCCATGCAAAGATACCGAGTACAACACCTACAATCGCAGAAGTTCCGGTTGCAAGACCGTCGATTCCGTCTGTAAGATTTACACCGTTAGAGCAGGATGTGATCACGAGAATGATCATAGCCACGTAAATCACCCACTTGAAATATCTGCCGAACTCTCCGCCGAATGGTGAAAGCCATGCATAGTCAAACTCATGAGTCTTGATGAATGGGATGGTTGTTGTGGTGCTCTTGACAATGTTCTCTGTGCTCTCTCTTACAACGATATCCTCGCTGAAGCATATTGCAAGTGCTACGGCAAGTCCCATAGCAAACTGTGCTATAAGCTTCATCTTTGGGCTTAGTCCGTCCTTATTCTTCTTGAATACCTTGATGTAGTCATCTGCGAATCCGATAAGGAAAGACCATACAGTTGTAACCAGGAGCAGCTGTATGTATATATTTGTCAGGTTAGCAAACAATAGCACAGGGATGATGATGCTGAAGAAAATGAGAATACCTCCCATTGTAGGAGTTCCTTTCTTCTCCATCTGTCCTGCGAGTCCAAGGTCTCTGATGTCTTCTCCAATCTGCTTAGCCTTGATCTTGGCGATAAACTTCTTACCGAAGAAGATAGAGAACAGGAGTGCTGTGGAAAACGAAATGATTGCCCTGAAGGAAAGGTACTGGAATAGTCCCTGTCCAGGAAAATCAAAATCTTTCAAAAAATCAATCAGATGGTATATCATAGTGTGCCTAGTTCTTTAAAGGTTTCGTTTACAATTTCTTTCTCATCAAAATGTCTCTTCTCTGTGCCGATGATCTGGTAGGTTTCATGCCCCTTGCCGGCAAGAAGAATTGTGGCGCCCTGACCTGCCATCATGATTGCAGTGCGGATTGCTTGTTCGCGGTCTTCAATGAAGAGTGATTTCGCCTTTCCGCTCAAGTCCATGCCAGCCTTGATGTCGGCCATGATGTCAGTAGTCTTTTCTGTTCTGCTGTTATCTGATGTGACAATTATTCTGTCAGCCATCTTCTGAGCAACCTGAGCCATCTCAGGACGCTTTGTCTTATCTCTGTCTCCTCCACATCCGAACAAACAGATAAGTTCCTGCTGAGGAGCGATTTCTCTCAAGGTGCCGAGTACATTCTCAAGCGCATCCGGAGTGTGTGCGTAGTCAATGATGACTGAAATATCCTTAGGACCACGGAGGTTCTCCAATCTTCCTGGTGCTGGCTTGAGGGCACTGAGTGCTATGAGCACCTCTTCCTCTTTAGCTCCAAGAGTTACTGCTGTTGTATAGAGAGCAAGGAGATTATATGCATTGTGCTGTCCGATGAGTCCGCTCCAGACTTCCTGTCCGTCAATTCTCAAAAGCATTCCCTCAAAACTCTGCTCTACAATGCGACAAGTGTGGTCTGCAATGCTTCTGCATGAGTATGTGATGATCTTTGCCTTTGTGTTCTGCGTCATTACCATGCCATTTCTGTCATCGATATTTGTGATCGCATATGACTCTTTTGGCAATGTGTCGAACCAAAGCTTCTTACAACGAAGATATTCTGCAAAGGTCTTGTGGTAATCAAGATGGTCGTGGCTAAGGTTAGAGAAGATTCCTGCCTTGAAATAAAGGCCGGCAACTCTGTCCTGCTCCACTCCGATTGAGCTGACTTCCATAAAGCAATACTCGCATCCTTCGTTTACCATCTCATTCAAGAGCGAGTTGGTAACGAGCGGGTCGGATGTTGTGTTGATTGCCTCACTACCTCTTTCTCCTACATAATTGGCAATTGTGGAGAGGAGTCCGCAGCTATATCCGAGAGATGTGAACAATCTGTGAAGGAGTGTTACTGTGGTAGTCTTGCCGTTTGTGCCGGTGATTCCTACCAAAGTCAATTTTCTTGACGGGTTGTCATAGAAGTTTGCGGCAGCGATAGCCAAAGCATATCTTGATGACTCCACCTGAACAAAGGTGACGTCCTCTGGCATATTTGAAACCTTCGAAGGGTCGTCAAAAATGATCGCTTTTGCTCCTTTGTCAATTGCAGTCTGGATGTAGCTATGTCCATCCACAGCAAAACCTGTGATCGCAACAAAAAGGGCATTCTCTACCGCCTTTCTTGAATCATTACAGATAGAGCAGATGTCGATGCAGGTGTTACCCTTCACCGACACTATTGCGCATCCTTCTATTATTTTCTCAAGCCTCATTTCAATACAATTTTTACAGTTTCTCCTTTCGCTACCTTCTCTCCTGCTTTAGGACTCTGACTTACCACGTGTCCCATTCCTGTGTGGCTACATTTATATCCGCTGTTTTCAATAGCGTATATAGCATCCTGTAGTCCATATCCTATAACCGATGGTACAGGCCCATTTCCTCCTCTTTCTATATATGTAATAGAGTCATCCATCTGTGGAATTTCTCCTGAAACAGATATTCTTTCCGACCAGCTTGGGTCCATTGCGTAAAGCTTATCCACAAGCTCCTTGATTGTAAGGGCAGGGATTGTACCTCCGTAGATGCTTGCCTTTGTCGGTTTTGAATAGATGGTCACGATGGCAGTGTATCTTGGTGCATCTGCAGGGAAGAATCCCACAAATGAAGCCTGATATTGTTTCCTTCCTTCGCTATCTACGTATCTGCTTCCGCCAGGCTGCACATATTTGGCATCAAGGGCAATCCATGCAGTACCAGTCTTACCTGCGATCTGACTCTTGGCATTCTTTACCTTTGAACCTGTACCCTGTGTAGTAACGGTTGTAAGGGCTCTTACCAATGTGTCGGCTGTCGCTCTCGAACAGATAGCTCCGTTGAGCACCTCCGGCTTGAACTCAGTTATGACTTTGCCATCCCTTTCGATTGATTCGACAACGTACGGCTTCATCATTCTTCCCTTGTTTGCAACGGCATTATAGAATGTTACCATGTGCAGTGGGGTTGTCTGTACTGAGTATCCGATTGCACTCTGGATCAAGTCAGTCGGGCTATATCCTTTTCTCTTCGTGTCTGGGACAATTCCGTTTGCAAATCCGTCCAACTCGAAATCGTATCTTCCCGCTATCTTATAAGTGTAGAACTTCTTCAAGTATTCATCAGGAGTTTTTCCATAATGTTCCTTCACAAGGTGACGGAATACATAGTTTGATGAAATCTTGAAACCATCCAGCACCGAAATCCAATCTCGACCAGTCTCTCTCTCGTAATCGCGGATATATTGATCGACGTTTACATCATCCATCTGGCCTCCGTTAGTCTTGATTCTGGTGTTAAGTTTTACCTTTCCATCTTCAAGAAGTGTCATGAGGGTTGCAGTCTTGATGATGGAACCAGGCTCACCAGCTCGTGCAATAGCGAGGTTGTAGTTTTCACCTAGCTTTCCATCTCTACCTCTTGTGAGGTTAACCATGGCCCTGATCGCGCCGGTTTCCACTTCCATAAGTATCAAGCAGCCCCCGTCAATGTCATCATTCGCTTCAAGTCTTGTTCTGAGTGCTTTGTCTGCTACATCCTGGATGTTGATATCGATAGTACTTCTGATGTCACTACCATTAACTACAGGAACAGCAGAACTGTCATTATCATGAATCTTGATCTTGTTATCTGTAACTCGAAGCCACTCAAGTCCTGAAGTTCCATGAAGTTCGTAGTCAAACTTGCTCTCGATACCTCTTCTTCTTGCCTTCTCAACGTCCTCCTGCTTTCTTACATAACCGATAACGCTTCGCGCAAGTCCCTCGTATGGGTATTGACGAGGATCAAGTGTGTCAGCAATAATACCACCGGCATATTTACCCTTGTTGAAGAGAGGAAGCTCCTGAAGCTTCTTGTATGTCGGATGGTCCACCTTCTTGGAGATGGTAACATATCTTAAGTTCTTCTCTCTTCCTTTTAGGATGAGGTCTGTATAATACGCGGCATCCTTTCCGTCCTTGCTAAGAACCTCCGGCAGAGCCTGCGCTAGTTCTCTTGCCGACTTTAGCCATTTCTCCTCATTCTCCCTCAGCTCCTTTTTCTCCTTTTCGCTCTTACCTGTATAATTAGGCTTCTGCACCGCACAGTCCATATATATATCATATATAGGAGTAGTGATGGCCAGAATCTTACCATTGTGGTCAATGATTGTTCCTCTCTCCGGCTTGATTATATTCTTCTCTTTTTTTGGACGGAAGAATCCGATGGTTGCCGGATCTGGTGTCCATATTGTCTTGAGGTATATGGTCCAGCCGATCAGAACGATGGACAGCAAGATGAATATCCAATAGAGATACCACAGAACCTTGCTGGTCCTGTTACCATCGATAGGGCTTATTTTATCTCTATTAGTCATTCTTCTGTTTTTATTTCTCTATTCTATATGCCGGCTTTTCCGGTTGTCTCAGGTTTGAACCTAACTCCTCAAGCATTGTCTCTACTGTACTTATTCTATCAAGGCTCACAATGTCGCTTGTCTTCTGTGCGCAATAGATTCTCAGTGTTTCGATTGTATCCTTGTTCTTCTCTCTTATAACCATTGTCTGTTCGGCCTTGTAGCTCAAGAATATGCTTACCATACTCAAGACGAACGCGTACAATATGTGTGGGAAGAACTTGTCTACTCTCAATCGTAGAAGTATGTCTCCGTGTCCGATGGCCTTCAGGACCTCTTTTAAGACCGATCCGGTCTTCTTCCACTTGCTGTCTTTTTTCTGCACCTCTTCCATTACTCTTCCTCCTTCTCTGCGATTCTTAATTTTGCACTTCTGGCGCGTGTGTTTGCGGCAATCTCGCTTTCCTGCGGAAGGATCGGCTTTCTGTTGACTGCCTTCAACGGTGCTTTTGAATTTCCGAAGAAGTCCTTTTCTACCTTGCCCTCAATGTTGCCCGCCTTGATGAAGTTCTTTACCATTCGGTCTTCAAGGGAGTGGTAGGTGATAACAACCAGCTTTCCTCCCGGCTTGAGTGATGCTGCAGCTCCACTGAGGAATTTCTCGAGAGATCGCATCTCCTGATTTACCTCAATACGAAGTGCCTGATAGACCTTTGCGAGGAATTTGTGCTCTGCAAATTTTGGAAGTGCACTTTCAATTGCCTTTCCTAGCTGTCCTGTGGTCTCGATAGGGGAGAGTTCGCGAGCCTTGCAGATCATCTGGGCAAGTCTGCGGCTGTTGTCCACTTCTCCGTACAGACGGAGGATCTTTTCAAGTTCCTCCTGCTCGTAGCTGTTGATGATGTCGGCTGCAGTTCGTTCTGCTTCCTGATTCATTCTCATGTCCAGCGGAGCCTCATAGCGGAAAGAAAATCCTCTTTCTGCAGTGTCAAACTGGTGTGATGATACTCCAAGGTCAGCCAAGACGCCGTCAATGCCGTCCTTGTGTCCCTGGTGTAATACATGATTGTGTATCCAGCGGAAGTCGCTGCGGATCAGTGTAAGACGTGAGTCATCAATACGGTTGCCGATGGCATCCATATCGCGGTCGAATGCGAGCACACGGCCAGATTTTGATAAGCGTGAAAGAATTGCGGCAGTGTGCCCGCCTCCGCCGAATGTGGCATCAGCGTAGACTCCATCTACGGAACCTACTAAAGCAGACACGCTCTCGTCTAAAAGCACTGATGTATGATATTCTGACATTTCCGGTACCTCCTCTATCTTAGATCAGACAGTGAACCGGCAATTGAAATAAATTCGTCGTTGGAAATGATGCTGGACTCAAAGTTTTCTTTAGCCCAGATCTCAATTTTGTAATCGTTGCCGGAGAATACGACTTCCTTAGTGACGCCAATCATTTCCAAAAGTTTCTTTGGGATGGAGATGCGGCCCAATTTTCCATCAGGCTCCACAACTGCGCAATTGTGCAGGTATGCTCTCCAGAATTTAGCGTGACTCTCGTTGAAAGCCGGGTTGAGTCTAGAACGAACCTCCTCCGACTGGCGCTCCCACTCTGAATAGGTGTACATTTCGAGGCAGTTTGCAAAAGTATCTTTTCTGACTACGAATCTCATGTCACCTTCAGCTGGCATAATGCCTTTGTAGGCGGCAGGAAAGACTACTCGTCCCTTGTCGTCCACTTTAGCATTATATTCGCCGAAAAACTTGATCATAAATGTTAAACTTATTCTTTCACGCTAATCGCCACAAATGTAGAAATAATTTTCCATTTCGTTCCATTTTTTTCCATAATTTTCCACAAATTTTATCAAAACGTTTTCCGTCCATGAAAAAATGTTTTACATTTGCGGTCAAATAATCATCCTATGAAGCTCATACACACCCTGTTTTTAACACTCTCAGTTGTTGTTTTGGCATCTTGTTCATCTGGTAAATCTGAGGACGCTGCGGTTGAATCGCAGGCTGCTGTTGACACAACTGCTACTCTTACCGGCGTTGATGCTGCACTCGCAAAAATGCAGTCAATGAGAATTGTCGAAGGTAAAGTCAAGAGTGGCGAATTCTTCTCTGTTCTGATGACAAATCTTGGCATGGGAGGTACTCCAGCATATAATCTTGCAGAGTCCTGCAAGGATGTCTTTGATGTTAGAAACCTTAGGGTTGGAAACTCGTATAAGGCTTATTATGAGGGAGATGTGTTGAAATATGTGGTGTATACTCAGGATAGAATCAGCAGTATCATCTTCGATTGTACAGAGCTTAAAGCTTATGCCACTAAGAAGGAAGTGACCACAGTCAGAAAGTATGTGGATGTGACTATCAAATCATCTTTGTGGAATGATATGGTTGCTGCCGGAGCTTCTCCGGGTGTGATTATGTCTCTTGCAGAGGTTTATGCGTGGACAGTGGACTTCTTTGGACTTCAGAAGGATGACAGATTCCGTGTTCTCTATGATGAGAAGGTTTCAGGAGATGAGGTTGTAGGAATTGATGGAATCAGATATGCGATTTTCTCACGTCGCGGTAAGGATATCCCTATGATTATGTTTGACCAGAAGGACAAGGGTAACACTTGGTGGACTGACAAGGGAGAGAGTATGAGAAAGCCATTCCTCAAGGCTCCTCTTAAGTTTACTAGAATCAGCTCTGGTTTCACTTATGCGAGAAAGCATCCGGTAACAGGTAAGGTTCGTCCTCACACCGCTATCGACTATGCGGCTCCAACAGGAACTCCAGTTATGTCAATCGGTGATGGTGTTGTAATCAGCTGTAAATATGAGGGTGCAGGTGGAAACACAGTAAGAATCAAGCATAATTCAACATATACTACAGCATACCTTCATCTTTCTCGTTATGCTAAAGGCCTTAAGGCTGGTGATAGAGTCCGTCAGGGTGAAGTTATCGGATATGTAGGATCGACAGGCCGTTCAACTGGCCCACACCTTGATTTCCGTGTATGGAAGAATGGTAAGGCAATCAATCCATTGAAGATGGAGGGCGCTGGTTCAGGTGAGATAGAGAAGGTAAAAGATAAAGCCGGCTTTGAAAGAGCCAAAGCCAGCTATCTTGCAGAAGTTGATTCGATAGGAGCTGTTAATATTGCTAAGCAGCTTTTTGAAACACTTTAGTCAATTCTTTTGCAAAGGAGCGTTGCAGAGGTTACAGATACAACCTCGACAGTGCAGTAATCTCCCGGCTTCTCGCCTTTGGATGGGAATACGCACATCTTGTTGCTGCTCGCTCTTCCACATAGCTCATTCGGATTCTTCTTTGAAGGTCCTTCAACAAGTACCTTAAGTTGTTTTCCGATTTCCTTTTCATTGCTCTTCAGGCTCATTCTGCCCTGGAGAGCAATAATTTCATTAAGCCTACGTGTCTTCTCCTCGTATGTGATGTCGTCTGGGTATTTTTTTGATGCAAGTGTACCAGGGCGCTCTGAGTATGCGAACATGAATGCAGAATCAAACACAACCTTCTCCATAAGAGTAAGTGTATCCTGATGATCCTGTTCAGTCTCTCCACAGAATCCTGCGATTACGTCTGTTGTAATCCCGCAATCAGGAAGAACGCTGCGGATCTTGTCAACTCTTTCAAGGTACCACTCACGGTTGTACTTTCTTCTCATCTTCTCCAGCATGATGCTGCTTCCAGACTGTACAGGAAGATGGATGTGGCGACAGATGTTCTCATAAATCGCCATAGTGTAGATTACCTCGTCGCTGATATCCTTAGGATGTGAAGTTGAGAAACGTACGCGGAGTTCTGGACTGATTTTGGCCACCTTCTCCAGAAGCTGAGCGAAATTCACATTCTTAGATGCATTTTCTGCGTCCTTCCAGAAGTATGAATCCACGTTCTGTCCGAGAAGTGTAACTTCCTTATAGCCATTATCGAAAAGTTCTTGAGCTTCTCTTACGATGGTCTCCGGGTCGCGGCTTCTTTCTGCTCCTCTAGTGTAAGGCACAACACAGTAAGAACATACGTTGTTGCATCCTCTCATGATTGAAATGAAAGCAGAGATTCCGTTCTTGTCCATTCTTACCGGACTGATGTCAGCATAAGTTTCCTCGTGTGAAAGCAATACGTTGATCTGAGGGGAATTTGGTGTGATGTCCCTGATCAACTGAGGAAGGCTTCTGTAGGCATCCGGACCTGCAACCAAGTCCACCTCGTGGCCCTCAAGCAGCTTGGTCTTGAGACGCTCTGCCATACAGCCGACGATACCTATGATGACCCCGTCTCTCTTTCTTTTCTGGATGCGGAACTGATCGATTCGTCCCCAAACCCTCTGCTCAGCATTATCTCGGATTGAGCAGGTGTTGGCAAGAATGATGTTCGCCTCTTCGATGTTGTCAGTCAGCACATAACCCTCGTCCTGAAGGATTGAGAGGATTACTTCGCTGTCATTGACATTCATTTGGCAACCATAGGTTTCAATATAAACCTTTGGCTTAGATGGGTCAATTATAGGTCTTATGTTTTTATGCATATTACTTTTCAGTTTTGAATCAGGAGGCAAAGATATGATTTTTCGCTGAATTATCTTATCTTTGCAGATTAAGTGTAAATAAACGTGTCAATAAAAAGTATTTCATATAGACTGCTGCTGTTGGTGTGCACAGCGATTTTGTCTCTTGCCAGCTGTGGCAAGATCAGCGAAATACGTCCTACATCGTTTGAATTGGAGTCTCTTGCTCCGAAAGGACTGTATTCCGTTGCTGTTGACTTTAAGCTAGGAATTCATAATCCGGCGATGCAGATAGCTTTGTCAGATATTTTTGCTGAAGTGATGCTTGATGGCAAGGTTGTTGGTAATCTGTCTCTCGCTCCGTTCGTAATGGAAGCGAAGTCAGATAATGTATATGACATGAATGCATTAGTAGCCTTGAATAAGGGCTTCTCAATTATAAACTTGTTACCGATGATGAAAGATCCTGAATCTTTGAAGAATGCTTATGTGAATGTAAAAGTAAAGGCAACTTTGAAGAACGGACTTTCAAAGAATTTAGAATGGAAGGAAATTCCAGTGGAAAAACTATTGAAACTTGCGGAGTAATGAAGACTAATATTTTGAAGTGTTTCCTAATTGTTATTATGGCTTTTGTTTCAGCATTGTCTGTATCAGCTCAGACACCGACAGAGCCAGTATATACTCATCCAGCAGATACAATCGTGTATGAGGCGCCGCCACTTGTAGATACTACTTTGGTGGGTACCGATATTTTTGATGTATTGCACCTGAAGAAGTCAAATGGAAAGTCAAATGTGGCTTTGCATCAGAGCAAGGCAATCGAAGAGTCTGTCAGAACTCATATCATTGCCAACAAGGGTAGAACTTTGAATGGCTATCGTATCCGTATTTTCTTTGATAACTCTCAGGATGCCCGAGTTAATTCAGGTGGAGCGTATGGTACATTCCTCAAGATTTTCAAAGGTATTCCAGCATATCGTTCATACGTCAATCCTTATTTTAAGGTCTCAGTTGGAGATTTTCGTACCAAGGCTGAGGCTATGGAAAAACTAATTCACATAAAAAGAGTATTCCCAGCAGCGTTCATCGTTAAGGAGAAGATCAGATTTCCTCATGTTGATAGAGCTGCGCTTGATGACCTTCCAGATTCATTGGAGGTCTTCAAGTTCTAATTAAATCAATGCTATTTTATTATGTTGAAGCAAGGACTGGAACTAAAACAGACCCAGAAACTCTCGCCGTTGCAGATTCAGACAATCAAATTGATTGAGCTGCCGCAGCAGGAACTGGAGCAGAGAATCAGAAAAGAATTGGAGGAGAATCCTGTTCTTGACGAAGATCTTCCTTCAAACAGTGAGGAGGAGCAGGCGCCAAGAGAGGTGTCACTTTCAGACTATAAGGAGGATGATTATATCCCGAATTATAGACTACGTTCCGATCTTTATAACAGTAAGGATGAAAGACCTCAATATAATACCTTCTCTGTAAAGGAGAGCTTCACACAGAGTCTTCAGGATCAGCTTGGTTATCGTAATCTCACAGATCATCAGTTTGCTGTGGCTTCTTTCATTATTGGTAGCTTGGATGATGATGGCTATCTTCGTCGTAGTCTTGATACAATCGTCGATGACCTGTCATTCAGAGCCAACATTGAAACTGATGAGCAGGAGGTAGAACAGATGCTGAAGATAATTCAGGAGTTTGAACCGGCTGGTGTAGGTGCCCGCAACCTCCAGGAGTGTCTTTTGATTCAGATTAAGCACGTGAAGAAAAGCCCTGAGGCAGAGAATGCTGTGAAGATTCTGAAGCATCATTTCAACGAGTTTTCTAACAAACACTACCAGAAGATCATAAACCGAATGGGTATTACTCCGGAGGAACTTAAGGCGGCAATGGCTAAGATCCTTAAGTTGAATCCATCCCCAGGCGGACAGATCGATGATACTTATAACGATCAGGCACAGCAGATCATTCCAGACTTTCTTCTTGAATATCGTGATGGTAAGTTGTTGCTTTCGATGCCACGTTTCTCTGTTCCAGAGTTGAAGGTGAACAGGAAATATGCAGATCTTCTTATGGAGGCTGCAAATTCTTCCGAGAGAGAAAAGAAGGAGGCTGCAGCTTTTGTGAAGAAGAAATTGGATTCTGCAAAGTGGTTTGTTGAGGCAATCAAACAGCGTCATAACACATTGCAGAATACGATGCAGGCAATTGTGGACTATCAGGAAGAGTATTTTGTAGATGGAGATGAGACACATCTCAAGCCTATGGTACTCAAGGATATTGCAGAGAAGACAGGATTTGACATTTCTACAATTTCGCGAGTAGTAAATAGTAAATACATCGAGACTCATTTCGGAATTTACTCATTGAAATATTTCTTCTCAGAAGGTCTTGAAAATCAGGATGGAGAAGAGGTCTCTACGCGAGAGTTAAAGAAAGCATTGGTGGAATGTGTTGAAAATGAGAATAAGGCTAAGCCTTTGACTGATGATGAGCTTGTTGAGGAGATGACAAAGAGGGGATATAAGGTGGCTCGTCGTACGATTGCAAAATATCGTGACCAGCTAAGTATTCCAAAGGCAAGACTAAGAAAAGAACTATAGAATTGAATCTTTTTAGGATATAGTATTGCAGGATTGAAAAATTTACGTATCTTTGCAGTCCTAAATCCAACATGGTGCCCTTAGTTCAGTTGGTTAGAGCGTCAGATTGTGGTTCTGAATGTCATGGGTTCGAATCCCATAGGGCACCCCAAGAAAGCAACCTTACACAGGTTGCTTTCTTTTGTTTCCCCTAGTGCAAGTGCTGTATGTAGTTGTTCGCTAAGCGTGAAATGTAAGGGTCTGTAAATCAGCCCTTTGCGAAAAGTGCGTGCTCCCCATTGGCGGCACGCACTTCTTGTAAGTCTCTGTGTTACAGGCGGTTGTATTTTACGGTCTGTTGACTGTTAGGGATTCATCAGGTCAACGTTTACGAATCCGTTTATCTCCTGAATCAGTTCGATAGCGACGCGCGCCTTTATGCGAACTTCCTCAGTTGCATCCGCTGCTGCAGAGGCAGCATTGTATGCATTTATAGCTTCACCAAACATGTTCTCTCTGCGAAGTGAGTCTCCTAACTGTATGAGTTCTGCTGCTGATTTGTCTTTTATGATGTCTGTAATCTTTTCCATGGTCATGACTCAATGATTCTTTTGCAAATAAAAAGTTAAATCTTGATAAAAAAAAGAAAAACCTCATGTTGTTTTACATAAATACAACGTCTCCCTCGCAGCTTTCTTCTATTTTCGTCGATTATGAAAATCCGAGATTTGTGTGCCGAAGAGAGGCCGAGAGAAAAAATGATTGAACGTGGCGCTGTTTCCCTAAGCAAAGCAGAGCTGCTAGCTATACTCCTGAGAACAGGAACTGGTAATAAAAACGTAATAGAGGTTGCTCAGACAATACTTTCACGTGTTGATGGTGAATTGGATGCCTTAGCAGGCATGTCCATAGATGTGTTATGTGAGACTGAGGGAGTGGGGGTAGGAAAAGCGGTCTCGATAGTTGCTGCGTTTGAACTTGCCAGAAGATGGTTCTCAGAAGAAGGAGTGACAAGACGTCGTAAAATCAGTAGTCCGGAAGAAGTGTTCAGAATGATGTATCCTCTTCTTCGTGATCTTGAAAGCGAAGAATGTTGGGTAATCTATCTCAATAATGCGAACGTTTATCTAGGTAAGGAACGTATAAGTGTCGGTGGAACTGAGGCTACGGTCTTGGATAGTAAGGTGGTGCTACGCAAAGCCTGTGAGAAAAAGGCCTCAGGTATTATTCTGGTTCATAATCATCCATCGGGAAATGCATATCCCAGCCCGGCAGATATCACGAGAACACGTGCTATCAGAAATGCACTCAAGGCTTGCGAGATGTCCCTGATTGACCATGTCGTGATAGGCTCATGTAACTACTATAGCTTTTCTGACGAACGTCTCATCGACTTCTCCCTGCCTGCCTAAGTCCTTCTGCCCTCCTGAGTCTTCTTGTCATTCTCAGCGAAGCGAAGTATCTATACCAGAATTCCATTGAAGTTGCTATCTTTGACCGTCCAATAAGATTAGACATATACTTCAATGAGCAGATCTGCAAAAATATTCATAACAGTTCTGGCAATACTCTCCCTGGCATTGCTACTGTACTTTATATTCGGCCGCAAGGCCTCAGCTACAACATCGGATTCAGATCCTCAGCAGGTGGAGTCCAGCGAAGGTGCATCAAGGTGGCTGGAACTCCCTGCATACAAAGATGGAGAGTCTGGTCGTTATGTGGTGACGCACACTGCTGAGATGGGAGGACGTCTTCAGAGAAACTATACCTTGTTATATGATGAGGGAAGTTATGCTGCCTTGTGGGTCGCTTATCCCCTATGTAAGGATCATATTTCTTCTGGTCGAGAGGAAACATGGGGATATGACCCTCATATCCCAAGAAAAGCGCAGACTAGTGTCAGCAGCGGATATGGAGCATCTGAGCCTACTGAAAATTATCCAAAGAATTTTTACGCGAGAGGCCATCAGATTCCGAATGCAGACCGTAGCGCAGTACCACATATGCAGGCTCAGACATATTTTTCAAGCAATATGACACCTCAGATCCAGAATGGTTTCAATGGGGGCGTCTGGGCAAAGCTTGAGTCTGCTGTCAGGGATCGAATTCCCGCGACTGATACTCTTTATGTAGTTACTGGTGCTGTGTTCTCTCGTTATGGAGAAGATGAGCCGGTTAAGACCATTGTGAATAAAAATGATTCTAAGCCACTACCAGTTCCAAACTATTATTGGAAAGCTCTCTTAAAAGTCACCAGGTCTGCAGGTCAAATCATTGATGCTAAGACCATTGGTTTCTGGCTTCCTCATGGCGATCTTAAAGGTCATTCATATTCAGAATACGTTGTCACTGTTGATCAAATAGAGCAGTGGACCGGCCTGGATCTCTTTCCAAATCTTTCTGACACAATAGAGACTTCAGCAGAGTCTTATACTTCTTGGCGATCTTTCTAGTTGTGAGCTTCTTAGAAGAGCATGTGAAAAAGCGATAGGAGTAATGATAGGTGATTCTGGAAAGGGGTTGCCTGTTTTTTTATGTGGCTTCGAGGTTGCATTTTGTCTTAAAAATGTCCTTTGGGGCTACTAATTAACCTTCGATAGTGTTGGTATTCCATTCAATTCTGATTACCTTTGTCGGCTATTCGCAAGAAATACTCGAATTCACACAAAATATATATAACTATGAACAAGTACAATTCTATGAATTGGGAAGGTAAGTCGTATGAGACACCTTCCGCAAATGTACTCAATGTGTATACTGAAGGCGTGCTTTGTACTAGCAGCAACTTTGGTATCAACGATTGGGAGAAAGACGAAGACTCTCTGGATTTTTAACATTAACCCTAAAAATGAAAATGAACATGAAAAAGATTATTTCTTGGGGTATGATGTTGGCAGCCGCATTTACCCTTACAAATTGCGCAAAAGAAATGGATGCTCCAGTTCAGGAGCCAGAGTCAAATGGTTATCCATTCGAGATCGTAGCTTCTACAGTTGACACAAAGACCGTTAACGACGGTATGTCTACTAAGTGGGCAGAAGGTGATAAGCTTAATGTTTTTCACGCTCTTGGTGATGACCCAAATTATGTAAACGATGGTGCTTTCACTGTTTCAGATGTTGAGGCAGGCGTATTCACAGGTACAATCGCAGAGGAGTTGGACGTTGAGGAAGAGTATGACTGGTTTGCTCTATATCCTTATAGCGAGCAGGTAACAACTCCTGCAGCTACATCTGCAGGCTATACTTATATTGGACATAGCAAGGGTTTGAACCAGACAGGATATGACAGCATGGCTTCTTTGAAAGGCAGCGTATGCCCTCTTTATGGTGTTCTCAAGTATGGTGGAGTAAAGCCTGAGCTTGAAATGCAGCATCTTTCATCTGTTATTGCAATCAATGTAACAAATGACACTGATGAGCCTCTTACAATCACTACTGCTTCATTCACAGCCCCTGAGGCAATCGTAGGTTCATTCTACATTAACTTTACAGATAAGGATAATGTTGTTTATACTGCAAGTGAGGGATATTCGCTGAATACAGCTGTTGTTAATGTCACTGAGGGAACAGCTCTGGAGAAAGGTGAGTCTGCAGTTCTTTACCTTGCAATCAAACCTTTCACAGCTGCTGCTGGTGAGAAACTTACTCTTGCAGTCAATGGATACTCTAAGGAGATCACTCTTGCAAAGAATGCAGTTTTCACGGCTGGTAAGATCAAGACTGTGAACTTCTCTTATGATACTACCGAGGCTCCTGCGGGTCCGTCTACTATTTCAGTTGCTGAGTTTCTAAACCTTAAGGATACAGCAACAGAGTATGTCCTTACAGGTGAGATTACTAGAGTTGTCAATACATCTTATGGTAACTTTGACCTTACAGATGCGACAGGTACTGTATATGTGTACGGTTTGCTGACTCCAGAAGGTGCTTCTCAGAAGCAGTGGGCTGCAGCTGGCTTAAAGATGGGTGATGTAATTACTGTAAGGGGTAAATATAGTGTATATAATAATAGCCCACAGATTAAGAATGCTTATTATGTGAGCCATTTAGTTGCATTTGCTGAGCCTCAGATCAACTGTGTAGATAATGTGGTAACCATGACAGCAGAAGAGGGTGCAACAATTTACTATACTATAGATGGCTCTGATCCTACTGTGGATTCATTTGAATATGTTGAGCCATTTGAAATCGAGGAAACAATAACAGTTAAGGCAATTGCTGCAGCAGATGGAAGACCATCATCTCCAATCGCTTCGAAGATCTGCGCATTCGTTGACCCTAACGGTAGTGGAGATGGTCCTGGAACTCCGTCGACTACAGCTTGCTATACATTATCTACTGCAAGTAAGCAGGGAAGCAACAGCGCTTATGCAGGTGCTTGTGATATTACGGTGGATGGAATCAAGTGGAATGTCGCTGGTAATACTCAGATAAACCCTTGGAGATTTGGTGGAAAGTCTATCACTAAAGTCGATCGAGCAATTTACACTAAGACCGCATATCCTGCACCTCTTTCTAAAGTGGAGTTTGTTTCAGGAACACTTACTGCGACTTGGAATTCATTGACTCTTGTTTACTCAACTAATTCTGATTTCAGCAATGCTCAGACTATGAGTGCACCATCTGTTGGAGCAAGTAAGACAATTGAATTTGTTCCAGAGGGAGGTTTCCCAGCTAATTGCTATTTCAAGTTTATTCTGAACATAACAAATACTGCAACATCGAGTAATAAGTATGTTCAGATGAAAGAGATCAAGTTCTACGGATACGATAATTGATCATCATCCGGCGGAGGCGTCGGAGGTGATGAGCCTACAGGCGAAGTGCCAGCCGCGACGGTAACTACCGGAAGTGCAAATATCAAGAGTTCGACAGAGGTGACTCTGTCGGGCTCTTTTGCTGACGCGACAGCAACGCCGACGGAGGTGGGTTTTTATTATGGAACTTCCTCTAATCCAACTTCAGGTAAGTCAGTGAGTACGACTTCCAGCTCGTTTTCACTTGCTTTGACTGGCCTGCAGGAAAATACAAAATACTATTATTGTGCATATGTCAAGGTCGCTGGTACTGGAACTTATACTGGTACAGTCAATCTTTTCAAAGGTGAAGTAAAGAGCTTTACAACTCTTTCTGAATCAGAGGATGACCCTGTCGAACCATCTGTAAATCAGTCATGGCTTGAACTCCCTGGTGCGGTAAATAATAGCAATTATCTGGTGAATACGTACTATGATGGTTCTAACCGCAACTACACTCATCTATATGACAAATCAACCTATACTTCTCTTTGGACTGCATATCATCTCAACAGCAGCCACATGGGAAGCTATAGCAGACCTAACTCATGGAGTTTCAGTCCAGCTATCAGCGAGAGTCTTCAGGTGAATTTGACAGATAGAAGCTACAATGATAACTATTCACGCGGTCATATGATTCCGAATGCGTCGCGTAATGGTAACAGGACAATGCAGTTGCAGACCTTCTATGTCACCAATTCTGTTCCGCAGATTCAGGACAACTTCAATGGTGGTATATGGCAGAATCTTGAAGCGGCTCTTCAGGAAATTGCAGAGTCTGAAGAAATCTATATTGTGACAGGAGTCGCTTTCAATAAGGTTGGTGAGTCCAAGACAATAAAGTATACAACAGCTAAGGATGACACTAAGAAGGTGCCAGTTCCTAACTACTTCTATAAGGTGGTGCTTAAGGTTGAGAAGTCGGGCACAACGATTACTTCAGCCAGCACAATCGGCTTCTGGTTTGAGCATAAGACCTATAGTGGAAGTTATACTAATTATGCGTTTTCGGTGGATCAGATCGAGCAGTGGACCGGAATGGATTTCTTTGTGAATCTGCCTGATAATGTAGAATCCTCAGCCGAATCCAATGGCAACTGGTCGACTTTTCGGAGTTTCTAGTCGTCCCAATAAATAAGCATCGTCACTGAAATCCAATGCGATTTTTCTGTGACGATGCTATTTTGTTATCATCCGAGGAATTACTACTTAAGAGGTGCTGTCTTAGTGGTAAGTTTTAGCGGAACCTGCTCAAAATTGGTCTTATTGTAGGTCAATGTTCCTGATTTTGAAATTACCTCTGTAAGCCAGTTGTTCTGAGTATCTGTTACGTGCTCTACCCAGTTGATTGAAAGTTCTGCTTCAGATTCTGTAATGATGTCTGAGAGCTGGAAGCTAACATATCCGCCAGTAAGTCCCCACTGGATCATATCTGTGCTCTGTATCTGAGTCTGGTCTTCTAGTTTTCCGCCCTCTTCTGTTTCCTTGCCAGCTAGAGTCTCGCCGTAAGCATTGTGTCTGAGAGTGAGGGTGTATTTTCCGGTACCGACCTCTGCTGGAGAATAAAGAAGATTTACCATGTGCTTCCTGTCTTCCAACTTAGGGCTGTACTGAATTTCAAATACGACATATAGATTGAGATAGCCGCCTGCTACCCAGGCGTAATCAATCGTAATAGGGTCATTGATTGTCTTCTCAGGATCAGCAGCGGCATCTTCAAGTGTTATGGGTGCCTTAGTAAGTACTTCAGATAGATATGCCACTCTTACGTCGTATCCGTTCTCCACGCCCTCAGTCTTATTAAGTACATCACACTGCATGATGGCTCTTTTAATACCGATAAAGTCCTGTCCAGTAGTGTTCTCTACGATTGTAAACTCATTTCCCTGGTCACTGATAAACTTATCTCCGACAAAGTTACCCATAGTAAGGTTGCCGTACATAAGTGTATTGTCTTTTTTGCATGATGCAAAAACAAATGAAACTGCAGCTAATAGCGCAAATGCAATAAATCTAGTCTTTCTAGCCATTTAAGTATATGTTATAAAATTAAACCATGTATTTCTTGCGGTTTGGACGACCTACAATCTGTATGTCTATGCTCTCCACCTTATAGCCCTTGAACCTTTTGCGTCCAAGTAGAGTGTGTATCGCAGCAGCAAGATCGTCGTCCAGCACATCCTTGAAGGTGTGATTTTCCTTGTCATAGAAATGTGCATGGTAGAAGGTGTTTACATCAAAGTACATCTTGTTGTTCGAGCTCAATCTGTGGTGGTATACACCAAGCATGGCCAGTTGAGTCAAGATGTTATATACTGATGCAACTGTAACTTTGGCCTTTCCTTGAGCCAAAATCTCTTCTGTAACCATATCTGCAGATGCATGTCCTAGAACTATCATGGCCTCATGCACAGCAAGCCTTTGTGGGGTTGCTTTCAGGGAATGCTTCTTAAGCAGTTGTTTGAACTCTTCCAGAGTCGGGCACTTCTGTGTTTGCATATGTTTTATTGTTTGAGGCTGCAAAGATATTAATAATTTGGAAAAATTCAAAATTGGGAAAAATAAGAGTTCTTTTACAGCTAATTGCGGAATTTTTGGTATTTTTGCGGCCGTTTTGAATTGCGCACACATATGAAAAAGAGATTCAGGAATTATGAGACTTATGCCCTAGTGACTGGCGCGGCGTCAGGAATGGGTAGAATTTATTCACTTCGCCTTGCAGAAAAGGGATATAACGTAATCCTTGTTGATATCAATGCAAAGGGACTTGAGGAAACAGAGGCCTTGATCAGATCATCTGTTCAGGAGGTTAAGATACTTCCAATTGTTCAGGATCTTTCAGCTTTGGATGCAGCTGATCAGATTTTTGAAAAGACAGAGGCTGCAGGTTGCCAGGTAGAGGTTCTGGTGAATAATGCTGGCATAATGTATTGTCAGGGTATTGCTGAGACTTCTGAGCGTATGCTCAAGCTAATTATGATGGTGCACATGAATACTCCTTTGATGCTTTGCCGCAAGTATGTGACAGGTATGAAGGAGCGTAAATGTGGATACATCCTTAACATCTCCTCTTTGGCAGCTTGGATGTCTTGGCCTGGAATTGGAATGTACGGCAACACCAAGCGTTTCGTAAGAGATTATTCTCGCGAGCTTAGAATTGAGTGTCAGAAGACAGGAGTCAGCGTGACCAATGCATATTTTGGAGCTGTTGATACTCCGCTTATTCCGCTTAAGGAGAGTCTCCGCAAGCTAGCAAGAGGCCTTGCAGTCATGATTACACCTGAGAAGGCAGTGAAGAGAGCGTTGAATGCAACATTCAGAAGACGTAGAGGTACTATGCCAGGCTTCTTGAATAAGCTCTTCTGGCCGTTCATTGTGATTCTTCCTGACTGTCTTTTAGGTTGGGTTTACAGAAAGGCGAAGCCTTATCTGATGAACGTCTAAAAAAAGTTGTATATTTGTAGGTTGTACTAGATTTACAGAGATGGGAAATATTAAATGCCTTATAATCGGTGGTGGTCCTGCAGGATACACAGCTGCCATATATGCTGCAAGAGCAGATATGGCTCCAGTTGTATATGAGGGTGTTCAGCCAGGAGGTCAGTTGACCACTACCACTGATATTGAGAATTATCCTGGATTCGAGAATGGAATCCTTGGTCAGACACTTATGGACACAATGAGGGCTCAGGCAGTTCGCCTCGGTGCTGATGTCCGTATAGGCTCAATCTCCTCTGTGGATCTTTCTGAGCGTCCGTTCAAGGTTGTGGTAGATGGAGGTGAGCAGCTGCTTGCTGAAACCCTGATTATTGCCACAGGTGCTACAGCCAAGTATCTTGGACTTCCTTCAGAGACTAAGTTCAAAGGTCTTGGTGTGTCAGCGTGTGCAACCTGCGACGGATTCTTCTACAGAAAGAAAGTCGTTGCTGTTGTTGGTGGAGGTGATACAGCATGCGAGGAGGCTACATATCTTGCCGGTCTTTGCAAGAAGGTATATATGATCGTTCGTCGAGATGTTCTTAGAGCTTCTGAGGCTATGCAGGAGCGTGTGAAGAACACTGAGAATATCGAGATCCTTTGGAATTGCAACACTCAGGAGGTTCTCGGAGATGAGTATGGCGTAACAGGAGTTCGTGTTGAACGAAAGGATGGGGAGGTGTTTGATATTGCTTTGGATGGTTTCTTCCTCGCAATCGGACATCATCCTAATTCAGAGCTCTTCAGCCAGTGGGTGAATGTCGATAAGGAAGGATATATCATCACTGACGGCAAGACATCACAGACAAATATCGAGGGCGTTTTTGCTGCAGGTGATGTTCAGGATCCGATTTATCGCCAGGCGATTACTGCTGCTGCATCCGGATGCCGTGCTGCTCTTGATGCAGAGAAGTTCCTTAAGATGAAATAATACATATTATATAAGATGAAATTCAGAAACATAATTCTTGCGGTTCTAGCCGTAATTTCAATGTCTTCATGTAAGTCGCAGTATGAGTTGCTCCTTAGCAGCAATGATACTGATGCCAAATACAAGGCTGCATTTGAGTATTTCAACAATAAGAAATATAGTAGAGCTGCGACTTTGTTTGAGTCTTTGGCTGCACTTACAGATGGTACTGACCGCGATGACACTGTGAGATTCTATTGGGGACTCAGCAACTATAATTTCAAGGATTACTATACAGCAGAGACTAACTTCCAGCAGTTCGCCGAAAGCTATCCAAGAAGCCCATTTGCTTCTCAGGCAAGATATCTACGTCTGGACTGTCTCTATCGTTCGACCCTCAGATATGAACTTGATCAGCAGCCTACATATAAGGCGATGAGCGCAATATCTGAGTATATGCTTGAGTATCCTGATAATGAGAATATGCAGGTTTGTAAGGATATGCTTGAGGAACTCGGTGAGCGACTTGACAGAAAGGCATATGAGGCAGCTAAGCTTTACTACAAGATGGAGGACTACCTTGCATCGCATGTAGCATTCCGTAATGTGCTTAAGGATGATGCAGAGAATATGTATCGTGAAGATATCCTTTATTATATCGCGATGTCATCTTATAAGTATGCTTACCTAAGTGTTCCGTCAAAGCAGAAAGAGAGATATCTCTCATTCATCGATGATTATTATAACTTTATCGGTGAACTTCCGGATTCACATTATCGCAAGGAACTTGACGCAATTTATGCTAAGGCTCAGAAGGCTCTAGGAAAGCGCGGAGTACAGACAGGTGATGATAGCTCCGAGAAGGAGTTTGCAAAAGAAAGAGCAAAACTTGAGAAGGCTAGAGCTAAGGCCGAGAAGGAAGCAGCTCAAAAAGTTGCAAAATAATTGAAACCCGAGTGAAATTCGGCGGTATAATAAAGTAGAGAGAAATAAACTTTATAAAAAATGGCAAATAAGAAAACACCAGTAAACACTCTTACAAGAGACCTTAACACATTGGCTGCGCCAACTGGAAACATCTATGAGACTGTAGTTATCCTTTCAAAGAGAGCAAACCAGATCGCAATTGCAGAGAAGAAGGAGCTTACAAGAAAGCTTGAGGATTTCAAGAACGATCGTGACACTATGGAGGAGGTATTTGAGAATCGTGAGCAGATCGAGATCTCAAAGTACTATGAGAGACAGCCAAAGCCAAGCCTTGTTGCTATCGAGGAGTTCAAGGAAGGCGAGGTTTCATACAGAATGGCTAAGCGCGAGGATAACGAGTAGTATCCTATGTTGAATCGGCTTCAAGTAAAGAATTTTATATTGATAGACTCTCTGGAGATTGATTTTCCGGAGGGTCTGATCATTATTACGGGACAGACTGGAGCCGGTAAATCTATTTTATTGGGAGCGCTGTCGCTGATTATGGGATCCAAAGCTGATGCTTCCATGATCTCAGGCGATGCGGAGAATTGTATTGTTGAGGCTGAGTTCGATGTTGATCCTTCAGATACACAGATGATGGATGAACTCGATGAAAGCGGTGTTGAGTGGGATGGGGGACACCTCATCATCAGACGAGTGGTTAATCGTTCGGGTCGCTCAAGGGCTTTTGTAAATGATTCTCCAGTTTCAGTTCAGGTTCTTCAAAGTCTTGCATCGAGACTTATTGATGTCCACTCCCAGCATCAGACCCTTCTACTTTCAGACAAGAATTTCCAGTTAGGCATTCTCGATCATTATGCCGGTAATGCGCAGTTGAGAAGTGATTGTGCGGAGCTTTGGAGAGAGATGAGCTCTGTCAAGGCAGAGATAACTCAGCTTGATGCCAAGATTGCAAGGATGGCTTCAGAGAGAGACTACAATGAGGCGCAGTATCGCCAGCTTGAGGCTGCTTCATTGTCTGAGGGAGAGTTGGAAGAACTTGAGGAGGAACAGAAACAGCTGGCAAATGCAGAAGAAATCAAGAACTGTCTTGGAAATGCAGAAGAGCTCTTTACAGCTTCTACATCTGTTGATTCCCTTTCAGTGGATTCTTCTCTTAAAGAAGTATCTAAACTTCTTACCAAAGCTGGACGCTATGTTTCTTCGCTTTCAGAGCTTTCTGACAGAGTAGACTCATGCAGAAGAGAACTCGATGATATTCTTTCTGAGATTTCAACAATTAACTCTCGAGTAGATCTTTCTCAGGAGCGTCTGGATGAGGTGGAATCACGAATGTCTCTCCTATATGGATTGATGCAGAAGCATTCATGTAAGGATGTTGCAGAACTTATCCAGGTGAGAGATAATTATAGTGACATGCTTTTCGATTCTACTCAGATGGAGGAGAAGAAGGCTGAGCTTGAAGCACGCTTGTCTAAGGTGTCAACTCAGCTGGAAAAGGTCGCTCAGCAGCTCCATCAGTCAAGAGAGAAAGCAGCAACATCATTCGCCTCAGATATTCAGGCCTCGATAAGAGGAATGGAACTTTCCTATGCAGTATTCGAGGTGGCATTAACTGAAACACCTTTATGTGCAACAGGATGTGATGCCGTAGTATTCCGCTTCTCTGCATCTGGAAAGAATCCTGTAGACGTCGCGAAGTGTGCTTCTGGCGGTGAGATGTCCCGCATCATGCTCGCTCTTAAAGCAATGATGGCCCGTTATACGAATATGCCTACAATGATCTTTGATGAGATCGATACAGGAGTGTCTGGTAGCGTGGCAGATAAGATGGGTTCTGTAATTTGCGCAATGGGTGCGGATATGCAGGTATTTGCCATCACGCATCTCCCTCAGGTTGCAGCCAAGGGTAGTGCGCACTATCTTGTTTCAAAAGAAATCGATCCGGCTTCTGGTGAGGCTATCTCTAAAATAGAAAGACTCTCTGACGAGCAGAGAGTCCTTGAACTTGCTAGAATGCTTAGTGGCTCTGTCCTCACTGATGAGGCGATTGCCAATGCAAAATCTTTATTGAATATTTAGGTCGATATCGACTACTTTTCCTTCTGGGAAGTATTCAATTCTTCTTACACCTTCGTTTATCACACCATTGTTTTCCTGTCTATGGAAATCAAACGTTGTCTGGAGTCCGCTCATCTTGGCTTCTGTAAGCTTATCTTTCCACTGGTATCCGAACTGGTTTACGATATTGATGAAATATGTTGCAATATCATATCCCTGGAAAGCAAATAGAGTCGGTTCTGTATGGAAGATTGCACGGTACTTCAAGAGGAAGCTCTTTACTTCAGGTCTGTCATAGTTGATATTGTACGATAGACAGACATGAAGTGAGTTCTTGTACAATGACTCAGCATCGATAGACTCAAATGAACGGATCTTTGATGGACTATACAATGTGATCTTTGCTTTTCTGTTGAGGATTGCCAAGTTTCGCACAAGGTCGTTTACCCATGCCTCGCTCTCTGACTCAATGATTACACGGTTTGTACCTGTCTTAGTCATTCTTGCGAGAAGCGATGATGAAATAGATCTACCCTGAAGAATTGTGTAGCTGAACTTGTCATATGTCAGTCCAGATTCTGCCAATACCTTTGACATCTCTCGAACCGCAACAGTGTCGCGAGCGTTAGTCTCAGATATGTAGATAATTTGGTCACCCTCCTGCATGTCGTCCTTAAGCCACTGGGTGAGGTCACGATACTGATAAATTCTATGTGTTGGCGCCTGAATAAGATTTGGATACTCTTTTGTCAAGCCATAGGCTCTATGATCAAGTGGAGAGATGACAGCTACGTCTTCCGGCACATTGCTCATAATGTTCTGGAACTCCTTATTATATACAGGTCCAATAACAAAGTCACAACCGTCAAATAATGACGAATCTGGGACAGCGTCGTTTGCTGTGTCAAATACCTTGATGTCAGTCTCAATACCAGAGTTGCTGCTATTGTACAATGCGAAAAGCACTCCGCAGTAGAAGTCCATGTAGTTCACCTTGCTGGTTGAACCAGTAGCTGCCATAGGAAGCAATAGGGCAAAGTTTACCGATGTTTTTGGAACTTCTTTGATAATAGTTGTATCTCCAACTGCGAGACTGTCTACAGGAGTTGATGTGAGGGTGTCAACCGGTGTGATGAAAATACTTGAGTCTCCTTTCGAAGGAGTGACTTTTTCAGTGCTGACTGCAGTAGAAGAATTTGAGTTTGGAATGAGAATCTTCATTCGAGCTACATTAGTAGGATCCTGAATGTTGTTAAGCTCAATGATGGATTCTGTTGAAACTCCATATTTCTGTGCTACGTCGTCCAATGTTTCATACCATTTTACAGTATGTTTGCGTAGCTTCTGGTTTGTCTTCTCAACTTTTTCTGTTTTTTCAACCTTCTCAACCTTTTCAACCTTCTCCGCTTTCTCTACCTCTTCATTATTCTGTGTCAAAGCGCTCTGAGATGGAATGATGATGATAGAGTTTTTCTTCAGGCCATTCTCCTTCAGCCCAGGATTGTATTTATATAGATCTTCCTGTGTTACACCGTATGCCTTGCAGATTGAGTACTCTGTCTGACGCTCAAGTACAACATGAGAATAGCACACCTTACCGTCTACCTTTACCTTCTCGGTAGAGATAGTTACAGGGGTTGGCACATATCCTTGTGCGGATACGTGTACTGCCGATGAGCATATTAGACTGATAGCAATTAATACTTTTGCTGTAAAGTGGTTCATAGTAATTATAAACTCTTAATGAATTCCTCAATTCTTTCTGCAAACGAGTGCCATGAAAGTCTGTCTTTCTCAAGACAAATATTTTTCTTGCAAGTCTCCTGCAATTCCGGGCTATTGAAATATCTCAGTATTTCAGTATGGATGGCTTCTGGAGTACACTCTGAGGCAACTATTCCAGTTCCCCTGTCTCCGATTGTTTCTTTTAAGCCTCCTACATTTGTGACAATCATCGGTGTGTCGAAATGATATGACACAGAACTGATGCCACTCTGGGTTGCACTTCTGTATGGAAGGACGGCAAGGTCGGAAGCTGAGAAATAGTCTTTCACTTCTGAGTCCTTGATGTACTTAAGGCACATCTTGATTCTCTCCTTGTTTGGAAGCCTGTCAATAATCTGCTGATATTTGTCAAACGAACCATAAGGCTCACCTGCAATTATAAGCTGATAGCTTTCATCGAGCTTTCCAAAGGCCTCAAGCAGGATGTCCAATCCTTTGTATGTGCGGATCAGTCCAAAGAAAAGTATGTTTTTCCTGTTTGGCTCTAATCCTAGTTTCTTCTCTGCAACTTCTCTCTCCAGCTTCTCTCCAAAATGTGAGTAGAGCGGATGTTGGATGGAAACGTGCTTTGCATCCGGTTTCAACTTAAGCAGATCCATGCCTACTGCATCGCACAGTGTTACACATCCGGTACTTCCGGTCAGAAAATATTTTGTGAGAGGTGCGTCAAAGAAGTGCGGCTCGTGTGGAATTACATTGTCAAGGATGGAAACTACCTTGCAATGTTTTTTCATTCTACGAGTTATATATCCCAATGATGGAGCAAACCATGACATCCAATATCGTACAATCAAAACATCTGGACTCCATTCGCGGATTGCCTTATAAGTCTTGATATATGAGAATGGATTGATTGTATCCAACATGCGCTCACTTTCGATTGGGAAAGCTTCGTCATCTGCAGTTACATACTGTGTCTTGCCCGGAAAGAGGAACTCCGGATACTGTCTTGTAAAATTAAAGGCCTTTACAATATGACTTTTTCCCAGTTCCTCACATAGATATGTGTTGAACTGGGAAATTCCGCCTCTGTATGGGTAGAAACAGGATAGTACTGCTACTCTCAAACTTTACTCTTCGTTTTTCTGGTTCTTAGTCTTAACGTACTCTGCATTAAGACCAGCGAGAACTTCTGCTGTTACATCGAGTGAAGGATCTGCTACGAGCACTGGCTGTCCAGCCTGGCAAGTAAGAATCATAGCGAACTTCTTCTCCTCGTTGTATTTCTCGATATAAGTCTTGATTGCGTCTGCAACCTGGTTGTTCATAACCATAAGCTCCTCCTGGATCTCCTGCTGCTTCTGTGCTGCATAGGTCTGGTAGTTAGCTGCCTGCTTCTGGATTTTCTGTGCCTCAGCCTCTGCTACTGAACGAGTCATGAGACCTTTCTCGAGCTTCTCGTTGAAAGCCTTCTCTGCGCTCTGGATCTTCTTGCCTCTTCTGTTAACTTCAGCCTCGATATTCTGAACCTTAGTCTCAACAACTGAGCTAAGCTCATTAGCCATATCGTACTTTGCAAGAATCTCGTCGAGGTTGATGTAAACGATTGAACCTGCTGCAGCTGTGCAAACAGTTGAATCTGCCTGTTCAGTTACATCGTTCTCAGATTTCTTCTCACCGCATGAAACGGTTCCAAATGCTACTACAGCGCCAAAGATAACAGCGCCGAGGAATTTAAATGCTGTGTTCATTTCAAAAAAATATTTATTTATTACTTGATTTCGCGTATGCACGAAGTGCAAAGGTAATTAAAAAATCTTAATTTTTGATAGGTAAGCCTGTATGGTTTTTTCCAGTCCCATGTACAAAGCATCGCTTATTAGTGCGTGACCGATGGAAACTTCATCTGTCCAAGGGATATTTCTAATGAAATATTCGAGATTTTCCAGGTTTAGATCATGTCCGGCGTTAACGCCAAGTCCTGCGTCTCTTGCTGCTGTTGCAGTCTGGATAAATGGTTCAATTGCCTTCTCGGGATCAGTAGGGTAGAGGTCTGCGTAAGGCTCGGTGTAGAGTTCGACTCTATCCACTCCACAAAGTGCCGCAGCCTTTGCCATTTCTGGCTTTGCATCAATGAAAATCGATGTTCTGATGCCGTGAGACTTGAATTTTGCACAGACTTCTGTGAGAAAATCCTTGTGCTTGACTGTGTCCCATCCTGCATTTGAAGTGATGGCGTCTTCAGCGTCAGGAACCAATGTTACCTGATCTGGACGAACTTCAAGAACCAAGTCTATGAATGATGGAATCGGGTTGCCTTCAATGTTGAATTCAGTCTTGATCAGTGGACGGATTTCCCGGGTGTCTGCATATCTGATATGTCTTTCGTCCGGTCTTGGATGAACTGTTATGCCTTCAGCACCGAAAAGTTCGCAGTTGACAGCTGCTTGTGCTACATTTGGCATATTTCCGCCACGTGCATTTCTGATGGTGGCAATCTTATTTATGTTGACGCTTAATCTTGTCATATTATTTCGTGTGTTTGAAAAGCAAATTTAATGAATAAAGTTCATAAATTGTAAATATTGTGCTAATTTTGGCCACCTTTTATCAGATTTTTATGAGAGTAGCTGTATATATAGGAAAGAATGAGATCGAACATGAGTGTGGGTTGGAGGAAATGCTGAACAAACTCGAGAATGGAGGAGTTCAGTATTACATGATTACTGCTCAAGACGGTATCCGGGAAAATACAGATATGGTCTTGAGTGTGGGCGGAGATGGAACGTTTCTTTCTGTTTCGAAACTGGTGGCTGATAGCGGAATACCTGTAGTCGGTGTGAATAGAGGACGTCTTGGATTTCTATCTGAAAATCGTCCCGAGGATGTCGCAGACGCGCTTTTAAGTGGTGATTATACTATTGAAGACAGGACGCTTCTAGGCGCTGAGGTTGAAGGAGAGGATAATCAGTTTGTTGCACTTAATGAAGTGACCGTCCATAGAAGCGGAGCTGCAGTAGTCAGTGTTGATGTGTGCTTGGATGGTAAGTGGTTGCCTACCTATTGGGCAGATGGTTTGATTGTGTCTACAAGTTCAGGATCTACAGCATATTCTCTTAGTGTAGGAGGACCAATTGTTCTTCCGGAGTCAAAAGTCTTGTTGATTTCTCCAATTGCTCCGCATAACCTCAATATCAGGCCGTTGGTTGTACCTGATAGCGCAAAAATATTGCTGCGTCTGCAGTCTAGAGACGGAAAGTTTGTCTTTACGGCAGATAATGTAACGTTGGAACTTTTTGAGGATGTGCAGATTGCAGTTTCTGTGGCACAGTTTTCGCTAAGGCGTGTCCGTCTCAATAAGTCTGATTTTATTAACGCTCTCACTGAGAAGCTGTTCTGGGGAGAGGATGTTAGAAATCTCAAGTAAATTCGATCTATGGCAACTGAAAATAATTCAACCTTGCCTCTTCATGTGTCCATCATTATGGATGGTAATGGTCGTTGGGCCAAGGAGAGGGGAAAGGAACGTGTGTATGGACATTTTGAAGGAGTTTCAAGTGTAAGAGCATGTGTTGAAGCTTCTATAGAGACAGGTGTCAGATACCTATCTCTTTTTGCTTTTTCAGAAGAGAACTGGAATCGTCCGGGCTCTGAAGTCACTACTCTTATGGGCTTGATGGTCAAGGCGATGGCTGATGAAATGGATAGCCTTGATAAAAACGGTGTTCGCTTTGTCGTTCTTGGTAATCGCGAGCGTTTGGATGCTGCTTTGAATGAGACGATTGATGCTTGTATGGAGAGGACAAAGGACAATGATACGCTGACTCTTGTCATTTTTCTTAGTTATAGTGGAAAATGGGATATTCTTCAGGCGGCAAAGAAGCTTGTTCTTGAGTTGAAGGATGATCCGGAATGCGAGGCTAAGTTAAATGATCTGACAGTATCTGACTTCGATAAATTTTTGATAACTAGCGATATACCTGATCCTGACCTTATTGTCAGGACGTCTGGTGAGCATCGTTTGAGCAATTATCTTTTATGGCAAGGAGCATATTCTGAATTCTATTTTACAGAAACTCTTTGGCCGGATTTCCGCAAAGATCAGTTCCGTGAAGCATTGAATTCATATGCAAAACGTGACCGACGTTATGGAAAAGTTAAATAAATGCTTATATTTGCAGTTTTGAATTTAAGAGTAACGAAATGAAATTTAGCCGAATTATATGTCTTCTGGTAGCTCTTGTATGTGCTGTGCCGGCAATTGCACAGAGCAGCAGCAAGGTAGAGGTTGACTATAATAATCCAAAGAAATACATTGTTGGTGGTGTTGAGGTAGAGGGAAATGAGCATTTCGCTCCTTCGCAGATACTTCAGATTACAGGTCTTCAGAAAGGAATGGAGGTAACCGTTCCTAGTGAAGAGCTTTCTGGTATTGTTGACCGTCTTTGGTCGCAGCGTTTCTTTGAGGATGTTGCCATTGTTGTGGATTCATTGGCTCCAACCCGTGATACAGCCTTCTTCAAGATCAGGATCATTGAGCGTCCTCGAGTTTCAAAATGGACTTTTGCAGGAGTGAAATCCGGTGAGCAGAAAGAACTTCAGGACCGACTTAATCTCAGACGAGGCGGAGAGTTCTCTGAGTATGTGGCTAAAACTTCTTCAGACATCATCAAGAGATATTACAAGGAAAAAGGATTCCATAACGTTGATGTCACAGTCAATACAAAGCAGGATTCTATCATCCGAAGTGCTATCAGAGTACAGTTCGCTGTGGATAGAGGAGAGAAAGTCAAGGTCAAGACCATTACATTCACAGGTAATGAGCATGTAAAGGATACAAAGCTTGCCCGTTCGATGAAGAAGACCAAGGATAGACGTCTTATCAGTTTCTTCAGTTCCAAGAAGTTCAATGAGGCTGAGTATCCGAATGATAAGAGAGCCTTGATCAACGCTTTCAATGAGGCCGGTTACCGTGATGCCCGTATCGTTAAGGATACAATGTATTATGTGGAGCCAGGTAAACTCCAGATTGATTTCCAGATTGACGAGGGTAAGCAGTATTTCTTCAGAGATATCACATGGACAGGAAACTCGGTTTATTCTTCTGATGTTCTCAATGACATCTTGATGATCAAGAAGGGTGATGTTTACGACGTAGTCACTATGGAAAAACGACTTTTCGGTGGTGGAAAGCAGAGTGAATACGATATTTCTAAATTGTATCGTGATAACGGATACCTCTTCTTTAATCTTCAGCCGGTTGAACTTAACATCGAGGGTGACTCTGTAGATGTGGAAATGCGTATCGTTGAGGGAAAACCAGCGACACTTAACAATATCATCATCAATGGTAATGACCTTACAAATGAAAGGGTTATCCGTCGTCAGGTGTTCACTCGTCCAGGTTATCTCTTCAGCCAGTCAGACTTTGAGCGTTCTATCCGTGAAATTGCGTCAATGGGACAGTTTGATCCTGAGGCTATTTCTGACCCGAACACCGGATACTCTATTATCCCTAATCAGTTGAACAACACTGTAGACGTTGTCTATAATGTAACTGAGAAGCCTTCAAGCCAGCTTGAGCTCTCTGGAGGATGGGGTGGAAATACCTTCGTTGCAACAGTCGGAGTAAGCTTCAATAACTTCTCGACCCGTCGATTCTTTGATAAGACAGCATGGCGTCCGGTTCCACTTGGAGATGCCCAGAACCTGTCTATCAGATTCCAGACAAACGGTACATATTATACCAGCCTTTCAGCAAGCTTCTCAGAGCCATGGCTCTTTGGTAAGAAGCCTACTTCACTTAACATGTCGTTGTATTATACACGTCAGACAAACTCATACCTCGCATTCAACATCTTGAATAACGATGAGTATATGGAGGTATATGGTTTTGCTGCAGGTATCGGTAAACGACTCAAGTGGCCAGATAACTACTTCGTACTTTATAACCAGCTCAGCTGGCAGACATATAAACTTCAGGATTGGCAGTACCAGTTCATGTTTGATACAGGTATCTCGCACAACCTCAGCTACACTTTGAACTTATCGAGAAACTCAACTGACCAGCAGATCTATCCACGTCAGGGCTCGAACTTCAGCGCTTCTGTGCAGTTCACTCCTCCTTACTCACTTCTTAGAAAGGAAGGCCTTGCAGGATATGATAAGTATGGTAATGAGATCAAGGCTACCAACTGGAGAGAGATTGATTACAACCTTCAGACTTCTGAGGACCGCTACAGATGGATCGAGTATCATAAGTGGTCATTCAAGGGTGAAGTTTATGCAAAACTTGTCGGTGACCTTGTCTTGATGGCACGCGCTCAGTTCGGTTACCTCGGATATTATAATAGAAATTGGGGCTACTCTCCATTCGAGGGATTCCGTGTCGGAGGAGATGGAATGTCAGGATATGATACTTATGGCTCGGAAATTGTATCGTTGAGAGGTTATGAGAACTACTCTTTGACTCCTCAGGCTACATCAAGTGCAACTGGAAACTACTATGCAGGTAATGTTTATGATAAATTTACAGTAGAGCTCCGTTATCCAGTCATTCTTCAGCCACAGTCTACTATCTATGCATTGCTCTTCCTTGAGGGAGGTAACTGTTGGGCAGATATCAGAGACTTCAATCCGTTCCAGATCAAGAGATCTGCCGGTGTTGGTGTGAGAGTGTTCTTGCCGATGATCGGACTTCTTGGAGTTGACTGGGGATATGGATTCGATGATCCTGTAAATGGTAAGAGCCAGTTCCACTTCGTCATCGGACAGCAGTTCTAAAAGAGAAATAAAATAAAACTATGGATATTATGAAGAAGATTATTTTGATCGCAGCAATGGCACTTATGTCAGTAGCTGCAATGGCACAGGACTTAAAGTTTGGCTATGTGAATTTTGATGAGCTCGTAATGCTCATGCCTGAGATGGATGAGGCAAGAGCAGCTCTCGAGGAGAATCAGAAGACAAACGAGGAAATCCTTATGGCTATGTACCAGGAGTATCAGTCAAAGATGCAGGCGTATGAGAAGAACAGCGCAACTTGGACACAGGCTGTACGCGAGATGAAAGAAAAGGAAATTATGCAGCTTGAGCAGAACCTTCAGCAGAATCAGCAGGTTCTCCAGCAGGAGATCCAGCAGCTCCAGCAGAGCTTATATGCTCCTATCTACGAGAAGGCTCAGAATGCTGTCAATGAGCTAGCTAAAGCAAAGGGTGTTTCAATCGTATTTGAGATTAAGGACCTTCTTTACTTTAACCCAGAGCATGGTGTAAACCTTACTCCAGAGGCTCGTACAGCTCTTAATATCCCAGCTGACCGCACTCTTGAGAAGCTTCAGCAGGAAATGCAGGCTAAGGCTCAGGCAGCAGCTGCAGCATCACAGGGCAACTAGTCTTAAAGTTGGTGAAAATATAATGAAAGGCTGACCTTTGGGTCGGCCTTTCGTGTTTTATGTTAAATTCTTTTGATTTGAAGGATAACATGATGAAATAATTTATACATTTGTGAAAACTAACAGACTTAAGTTTAAATTATAAATAACGCCATGCAACATAAGGTAATTGATACTAAAGATGTTGTCATAAGATTTGCAGGAGATTCGGGAGACGGAATGCAGCTCACCGGGTCTCTTTTTGCAGATATGTCAGCTATTTTCGGTAACGAACTTTCTACTTTTCCAGATTATCCGGCCGAGATTCGCGCTCCGCACGGTACTGTTTCAGGTGTGTCAGGCTTCCAGGTGCATATCGGAAGCGAGCATATCACAACTCCTGGCGACTTCTGTGATCTTCTTGTAGCTATGAATCCAGCTGCTCTTAAGGCAAATGCTCAGTGGTTAAAGAGAACTGCGATGGTTCTTGTTGACTCTGATACATTTGATGAGGATGGTCTCAAGAGAGCAGGTTTGAGCAATGATCCGATCAGAGAACTTTACATTGAGGATCGCACAATCATCGTGGCTCCTATCACATCTCTTACTCATGAGAGCTTGAAGGATAGCGGATTGGATAGAAAGACTATTGATAAGTGTAAGAATATGTTCACATTGGGTATGGCTTGCTATATCTACAACCGCCCGATGGAGTATATCTTCCAGTATCTTGAGAAGAAGTTCGGTAAGAAGAAACCAGAGCTTGTAGAGCCTAACAAGAAGGTGCTCAAGGATGGTTACAACTATGCTGCAAATATCCAGGCTATCCCTAATACATATAATATCGAGCCTGCACAGCAGCCTAAGGGACTTTATAGAAACATTACTGGTAATCAGGCTACAGCTTGGGGACTTTTGGCTGCTGCTGAGAAGGCGAACCTTCCTCTGTTCTGCGGTTCATATCCTATCACTCCTGCAACAGGAATCCTTGAGGAACTTGCAGTTCATAAGAGCCTTGGAGCAAAGACCGTTCAGGCTGAGGATGAGATTGCAGGTATCTGTACAGCTATCGGAGCTGCATTTGCAGGAAGTCTTGCTGTGACTACAACTTCAGGTCCGGGTCTTTCTCTTAAATCTGAGGCAATGGGACTTGCGGTGATGACAGAGCTTCCTCTTGTTGTTGTGGATGTACAGCGTGCTGGTCCATCAACAGGTATTCCTACAAAGACAGAGCAGACTGACCTTAATCAGGCACTTTATGGACGTAATGGTGAGTGTCCTATGGTGGTTATGGCTGCGCATTCTCCAGCAGGTTGCTTTGATGCAGCGTTTAATGCAGCGAAGATTGCTCTTGAGCATATGACTCCAGTGCTTCTGCTTACTGAGGGATTCCTTGGTAATGGTTCTGAGCCATGGCTTATTCCTTCAATGAAGGATTATCCTGCAATCCAGCCGCCTTTTGCTCGTCCGAATACTGAATACAAGCCTTTCCAGAGAGATCCGGAGACATATGTACGTAAGTGGGCAGTGCCAGGAATGGCAGGATGCGAGCATCGCGTAGGTGGTCTTGAGAAGAATCATGACGGTGTGCTCTCATCAGATCCTAAGAACCATGCAATGATGGTTCGTGAGCGTGAGATGAAGGTTCAGAAGGTCGCTGACTTTATTCCGGAACTTGAGGTTAATGGTCCTGAGAGCGGAAAACTCCTCGTTGTCGGATGGGGTGGTACATATGGTCATCTCCTTTCTGCAGTTCAGGAGGTTCGTGAGGCTGGTGTAGATGTAAGCTTTGCTCATTTTGACTACATCATGCCGCTTCCACGCAATACTCGCGAGGTGCTTTCTAAGTTTGATAAGATTTTGGTGTGTGAGCTTAATAATGGTCATTTTGTAAACTATCTCCGTGGTTTGATGCCAGAGTTTACTTACACCCAGTTCAATAAGGTTCAGGGACAGCCGTTCCTTGTTCAGGAAATTGTTTCAGCAATTAAGAGTAATTTGTAATATGCCAAGATATACATTCAAAGAATTCAAATCCGATCAGGAAGTAAGATGGTGCCCGGGATGTGGTGACCATGGTGTGCTTACAGCTCTTCAGAGAGCCCTTCCTGATGTAACAGAAGCTTTGGGATATAGCAAGGAAAGATATGTTGTAGTGTCTGGTATCGGCTGCTCATCGCGTCTTCCTTACTATATGAATACTTATGGTTTCCATAGTATCCACGGTCGTGCAACTGCTATTTCAACTGGTATTAAGGTCGCCAATCCAAATCTTACTGTATGGCAGGCTTGTGGTGATGGAGATGCGCTTGCAATCGGAGGAAACCACTTTATCCATGCAATCAGAAGAAATGTAGATATCAATATTATCCTTTTCAATAACCAGATTTATGGTTTGACAAAGGGACAGTACTCACCGACATCTAAGTTTGGTGTGATTTCAAAGACATCGCCTTACGGAACTGTTGAGCATCCTTTCAACCCTGGTAGCCTTGTACTTGGTGCTAAGGGAACCTTCTTTGCGAGAAGCCTTGACAGCGAGTTGAAGCTTAACTCTGAGATTATGCTTGCGGCAGCAAAGCATGATGGCTGTTCTGTAATGGAGATGCTTGTGAACTGCGTTATCTTTAACGATGGTACACATAAGGTTATCTCAGATAGAGAGTATCGTGCAGATAGAACAATTATCCTTCGTCATGGCGAGAGAATGATCTTCGGTAAGAATCGCGATAAGGGTCTTGTTCTTGATGGAATGGGCCTTAGAGTGGTTACAATCGGAGAAAATGGCGTGACAGAGGAGGATATCCTTGTACATGACGCACATTCTGACAATGTAGGCATTCATATGATGCTTGCAGATATGAAGTATCCTGATTTTCCTGTTGCATTGGGAGTTATCCGTGATGTTAAGGACGTTACTTACGATGACGGAGTAAGAGATCAGGTGGCAGATGTGAAAGCTAAATCTAAAATTCAGTGTGTAGATGACTTGCTTCGCAGCGGTTCTACATGGGAAGTTAAATAACCAAAATAATTAATACAATGAACACTGTTGAATTGATGGCCAAACTCCAGGCCAAGTACCCTTATGAGAAGGAATACCTTCAGGCAGTACATGAAGTTTTGGAGTCTATTGAAGAAGTTTATAATCAGCATCCAGAGTTTGAAGATGCTAAGATTGTTGAACGTATCGTTGAGCCGGAGCGTGTGCTCTCATTCAAGGTGACTTGGGTGGATGATAATGGTGAGGTTCAGACTAATACAGGATATAGAGTACAGTTCAACTCTGCTATCGGACCATACAAGGGAGGTCTTCGTTTCCATCCTTCAGTGAACCTTTCAATCTTGAAGTTCCTCGGTTTCGAGCAGACATTCAAGAATGCCCTTACAACTCTTCCTATGGGTGGTGGTAAAGGTGGTTCAGACTTCAACCCACGCGGAAAGTCAGATGCTGAAATCATGCGTTTCTGCCAGGCATTCATGCTTGAGCTTTGGAAGGTGATCGGTCCAGATCAGGACGTTCCTGCAGGTGACATCGGAGTAGGTGGCCGTGAGATCGGTTATATGTACGGTATGTACAAGAAACTTGCTCAGCAGTACAATACAGGTGTCCTCACTGGTAAGGGACTTACTTGGGGCGGTTCAATCCTTCGTCCGGAGGCTACTGGTTTCGGTGCTGTTTACTTTGTTCAGCACATGCTTCAGATGGCAGGTAAGGATATCGCGGGTAAGACAGTTGCTCTTTCAGGCTTCGGTAATGTAGCTTGGGGTGCTGCAACAAAGGCTACAGAGCTTGGCGCTAAGGTTATCGCTATCTCTGGCCCAGACGGAGCTATCTATGATCCAGAGGGAATGAATGCTGAGAAGATCGCTTATATGCTTGAGCTTCGTGCTTCTAACAATGACGTTGTTGCTCCATTTGCTGAGAAGTTCCCTTCTGCAACATTCTATCCTGGTAAGAAGGCTTGGAGCATCAAGTGTGATATCGCTATGCCTTGTGCATTCCAGAACGAGCTTACAGGCGCTGATGCTGAGGAACTCCTTGCAAACGGAACATGGCTTGCAGCTGAGGTTTCTAACATGGGATGTACTCCAGAGGCTATCGCAGCATTCCAGAAGGCAGGCATCATGTTCGCTCCTGGTAAGGCTGTAAATGCTGGTGGTGTGGCAACTTCAGGTCTTGAGATGACTCAGAACGCTATGCATATCAGCTGGAGCCCGGCAGAGGTTGATGAGAAACTTCACTCGATCATGTCTAACATTCACGAGGCTTGCGTTAAGTATGGTACTCAGCCAGATGGCTATATCAACTACGTCAAGGGTGCAAATATCGCCGGTTTCATGAAGGTTGCACGTGCAATGCTCGAGCAGGGAATTATCTAATTTTGATGAAAAATACACTTGTTATATTGGCGGCGGCATTCTTATCAATGCTGCCGCTTACTGCTCAGAAACCATCTGAGTATGTCAATCCTATGATCGGTACTGATGGTATGGGACATACTTTCCCAGGTGCCTGTGTGCCTTTCGGTGGTGTGCAGTTAAGTCCTGATACTGATAATGTGCCCCATAATATCGATGGCGTGTATCAGAAGGCTACCTATAAGTATTGTGCAGGATATCAGTATTCAGACAGTACTATAGTCGGATTCAGCCATACTCATTTCAGCGGTACTGGTCATTCAGATTTGGGTGATATCCTTTTGATGCCTTCAACCGGAGAGGTGAAACTTGATCCGGGAACTGCTCAGGATCCGGATTCAGGATATCGCAGCCGTTTCTCGCATGAGAATGAAAAGGCAACTCCTGGATATTATGAGGTGCTGCTTTCTGACAGCGGAGTCAAGGCTCAGCTTACCGCTACTCCACGCGTGGGAGTGCATAAATATACCTTCCCTAAGAATAAGGATGCGCATGTCATACTTGATTTAGGACATGGTATATATAACTATGACGGTAAGGTTCTTTGGTCGGTTCTTAGAGTTGAGAATGAAACTTTGATTACCGGCTATAGGATAACCAATGGCTGGGCTCGTACAAATTATACTTATTTCGCAATTTCCTTCTCGAAGCCTATTACCGAATATGGCTATAAGGATAGGGATAAAGTGTTGTACAAGGGCTTCTGGAGACGATTCAAGCAGGATAAGAACTTCCCAGAAATGGCAGGTAAGGATGTGGCGGCTTATTTCCATTTTGATACAAAATCAGGTGAGGAACTGGTTGCAAAGGTTGCATTGTCAGCTGTCAGTACAGAGGGCGCATTGAAGAACCTCAGGGCTGAGGCAGAGGGTAAGAGCTTTGATCAGCTTGCGGAGCAGGCTCAGGAGTCTTGGAATAAGGAGCTTTCTATGTTCAGTGTAGAAGGTACAGAGGATCAGAAAGCAATGTTCTATACATCTTTGTACCATACGATGATTAACCCATCTGTTTATATGGATGTGGATGGAAGTTATCGTGGTCTTGACCATAATATTCATAAGGCAGAGGACTTTGTCAATTATACTGTTTTCTCTTTGTGGGATACCTATCGAGCAGAGCATCCTTTGATGAATATCATTCAGCCGAAGAGAAGTGCTGATATGGTGGCTTCTATGATTGCCCATCAGCAGCAGAGCGTGCACGGAATGCTTCCTATATGGAGTCATATGGGTAATGAAAACTGGTGTATGAGCGGTTATCATGCAGTGCCTGTTCTTTCAGATGCTATCGTGAAGGGAGTCTATAAGGCTTCTGATGATGCATTTAATGCAATGGTGAGCACCTCTACCGTTCCATATTATGCCGGACTCGGTGAATATATGGAGCTGGGCTATGTGCCGATGGATAAGGTTTCTACTGCAGCATCCACTACTTTGGAATATGCCTATGACGACTGGACTATCTATAGTGCAGCCAAGAAAGCGGGAAGAGAGGATATCGCGCAGGAGTATATGAAGAGAGCATTGTACTATAGAAATATCTACGATCGTGAACTTGGCTTTGCTCGCCCTCGCTATTCTGACGGCTCTTTCAAGAAGGATTTTGATGTACTTCAGACTCACGGAGAAGGATTCATCGAAGGTAACTCTTGGAACTTCTCTTTCCATGTTCCGTTTGACGTAAATGGACTGATGACTCTTATGGGAGGGGAGAAGGTGTTTGTGAAGAGACTTGACGATCTTTTTGGTATGCATCTTCCTGAGGAGTATTATGCTGCTAATGAGGATATTACAATTGACTGCCTGGTCGGCGGTTATGTTCATGGAAATGAGCCTAGCCACCATGTCCCTTATCTCTACGCATGGACATCTCAGCCTTGGAAGACCCAATATTGGCTTCGTGACATCATGAACAGGATGTATCGTAATGATATCCGTGGCCTTGGCGGTAATGATGATTGTGGTCAGATGTCGGCTTGGTACATCTTCTCAGCTATGGGATTTTATCCTGTATGTCCTGGTTCTGATCAGTATGTGCTCGGAGCTCCGTATATGCCTTATATCAAACTTGACTTGTCAAATGGAAAGTCGCTTGTGATAAAGGCCGAAGGTGTGAGTGATAGGAACAGGTATGTCAAGGCTTTGTATATGAACGGAAAGAAGTATGATAAGACTTATGTTACGCATGAGGATATCCTTGCCGGTGGAGAATGGGAGTTTGTGATGGATGCAAAACCTAACAAGAAGAGAGGAGTGTCTGCCGATGCGAAACCATATTCTCTTACTGAGTTGGAAATTAAATAAGTTTTTCCGTTGCTTTATTGTAAATAAAGAGTATCTTTGCGCCCGTTTTCAAACGAGCGCATTTTTTATTAAATAAAAATAACAGATTATGTTTAAGATTTTCACTGGTTATGCTCTTGTAGAGAAGTACCACAACTGGAAAAAGGCTCACAGAACTGACGACAAGACAACATCAAGACTTATTCGTCTTGCTATTGCTATCGTTGCATGTCTTCTTGTATGGTGCCTTCCAGTAGAAAACTGGATCGATGGCATGACTATCATCCAGAAGAGAACACTCGCAATCTTCCTCTTCGCCATCCTTATGTGGCTTTTCGAGGCAGTCCCTGCGTGGACAACATCGGTAATGGTAGTGGTTCTGCTCCTGTTTACTACATCTAACAGCAGCCTTGTATTCTTTGAGAACGGCGCTGCAGATGTACTTGGTGCACAGACAAGTTATAAGTCTCTCCTTCATTGTTTTGCAGACCCTATCATCATGCTCTTCATCGGAGGATTCGTGCTTGCAATTGCTGCATCGAAGACTGGTCTTGACCTCTTCCTTGCACGTGTGATGCTCAAGCCTTTCGGAAAGAAGCCTCAGATGGTACTCCTCGGATTCCTTATGGTTACAGGTGTATTCTCGATGTTCCTTTCAAACACTGCGACTGCAGCGATGATGCTTACTTTCCTCGGACCTGTGCTTAAGGCACTTCCTGCTGACGGAAAGGGTAAGACAGCTCTTGCACTTGCAATTCCAATCGCAGCCAACGTCGGTGGTATGGGTACTCCAATCGGAACACCTCCAAATGCGATCGCACTCAAGTATATGAATGAGATCGGTATCAACGTTGGTTTCGGTGAGTGGATGGCATTCATGATTCCTTTCACAATCCTTCTTCTCTTCATCGCATGGTTCATGCTTGTGAAGCTCTTCCCATTCAAGGCTAAGGAGATTAACCTCAATATCGAGGGTGAACTTAAGAAGGACTGGAGATCAGTTGTAGTTTACATCACATTCATCTGTACAGTGCTCCTTTGGGTTCTTGATAAGAAGACAGGTGTTAACGCAAACGTAGTAGCAATGCTTCCTGTAGGTGTTTGCGCTATTATCGGAGTGCTTACTAAGCGTGATCTCGAGGAGATCAGCTGGTCAGTTCTTTGGATGGTTGCCGGTGGTTTTGCCCTCGGAGTTGCTCTTCAGGAGACAGGACTTGCTCAGACTCTCATCAACGCTATCCCATTCGGTTCATGGCCAGCAGTTGTAATGGTTGTAGGTTCAGGTCTTATCTGCTACGCAATGGCGAACTTCATCTCGCACACTGCAACAGCTTCGCTTCTCGTTCCAATCCTTGCAGTCGTTGGTGCTAGTGCTGCAGTATCAGCAAACCTTGCTCCACTCGGTGGCGTTACAACTCTTCTTATTGGTGTTGCTATCGGTTCATCACTTGGTATGGTTCTTCCAATCTCGACTCCGCCAAATGCAATCGCTGCTGCAACTGGTATGATCGAGCAGAAGGATATGATCAAGACTGGTATCATCATGGGTATTGTTGGTCTTGTACTTGGTTACGGAATGCTTATCGTGCTCGGATCAACAGGATTCTTCGGCTAATTCTAACCCTATTATATGTCAAGAGGGCAGTCATTCGTGGCTGTCCTCTTGTTTTTTATTAATAAAATATCCAACTTTGAACTTGCGTTGCGAAAAGCAAGCTTATAACCATTAAAAGTAACTAAATTATAAGGCTATGTCCTATTTTTCTTTTTTAGGTCATCCGATGAACCTTAAACGCTGTCTATCATTCCTGGTAGTATGTATTTTCACATTCTTCTTGGCTTTGGTGCCTACATCATTCTTTGGCGTTAATCCAGAAACTGGTCTTCCGATCTTTACGTTGACTCAGCAAAGGGTAATCGCTATTTTTGTGTTTACAGCGATGATGTGGATTCTTGAGGTCATCCCTACTTGGACAACTTCTGTGGTTGCAATTGTTTCGATTCTTTTGACTACATCCAATAAAGGTCTGGGATTCCTTATCGTCAAGGAAAATGTAGGAGCATTGACTAACTATAAGGATATCATGGCTGCGTTTGCGGATCCTGTAATCATGCTCTTCCTCGGTGGATTCGTGCTTGCATTTGCAGCTACAAAGGTGGGGCTTGATGTTCAGCTCGCGAAGGTTATGCTCAAGCCATTTGGAACAAATCCTAAGACAGTCCTTCTTGGAGTCCTTCTCGTAATCGGTATTTTCTCGATGTTCATGAGTAATACTGCGACAGCGGCTATGATGCTTACCTTCCTTACTCCTGTACTTGCAACACTCCCTAAGGATGGCGGCGGAAGAATCTCTCTCGCACTTGCTATTCCTATCGCTGCGAATATCGGTGGTATGGGTACTCCAATCGGAACTCCTCCTAATGCAATTGCGCTCGGAGCTCTTCAGGAGGCAGGATATGCTGTAACTTTTGCAGGATGGATGCTCAGAATGGTACCTTACGTAATCCTTATGCTTGTGATAGCTTGGGTGCTTCTTATGAAGCTTTATCCATTCAAGGCTAAGTCAATCGAACTTAAGATCGAAGGTCAGGAAGTCAAGGCTACTCCTTTCCAGAAGTATGTGGTTTGGGTAACTTTTGCTCTTACTATCATTCTTTGGGTTGGTGAGCAGTGGTTCAAGATAAACTCTAATATCGTAGCTATGATTCCGTTTGCAGTGTTCTCTGCTACAGGTATCATGAAGGCTAAACACCTTGAGCATATCAACTGGGCAGTACTTTGGATGGTTGCTGGTGGTTTTGCACTCGGAACAGCTCTCAATCAGACAGGACTTGCATCTACCCTTATCAAGACAATCCCGTTTGCCAGCTGGAATGCACTCGTGGTTATGCTTGTCGGTGGATTTATCTGCTACTTCCTCTCGAACTTCATTTCAAATTCAGCATCAGCTAACCTTGTGGTTCCAATTCTTATCGTGGTAGGAAAGGCAATGGCTGGAAATCCAGAGAGTGCAGAGTCTTTCAATGCGCTTGGTGGCGTACCAGCAATGATTATTGGTGTAGCTATCTGTGCATCTTTGGCAATGTGTCTCCCTGTTTCTACACCTCCTAATGCCTTGGCGCATTCTACAGGTATGATTACTACCAAGCAGATGGCAACAGTGGGTATCGTAATGGGCGCAGTCGGACTTGTTCTCGGTTATCTAATGCTTATCTTTATCGGTTTTTAATTAGACTATGAAAAAAATACTAATATCATTATCAATCATGTTTTTAGCTTTCTCTGCTTCAGCAATAAATAACGCGGAGCAGAAAGAAAGCAAATCAGAGGTGAAACAGCACCTCCAGAACCATTTCAAGCTTTACGGTTTCATCAGAAACTTCTTTATTTTTGACTCGCGTGACAGCAAGGCAGGTACAGGTGACTTGTTCTACTATCTTCCGTTAGACAATAACTGGAATACATCTGATGTGAACAATCCGGCTCGTGAGGATCTCAATGCTTCTCCAAACTTCCGTTTCCTTGCATTGACTTCGCGTGTGGGAATGGATGTAAGCGGATATTATTACAAGAATGTTCACTTTGGAGCAAAGGTCGAGGCAGACTTTTATTCCGGTCTGGGAAAGGTTTCTACGAATAATGGTCTATCTGGAAACACCAATATTTCAGGAACTGCTCAAATGAGACTTCGCCAGGCTTATGCTACTGTGACATGGAAGGACCTTCCTATGAATGGTGAGCAGAAGGCTGAGGTTGGCTTGAAGATCGGTCAGGGATGGCATCCTATGGCTGCTGACATGCCACACGTATTCAGCCTTGAGGCTGGTGCGCCTTTCGGCCCATTCTCAAGAACTCCGCAGGTGACTATGGATGCCTCTCTCGGTAAGAACTGGGTGCTCTCAGCTTCTGCAATCTGGCAGATGCAGTACCAGTCTTCTGGCCCTTCCGGATCATCTGCAGCATACATGAAGTACGGTTGTACTCCTGAAATGTACTTTGGTTTGACATATAAGAAGGGTGGATTCCTCGGTCGCGTGGGAGCTGATGTGCTTAGCATCAAGCCTAGAAACATAGGCCCTGTTGCAGATCCTACAGATGCGAGCAAGACTATCAATGTTCATGTAAAGGATCGCAAGACATCGCTTCTTTATTATGCATATCTGCAGTACAATAAGGACTTGTTCTCTTTCAAGGCTAAGACTACTTACGGAGAAAGTGGTGAGCATATGAACCTTATGAGTGGCTATGCTGTAGTTGATAAGACTGATCCTACGGACTGGAAATATGCATCTATGAGAAGCTCGTCTTCATGGGTGTCATTCAGCTATGGAAAGAAATGGCAGGGAGTATTCTTTGCAGGATATGTGAAGACATTCGGTCTTGCTGATGCTGCAAGCAAGCCTCTGGCTAGCTCAGATGTTTATTTCTGCAGCAATGGTTCGTCTAATATCAATCAGATGTATCGTATCAATCCTCAGGGACTCTATAACTTCGGTAAGTTTACATTAGGCCTTGAGTATCAGTGGACTGCCGTTCAGTATGGAACAGGTGCATTGAATGAATATGCTAAGGTCGCAAATGATCTTCATTGGGTTGGTAACCACCGTGTAAACATGATGGTCAAGTTTACATTCTAAGATTTGAGTATAAAGACAATAATACGTAACTGGATGCTTCCTATCGCGATGACGACAGGTGCATCCAGTTATATTTTATATCATTCTATACCATCAATACATTGCATAGGGCCTGCCTTGAATGAAATAGTGAGCTTTCTTCAGCCGACCCTGATCTTCGCAATGCTATTTCTCACCTTCTGTAGAATAGAACCGCGTGATCTTAAGCCTCACAGGTGGCATTGGTGGCTTCTTCTTATTCAGGGAGGTGTATTTACTGTTCTTGGTCTGATTGCCAGCTGGCTTATCCGAGTGCTGCCTGCAGATAGCGCTTCTGCTGTGGTTTTGATTGAAAGTGCAATGATGTGCTTTATCTGCCCTACGGCTACTGCGGCTGCTGTCGTTGTTCGTAAATTGGGAGGTGATGTTCCGGGAATAGTAACCTATATTATTCTGATTAATGTTTTGACGGCGCTTCTGGTTCCGATGATTGTGCCGTTGGTGCATCCGGTTGATGACTTTGACTTCTGGATGTCTTTCAGCCTGATCATATCAAAGGTTTTCCCTTTGCTTATTATGCCTTGTCTTGCTGCTTGGCTCGTGAGGTATCTTTTCCCTAAAGTTCATAGAAGACTGTTGAAATACCCTGACCTGGCTTTCTATATCTGGGCATTTGCATTGGCTCTTGCCATTGCGGTTACTACAAAGTCGATAATGGCTAGTGAGATGGGTCCAGGCCTCTTACTGTTGATTGCCCTGGTATCACTGATAAGCTGTGCTGTGCAGTTTAGTCTGGGACGTTATATCGGAAGTCGTTATAGGTCTTCTGAAGTTACTGCTGGCCAATCTATCGGCCAGAAGAATACTGTCTTTGCAATCTGGATGAGCTATACGTTTATGACAAAAGAAACCGCCATTGTAGGTGGTCTCTACAGTGTCTGGCATAATATCTATAATTCGTGGCAGCTTTATAAGGCTGGTAAATCTTCGAAATAGATTTTTTGTGATCTCAACTACGTAGATACGCTTTCTTTTTGTTATATTTGCATGATAATTAAAACCAATACCTATTATGAGCAACCAAAGGTATATGCAGCGTGGCGTTTCCGCTTCGAAGGAGGACGTTCACAACGCTATCAAGAACATTGACAAAGGAGTATTCCCAAAGGCATTCTGTAAAATTATCCCTGACATTTTAGGCGGCGATCCTGAGTATTGCAACATCATGCACGCTGATGGAGCCGGTACAAAATCATCTCTTGCATATCTCTATTGGAAAGAGACAGGAGATTTGAGCGTATGGAAGGGAATAGCGCAGGATGCTCTTATTATGAATATAGATGACCTTCTTTGTGTCGGTGCTGTGGATAATATCCTTGTGTCTTCAACAATCGGTCGTAATAAACTTCTCGTACCTGGAGAGGTTATCAGCGCAATCATCAATGGAACTGACGAACTTCTCGCAGAGCTTCGCGAGATGGGAGTTGGTGTTTATGCAACAGGTGGCGAGACTGCAGATGTCGGAGACCTCGTGCGTACAATCATCGTTGACTCGACTGTGACTTGCCGAATGAAGCGCAGCGATGTGATCGACAATGCTAATATCCGTCCTGGTGATGTTATTGTCGGTCTTGCTTCTTATGGCCAGGCTACTTACGAGAAGGAGTACAATGGTGGTATGGGTAGCAATGGCCTTACCAGTGCCCGTCACGATGTGTTTGCAAAATATCTTGCAGAGAAGTATCCTGAGAGCTATGATAAGGGAGTTCCAGAGGACTTGGTATATAGCGGTGGCTTGAAGCTTACAGATGCTGTTGAGGGTTCACCTCTTGATGCAGGTAAGCTAGTGCTTTCTCCAACTCGTACATATGCACCAGTTGTGAAGAAGCTTCTTGATGCACTTCGCCCTGAAATTCACGGTATGGTTCACTGCTCAGGTGGCGCCCAGACTAAGATCCTTCACTTTGTGGGAGACAATATCCGTGTTATCAAGGATAATCTTTTCCCTGTTCCACCTCTCTTCAAGACTATTCATGAGCAGAGCGGTACTGATTGGGCAGAGATGTACAAGGTGTTCAATATGGGTCATCGTCTCGAGGTATACCTCTCGCCAGAGCATGCTGAGCAGGTTATCGAGATCTCGAAGAGCTTCGGTATTGACGCTCAGATCGTCGGTCGCGTAGAGGAGTGCGATCACAAGGAACTTATCATTCGTTCAGAATTCGGAGAATTTATTTATTAGTCATTCTGTCATGCTGAACGAAGTGAAGCATCTGTGAAAAAGATCCTTCGCTGGCGCTCAGGATGACAATATTAAAGTCATAATATGAGAGCACTATTTTCAGTTAGTGATAAGACTGGCGTAGTAGAATTCGCAAGTCAGTTGGTAGAGCTCGGTTGGGAAATCATTGCAACCGGCGGTACTATGAAGCTTCTGCAGGACGCAGGACTTAACGTAATCAATATCAGCGAGGTTACAGGTTTTCCTGAGATCTGTGACGGCCGTGTAAAGACACTTCATCCAAAGGTTCATGGTGGACTTCTTGGACGTCGTGACCTTGACAGCCACATCGAGCAGCTTAAGGAGAACGGTATCGAGTTCATCGATATGGTTTGTGTAAACCTTTATCCTTTCAAGCAGACAATCGCAAAGCCAGACGTAACAATGGAGGATGCAATCGAGAATATCGATATCGGAGGTCCTTCAATGCTTCGTTCAGCAGCCAAGAACTGGAGCGCGGTGACTGTAGTCTGCAACCCTGAGAACTATGCCAAGATCATCGCTGAGATCCGTGAGACTGGTAACACAACAAAGGAGACACGTCTTCAGCTCTCTGCAGAGGCATATACTCACACTGCAGAGTACGATATGATGATTGCGACTTACATGCGTAAGGCTGCAGGTCTTAACGAGAAACTCTTCCTCGAGTACGACCTCAAGCAGACTCTCCGCTATGGTGAGAACCCTCACCAGAACGCTAAGTTCTATGCGACTCTAGACACAGTACCTTACTCTCTTGCTACTGCAGAGCAGCTCAATGGTAAGGAACTTTCATACAACAACATCCAGGACGCTAATGCAGCTCTTAACATCGCCCGCGAGTTTGACGCTCCATTCTGCGTAGGTCTCAAGCACATGAATCCATGTGGTGCAGCTATCGGAACTGACGTAGTTGACGCTTGGAAGAAGGCTTATGAGGCTGACAAGGTGAGCATCTTCGGTGGTATCGTTGCTGTTAACCGTGAGGTGAACAAGGAGGTAGCAGAGCTTATGAAGCCAATCTTCCTTGAAATCATCATGGCTCCTAGCTTCACAGATGAGGCTCTTGAGGTTCTCTGCACTAAGAAGAATCTCCGACTCCTCAAGGTGGATATGTCTAAGGAAGAGGGTGGCCACAACATGTATGTGAGCATGAACGGTGGTATCCTTGTACAGGAGCAGGATATTGACACTAAGACTGTCGTTGCTGACATGTGCGTAACTGAGGTTAAGCCTACTGAGGCTCAGCTTACAGACCTTGACTTTGCTTGGAGAATCGTTAAGCACGTTAAGTCTAACGCTATCGTAGTGGTTAAGGATGGTGCAACTCTCGGAGTTGGTGCAGGTCAGATGAATCGTGTCGGTTCAGCTAAGATCGCTCTTGAGCAGGCTACAGCATCTCTTGCTGAGGCTGGAAAGGATATCAAGAATGAAGCTATCGTTCTTGGTTCAGACGGTTTCTTCCCATTCGATGACACTGTTACTCTTGCTGCTGAGTATGGCGTGAAGGCTATCGTTCAGCCAGGTGGTAGTGTTCGTGATGAGGATTCTGTAAAGAAATCAAACGAGTGCGGAATCACAATGCTTTGTACTGGAATGCGTCATTTCAAGCATTAATATTTATGCGAAATAAAATCCTTTGCTTTTTACTTTTGTTCGTGGCGATCGTTTCATGTTCACCACGAACAAATGTTATTTCAGTGGATACTCCAAAGAGACCTGCAGGTCAGGAGTCGGTACTCGGACTTAAGGCTGATCCGATTGATACTGTCCGCGTAGGATTCATCGGTTTGGGAATGCGCGGTAGTCACGCTGTGCGTAGACTTACTCGAGTTCCAGATTGTAAGGTAACAGCAATCTGTGATATCGAGAACGATAGAGTCGAGAAAAGTGCAAATGATCTCGCTAAAAAGGGATTGCCTGCACCTGAAATGTACGGTGGAGATGCTGATGCGTGGAAAAAACTTTGTGAGAGTGAGAATGTCGACCTAATCTATATTTGTACAGACTGGAAAAACCATGCTCAAATGGCTCTGTACGCTATGGAGTGCGGTAAGCATGTAGCTATTGAGGTTCCTGCAGCTACTACTCTTGAGGAGTGTTGGGCTCTTGTCAATATGTCAGAGAAGACTCGCAAGCATTGTATGATGCTCGAGAACTGTATCTATGACTTCTTTGAAATGAATACTTTGGCTATGGTTCAGTCAGGTACTTTAGGAGAAGTTATCCATGTTGAGGGATCTTATCACCATTGCCTTAATGCATTCTGGTGGGAGTATTGGAACAACTGGCGTTTGGATTATAATAAGGAAAACCGTGGCGATGTTTACCCAACTCATGGAATCGGTCCTGTCTGTCAGGTGTTGAATATCCATAGAGGTGATAGAATGAAGACTTTGGTCGCTATGGACACATACTCATTTAATGGTCCAAAGGTATATGAAAGGTATACTGGTACTCCATGTGATGAGTTCAAGAATGCAGATCAGACAAATACTCTTATCCGCACTGAGAACGGTAAGACTATGCTTATCCAGCATAATGTTATGACTCCTCGTCCATATGATAGAATGTATCAGGTGGTCGGTACTGAGGGATATGCTGCAAAATATCCTACTGAGATCTGCTGCCTTTTGGATACAACGTCTAGATCTAATAACTTCGATGCTATTGGTAGCGAGAAGGTTTACACTGGTCAGGAGCTTAAGGATTTGCAGTCACAGTTCACCACTCCTTTGTTGAATCCGGAGTTTGTTGAGACCGCAAGGCGCATGGGTGGACACGGCGGAATGGACTACATTATGGATTACAGACTTATATATTGCCTCCATAATGGTCTTCCTCTTGATATGGATGTTTACGACCTTGCTGAGTGGTGTTGTGTAACAGAACTCTCTCGTATCTCACTTGAAAATAATTCAGCACCAGTCGAGGTGCCGGATTTTACTCGAGGCGAATGGAATAAAATAAACGGCTTTAAATACGCTTTTAAATAATATGAAGACAATTCTTGAAAACTTCCGCCTAGAAGGCAATGTCGGAGAAGTGCTCCCATTGGGTAGTGGACTTATCAACGACACTTACCGTGTAATGACAGACGAAGGACCTAACTATGTTCTTCAGAGAATCAACCACGCTATTTTTAAGGACGTAGAACTTCTTCAGAATAACATTGAGGCAGTTACTTCACACATCCGTGCAAAGCTCGAGGCAGCTGGGGAGCAGGATGTAAGAAGAAAAGTGCTTAAGTTCATACCTTTGAAGTCTGAGGATAAGACCTGGTGGTTTGACGGCACATCTTATTGGAGAGTTTCAGAGTTGATCGAGGATTCGATGACAATCGAGACTGTAAATCCGGAGTATTCATATTATGCAGGTCGCGCATTCGGTAACTTCCAGTCAATGCTTGCAGATATCCCAGCACAGCTTGGTGAGACAATTCCTGATTTCCATAACATGGAACTTCGCGCTCGTCAGCTCAAGGAGGCAATGGCTGCAGATGCTGCAGGTAGAGCTTCTATGGAAGAGGTACAGGCTATCTATGCTAAGATGCAGGAGTACATGGATGAGATGTGCAAGGCAGAGCAGATGCATCGTGATGGCATTCTGCCTAAGAGAGTATGCCACTGCGATACAAAGGTGAGCAATATGCTTTTCGATAAGAGTGGAGAGGTTCTCTGCGTTATCGACCTTGATACAGTTATGCCAAGCTTCATCTTCTCAGATTATGGCGACTTCCTTAGAACAGCTGCCAACAAGGTTGCTGAGGATTGCCCGGAGATTGATAAGGTTGAGTTTGACATCGAGATCTTTAAGGCCTTTACTAAGGGATACCTTGAGTCTGCATCTTCATTCTTGACACCAGTTGAGAAAGAGAATCTTCCTTATGCTGTAGCTCTCTTCCCATTCATGCAGGCCGTAAGATTCTTCGCTGACTATGTAAACGGAGATACTTATTATAAGATCGCTTATCCTGAGCACAACCTCGTCCGTACACGTAATCAGATGGCTCTATTCCATAGCGTAATGGCTCACAAGGCTGAAATGGAAGCATTTATCGCAACTCTATAAAACCAGAAACAAAATGAAAAAAGTACTAGTAATCGGAGGCGGTGGCCGTGAGCACGCAATCGTAGATGCAATCAGCCGTAGCCCTCAGGTAGGAAAAATATATTGTGCACCAGGTAACGCTGGTATCGCTCTACAGGCAGAGTGTGTTGCAATCAAGGATACAGATGTAGAAGGCCTTAAGAATTTTGCACTTGCAAATGAGATTGACCTTGCAGTTGTCGGACCTGAGGTTGCTCTTGCAGCAGGTGTTGTAGATGCTTTCAAAGAGGCAGGACTCCGTATCTTCGGCCCGTCAAAGGCTGCTGCTACAATTGAGGCAAGTAAGGACTTTGCTAAGCAGCTTATGGCAAAGTATAACATTCCGACTGCAGCATTTGAGACTTTTGAGGACTATGATGCAGCTCTTGAATATGTAAAGAAGGGTTCATTCCCAGTTGTGTTGAAGTACGATGGCTTGGCAGCAGGTAAGGGAGTAGTAATTCCTGAAACTCTAGAGGAGGCTGAGGAGACATTGAAGGATATGCTTCTTGACGACAAGTTTGGAAAGGGTAAAGTCGTGGTTGAGGAGTTCCTTACTGGCCCAGAGTTTTCATTCATGTGCTTTGTAGATGGTCTTGATGTTTATCCTATGACTCTCTCACAGGACCACAAGCGTGCATACGAGGGTGATAAAGGACCTAATACTGGTGGTATGGGTGCATATTCTCCAGTTCCGATCATTACAGATGAGGATCTTGAGTTCTCACTTGAACATGTGATGAAGCCTACTGCTGCGGCTATGGTAGCAGAAGGATGTTCTTTCACAGGTGTTCTTTATGGAGGATTGATGAAGACTCCACAGGGTCCAAAGGTAATTGAGTTTAACTGTCGCTTCGGTGATCCGGAGACAGAGGTAGTCCTTCCACGTCTTGAGACAGATATTTATGATGTATTCTCAGCAGTAGCAGACCATACGCCAATGCCTGAACTCAAATGGAATGAGAAGGTGACAATGGGCTTCGTAATGGCGTCAAAGGGTTACCCTGGAGACTATGAGAAGGGTTATGAAATTGAATTCCCAGAGGACCTTCCTGTTAGAATCTACCACATGGGAACTTCATACAAGGATGGAAAGTTCTATACTTCCGGCGGACGAGTTCTGATGGTGGTTGGAAATGGAAACGACCTCCAGGAAGCTCATGATAAAGCTCTGAAGGCCGTTGAGTCAATCAAATGCGACAATCTGTTTTATCGCCGTGATATCGGTTGGAGGGTTCTCTAGAGAGAACCCTTTTCCATTTCTTTGAAGTAGCGGTAAGTTGAAACCTTAACCTCCTGAGCAGCTGCTTCGTCACAAACGAGGATACCTGCTGGGTGTGTCTGGAGGGCAGTGATTGGCCATGCGTGGTTGTAGCAACCCTCAACGCAGTGCTGAACAGCAACAGCCTTCTTTGGTCCGAGTGCAAGGATAACAACCTCCTTAGAGTCAAGAACTGTAGCGATACCCACTGAAAGAGCCTTCTCTGGAACCTTGTTTACGTCGTTCTCGAAGAAACGTGAGTTAACAACGCGTGTGTCCTGAGTAAGAGTCTGGATGTGAGTGCGTGAGTTCAATGAAGTGTATGGCTCGTTGAATGCGAGGTGACCGTTCTCACCAACACCACCGAGGAAAAGATCGATTCCACCTGCCTGACGGATGCGCTCCTCATACTGGTCGCACTCTGCCTGTGGGTCCTCTGCGTTTCCGTTAAGGATGTTAACGTTTGCTGGGTTGATGTCAACGTGATTGAAGAAATTAGTCCACATGAATGTGTGGTAGCTTTCAGGGTGCTCCTCTGGGAGGTTTACATACTCATCCATGTTGAATGTGATAACGTTCTGGAATGATACCTTACCAGCTTTGTTGAGAGCGATGAGCTCCTTGTAAGTAATGAGCGGTGTAGAACCTGTAGGAAGTCCAAGTACAAATGGCTTGTCGCTCTTTGCCTGATGCTCATTGATCTTGTTCGCAATGTAATGCGCAGCCCACTTACCTGCGAGCTCGTTAGTTTCTTCAATAATGAATCTCATAGTATTAGAATTTAAATGTTTTCGTACGAAGGTCACAAATATAATATAAATTTGTGTTACTTTTGTATTAATCAGATTATTAATATATGACTAGAAAACTTTTATTTACATTTTTGGCACTTTCGGTAGCAATTTCATCATTTGCTCAGAAGTGGGCTCCTGTCGGAAATAACATCAAGACAGAGTGGGCGTCAAAGATTGATCCTTCGAATCCTCTACCTGAATATCCTCGTCCTCAGATGGTTAGAAAGAATTGGGTGAACCTCAATGGCTTGTGGAACTATGCTATTACAGAGGCTTCTGCCGAGTCATTCAAGTCAGAAGGTAGAATCCTTGTTCCATATGCAGTGGAGTCGTCACTTTCAGGTGTAGGAAGAAGAATTACCAAGAATGATGCTCTTTGGTATGAGAGATCTTTCTCTATTCCGAAGGATTGGGAAGGCAAGAATGTGCTTTTGCATTTCGGCGCTGTTGATTGGCAGGCTGAGGTCTATGTTAATGATCAGCAGGTCGGAGAGCATAGAGGTGGATATGATCCGTTCTCTTTTGATATTACTCCATATTTGAAGAAGTCAGGAAAGCAGACTGTTAAGGTGAAAGTACAGGATGCTTCAGATAATGGCTTCCAACCTCGTGGAAAGCAGTGTATCATTAACACAGGTATCTGGTATACTCCTGTCAGCGGTATCTGGCAGACTGTATGGCTCGAGCCTGTGGCGCCGGCTCATATTGAAAATTACTATGTTGTAAGCGATGTAGATAAGAACACAATGACTATTGAGGTTGATGCAAGCACATCAGAGGGAGATGTTGTAAAGGTAGCAGTGCTTGAAGGCGGCCAGGGTTATAGTGCAGAGAATCCTTCTTCAAAGGTAATTGCTGAGGCAAGAGTGCAGAATGGTAAGGCAGAGATCAAGATTGATAATATGAAGACGTGGTCTCCTGATAGTCCTTATCTATATGGTGTCAGACTTACTGTGACTCGCGATGGTAAGGTGGTAGATACTGTTGAGGGCTACACAGCCATGCGTAAGATTTCAATCGTAAAGGATAAGTCTCTAAATGCTTATCACAGAATGGCGCTTAATAATGATCCTTTGTTCCAGTTCGGCCCACTTGATCAGGGTTGGTGGCCAGATGGTCTTTATACAGCACCGACAGATGAGGCTCTTAAGTTTGATGTCGTAAAGACTAAGGAACTTGGCTTCAATATGATCAGAAAGCACATCAAGGTGGAGCCTGCAAGATGGTACTACTGGTGTGATGTTTACGGAATGCTTGTATGGCAGGATATGCCGTGTATCGCTGACCATAGTAGAAAGCAGTTCCCAGCTCGAGACAAGGAGGTCGTGGAGGTAAGTGCTGCCAAGTGGTCTCATGATAGTTTCCTTGGTGGAACATATTGTGACATCCCTCTGGAATGGAAGTCGAACTTCTATAGAGAGTGGACAAATATTATAAATGCTTTCAAGAATTTCCAGTGTATTGTTGTCTGGGTTCCATTCAATGAGTCTTGGGGACAGTTTGATACTCCTGCAGTAGTCAAGATGACTAGGGAACTCGATCCTACACGTCTTGTAAATCCTGCATCAGGTGGTAACTTCGATTTCTCATGTGGAGCGGAAGGTTATGGAGATATAATTGATGTTCATCATTATCCTTGCCCAGCAATGAACTTCTTCGATCGTAAGTTTGTCAATGTACTTGGAGAGTATGGCGGAATCGGTCTTCCGGTTGAGGGACATACATGGAATATTGACAGAAAGTGGGGTTATGGTGGTACAAAGAAGGATTCTGAGGAGGTAATGACAATATATGAGCAGTATCTCGATATGCTCAAGGTGTTTGTAAGTACTGGTTGCGCAGCAGCTGTGTATACTCAGACTACAGATGTTGAGGGAGAGGTGAATGGTTTGATGACATACGATAGAAAGGTTATCAAGGTGGATATCCCTCGTATCGCCAAAGGAAATAAGTCAGTAATCGCATCAATGCCAAAGTAATAGTAATATGATAATTTCAGGAAAAGAGCTTTCAGCTCAGCTAAAGGAGGAAATGAAGGCCCAGGTGGCAACATTCCCGGAAAAATATGGCCGTGTGCCTCATCTAGTGGTAATTCTTGTTGGCGAGGATCCAGGTAGCGTGTCATACGTTACAGGTAAGGCCAAGGCTTCAGAGTTGGTGGGTATTAAGAATACGACTATCCGTAAACCAGATACAATTTCAGAGGCAGAGCTTCTGGATATGATTGCTCAGCTTAATGCTGATGATTCAGTTGACGGTATTTTGGTTCAGCTTCCTCTTCCAAAGCATATCAGTGAAGATAAGGTGATTGCTGCTATTGCAAAGGAGAAGGATGTAGATGGTTTCCACCCTCTTAATGTAGCTGCGCTATGGCAGAAGCAGGATTGTGTGCTTCCTTGCACTCCAAAGGGAATTATCAAGATGCTTAAGGTGGCAGGTGTTGATATCAAGGGCAAGCGTGCTGTGGTAATCGGTCGTAGTAATATCGTAGGTCTTCCTGTTGCAAAGCTTTTGCTTGATGAGAATGCTACAGTGACTATTGCTCATAGCCGTACCGTGGATCTTCCAACAGTTACGCGTAATGCTGAAATCCTTGTTGTGGCTATCGGACGTCCTAAGTTTGTGACTGCTGATATGGTTGCTGAGGGTGCAGTAGTTATTGACGTGGGAGTTAATCGTGACCCTGAGACAGGAAAGCTTTGTGGTGATGTTGACTATGCTGCAATTGAGCCAAAGGCGTCTGTCATTACTCCTGTTCCTGGTGGCGTGGGTCCTATGACTATCTGCTGCCTTATGGAGAACACTATTGAGTGTTTCCTTCGTAAAATGAATGCCTAATGAAAAGGTGACTACTACAACGCCCCCAGATCGCTTTGCGACCCTACCCGGGAAAATGGGGTCTTATGCAGTAGTCACCTTTTACGACTAAATATTGTGTCTGAATAGAGTATTATGAAGATTATAGCAGAGTGCGGGGCTACCAAGAGTGATTGGAGGCTGGTATCTGACGGGACAGGAATCAAACAGGTTCTCGTTTCTGGAATTAATGTATCTACAATGAGCATGGATGCTGTCAGGGCTGTCGTGGATGAGGCTCTAGAGCAATTGTGCTGCCCTGCGGATGCTATTGAAAGTCTTCATATATATGTGGCAGGTGTTGTCACAAATGAAATAGAGGCGAACCTTAAGAGTCTGTTTGATGAGTATTTTCCTTCTGCAGATGTTGAGGTTCAGACAGATTTAGTTGCAGCGGCGCGCGCGGCTTGTGGCCATGCTCCTGGTGTTGCAGCTATTTTGGGAACAGGGTCCAATTCCTGCCAGTGGGATGGACAGAAGATAGTTAAAAAAGTGGCAGCAGGTGGCTTCATCCTAGGTGACGAAGGTGCTGCAGCTACTTTAGGTAGACTCTTTATGTCGGATTTCATAAAGGGACTTGTTCCGGCTGAAATCGCAGATGATTTTGCTTCTCGCTATCCTTCGGATTATGCTACTATAGTAGCAAATGTGTATCGCTCCCAGGCTCCTTCTGCATATTTGGGCGGCTTTGCTCCATTTATTATGGAATATTATAGCCATCCTTATATCAAGGAACTTGTTGACGGTAATTTCCGTTCTTTCATCAGACGTTCGTTAAAACAATACGACACCGAAGGAGGTCCTGTCGGTGTCGTTGGAGGGTTTGCTTATGCCCTCAAGGATATATTTCTACAAATTGCATCAGAGGAGGGAATCAGTGTTTCCCGTATCATCAAGGCTCCAATTGAAGGCTTGATTGAATATCACTCTTAAGATGCACGTTCATCAAGTCTGAGCTCAGGGTGCTTTCTTGAAGAAAATCTCAGAAGGAATGCCACTGCAATAGCAACGATTCCAAGTACGATAAACACGTATTCTGCCTGAATTGCTGCAGCTACCTCCTGAACTTTGTTACCTGGCTCGGTGATGGTCTTGGTAAATATTTTACCTACATATATAGGAACTGCCCACATTCCCATATTCTGTACCCAGTATATGAGTGAATAAGCGGTTCCTAAATTCTTTTCAGGAATGATCTTCGGCACTGATGGCCACATTGCAGACGGTACGAGAGAGTATCCGATACCGAGGAGAGCGATTGCAATGTATGCGTACATTGGAACGCCTTGAGGAGCAAATGTGATGATGAGGTGTGATGTGAGTACTAGACCTGCTCCGATAATCATCCATAGTGTTGCCTTTCCGACTCTGTCCACGAGTGCTCCGAAGAGGGGAGTGAAGAGAATTGTGAAGAATGGAATCATAGCAAGGAGTACTGTGGCTATGTCAAGGTTCACTCCGAAAAGTGGCAATAGAATTGAAACTCCGAACTTCTTGAAGCGGATGACGCAGCAGTAGAAGGTTACACAGAGGATTGCAATCATCAGAAAGCGAGGGTTGCTGAGCACCTTCCAGATGTCAGAGAATCTGAATTTGTCTTCCTCGGCTGTCTCTACTGTGTCTTTTTCTCCTGTCTGTTTGTCAAATCTGGCATCCATTGCTACGAAAATAGCCCAAAGGATAACACCTATAGCAAGAACTGCCATTCCGATAAGGGCCGGCTTGTTGGTCTCTGCCAAAGTGTAGATTTCTCCAGCAGCCTTCTGCTTAACAATCATTGGCGCTATGAGTATGGCTGTTGCAGTACCGAATCGTGCAATAGCCAGCTGCAGACCCATAGCCAATGCCATATTTCTGCCTTTGAACCATTTTGCGATAGATCTGGTTACAGCCACTCCGGCAATTTCGCTACCGAGACCAAAGAGCATGCAGCCTACATATGCAATGGCAAGGGATGTCTTTGGCGGCAGACCGATAGAGATTGCTGTGGTCACGATTGCAGCTCCTGCTGCCATGAGGCCTACGAAGATTGATCCGACTAGTCTTACTCCGAACTTATCTAGCAGTACTCCGCAGATGATAAGACCTCCCCAGATACATAGGAAAGAGTATCCGCTTGAGTAAAATCCATAGTCAGCCATATTCCATCCTAGCTGCAGGCTTTCCGGATTTTTGAAAAGCTCTGACAGCGAAGAGAACATGTCGTCAAAAAAGTATGACGCAAACATAGGAACAACAAGGCACGCCAGCGCAAGCCAGCATGCCCATTTATTGTCCCTGAGAGTGTTTTTCAGGTTAGACATTATTTCTGAATGTTAGGAAGTTCAAGTCCATAACCCTTCTTCTTGTCTTCTGCCTTAAGCCAAAGGCCAAGTACAAGTGCAAGAATTCCGAGAGAAGCGAAAATCAACATTGGAAGAGTGTAGCTTCCAGTCTTGTCGAGCGCCCATCCGATGATGATAGGGAATGCCATAAGTCCGATGTTCTGGATCCAGAAGATAACCGAATATGCAGAACCGAGATATCTCTCCTCTACGAGCTTTGGAACTGAAGGCCACAATGCTGCAGGAACCAATGAGAATGAAACTCCCAAGAGAACGATTGCAGTGTAAGCGATAGGCTTAGTAAGCGGAACAAGAGCGAAGATAAGATGGCAGACTGTCATAAGGAGGGCTCCGCAGATAAGCATTGTTGCACCCTTACCCTTGCTGTCAAGGAAGGCTCCAAGGAATGGAGTCAATACCATTGCTCCGATAGGGAACCAAGAGAATAGACCGGCTGCTGCGTCAGTTGCAATACCAAGATTGTTCTCAAGCATACCAGTAGCAAACTTCTGGAATGGGAAGATCGCTGAGTAATAAAGAACGCAAAGACCTGCTACGATGAGGAATGTTTTGCTTGTAAAGAGCTTGCCGATATCGCTTACCTTGAACTGCTCCTCGGCTTCCTCTTCTACGCCTCCCATCTGACGATCTAGGGCCTTATCCATGAATGTGAACACAGTATATGCGATCAGTCCGATGAGAAGGAGAATTGTGCACACGAGTACTGGTGTAACAACTGTAGGTATTGCCTCGTTCAAATAAGTAGAAAGGTATGGTGAAAGACGGAATACAGCAAACACACCCAAACGAGCGATTGCCATCTCAAGTCCCATTGCAAGAGCCATTTCCTTACCCTTAAACCATTTTGCGATAGCTTTTGATACGGTTACACCTGCCATCTCAACACCGCATCCGAAGATCATGAAACCTACTGATGCGAGCTTCGCTGTTGGAGGGAAGCTTGTCCAGAATGAGTTAAGGAAAGAGTAAAGTGATGAGTCTGCTGTGAACCAATCGCTGACAGCATATAATTTGATAGCTGCACCGATTACCATTACAGAACCGGAAAGAATACCAGTGAAGCGGATTCCCATCTTGTCAAGGATGATACCTGCGAAGATGAGGAAGAATGCAAACACGTTGAGGAAGTACTCTGAGCTGCAGAATGTTCCGTAAGTCTCAGCAGTCCATCCCTTTGTGCTCTCAAGTAGGGTAGAGAGCGGAGAAAGCACATCCACGAACATGTATGCAAAGAACATCATGGATGCAACCAACACCAATGCGGTCCATCTGGCCGCAAAGCTGTCGTTTAGATACTTTTTAATAGTCTGTGTCATATTTGTTGATTTTATATTTGTCATTCTGATTGCAAAGATAACGTTTTTTAGTACCTTCGCAAGTTAAACAAAAGTAGATAATGGAAAACACACCATATACACTTCTTGAAGGAATTGAATCTCCGGCTGATATCAAGAATCTCGACATAGAGCAGCTTAAGCAGCTTTGTGAGGAGATTCGTTGCTATATGATTGAGTGTTGTGCAGTCAATCCCGGACATCTTGGATCGAGTTTGGGTGCTGTTGAGTTGATGGTGGGCCTTCATTATGTATATGATACGCCTTCAGACAAGTTGGTCTTCGATGTCGGCCACCAGGCTTATGCACATAAGATTATCACCGGCCGTCGTGAAGCATTCAAGAAGAATAGAATGAAGGATGGTATAAGCGGTTTTCCAAAACGTTCAGAAAGCGAGTATGACGCTTTCGGTGTCGGTCATTCATCCACTTCGATTTCTGCGGCTCTAGGTTTTGCTGAGGCTGCCCGCCAACAGGGACTCTCTCAGAAGGTTGTCGCTTTGATTGGAGACGGTTCTCTTACCGGAGGACTTGCATTTGAAGGATTGAATAATGCAGGTGCCAGAGGTACTGATATGCTGGTAATTCTAAACGATAACAATATCTCCATTGATAGAAATATTGGTGCTGTACACGAATATCTTCTAAAAATCACAACAGCTCCTGGATATAATAAGGCAAAGAAGCAGGTTTGGGATGGTTTAGGAGATGGCTGGTTCAGAAAGAGAATTCAGCGTATGGTGGGTAGAATGAAGTCTTCACTCGTGAGTGCAAGCGGTGGTGACCTTTTCCAGGCAATGGGATTCAGATATTTTGGCCCTATTGACGGAAATGATATAGTTCAGGTTGTGGAGACATTGCAGAAGCTTCGTGAATTAGGCGGACCGCTTTTGCTCCATGTGCTTACAAAGAAGGGTAAGGGCTATTCTCCTGCAGAGGAAAATCAGACAGTATGGCACGCACCAGGAATGTTTGATCCTGAAACCGGTGAAAGAATCCACAATGAAAATGGTGTAAGCCGTTATCAGGATGTCTTCGGTGAAGTGCTTTTGGATCTGGCACAGAAAAATGATAAGGTTGTAGGTATTACGCCAGCCATGGCCTCTGGTTGTGGAATGAATCTTCTTGCGAAGCAGATGCCTGAGCGTTTCTACGATGTGGGAATTGAGGAGGAACATGCGGTTACATTTGCTGCAGGACTTGCAGCCGGTGGAATGAAGCCATTCTGTAATATCTATTCTTCTTTCTCTCAGAGAGCTTTGGATCAGATTATCCATGATGTGGCTCTTCAGGACCTTCCGGTTGTTCTATGCCTTGATAGAGGTGGTCTCGTTGGAGAGGATGGCGCAACTCACCATGGTTGCTACGATATGTCGCTATATAGAATCATCCCGGGAGCCATTGTTGCTGCTCCAAAGGATGAGCTCGAACTTAAGAATATGATGTATAGTGCCATGCTTTCTGAAAGCGGCCCTTATATAATAAGGTATCCTCGCGGATATGGAGAGGGAGTGCAGTGGAAGGAGGCCGATTATCAGAAGATGGAGACTGGAGTTGGAGAACTTCTTCTTGAGGGAGAGAAAGTGGCTGTGCTGGCAGCCGGTCCATTTGCTTATAGGGCAGTAGAGGCGGCTGAGAAATTCCGTCAGGAGAATGGCTGGAATCCTACTATATATAATATAAGGTATATAAAGCCGCTTGATCAGGAAATAATGAAGGCCGTTGCAGGATATGATAGGGTAGTGACTATTGAGGACGGAAGTCTTGTGGGCGGATTGTACGGTGCGGTAACAGAATATATTTCTTCTCAGGAGCGTCCGATTCCTGTAAGAGGAGTGGGAATTCCGGATAGATATATCAGTCAGGGCACACAGGAGGAACTTAGAGAAGAATGTGGTTTGACTTTAGACGAGATTCTGCGCGTTTTTCAGGAAGAATGTAAATTTTTTATGAAAAAAGATTGAAAAGATTTGCAGATTAAAAAATAATGTCTACCTTTGCAATCCCTTTAGGAAACAAACCTCCTGAGGCGGGCCAAAAACAATGCCGATGTAGCTCAGTTGGCCAGAGCACGTGATTTGTAATCTCGGGGTCGTGGGTTCGATTCCCTCCATCGGCTCAAAAGTTCTTAAAGAATTTTGGGAGAATACCAGAGTGGCCAAATGGGGCAGACTGTA
>JAFYVM010000051.1 GCA_017549145.1 Bacteroidales bacterium
ATAATCATCTTGCCATTATATGTGATCCAGCGAGCATATGAAGTCGAACGGATGGTAGTATAATACTGCGAATCGAAGTCCAATGTTCCGGTTGCACCGCTTATTGCAGGAGTCTCACCGGCCATAATCGCGTTATAGTAGTTGGAAATCATACCAGCAGTCCATCCTCCCTGAGAATCAGCCTTTCCATTAAGCAATGCTGACACGGCTTTGTTCAAATCTTCCTCTTCATTCTTCTCAGCCCAAATGGAAGCAAGTGTACTGATGAGGACAGCATCATAAGCCTCAGCTTCACCTGCAAACGGCACTCTGTCGTATATAGCATCGTATGACACACTAAAGCCGGAATTCGGGTGGCTGGCAGGAGCAAGGCCGGAAATATAATCAACTGGGTATTCGCCCTCAAGAATGGTCTTGTTGTACGCCCTGTCTGTAAACATCAAGGCGATACCTCGTCCATCTTCCGACTCATACATAAAGCGGTCTATATAATCCTGTACCGGAATAACATCATCAGCTGTAACCGGCGCACATACGATGGCATCAGCTCCGCTGTCAAGGATTCTATCAAGGCAGCTTTCAAGCTCGCTGGACTTGCTATATGTCTCAATGCTGACAGGCTCCAGATTCAGCTCCACTGCTTGGAATGCAAACCAGTCAACAAAGGTCTGTCCATACATGTCGTCAGCCGCAAGCAGGGCAACCTTCTTAAATTCCGGGTGCTCGTTAGAAATACAAGAGAGAATGATTTCACTCTGAGATACATCTGTTTCGCACAAACCCCATAGGAATCCACGGTGTCCGAAAACTCGAGGCAGCTCCTGAGATGTCGAGAATGTAAACAGAGGCTTGATATTCTTCTTCTTTTTTGCCAGAGCAAGGGCCAATTTCTTGGTGTTTGCAGAAACGCTACATCCGATGACACCCTGGATCTCCTCACGATTTGAAAGAGATACGCCGACCTCGGTAAGATTGACTGATTCCTCATCATACCACTCATATACGACCTTTACGCCGATATATGCTTTCTTGATGTTTTCTGCAGCCAATTCCAAGGCGTTATTCCAGATGGCTTCACGGTCCTTTTCAGGAAGAACCACGGCGATTCTTACTTCCTTCAAGCCTGATGTTTCCTCTTCAAAAGGTGATTTCTCACACGATAGAAGAGCACTCATGCAGAGCAGAAGGACCAATATGCTATTGTAAAGATTCTTCATAACTCTGCTCAATTTCTATAATACGATTCCTTATATCAGAAATGTCCAGGAAGAAATCCGCTGACATTCCTTCTGAAAACACCATTTCCTCGTATCCTGATGAATATGTAAACTTCTGATGATATGGGATATCCCTGTTCTCCAGCAGGTCTCCAAGCACATCGATAATAACTTTATCCATATGCTTTACCACTGACATTGTAATCAAAGATGAGAAGAAACCCATATCGTCATCCATTCCTACCGCTAAGTTGTAGCTTTCACGCGAAAAGCGGTACATTCCTTTGTTGGATGCTCCAGCAGCAGAAAAATAATACATATACTCTCCGTCATTCTCCAGACAGAACTGATATGCTTCGTCCTGCATCCTATAGCCTCCGTCCGGCTCTTCGCTTAGATAGTGTATGTCGCATCCGGTGCCACCAGCAGCCAGGTAACCGTCTCTATATCCCTCCACTGCACGCTTTACCTGCCTGTCGTGAGGATTGGCTGCAATTATCAATGCCTTTTGCTCTTCTCCATTGTTATCCAGCACGCAGGTTGCTCCTGCAAGATAGCTGGCTGCATAACAGCCTACGCTGAATGTATATATGCCGTCATACTCACGTTCAGTTTCAAGCATCAGCACATCCTGTCGGCTATCATCAGGAAGAGTAAGTCCTTCCAACAGATATTCGTACTCGCTGCCTGAAAACACAAACAGAGAACGCTCGCATTTATCCTCAAGCGGAGTACTCATCCAATCTTCATAAATCTGTATGCCCTGTTCCTTTTGGTCGGGAATGTGCACGGCAAGCGTAAATCCATATTTGATAGCTGCTTCCTGGAATCCTCGCAGGATCTTGTCGTTATAGCCTTGATCGCCGACACCTCCGGGTGAAAGGACCACTTCCACTCGGTAATTATGAATAAAACCAATTTCCTCCTTCCTGCACCCTGGAAAAAGGAGGAGGAAGAAGGAAATAAGGATAAACGTATATGTAAATCTACGCTTTAATGTCATGAATTACTAGTTAACTGGATTGTAGACTTTGACGCGCATATAGCGGTATTTGTACAGACTGAGAACATTCACTGCTCTAATACTACCTTTTATACCATCTGAATCATCGTCATCCAAATCTAAGCAATACAAGTAAGAGGCTTTATGCCAGTCACTTTCGCAATTGATGATGAACTCCGCGTTACCTGTAGTTCCTGATCCCTCTTGAGGGTACCAATTATATCCCATAGAAGCCATGGTTTCCATCATCTTGTCCCATGCGGCCCTATTGTTATTAAAGATGTCGAGCACCTGCTGTGCTTCCCATTCAGAAGGAAGATACTGCAAAACTGCGTCATTCCAATATTTTGTTGGTTTTGGATGTAGGTTTGAATCATTTTCGTCTGGGCATAGATGTACCTGGATACCAACCTTGCCATCAGTATTTCCCTGGAGGGTATAGTAAGCAACACGTCCTGTTTTAATAAAGAATCCATCTTCCCATGTTAATATACCATCCCATGTGTGGAGGACATCACCTTCCTTTACAGTTTCCCATGGGGCAGCATTCTCTGGCCAGAGCTTTGAGTCAATGAAATTAACCTCGCTTACCTCCGCGAGCTCTGTACCTTCTGCTACAGTCATACGTGCAATCACACGACCGCCATCCTCTACAGAACGGAACGATACGCTACCCTGAGCCTTACCCTCTGCGTCTGTAAGGTTATAGTCGTAACCACCATCAACCTTTGTAGCTGTCTTGCCAGGTGCTACCCAGCTAAGGAAGATCTTCTCAGCTGTCGCATAACTTCCAACTGGTGCTGAGAGAACATCTGGCTGAGACTCATCGAGAGGCTCACCATATACTCTTCTTATAATTTCACCTTTCTCATTGACAACCACGAGGGCTCCCTGCAACCAAGACAACGAGTTGTATGCAGTAACCTCTGTCAAATCTGAGTCAGACTTAGAATCATGCTCTTCATCTTTCTGAGGATCCTTCTCACATGATGTCAATGGCATCGCTGCGACTGCCATCAACATGAACAAATAAAACAAACTCTTCTTCATAGTATCGATACTTATTGTTTATAAATTTATTGCTTAAGATTTCACACAGAAAAAGGCATTACAGACAAGGCAGAGGATCCGCCAAGTGTAACGCCGAAACTAATTTACTGACCGTATTACTACAGTCAACTATTTGATTGTGAGTATTTTTACAGGGGGGGTAACGGTTATGCACGATGCCACCTCTGCAACAGCATAGGAGATAACAATTCCGCAATATGTAGCCCAACCAGTATTCACACTACCTTAATTTAAATTCCCTAGCCGCAAAATTATGCAAATTTTCCAAATTATCCATAACATAACCCACAAAATCAACCACTTCCCGTCATCCCCGACTTGATTGGGAATCTGATTGTCATGCCCGGCCTCGATCGGCATCCCCCCCAGCGGACAGCCTACAGTAATTGCCTACAAAACCTTTTTCATACTCCAACTTCCCATTTTGTGGTCATTGTATTCAAATACTTGCTCATCGAACACTTCATAGCCACGCTTGAGATAGAAATTCAGGTTCTTATGTGAGTTGGTAACTAACACAACCTGCTTGCCACCACGCTCACGGATATAATTCTCATAGTAGTCCATCAGTTTAGTACCAAGGCCGATGCCCTGCATAGAAGGATCTGTGCTTAGGGAGCTCAGATACCAAATGCCAGGAGCTGTCTTCTGGTAGGCGTGGCAGGGCTTTGATACTGCAGCATCCATCGCTATCCAGTCATTGACACGCTTGAGGCCTGCAGCCATATATACCTTAAGCCAGCCGTGAAGGATATAGGACAGGACTGATGGATCTTTGTGGTCAGGTGCGTTGAGTTCCGCTAGTGCTACAATCTTTCCGTCCAATTTAGCTGTGAGTTGTGGAGCACTGCTGAAGTTGGTCTTGTAAGAACACCAGATGATGGCACTCTCCACCTTGGCTCGTTCCTTTGGGTCCGGAAACCAGTTTGTGAAATATTCATAGTCGCTAAAGGCTCGGGCCGCCAATTCAGCCGCCTGACGGA
>JAFYVM010000052.1 GCA_017549145.1 Bacteroidales bacterium
AAGATATAATACAAAGCATGTCTCGCAAAGGCAATTGTCTGGACAATGCGATGATGGAGAACTTCTTTGGACTAATGAAGTCAGAATTGCTATATTTGCAGGAATGGGATAGTGTTGAACAGTTCAAGAAAGAACTGATTAGATATATACACTATTATAACAATGATAGGATCAAACTGAGGCTAAATGGAAAAAGCCCGGTGCAATACCGAGCTTTATTCCAATCTAAGAGCGCCTCTTAATAATGTTAAACCGTCCAACTTTTGGGGGTCACATCACTTTTTAGTCAGCCTCTTTTTTGTATGATGTTCTATTATAGAAGAATAGATCCGGTATGTTTCTCCTTGGCGAGGAGTTCTTTTGTAACCACAGGGTTTGCATAGATTCCGAGGAAGATGCGTCTGAGGTCTTCGCGGTTAAGCTCCTTCTCAACTGTATCAAGCTGATGCTCCATGTAAGCAACAAACTTCTCGATATCTGAAATATCGTACATGTCAGAGTACTTGAACGAGTGATTCAAGAGGTCGTATGCAACATAGTTGTTCTTCCAAAGCTTGTAGCCTTCAATGACACGAAGGTCAACAGCGTGGCGGATAAGCTGATATCTATCGTTCTTGTCGCACTTGGCAGCCTCTGCAATCTCATCTGAAGTAAGCTGCGTACCGATGTTAAGATGGATATTTCCTTTCTGCTGCAAGATACCGGTCATGATGCTGTTCCAGTCCTCGTCCTTTCCCTTCACATACTTCTGCTTACGAGAGATGACGAGCTCACGAGCTTTGAGAATATCGCATGGCTCAATCTCGTATGAGATACTCATCGGGATGATGTTAAGCTCCTCGAAGTTAGTCTGGAAATCTGCCTGACCACTCATATCGAGCATCTTAAGCAAGCCCTGCTCAGTGATATCGTATCCGTTCTTTGTTCTACCCTGACGCTGTGCAAGCCAGATTGAACTGCGGTTTTCGGTGATGTTCAAACGGATATACTTCGAAAGAAGCTGTGATGAAAGATAAAGCTCTCTAGCGCTGATTCCTCTTACCACCTTGATCATTCTGTTAGAGCGGATAAGCCACTCGATTGTCTGGCTGGTAATGAGGTTGTCACCAACTGCAATCTCTGTCATCGGAATACCATTCGCATAAAGAACTAGCTGAGTGATAGCTGGATCAAGAATGATATCTCTGTGATTAGAGAGTGCAAGGAATTTCTTATTAGGGTCAATATTAGCAATGCTGTCGTATGAGAAGTTCTTTGCAGTGGTCTCGATTACCCACCTTACAAACTTCTGCATCACCAATACCTGGAATTCATCAATAGTATTAATGCTCTTGAGAGTATTCTTCAAGAAATCAGGCTCCTCGTTAGGAAAAACCTTCTGCGAAATCGCAGGAAGTAAAGGAAATTCAGCCAACTTACTCAACGCCTCTGCCGCCTCTGCATCCGTATACGGACTGATGCCCTCAAATTCTGATAAATCTACCATAGGTTAAAGTATTTGTCAATATGCAAATATATACAATAATCCCAAAAATCCCAAATGTGAGTAAGCGTTTATATCAGTTGCAGAATCGTGCCATCCATTGGAGGAACTGTAACTTCCAGGATGGTCGATGTGTTCAGATCTTCTGTCTGAGGAATTTCCATCCACTCGAATGCGTGCTGCGGGATGCGAAGCTTCATTGTGGCAGGAACCATTGAGAAGTTTGCAGCTACAAGCAGGGTGTGATCTTCAAAGTCGCGCAGGAAGGCATAATGTCTGTCCTTGTTGAATCCATCTGAAGAGAAATTGCAGTAGCAAAGGTCGTATGTACTACCTTTGGTAATGGCCAGATCTGTTGCGGCGAACCTTGTAGCGTGTGCAAATCTTGCAAACACTCTTGCTTCCTCCGGCTTAAGTCCGGCTTTAGTCAATGAGCTGACACTGAGATTCTTATACTCCCCTTTCGCGATAACCTTTCTCAGGCGGCGCAAACTTCCGACGCTCCACCAGTCAAAGATTGTCGTTCTTCCATTGACTCCGCTGAAGCCCTCTTCTTCCATTCCAGCTTCTCCTACTTCCTCTCCAAAATAAATCATGAATGGAGCAGTATTAAGGAAGAGTGAAGTGTAGAGTGCGGCGAAGGTGCAGCTATCCTTTCCGAAGTAATCAGATGCATAACGTTGCTCGTCATGATTTTCAAGGAAGTTCAGCATGTATGGCTGGAGATCATTAAGGAACTGCCAGCTACGTGTGATGCCAGTTGTGGACTGCCAAAGGTCCACAGGCATTCCGTTGTCATTCACTGCCTTTTCTACGATAGCTCTGAGGCTGTCATAAAGTCCGGACTTATCATAGAGATAGTCAAACCCTACCTCGCGAATGTATTGGCTATAAAGGTCTTTCTTATAGACTTCAGCAACAAAGATCACCTCTGGATATGCTTCTTTGACACGTTTGATCAGCCACTGGAAGAACTGTGGCGGAACAAGCTCCACCATGTCGCAACGGAATCCGTCTACGCCTTTTGCTGCCCAGAACATAACTATGTCAAGCATCTTGTCCCAGGTTCCGGTGTGGAAGTCGCAGTAGTTTATCTTGATGGTTTCATACCAGTCATTGACTCCAGGCGCTGGTGTGTAGCAGTTGTTTCCCGTTGCCATTGCCGGGCATTCCTCATAGGACTCGACTCCTTTAGGAGACTCTGACGGAAGCTGTAGTTTCTGTCCCGGATAGTAGAAGAAATCATTTTCTGCAGACCAGTGAACATTCTTGTCATCCTCAGCTCCAAGGCATGGATGTTCAGTCGAGAATCCTACCTTTCCATAGTCTCTTGAAACGTGATTCGGAACGAAGTCTATAATTACTTTAAGGCCTGCATCGTGAGAACGTTTGAGAAGATCCTCAAACTCCCCCATTCTGTTTGCCGGGTCATCTGCCAGGTATGCGTTCACGTCATAATAGTCGCAGATTGCGTATGGTGAACCAGCCTTGCCTTTTACGAACTGAGGGTGCGACGGTGTGCATCCCTGCTCTGATTCCTGAGTGGAATGTCTGATAACTCCGGTGTACCAAACATGGCTGCAACCCAACCACTTCAAATATTCAAGTGTGGCAGCGTCAATGTCAGAAAATTTACCTGTTCCATTGTCCGCCAATCCTCCATTCTTCTTAGGTCTGACCTTGTCATTACCCCATAAGCGAGGCAACATCTGATATATTATAGGTTTGCTCATAAATCTTCATTTAAATCTAAGCTAAGATACAAGAAATGGCGGTTATATACAAATAAAAAGCGTGCTACCGCTATGGTAGCACGCCATTAAAGTATTTAATTTTGATTACTTGCTGAACTGAGCGCGGAGAACTTCGTTCTTAGCATCAGCGTCTGAACCCTTGATACCGAAGTAGAACTTGATCTTAGGCTCTGTACCTGAAGGACGGATTGTCACTACATCGCCTGCCTCGTTGTAGAACTGAAGCACGTTAGATGCAGGAAGACCTGTCTCCTCTGGCTTGCTGTAGTCGATAACCTTGATTACAGGTGAACCTGCAAGTTCTGTAGGAGGGTTCTGACGATAGTCAACCATCATCTGAGCGATCTCCTCAAGACCAGCCTTACCCTTCTTTGTTACTGAGATGAGAGACTCCTTATAGTAGCCGAACTCTGCATAGATATCCTGGAGAAGCTGATAGAGAGTCTTGCCCTGAGCTGCTGCCCAAGCTGCACACTCTGCTACGAAAGCACATGAGATAGGAGCATCCTTGTCACGTACGAACTCACCTACGTTGAAGCCGTAGCTCTCCTCACCACCGCATACGAATGTAGTCTTTCCCTCGTTCTTCTTGATGATGTCAGCGATCCACTTGAATCCTGTAAGCACATTGTAAACCTGAACGCCATACTTCTCAGCGATTGCACGCATGAGCTCAGTTGTTACGATAGTCTTTACGATGTACTGGTTGCCATCAAGCTTTCCAAGCTCTGACCAACGACGGAGGATGTAGTATGTAAGGATAGAACCAGTCTGGTTACCGTTAAGAAGAACCATCTTACCCTCGTTGTCGCGAACTGCAATACCGATACGGTCAGCATCTGGGTCAGTTGCCATAACAAGGTCAGCACCTTCCTTATCAGCAACAGCAACAGCCATTGCAAGAGCTGAAGGCTCCTCTGGGTTTGGTGACATTACTGTTGGGAAGTTTCCGTCAACTACGTCCTGCTCTGGAACATGGTAAACATTCTCGAAACCAAGCTTTGCAAGGAACTCTGGAACGATCTCTACACCTGAACCGTGGATTGGAGTGTAAACGATCTTAAGATCCTTGTGTGCTGCGCAAGCCTCAGGAGAAAGCATGAGAGTCATTACAGAGTTGAGATATGCCTCATCCATCTCGTGGCTCATAATCTCGATAGGAGCAGCGTCTGCGCCAACCTCGAACTTAACCATTGAAGGGTCAGTAATCTTAGCAACCTCAGCAACGATATCCTTGTCAACTGGTGAAGTAACCTGAGCACCGTCTGACCAGAATACCTTGTAACCGTTGTACTCCTTAGGGTTGTGAGATGCTGTGATCATGATACCAGCGTTAGCCTTCTTTGCTCTCACAGAGTAGCTCATAAGGGCGATTGGGTGAAGCTTGTCGAAGATGTAAACCTTGATACCGTTTGCTGCGAGCACGTTAGCAGTGATCTGAGCGAACTCAGGGCTGTTGTTACGGCTGTCAAATGAGATACATACGCTGAGTGGACCCTCGATGTTTGCCTTCATATAGTTGGCAAGACCCTGAGTAGCCATACCTACAGTGTACTTGTTCATACGGTTTGTACCAACACCCATGATTCCACGAAGTCCACCAGTACCAAACTCAAGATTACGGTAGAATGCGTCCTCAAGACCTACTGGGTCATTAGCCTGGAGCTCACGTATCTGTGCCTTTGTCTCCTCGTCGAAGTTTCCGTTCAACCAGTTCTGAACGGTCTGCATAAAGTTAGTTTCCATATTGTTTTAGAATAGTTTTACGAATACTTCAATTGCCTGGTACTCTGCCATACCGAGATTGTTGTAGAGGCGAGCTGTGTTCTCTGTTCTGTCCTCAGCTCTCTGCCAGAACTCACGAGGGTCCTCACCTGGGAATGGAACGATGTCCTTCTGTGAAAGGTGACGATAGATGGCGTGACGCTTCTTGATTACTTCCTCTGGGCTAAGTGGAACTGCCATATCTACCTTACCGAGCTCCCACTCCATCCATGCACCGCGGTAGAGCCATACGTGGCACTCATCCATCCAAGCCTCGCTCTTAAGCTGGTTGATAGCCTCGAGAACAGCCTCTGTACAAACTCTGTGAGTTCCGTGTGGGTCTGCAAGGTCACCTGCAAGGTAGATCTGATGAGGTTTAACCTCCTGAAGAAGTGCAGTGATGATGTCGATATCAGCCTGAGTACGCTCACCCTTCTTGATACCACCAGTCTCATAGAATGGAAGGTTAAGGAAGTGGCAGTTAGTGGCATCGTTAAGACCGAATGAACGAACAGCAGCCTTAGCCTCTGCGCGACGGATAGAACCTTTAAGGTTGAGAAGTGCTCTTGGCTCTGGCTGACCAGGCTTCTTGGAAGCGATGATTTCCTTAACCTCGTCGAAACGATCTCCGAAACCAAGCTCGCGAGCTGCATCCATGTGCTGAAGAACTACGTCATCGTGAACAGCTACGTTACCTGAAGTCTGGTATGCAACGTGTACGTCGTGACCCTGCTCAGCAAGACGGATGAATGTACCTCCCATTGAGATAACGTCGTCATCTGGATGTGGAGAGAAGATTACAACTCTCTTAGGGAATGGTGTAGAAGGAACTGGTCTAGTTGTGTCATCAGCATTAGGCTTTCCACCTGGCCATCCGGTGATTGTATGCTGAAGATCGTTGAAGATTCTGATATTGATCTGATCGTATGGACCGTACTGCTCGAGGAGCTCGCCAAGACCGTTTGCAAGGTAGTCGCCCTGCTTGAGCTTGAGGATTGGCTTGTTTACCTGCTCGCAAAGCCATACTACAGCTTTTCTGATGAATTTTGGAGTCCACTCACAAGGACCAACGAGCCATGGAGCTACGTTTCTTGTAAGAAGGCTAGCAGAGTTCTCCTCTACGTAGAATGAGATATTGTCATGCTTCTGAAGAAGTGATGCTGGGCAAGCTGGGTTGATAGCGTCCTCTGAAACCTGCTTTACAACCTGTGCTTTGTCCTCTCCCCATGCGATGAGAGCGATCTTCTTTGCGCTCATCATTGTTGAGATACCCATTGCGATAGCCTTGTCAGGAGTTGCGTTGATGCAACCTGAGAAGTTCTTAGCCTGACGCTTGCGTGAAGAGTAAGGAAGAAGAACTGTTCTTGTGCGGCTGTTCTCTGTTGCTGCGAATTCGTTGAATCCTACCTGACCTTTCTCGCCTACTCCCATTACAAGAAGGTCAAGATTACGTGCCTTCTCATCGTAAGCTGCGCAGAACTCTGAAACAACAGTGCTGTCAGCAGTCGCTGCCAAGCTTGGAGTGAATACGTTTGCAGGATCAATGTCAACGAGCTCAACGAAGTTGCTGAACAATCTGCGGTTTCTGCTGTTTCCGGCAGCTGGTGCAGGATAGTACTCGTCAGTGCTGTAGATCTCTACATTCTTGAAAGAAAGACCCTCTTCTTTGTGCTTCTTTACAAGCTCATTGAAAAGTACAACTGGTGATGAACCAGTACTGATACCAAGGCGATAAACTCCCTCAGAAGCTTTGATAGCCTCAGCAATCTTTCCAGCAAGCTGTTCGCATGCTGCTTCCTCGTCCTCAAAAATATGAGCAGGAATATGCTCAAAAGTGTGTTTAACACCGTTTGGTAGGCCTGCTTCGATGAGGCCACCATCTTTGGGTAAAGTGAACTTTTTCATGTTGTTGTTATTGTTTGTAAATTAAATTATATCCTATGAATTTCGGTCAAATCCAATAAATCAAACAAATATATGAAATATTTGTGGTTAAGCAATGATATATGACCTGCTTTTCAAGATTTATCAACCTATCGGATTTTCACCTTTCTCGATACGTTTCTTTCTTAATAAAGCCTCAATGAAGTAGTAATCAGCGTAGTTTAAAGGAACGTCGATGTTATGACTGTTAATTTTACCTGCTTCAATGTTAAGGAGAGAGTGTGGCACGCTGCCAACCGAATGTTTAAGAATAAATCCGCCATTTGTTCCGATCTCTGCTCTATAAGGAGCCGATGAAAGACTCTCGATGATTCTGTCGGCCTTTTCCTTGTAGAACACATCCTTTGTAATCCAGGACAGCTCGTAAAGAGCAGATGCAATGATTGTTGCTGAGGATACGTCTCTGATTTTCGTGTATTGCTTAGGTAAATCCTTGTTCTTGAGGTTTTTATATAGAAACTCATCTTCTGGGAGATTGTTGGAGTATTCCACAACGTCAAAGTCCCAAAGCGGAACAAGATCCTCCGGCATGTTGTCTTCTGTAACAAGGAGGTAATTGGCAACATCCTTTGCCCTCTGGAGGTATCTTTCGTCTTGAGTAAATCGATATGCCGCAGTAAATCCATAAATAGACCATGCTTGTCCTCTTGCCCAACGAGACTCATTTGCAATTCCTTGTGCGGTGTGTCTATGGCGTACTTCACCTGTCTCGTCATCATAATCAACAACATGATAGGCACTGAAATCTGCACGATAGTGATTTGCAAGTGTCTTGTCAGCATGGCTTACAGCGATGTTCCTGTATGTGTCATCGCCTGTCATTTCGCTGACTTTGAAAAGAAGCTCAAGGTTCATCATGTTGTCTATGATAACAGGGCAATCCCATCCTCTGTGCGCCTGCCATTGTTTAGGATTGTCGGTATTCCATGATTGAAGAATGCCTGCACCTGGGCGGAAACGCGTTGAAAGTGACTTTGCAGTATTTACAAGAACTGTGTCATATGCTTCTATATTCTTCAGTCTGCGTCCATTACCATAACTGTTATTGATCATGAAACCAACGTCATGGTGCGACTTTAAGTATTGTATATCATGAAGTATTTCAGTGTGCTTTTCAGCATGCTGAGCATAGAATTCATCCCCTGTGAGTTCATACATATACCAAAGTGTGCCAGCGAAGAAACCGCTTACCCAATCATTTTTTCTGACGAATTTGATCTCGTCGTTTTTATAAGTGGAAGGGATTCTTACAGTGTCACCAGTTTCAGACGCTTCAATAAGAAACGCAAGCTGTGCCTTGGCAATCTCAATATTTTCATTGATTATGTCCTTCTTGCATGTACACTGAGTTGATAGTACACAAAGTAAAAGTAAAAATAATAAGCTGTGTTTCATTGGGTGTTATGATTACGCTAACCTTATAAAGGCAAAGATAGTGGAATTTTGATTGTTTGATTGAAATAAAAAATGTAATTTTGTATGATTCATTCTATTCAAAATGAGATAGTATTCGAAAGCATATAACAATGGCAAAAGTAATTACATTCGGCGAGATTATGCTCCGCCTTGCAACTCCTGGTTACTTGAGATTCAACCAGGCAAAGCAGTTCGAGGCTACTTTTGGTGGCGGAGAGGCTAATGTTGCTGTTTCACTTGCAAACTATGGTCTTGAGGCTGAGTTTGTTACACGTTTCCCTAAGAATGACATTGCTGAGAGCTGCATCAAGGATCTTCACAGCTATGGAGTAGGTACAAAGCATTGTATCTTCGGTGGTGACCGTCTTGGAATCTACTTCCTTGAGACAGGTGCTGTTGCTCGTCCAAGTAAGGTGGTTTATGACCGTGCTCACTCCTCTATCGCACAGATCGAGAAAGGAATGATCGACTGGGAGAAGGTATTCGAGGGTGCTGACTGGTTCCACTGGACAGGTATCACTCCTGCGATCAGCCAGGGTGCTGCAGACGTTTGTCTTGAGGCTATTCAGGCTGCTAACCGTCTTGGCGTTAAGGTTTCATGCGACCTTAACTTCCGTAAGAATCTTTGGAAATATGGTAAGACTGCTGCTGAGGTTATGCCTGAGCTTGTTGCAGGTTGCGATGTTATCCTTGGTAATGAGGAGGATGCAGAGAAGGTATTCGGTATCAAGCCAGAGGGATTTGATGTAACTGCAACACACGGTGAGGTTAACGCAGCAGAGTTTGAGAGCGTATGTACTCAGCTTATGGCTAAGTTCCCACGTGCACAGAAGGTTATCATCACTCTCCGTGGTTCAATCAATGCTAATCACAACACTTGGGGTGGCGTTCTTTACAGCAATGGCACACTTTATCAGTCTCCACGTTATGATATCACTCATATTGTTGACCGTGTAGGTGGTGGTGACTCATTCATGGGTGGTCTTATCTATGGTCTCATCTCTTACCCAGAGGATGACCAGAAGGCGCTTAACTTCGCTGTTGCGGCTTCATGCCTCAAGCATACAATCTACGGTGACTATAATCAGGTAACAGTTGCTGAAGTCGAGAATCTTATGAAGGGTGACGGCTCTGGCCGCGTTTCACGCTAGTGTCATCCACGGCTTGACCGGGGATCTAAACATTAAAAGAAATGGCAAAATATACAAAACAACAAGTAATAGCAGCGATGAAGGAGACAGGAATGGTTCCTGTCTTCTATCACGCTGACCTCGAGACTGCTAAGGCAGTCGTTAAGGCATGCTACGAGGGTGGTATTCGCGCATTTGAATTCACCAACCGTGGTGACTTCGCACATGAGGTCTTCGGAGAACTCGTAAAATACGCTAACGCAGAACTTCCAGGAATGGTTCTCGGTATCGGTTCAGTTGTAGATCCTGGTACAGCGGCCCTTTATCTTCAGCTCGGAGCAAACTTCGTAGTAGGTCCACTCTTCAACCCTGAGATTGCACCTATCTGCAACCGTCGTCTTGTGCCTTATTGCCCGGGATGTGGTACTGTTTCTGAGGTTGGAAAGGCTCAGGAGCTTGGATGTGACCTCTGCAAGGTATTCCCTGGCGATGTGCTCGGACCTGCTTTTGTAAAGGGTCTTAAGGCGCCAATGCCATGGAGCCAGATTATGGTTACAGGTGGTGTCAAGCCAACTAAGGAAAATCTTGAGGGATGGTTCAAGGCTGGAGTAACTTGCGTAGGTATGGGTAGCAATCTCTTCCCTAAGGAAGCTATGGCTGCAAAGGATTGGGCTGCTATCACAAAGCTCTGCAATGATGCTCTTGAAATCATTAAAGAAGTAAGATAATTCGATATGTACAAAATTGTAAAAAAGGATATGCTGACACCTATCATCTGCAGGATGAAGGTAGAGGCTCCAAGACTTGCTGCAGCGGCTCAGCCAGGACAGTTTCTCATTGTTAGAGCTGACGAACAGAGTGAGCGTATTCCTTTGACTATCAGTGATTACGATAAGGAGAACGGAACCATTACTATAGTTACTCAGAAGATCGGTGCATCAACAAGTGAGATCTGTGCTTACGAAGAAGGTGATTCATTTGCAGATGTTGTAGGTCCTCTTGGTATTCCGTCTGACTTCACTGAGATGCCAGCAGAGGAACTTGCCGGTAAGAAATACGTCTTCATCGCCGGTGGTGTCGGAACAGCTCCTGTATATCCACAGGTAAAATGGCTTCACGAGCGTGGAGTTGCTGTGGACGTGATTATCGGTGCAAAGACTCGCGACCTTGTTATTTATAAGGAAGAAATGTCTGCAGTGTGTGATAATCTTTATATCTGCACAGATGATGGTTCAGAGGGCTTCCATGGTCTCGTGACAGGAATGCTCGAGAAACTCGTTAATGGGGAAGGCAAGGTATATGACCAGGCTGTTGCAATCGGTCCTATGATCATGATGAAGTTCGCTACCCTCACCTGCAAGAAGTTGAACCTTCCTGTTATCGTGAGCTTGAACACTCTTATGGTTGATGGTACTGGTATGTGTGGTGCATGCCGTGTGACTGTCGGCGGTAAGGTGCGTTTTGCTTGCGTAGAGGGACCTGAGTTTGACGGTTATCTTGTGGACTTTGATGAGGCTATGCGTCGTCAGAGAATGTATGTTACAGAAGAGAAAGATGCTTCAGAGCATCACACTTGTAGAATCGGGAGGGGCAGATAATGGCAAATAAAATTCCTAGAGTTCCTGTAAGAGAGCAGGATCCAAAAGTAAGAGCAACCAACTTTGAGGAGGTTTGCTACGGATATAATGTCGAGGAGGCTCAGCTTGAGGCTAGCAGATGTCTGAACTGTAAGAACCCACGTTGTGTGGCTGCGTGTCCAGTGAGCGTTAAAATCCCTCAGTTTATCTCTGAAGTTGCTGCTGGTAACTTCTCTCGAGCAGCTGAGATCATCGCTGAAGATTCATCTCTTCCAGCAGTATGCGGACGTGTGTGTCCACAGGAGACTCAGTGCGAGGGCAGCTGTATTCTTGGTATCAAGAGTGAGCCGGTTGCTATCGGAAAGCTCGAGCGCTTTGTTGCTGACTGGAGCAGAGAGAACGGTGGTGTGAAGCCGGTTGTTGCTCCTGCAAATGGTCACAAGGTGGCTGTAATCGGTAGTGGCCCTGCAGGTCTTGCATGTGCATCTGACCTTGCTAAGCTCGGATATGATGTGACTATCTTCGAGGCACTTCATCGTGCAGGTGGAGTACTTGAGTATGGTATTCCTGAGTTCCGTCTTCCTAAGGATAAGGTGGTTGCAGCGGAAATCGCATCAGTTAAGGCATTGGGAGTAAAGATTGAAACCAATGTGATCGCTGGTAGAACCATCACAGTTGACAGTCTCTTTGATGAGGAAGGTTTCGAGGCAGTATTCATTGGCTCTGGAGCAGGTCTTCCACGCTTCATGAACATCCCAGGTGAGCATTACAATGGTGTGTTCTCTGCAAATGAGTTCCTTACTCGTAACAACCTTATGAAGGCTTATCGCACTGACTATGACACTCCAATCCGTACTGGAGACAAGGTTGTAGTTGTAGGAGGAGGAAACGTGGCAATGGATGCTGCACGTACAGCTCTTCGCCTTGGTGCTGAGACAACTATCGTATATCGTCGTACTGAGAAGGAACTTCCTGCACGTGTGGAAGAAGTACACCATGCAAAGGAGGAAGGAATCCAGTTCGCAATGCTTACTAACCCTGTTGAAGTTCTCGGAGATGAGAACGGATGGGTTCGTGCAGTACGTTGCATCAAGATGGAGCTTGGTGAGCCGGATGAGAGCGGACGTCGCTCCCCTGTCGAGGTTCCAGGTTCTGAGTTCGAGATTGAGACTAACACAGTAATCATGTCACTTGGTACTTCACCAAATCCTCTTATCGCAAAGACTACCGCAGGTCTTGAGACAACACGCCGTGGCTGTCTTGTTGCTGATGAGAACGGTGCCACAACTCGTCCGGGCGTCTTCGCTGGTGGTGATGCTGTTACTGGTGCTGCCACAGTGATCCTTGCTATGGGTGCTGGTCGTCAGGCCGCAGCTGCAATTGACCGCTACATCCAGAGTCTGTAATTTGACAACAGATAAAGTTGCAAATAGATGAAGTTCCCCAATATCTTCCAGATTGCTTCGCGACCCTACCCGGGAAAATGGAAGATTTTGGGGAACTTCATTCTAGTGATCATCAAACACTGATAAATGATAATCGTCCCGGAAAATCTGATTGATTTTTCCGGGACGATATGTTTTAAGAGTATATCTACTGGTTGTCTTAGACTTCTTCGACAATAGTAGTTTCATTGTCAGACAAGTCCGGGACTTCAGGGCTGCGAAGCGTATTGAGCAGGCGGCAGAAGATCCAATATGCAAGGGCTGAGCCGAGGACCAGTGGAATGACTGTGTAGTCTACCAACCCTGCCACACACCATATAATTGTCAGTACTAGGGCTGCAATCTTCAGTACGTGAGTGAATCTCACTCTTCTGAGTATCCTTGCATTGCTCATCTTCTCGTTATACTCCGGAATGCGAAGCAGACTGAATACAAAAAGCGGCAACAGCAGAGCTGGAGTAAAGCGTAGCACCAAAATCAATGGCAAGAAAATCAACAGGTTAACCAATATGTACCATAGACGGCTTGTGTCTGTCAATTTGGCGTTTGCCTGCCAGCTCTCCATTTTTGCAGGAATGCTGGTGTCATATATACCCTTTGTCCAGAACGGCCACACGAAGGAAAGATCGCATATCTTACCATAGAACGGCATCATTCTAAGTAGCCATCCGTTTGTCTCTGTCATGCACTTTGTCGGGAAATAATAATCGACAGCCTCTCCAGCCTCATTATATGACACCACTGGTGCATAGAACTTACCTTTATTAAATACACGCACTGGGAAAATTGCCTTTACACTTCCCTTCTCCCTTGAAATGAAATGTGGCGGATATGCCGACTTTTCCATCTGCGCCAAGGTTCTTGACATGACTATATCCTTGAACTTGTCCTCAGACATAGGTCTCCAACCTTCTCCATCCCTTCTTACGATGTAATTTCTAAGTTTCTCTGCGAATGGACTGCGGATGTTGTCTAGTGTAATATCTGCCTTCTTTCCTCCAGGGAGCACAACAGTGTATGAACTGAAACTCTGTTTCCATCCAGAGATGCTGACGATATCTCCCTTATACTGCATTGCAACCTTGCTGGAGTCATTCTTATCCTGAACACGAGGATATACGACAGCCTTATTGTCCAGGGCCTCTACAGGCAGATATCCGCGATTTCCTGCAGATGTTTCCACCCACACCTGATGAGGATTGAACTCGTCTCCTTCAACGAAGCCGAGCACAGTCACAGACTCCCCTTTCTTTACTGTGATTCCAGCAGGGATGTTATCAGTGTACAATACACATCGAGAGTTAGCCTTATAGACAAATTCCGAAGGAGTCTTCTCCTTCGGAACTATCAATTGTGCGAGCGTAAGAGGAAGTACAAAAAGAACTGTTATGGCTAACCAAACGAATGTTCTGTTGACTTTCCTTACGAATCTAAGTATTGTGTTAAATACCATTATAGACTATTTTGCATCCATAGCCTGGCAAGCAGTGATAGCTACCATCTTGTAGATATCATCAACTGAGCAACCACGGCTAAGGTCGTTTACTGGACGAGCGATACCCTGGAGGATTGGTCCGATAGCATCTGCGTTACCAAGACGCTGAACGAGCTTGTAAGCGATGTTACCTACCTCGAGGCAAGGGAATACGAGTACGTTTGCATGACCTGCGATCTCTGAACCTGGAGCCTTCTTCTGACCAACAGAAGCTACGAGAGCAGCGTCAGCCTGAAGCTCACCTTCTACCTTAAGAGCAGGATCAAGCTCGCGAGCAAGCTTAGTAGCCTCAATTACCTTGTCAACAACCTCATGCTTTGCAGAACCCATAGTAGAGAATGAAAGCATAGCAACCTTAGGATCAGCGAAACCTGCTACACTCTTAGCTGTCTGAGCTGTACAAACTGCGATCTGAGCAAGCTGAGCTGCATCTGGCATAGGAGTAACTGCAACGTCACCAACTACGAGAACACCATTCTCACCATACTCAGGAGTCTGAGTGATCATAAGCATTGCACCGCTCACGCATGTGATGCCAGGAGCACACTTGATGATCTGAAGAGCTGGACGAAGTGTCTCACCAGTTGTTGAAAGAGCACCACTGATCTGTCCGTCAGCGTCACCACTCTTGATGATAAGGCAACCGAAGTAAAGTGGATCAAGAACGAGCTGAGCAGCCTTCTCTGGAGTCATACCCTTGTTCTTACGAAGTTCGTAAAGAAGGTTTGTGTACTCAGCAGTCTTCTCGCTTGTTGCAGGATCGATGATAGTAGCCTTGTCGATGTTCTTAAGACCAAGTTTCTCTGCAAGATCAAAGATCTCGTCACGGTTACCGATAAGGATGATTTCTGCAATCTCGTCAGCAAGAGCCTTGTCTGCTGCAGTAAGTGTACGCTCCTCGAGCGACTCTGGAAGCACGATGCGCTGTTTGTTTGACTTCGCGCGTGCAATGATGCTTTCAATAAGTGTCATAATATGTAATGTTTGTTGATTCTTAAATAACAAGCGAAGGTACTAATTTTTCAGTATTATCACAATAAAATTTCACTGCCGCATCCGTGGAATGCAATCCTTTGATTGTCAGCAAGATACGAATAGTGCGTGCCGCCAACGGGGAGCACGCACTTTGGGTAAGTCGTTGATAGTGTGTGATTTGCATTTCACGCTAATTTACCTTGATGAACTCAACTGGCTGTATCTGAACATTGTCTAGCGGCTGAGAAGTATATTTTACTTTCTTGAAATCGATATTCTTCAGGTCGATGCATCGGATGTTGCTGTTCCATGCTGTTCTGTAATAGAATCTGAGAGCATTCTGATCAGTCGCCGTAGTCACTTGTGTTGCACTTGGAAGTCCCTTAGGAATGTCTGCTTTTGCATGCTGGCTTCCGACAGGAATATCGAAGTTATTCAAGATATGGAAGGCCTGAACGATAGAGTCGAAACCAGTTGCCCACACTGGAGCTGTAGTCTGGAAGAATGTAGCACGTACAAAACGTGATGGAGAAGTGAAATCTCCAGGGAGTCCAAGCATTCCGCTTCCATGTCCGAGAGGCTGAAGTGTGATGCCTGTCTTGATGGTGTTATTCGCTGCAGAACCAGGTTCAAGATTGAGATAATTGTTCAAGTTGGTCATATGCCACTGGAAGCCCGGGGCATTGGTCAAAACGCCAAGATTGTTATCGTAGAAATTAGGTGTACCACCTACGATTTCCATAACCACCATTCTTCCGGATGGTTCTACGATTCTCCAATGTACGTCGCCGATCTTGCTGCTCAATGTCACTACATTGATCTTCTGAATTGCTTCCTTCACCTGGTCTATACTTGAAAACTGAGAAAGCACCCAAGACACGAACTGCATATCGCAGAGAGTCTTGTCGTTGTGCTTCTCGTCGTATTCTGCATATTCTCCGTAACCAGGGAAGAAAAACAGGCCTGCGGCCAATCCGGTCTCATTTACGCCCTCTACGACAAAAGGCTCATACTCAGTATAAACTCCAACATAACCATATACAGAAGTGTATTTCAAACCATTCTCTCCTGTCGGGGTAAATGACTGATGCTGATGTTTGCGAGGTGACACAACATATCCGCATTGCATTGGAGTAGCTGCCCATTCTACTGTTCTGGCCACCACATTGCTACCGTCTTGGGCTGTCAATGATATACCCGTACATGCGTCAGCATTTGCTGCATACAATCCACCTAGGATAGTCACAGCTATCAATATTATAATACGTTTCATATTCTCTAAAATTAAAAATCCATCGCCCTTTATTGCAAGCGATGGACCAAATCGAACCAATCTGATTCGTAACATGAAACAGCTCCAAACATTCCCAGGCCGCCCTCTATATTCGTATAGACATAAGTCGCAGGAGAAAATCCTAAGTGAAGCGGAGCATCGGAATATTCAGCGATATACCTTGATTTAATACACTTGTATGTCTGAGGTGACAAACTGTATACTTTCAATTTGTATCTGCATGTACGTCTAACTTCGAAATCGATCTGTTCAACACCGTCGACTATTATATATTTACCTTCTATTAATCCGTTTTCTTCGGGTTTAATATATACGCACTTCTGTCCCACCATGATGTCACCCCCGTATAACTTATGACGTATTTCAGTGTCTGTCAGTGACAGGTCAGCACCATACATCATTCCAGTTACATAGAATTTATCATATTCCACAACTTCTCTTTTATCAGCATACTTTTCCCATACATACGAAGGTACATCTCCAACTGTGATGTATTCAAGTTTTCTCAGAATCTGCACACCATAATATTTATCATCTGATGGCATCTCATGAATATTTATCTTGAATTCCTCCAGCGTATTCAGTGACATTACTTCATACGGGTTCGAGGCCTTATACGTTTCAACCAGGTTATGGGTAAAATCAATTTCAGGAAGTGGCTCAGGGATAGTTGCTGATGCTTTGACCGACTCGAGTCCGTTTGCCTCAGCCCTCAGATCAAATGATTGTCCGGTATGCAATTCCTCTTGGATCAGATATGATATTTCACCATGTGAGGATCTGTAGTCTGCATCTCTTTCCAATGTCAGAGGTGCTCCATCAGATTCAAGGACTATCTGAACATCATCTGCTGTGGCTGTCTCTTGTCCATTAAGTGGAGTGCTGACATTTACTATTATTCTGTTCTCCCCTCCTTCATGCAGAGTCGCATCAATATATATTCTTCCCTTTGAATCGACTGCGAAGTCTATTGTTTCCTCACATGCCGCAAGCAATGGAAGTATAGCCAGTATCAATTTAAATATGTGTCTCATAACTAAAATCTAAGTGTATAACTGAATGATGGTAGAATAGGAATCATAGCACACTGCTTCATGACTATCTTTTTATTCTCTCCATACATATCTGTAACTATATTTGTCATATAAAACAGCGGATTAAGCCTGCAGTATGCGTTGTAAACGCTAAGATTCCAGATGCTTTCATTTCCTCTCTTTGTGGTTTTACGGAAGTTGAATCCTATGTCAAGTCTGTGATAATCATCAAGTTTGAGATTATAAGGACTTGTGTAATATATTGCTTCCCCTATTGTTTGGGTGGGAACTGTCATCCTATTGCCTGACTGGAAGTTCCAGCTTGCATACATCTCGAATTTTTCACTGAACTTCCTTGTTGCATTTATGTTGAACTTATGACGGTTGTCATTGCGGGCAGGATACCATGTGGGCCAGATTTCTTCGAAATATCTCTCAGTCCAGGAAAGGGTGTAATATGCGGCAATATCCATTTTTTCACTTCTCCATCTCACTTCCATCTCTGCTCCATAAGATCGTCCTTTACCAAGGATAAGTTCCTCTTCCCAATTCTTGATATCAGGATAAATGCTGTCCACACCGCTATATTCATACAGGTTCATCATATTCTTCCAGTAGCCTTCAATGCTGAAAGATATGTTATGAGGCATATTGACATACACGCCTCCCGCTACCTGTCGAGATCTCATCGGAGCTATCTCATTTGTGGAAGGAAGCCAGCTTGACATAGGCAGATCAACATAATGGGCACGGAGAAGATGAATGGCCTGACTCATCTCGGTATATGATAATTTCAATGAGGTAGCCTCATTTAACTGGAACCCCACTGCAGCGCGTGGCTCTATGGAATGATAGGTCTTCTCTCCATGATCAGTAAGCGAATAACGTAGGCCGATATTGGTCTTGAGCCAGTTGGTTATGGAGATTTCATCAGCAGCATATAGTGCAACTTCAGAAATATCATAATTCAGACTGAACAGATTATCAGTCTGTGGTTCAGAACTGAGATTTCTTTTGGAACTGATCAGATATTCTGAAAATGATGCGCCAGCAGATATGTGGTGGTGCTCGGAGGGAATCCAATCCAGCTCTGCCTTTGCACCGATGTCATTCAGAATCGATGTGTCCTGTTGTGATTTGTACAGGTGCTTGGAATCATGATGCTGAGCAACATGTGTATTTGAACGGACATAATGGACTGAAGTATTCAAATGCAGATCATCAGAAAACTTCTTTTTCCAATTCAGACTGGCAAGAATATTACCCCATTTCAGACCAAGGTCATCTGTTTTGTCTATATCTGATGTTTTAAGGCCGAATTTATCAGTTCCATAGTAGAAATCAGCTGAGAGTCTGCTGTCTTTGTTGAACAGATGCGTAATTGAGCCATTGAGATCTGTCATCGAATAATGAATATTCAACCTCTTGTTCTTTTTCTCCATGACCTTATTGTAAATCAGGTTAAAAGGAGTAGTCACGACATCAAACCAACTGCGTCTTGCTGCAATATTGAAAGAAGTCTTCCCTTTCACGATAGGTCCTTCAAACTGCAGTCCCCCATTCAATAGCCCTATGTTGAAGACTCCGTGATACTCCTGCATATCTCCAGGTCGGGTCTGGATATCAACAACTGAAGACATTTTTCCTCCGTAGCGTGCAGGGAAACCGCTTTTGTAGAAATCCAGACTCTCTATTATTTCTGTGTTAAATGCAGAGATGAGTCCAGCCAGATGGGTGACCTGATATAGGGGAACGCCGTTTAGCAGGAAGAGGTTGTCATGTCCCTCACCTCCATGTACATACATTCCTGAAAGAAGTTCTGTACCGCCGGAAACTCCACTTAGCGTCTGGATTTCCTTGATTACGTCAGGTGAGCCTAGCACTGCAAATCCCTTTCTGAACCTGCTTCCGTCTATAGGTGTAAGACCTGTCTGAGTCGAGCTATGGCTTCGATTGATGTAACTTGTGATGCTGGCTGCATCGAGGGTGTCTTTTTGTTCCTGAATAAAGATAGTATAGCCTTTGGGTTTCTTCTTTGAGTCTGATCTGGTCAGGACTATATATTTCTTCATTATTTCGTAATCGATTCCAGTGCCGGCAAAGAGCGTTTCCAGACTTTGATCGAGTGAAGTCGTTTTTTTGTCGTATATGACCGGACTCGAAATGTTGAGTTCTATCGATGAATCATAGACAAAGTTTACTCCATATTCTTTGTGGAGAAGTTCCATTTCTGCCTTGATTGTGCTGGATTGGGCTAGTAATGACAAAGTCAGGGTGTTCAGTATAAATAATAATATAGTCTTTTTCATGCTCAATTTATGGTCATTCCAGCTATAAGACGCAATATATCTAAAATAGTACTATGTAAGTGTAAAAATTTATTATTTCACGAAAACAGCTATCTTTGCATGATGTATCTCAAGAAATAAATAATTCGAAATATGAAACGCATAACACTCTTATCTTTGAGCATTATTCTGATGCTCCAGAGTATTTCCATGTATGCATGGGGTCCGGTTGGACACGACGTGGTTGCAGCCATTGCTGAGAAGCATCTGACCAAGAAAGCTAAGAAAGAAATCAGCAGGCTTCTTGATGGCAAGTCAATAGTATATTACTCTTCATGGATGGATAATATCCAGAATTCACCATATTGGAAAGACGGTTATAATGCAACCAAGACATGGCATTATGCAAATGTCGATAAGGGTTATACTTATCAGACCATGACAAAGAACCCTGCAGGTGACGTGGTAACAGGACTTGAGCAGCTTACTGATGCAATGAAAAATCATTATGCTGAACTTACAGACAGCATGAAGGTGGATTATATCAAGATGATTGTCCACATGGTGGGAGATCTTCACTGCCCTATGCACGCTGGAAGACTTTCTGACCGAGGAGGAAACGGAGTAAAGGTAAAATGGTTCGGCCAGCCGACCAGCCTTCATTCTGTATGGGACAGCAAGATTGTAGAGTCAGCCCGCAAGTGGCATTACTCCGAGTGGGCTGAGCAGCTTGACAGAACTGATAAGAACTACAAGAAGTCAGTAATGACAGGAACATATGAGGAGTGGTTCACTGAAACAGTCGAAGATGCCGCACGCATTTATGACTATGTCGAGAGTCAGAACAAGGAGATGCCAAGCCTGTCTTACCAGTTCATTTACGACTTCTCCCCTCTCCTTGAGGAGCAGCTGCTTGTAGGAGGCTACCGCTTAGCTTACGTACTTAATACAATATTCAAGTAATTATGAACAAGGTCTCGGAAAACCCTTTCAAAAACCGAACAGCGTCAGACATGCCACTCATTGTCGTGTCTGCGCTTTTTGTTACGTGTTATCTCGTCTCGAACCTTATGGCTGTAAAGGTCATAGGGTTTTTGAATCTGTTTTACTTTGATGCAGGTACAATCACCTTCCCGTTTGCATATATGTTGGGTGATGTGCTCACAGAAATCTGGGGCTACCGCACAACCCGCAAGATCATTTTCCTGACCTTCCTATGCAATGTGTTCATGGTAATCTGTACACAGATCGGAGTATGGCTACCTTCTCCAGACTATCTTGACACAACAGCTCAGGCCTACAATACGGTATTCAATTATGTGCCTAGAATCATCCTTGGTTCACTAGTGGGATTTCTCCTTGGTGAGCTCTCCAATTCGTTGATTATGGAGAGAATCAAGGCCAAGACCAAAGGAAAGCATTTGTGGGTCCGCACAATCGGAAGCTCTATTGTCGGCTATATGTTTGACACCATTCCTTTTGTGCTCATCGCATTCTTGGGAGTCTTGACAGCAAGAGATATCCTATTGATGATAGCTCTGCAGTACCTTATGAAACTTGGTATTGAAGTCTTGTTCGGAACCCCGATGGCTTACGCCGCAATCAGGTTCCTCAGAAGAATAGTGGATAAGTAGTATGAAAAAGTTCTTCCTCAATATAATAGTTCTTCTTTTGGGTATGGCGTCATGCTATGCTCAGAACCATGCTGTAGCAACAAACAGAAAGGATTTTTTGCGAGGTCTGAACAATTTCTCACGAGACAGCAGTTTTGTGCAGATGGATCCGAAATATACGCGTCAGCGTGCTCCTTTTAATTATATAAATTGCGAGGCTTACGAGGCTTTCATCAAGATGTGGGAAGCAGCAAAGCAGGATGGAATCAATTTGACAATCATCTCAGGTGCGCGTACATTCCTCACTCAGAAAACAGTATGGGACAGAAGATGGAATGAGAGCACATTGCCGGCAGGTGCTACACGTGTCAAGAATCTTTTAAGGTATAGTGCATTACCGGGCTGCTCAAGACATCATTATCAGTGGCTTTGTGAAAATGCTCATAAATTCGGATTCTATCAGCCATATTCGGCAAAAGGATCTCCAGGCAGTGGACTTAGAGAGAAAGGACATGAGGAAGAAAGATGGCATTGGAGTTACTATCCCCTTGCCTCTGTTTTTATGAAGGAGTTTGCTGAAATAATGACAGATGAAGACTTGAAGGGCTTTTCCGGAGATAAATATATATCCACCCTGGATGTCATCAATAATTTTGTCCTTGGAGTCGCTCCAGAGCCTACTTTGCTATGATTAAGAAATTCTTTAAAACCTACGTTGTTGATGCCTTGAGCCACATGGCTTTTGGCTTGTTCTGTTCTCTGATTATAGGTCTGATCATAGGTCAGATTGCTAAAATTCCAGGACTTGACTTTCTGGATTTCATTGCTCAGGCGCTATCAGCGTCATCACCTTTAGTGGGAGCATGTATCGGACTAGCTATAGCTTATGGCCTGAAATGTCATTCACTAGTAATGATATCCTCTGCCATAGTTGGAGCTCTTGGATATCAGTTCGGTGGACCAGTAGGAGCATATCTTGCTGTAATCGCAGGCTCAAAGGTAGGAATGCTAGTCTCGAAGAAGACACCCGTGGATATTATTCTCACTCCCCTTGTAACCATCGTTGTCGGTGGACTGATTGCAAAATATTGCTGCTCTCCAATTAACGACTTCATGCTCTACTTGGGATCTCTAATTAACAAGGCTACGACTCTTAATCCATTCATGATGGGTATTGTCGTTTCAGTCCTCGTCGGCTGCGCATTGACTCTTCCTATCAGCTCAGTTGCCATTTGCGTAATGCTTGGTATTGACGGCTTGGCAGCAGGTGCAGCGACAGTCGGATGCTGTGCGCAGATGATAGGCTTTGCTGTAATCAGCTATAAGGATAACGGCATAGGTGGCTTTATTTCACAGGGTCTTGGTACTTCTATGCTCCAGATTGGAAATATCGCAAAGAAGCCTATTATATGGCTTGCTCCCACCCTCACTGCTGCCATCCTTGGTCCTGTGTCTACCCTGCTGCTAAAAATGACAAATAACGCATTAGGAGCAGGAATGGGTACCTCAGGTTTGGTCGGACCTCTTGCTACATATGCAACAATGAGTGAAACGGCACCTTCGCCATTCTCACTCATCATTAAGATTGTATGTCTATATTTTGTTGCCCCTGCCCTGATCAGTCTTGCAATTCATTTGATAATGAAGAAGGTCGGACTTGTTAAGCCGGGCGATTTCAAACTTGGGGAATAAGATAGTAGTGATGGCCTCCTACTAGATTGTCTAGGATATTTATGTAATCCCATAATTGAAATTGTTTCATTCTCATGGTGCGACAGCTTCTTAGTCTGCTTTATATGCAACAATGAGTGAAACGGCACCTTGCCTGTTTCACTCATCGTTAATGATTATTTTGGCTCAAGCCCTAAATGGGCCTGTCAAGTCAATGAATTAGTTTGCCTGATAAGCACCTGGCCACATGTTGCCAGTACGTGTCTCACCACGACCATCTTTGAAGATCTTATCGTCACCTGACTCAGTAACCTCACCGATTGCCTTAAGCCAGTTGTAGAAGTCAGCACCGATGTTGTCAATGCCTGCTGTAGCATTAGCCGCAGTAAACTCTGAAATAGCAGCATAAACGTCAGCTGAAGTAGCAGGAGTAAATCCTGTCAAGCTATTTGTCCAAGAGTAAACACCGTTACCATAAGTACCTGCAAGAGTCTCAGCAGACTGTCCCAAGAGGTCAGTAGAGGCCAAAACAGCCTTATCATGATTACCTGCGCAGCTCATTACATTATGTCCCTTATCATTAAATACAGTGGTCGTATTCAACATAAAAATTGTACCAGGTACCAGTGTATTAATCATGATATTATTGCAGAGAGAAACCTTAAATGCTCCATTAGCACGCAAGAGCTGAGGAGTCTTATCAATAATTGTTGAGTTAACAATAATCCAACCACCATCACTATTGAAAGCAGGCATCTTTTTATTAGTCTCAAGATTCTTATTGTAGTTATTGTAAGATGTAACGTTATTCATACAAATGTTAGCAGCACCTGCATGAACACATACACCATACTGATCTCCAGCCTTAATAGTCTTATTCTCGTGGAATACAACGCGGTTCATATAAACCATTGTATTTGCTCCAGGGTTGATCATACCACGAGTATCACCCTCGTTACCATCGAATACACATCTGTTCAAGTAAAGCTTCTCACCAGCCTTCTCCATCTTGATACATCCGTGGTTAGCGTATGCCTTGTTGTTAAGGAACTGACAGTCTGTACATGATACTGTACATACGTCGTTGATATGAAGAACAGCTGAACTGTTCTGAACAATGTTAGCCTTGAAGATACAGTTCTCGAACTCGATGTTTCCGTAAGCGATCTGACAAGCACCACCATTGAAGTTACCATTTTTGCCGTCTTTATCCTTTACTGAACCATCATACTTTGCACCTGAACGCATTTTTATATCATGGAAGTTACAGTTTGTAATCTTACCAGACTTAGGCTCGGTGGCAGTACCCAGATAAATAGCGATAGCTCCACCATTTCTTGCACGTCCACCAGTAAACTCGCAATTGTCGACATTGAAGAGATCAGCAGCCTTAACATAGATAGCACCACCATTTGAGTAGTCAACGACTGAACCAGCCTCCTCTTTACCAGCCTCATTTCCTGAGAAGTAAACATACTTAAGGTCGTTCTTAGTATTGTCACCGATCCAGATTGCGCCACCATTACCGCTAGCCTTTGTAGCAGTAAGTGTGTTATTGTTAACGAAGTTAACCTTTGCACTGCTGGTACCATTGATGTAAAGTTCACCAAATGACATGATACAACCACCGTGATACATAGAAGTATTAGCTGTGAATGAACCACCGTTAATAGTAAGCTTAGCACCAGCCTTATCAACTACGATAGCTCCACCACTACCAGTTACAGCCTGATTCTCATTGAGAGTACAATCATTAAGTGTACATACTGCGGCATTGTTGCGGAGAATGATTGCACCACCTACGTTAGGGATAACTGTTGCGCCATCCTTAGTTGTAACAGGCTGAGTTGCTGTATTCTTAGAGAATGTACAAGTATTGAAAGTAACTGTTGCAGCCTCAACGCTGATAGCACCACCGTAAGGGGCAGTATTCTCCTCGAATGCACAGTTTGTGAAAGTTGTGTTAGCAGATCCAGATCCACCTGTGTGGAATGCACCGCCACCCCATGAACCAGCCTGGTTCTTCTTGAATGTACAGTTCTTTAATTCTGCTGTCATACCACCATTCTGTATAGCACCTGAAGTGTTACCTGTAGAGTTTGATGTAAATGTTGTGTTCTCTATAGTTACACTACCCTTGCCAGCTTTCATATTGATTGCTGAACCATTTCTTGCATAGTTGCCTGAGAAGTTGCAATTATCAATATTAACAGTTGTATTTATTACGTATAGACCTGCTCCAGTTTTGCCACTTGTATTCTTGTTATTAAGAATCTGGCAATTTGTAAGAGTAATAGTACATTCACCTGCCTCGTCTGCAACTGTTTCGATTGCTCCTCCATCTTTATTCATACTCTCAAAGTTGCAATTCTGAAGTGTAAGGCCATCGAATGTCATATCAGTCTTATTGCCTATTACAAAGATACCAGCCTCGTTGTTACCTGTGAATACAGTAGCATTTGCGCTAGCGTCACGTCCTTTCTTTGATAAACCAGTCAAGTTTGCTGGATAACCACCACGGATTGCAATGCTTACCTGCTTCTCTGCATCTGCGAATGCGATACTTACAGTCTTTCCTGCTTCTCCTGCAATATAATACTCGCCGGCAGCCATGTTGATAGTAGCTCCGTCAAGCTGAGCAGCGTCAGCCTCAGTAAGAAGAGTACGAAGTTCAGCTGTACCCATTGCATTGTCCCATGAAGATCCGTCCTTTGAACCAGCACCAGCTGAAGTTACGAACCAATCATTCAACATGAGAACCATATTTGGCATTGCCTTCAAACCTTTACGCTTGATTGACTTAGTTGTTGAAGCTACTGCTTCACTGATCAACTTGTTCTCAGATGTGAAAATCTGAGCCTTCATTGATGTATAGTCTCCTGCAGGAAGTGGAATGTACACCACTGCATTCTCAGTCGCATTTTCAAAGTTGACAGCAACTGTTGACTCTGCTGCAGATGCAGCTTCTACAACATTAAGTACAGGCACTTCTGCACTAGTATTGATCGCATATTCACCATTGATTTTCTGACCTTCAGCAGTAAGGACGAACTTTGCACCAGCTGGAACACCATTGATTTCTACGCTAAGAAGACCTCCAAGGTGAGTGAATCTTACCACGTCATTAATAACTGTTGCATAGAGAAGGGCATTTGTCTGACCTTCAACATAGTTGTACTCACTAGGAAGATTTACCTTACCTGCCTCTACGTTAGCTGCAGCTGCTGGGAAGATCGCAAATCCACCATTTACCGGTGTCTCATTACCAGAGAATTGTGCATTTGGCTCACCACCCTCACCTACTAATGTGAAGTTTGCTACGCCTGAAGTAGTTTGAACAGCAATCTGATCTCCTTTTGTCCAAGTGAAGGCTACTGTGCTATTCTCCTTATCAACAGTAGCTCCTACCTTTGTGTCAGATTCAACTTTTGCATTAAGAACTACAGAACCTGTAGGAATGCTGTTATCTGAAATTTCTTTTGTACATCCAATAGCTGCAAGACAAGCCACTGCGAGTATTAAATAAAGCTTTTTCATATTCGTCGCAATTTTGATTTTACCACTCATTGTCTTCTTCATAATCACCAGTTTCAATGTCACTGCCGCTTAATACTAACATCAGAGATGATTCCATACGCAGATCTACTATCTCCGTATGAGGCTTCTGATAGACCGCCTGTTTTAGTGGTTCCGATTTCATAAGTTCATTAGGGATTTTATTTTGTTAATCAATAATTTACAAATATACGGAATCTTAGTGAATAAATGCAAATAGACGAGAGTTTTTATTTAACTGATTAACCAGACTAGTTCAGAGCAGTACATTTTTCCATTATCAAACTTAAATTGAAGGTCATAAGGCATACCAACCACGCCGCAATGTGTCCATTTTGACATTGTACCGATCTTTATAAACGGAGATTGCGATGATTGACTTTCTATAAATCGCGAGTAGCGCAGCAAAAATAATTTTCTTCATGATGATTGATTTTTATGCATATTTATGTCGTATGCAGATAAAGGTAATCATTGGAAGATAATTATGAATCGAGCGTAAAATGTAACCTCTTGTGTATCAATGGATTATAAGAAGTGCGTGCCGCCAATGGGGAGCACGCACTTTATGGAAAATTCTGATAATCAGCGGGTTGTATTTGATGTCGCGGAACCAGGCTATCGGACTTGTCAGGATATCTGCAGGATATTCCCAGAAGACTCTGTGTATGGCATTCAGTACGCCAGCCTTCGGAGTCACTGCGATTAAAGAGAGAACGCAAAAGAGGCTGCTATGGAAGGCCCGATGTTCCCACCGCTACATGGCGTAAAATTCATCCTGATCCAACAGGATTCTTCATTAAATAATCCAACCGATCATGACAAAAAACGATTCACACTCGTTTAGAGACGAAAGGATTCTATATGTCGTAGTCTGGGATTCCATGGTGGATTGGAATGATCCCGTTAATCATCATCTTCCTCATTAATAATCATATTCTTATACCTATGTATATAAAGACAGGAAGAACTCAAATATCTTAAGCAGCAGATAAGTCCGCACTTCCTTATGAATGTTCTCAACAATATTCAGACAACCCTTATAGACGTAAAAGGAAACGTAGATGGTGGCTACGGTATATTTACCGGCATCAGCTGCGTCACAAAATCAGTCAAGGTGTCTTAGAGTTTTTTCATATAATTTCTTACCTTTACGAGATATTGTGTGATTGAAACCAAAACCAATGAATAAGAATTATCCAATTTACAAGACTACCTTTATCGATGACATGCGTTCACTCGTAGAGGAGTCTGCACAGAATTTTCCTGATAGTATCGCTATCTCGTATAAGGATAAACCTTCTGACAAGGAGGTAAAGAAAGTAACATTCACTCAGTGGCGTGACGATGTTAGACATCTTGGTACTTCGTTGATTGCCAATGGATTGAGAGAAGAGAATATCGCCATTGTAGGTGAGAATACATACGGCTGGTGCTGCTCTTTCTTCGCAGTAATGGGTATTGGCTCAGTTACAGTTCCGGTGGACAAGGAACTCCCTATCGAGGATATTGACGGTATCATTACAACTACAAGCTGTAAGGCTGTCATCTATGGAAAGACAGCAGAAGAGAAGATTAAAGAGCTTCTTAAGAATTGCGCTTTGAAGTCAGTTGAACTCCTGGTTTCTATCGAACCTAAGACATCAATTGATGAGACATTACTCGGTGAGAAGAAACTTACTTCTGTTGCGGCTCTCGAGGAAAAAGGTGCTGAACTCTACAAGGGTGGCGATAATTCATATTATGATTATAAGATCGATGTAAACAAACTCGCTTCAATCGTATTTACATCAGGAACAACCGGAAAGGGAAAGGGCGTAATGCTTTCGCAGGCAAATATCTGCCTTGACATGACCCTCGGTATGTACAATTTCGACATTACCAGAAAGACACTTCATGTTCTCCCTCCACACCATACATTCGGCTCTACAGTCAACTATGTAGGTCATCTTTCTCAGGGTTGTGAGGTTTATATCTCCAGCGGTTTGAAGCATGTCAGTGATGAGATCAGAGAACAGCAGCCAACCCACCTTATTCTTGTTCCAGCATTCCTTGAGGTGATGAACAGAAAGATCTGGACTACAGCACGTAAGACAGGTAAGGAAGGTCTGCTTAAGGCTATGATGAAGGTCAGCGACGCATTGAGAAAAGTTGGAATTGATCTTAGAAAGAAACTCTTCTCCAGCGTGCTTTCTGCCTTCGGTGGTAAGCTCGAACTTGTTATCTGTGGTGGTGCAAAACTTGACGAAGAAATCATCAAGACCTTTGACACTCTTGGAATCACCATCCTTAATGGATATGGAATAACTGAGTGCGCTCCGCTCATTTCAGCAAACAGAAATAAATATCGTAAGCCAGGCAGCGTAGGAACCCCTATCCTTGCATGCCGTGTCAAGATTGATAATCCAGATGAAAACGGTGAAGGCGAAATCTGCGTGAAGGGCCCTAACGTGATGCTCGGTTACTATAATAATCCTGAGGCAACTGCTGAAGTGTTCGATAAGGACGGATTCTTCCATACTGGTGACTATGGTCGCCTTGATGAGGAAGGATGGATTTATATTACTGGACGTAAGAAGAACCTGATTATCCTCTCAAACGGTAAGAATGTTTATCCAGAGGAAATCGAGGCAGATCTTCAGAAAGTGGAAGGTGTCAGCGAGGTAGTTGTTTATGCTGGTGAAAGCAAGGTTCAGAAAGACAAGATCACTATCGTGGCTGAGATTTATCCAGATTCAGACCTTCTTGCAGACAAAGGTGTAACAAACGCTCAGGAGTATTTCGAGAATGAGGTGAAGCTTCTTAATGCTAAGATGCCTTCATATAAAGCAGTTAAAAGAGTAAAGCTTAGAGATGTAGAGTTCCAGAAGAACACATCTCGCAAGATCACTAGATTCTCTATCGACAAAACGATAGACTAGTCTTTATTCTTAGAATATGAAACGACTTAATACATATTCTCTTCCTGAAGAGATAACTAATTTTACGACACACGGGTTAGGCTTTATCATGAGCCTGGCCGTATGTGTCTTTTGTATTGTAAAAGGCTCGGTTGCAGATTCTTGGATAGTGTTATTTAGTTTAATACTTTATCTAATAGGAGTCTGTAGCTCATATGCTGCATCCACTGTTTATCATGCAATTCCAGGCTCAAGAGAACGAGCAAAAGCTATTGCAAGAAAGTTTGACCATGCAGCCATCTATTGGCATATAGCGGGAAGCTACTCCCCTCTTACACTTATAGCAATGAGGACGGGAGCACCTGCTTGGGCGTGGGTGATTTTCGGATTCGTATGGCTATGTGCCATTGTAGGAACTGCTCTCAGTTTCCGAAAAATGAAGGCGCAGAGTTATCTGGAAACCACATGTTATGTGCTGATGGGGCTTACAATCCTTATCGCCTTCAAGCCATTCTATGACACTTGCGGTCTCGCTATTGTTCTATGGGTTGTAGGAGAAGGAGTTGCGTATATAACTGGTGCTGTGCTATATAGCTTCAAGAAAGTGCCTTATATTCACTCAGTATTCCACCTGTTTGTGATTCTTGGTGATGTATGTCACATGATTGCAACATGGAAGGTGATTCAGATGTTTATTCTTGGTTAATATGTTGGTGACAGATAATACAGCTCTTGTACTTGAAGGTGGTGGACTTCGTGGTGTGTTTACATGCGGAGTTCTGGACTGCTTTATGGACCATGGTGTGCGTTTCCCATTTATTGTGGGCACAATTCTGACACAATGATCAGAATATCTTGAGGAAAAGTCCTCTGCAGATAGGGTTATGAGAATAACGAAATAATTTCTATATTTGAAAATCTAGAACAATAACCATAGAAAAGCCCGCCAAATGAGAAAAATCATTCTTTTTTCCCTATTTCTGATCATCGGATTGATCGGATCGCAGACTATTCCAACACTATTAGAACCCGAAGCTTTCGGTAAGTTGAAAGCCTTCCTCGATGCTATGCTTTACATCTGTCTGGCATTTATCATGATCAATGTCGGACGAGAATTTGAACTTGATAAGACCAAGTGGAAGTCATACACTGAGGACTATTTTATTGCTATGGCAACTGCTGCAGTCCCTTGGCTGCTCATTTGCGGATATTTTATTTTCCTATTGCCTGCAGAATACAGAACTAGCTGGGATTCATGGAAAGAAACATTATTGTTAAGCCGATTTGCGGCCCCAACTTCTGCCGGAATCCTCTTTACGATGCTTGCTGCTGCAGGTCTGAAGAAGTCATGGGTCTTCCAGAAGACCAGAGTTCTCGCAATCTTTGATGACCTTGACACAATCCTCCTTATGATTCCTCTTCAGGTGCTGATGATCGGCATGAAGTGGCAGTTAGGAGTGGTTGTACTCTTCGTTTTCTTGTGCCTCTATCTGGGATGGACAAAACTCAACACTGTGAAGATGCATCAGCACTGGACCTCGATTCTTGGCTACGCTACAATGTTGGTGTTTTTCTTCCAGGGAGTATATATGGTTACAAAGGCATGTTTCGGACATGACTCTGCCATTCACATTGAAATCCTTCTCCCTGCCTTCATCCTCGGAATGATCATGAAGACCAAGGAAAGTCATTCTAAATCTGACGAGGTTGCCTCAAGCGTGATTTCATATATGTTTATGTTGCTTGTAGGTATGAGTGCACCTCTATTCGTAGGAGTTGACTTCGGAGCAACTGCAGGAAACTGCATGATCGGTCATGTCGGAGATATGGGCTGGGGCGAAATTGCACTACATGTTCTTGTCTGCACTGCCCTATCAAATATCGGAAAGCTCCTCCCTGTATTCTTCTACAGAGACAGAAGCCTCACAGAGCGTCTTGCCCTCAGTATCGGTATGTTCACAAGAGGTGAAGTCGGTGCCGGCATCGTGTTCATTGCCCTTGGTTATGGCCTAGGTGGACCGCTCCTAGCAATCTCCCTCCTTACAATTCTCACAAACCTCATCCTTACAGGATTCTTTGTGGTACTTGTAAAGCACCTTACATTGAAAGCTGAAATGCAACAAGCGAAATAACTCTAGAGCGCTGTACGTCTGTTTCTAAACCAGACAATAAACCAGACCAGAGCTATAAGTGTACAACTGCCTCCGATGATGTACGAGACTTCCTGTGGAAGTGATAGTCCTTCGGGGGCAATGCATATATATGTAGAACATACTAGTGTCATCAGCAATGCAGGAAGTAGAGAAATATAGAAATTCTTCTTGCTCTGCACCAGATATACTGTGATAGCCCAAAGTGTAAATACAGAGAGAGTCTGGTTACACCATGCGAAATATCTCCAGATAATCTTGAATCCGTCTGCATCTCTCAGGCTATAGAAAAGCAATCCGAATGTGAGCAGGAACAGAGGAATGCATATCAACAGACGTTTGCTGATCGGGCGCTGGTCAATCTTAAAGAAATCCGCTGCAATAAGTCGTGCAGAACGCAATGCCGTGTCACCGCTGGTAATTGGAGCTGCAACGATTCCGAGGATTGCGAGAATGCCACCGACTGTTCCTAGCCATTCTTTTGAAATGTGTGTAGCCACTGCTGCTCCCGAATATGCCTTACCTGTAAGCTGGTCGACAATGCCGTTTTCCTGAAAGAAATATGTTGCAGCAGCAGCCCAGATCAGTGCTACGATGCCTTCTGCCACCATAGCTCCGTAGAATATCGGACGGCAATGCTTTTCATGAGTCATACAACGCGCCATCAATGGGGACTGAGTCGCATGGAATCCACTGATTGCGCCGCAGGCAATGGAGATGAACATCATCGGGAAGATAGGATTCTTTTCATACTTAGGTCCGAAGCCATTCCATATCTCGGGAAGATCAGGATTCTTGACGTAAAGCATCACGAGAATGCCAACAGCCATGAATAGCAGAGCGATTGCAAATAGTGGATATATCTTTCCGATAATCTTATCTACAGGAAGTATTGTCGCGAGAATATAATATAGGAAGATGATGATAATCCAGAAGATTGCATTCATCCAATCTGGAGTCATGCCTGCCAGAAGTTCAGCTGGGCCACTTACGAACACTGCACCAACCAGCACCATCAGTACCAATGTAAAGACGCACATTACCTTCTTGGTCTTTGAACCGAGGTATCGTCCCACGATTTCAGGAAGGCTCTCTCCCCCGTTTCTAATCGACAACGTGCCTGAAAAGAAGTCATGAACGGCACCTGCGAATATAGTTCCCAGAACAATCCACAGATAGGAAGCTGTTCCGAACTGAGCACCCATAATAGCACCGAAGATAGGTCCAAGACCTGCGATATTCAAGAACTGGATCATGAATATCTTCCATGTGGGAAGCGGTATATAATCCACTCCATCCTGCTTTGTCAATGCTGGTGTCTTGCGGTCATCCGGACCAAAGATACGATTCACATAAGCTCCGTATATGAAATATCCGGCTATTAGAACTACTAGTGCTATGGTAAAGGTTATCATGACTTCTCTGATTGAGTTAATGCCAACAAATTTAGTTATTTCTATTTTGGTAATACGAGAAAATACAAGTAAATTTACATCACCTAAAACGAAATCATATGGCACACGAAGAAAATCTTTCAATTGGTGTATTTATCGATGGTGGATACTATGCAAAGATCAATGAAGGCTTCAGGGAATCAAGAGAAGTAAATCTCAGTGCACTTCTAGACTTTATCTGCGAGAAGATCTCACAAGATAATGACATAGAAAGAAATCGTTTGTATATAACTGAGTGTCACTATTACAGAGGACGCTATAGAGCCGAGGATGCAAAGGCTAAGAACCTTCTATACAATGAGAGAAAGTTCGAGGATATGCTCATCGAGAATGATGTCATATTCCATTACAAACATCTGCGTACCAATCCTAAAGGTGGCGTAATCGAGAAAGGAGTCGATACATGGTTCGCTCTTGATACTTATGAGATGACACTCTTCCGAGAGTTTGACTTTGTTGTGCTGATCAGTGGAGATGCTGACCATGAGATGCTGGCACGCAAGCTCAAGGCATTGAAGACTCATGTAATCCTTCTGACATGGGATCCGGCAAACACCGCATCCACATCGAGATTCCTCAAGGAGGAAGTCTGCACTCATATTGATATGAACAAACTCACTGCAGCAGACAGCACCTTGCTGAAATCACTGACAATTTAGATTTACATACTTCTGTTGACTCAAAGTACAGATCCGCGTCAATCCAGAGAACCATACGAGAGCGCTGTCACTCCACTAGGGAAATGCCTCTGCAACGGACTGTCGTCCAAGAGTAGAATTTTTCTATAAAAATAATAGTACTATTTAGAATAGATTACGTCATTTCTGTAAACATGTCTAAATTTTACTTATATGAAAAAACTATTACTTTTACTCACCATTTTGCTTATCTCGTTCAGTACTTCTGCTCAAGAAACTATGGCAGATGATATGAAGAAGTGGTCTGATGAGTGGAAATATGCATTCTCAAAAGAAGGCGTCAAGGAATGGAAACCGGAGTTGACATTAAGGTACTATGCAGGTTTCGTCACCAGCGGCCCAATGCTTACAGGTGGAGTCAGAGTTGACGAAAAACGTAGCTTTTCACTGTTTATCGGCCATGGAGATACATACATTGACGCAGCTCCTGCAGATATCTATTCACATCGAGTAGGTCTGAACTTCAGAAGATACTGGCACCTTGGAAAACGCAAGATCTTCGCTTTCTATAGTGACCTTTATGCAGGTGCGGGATGGATATATAAGGTTGATGGAAAGTATCATACGAACACTCAAACCGGTCAGGTATGGGAGGTAGTTGATGAGAATGTAGGAGATGCTATGTTTGTTGCAGGATGGCAACCCGGCATCAGAGTCAGATGTTATAAGGATCTGCATATATTCTTGGGTCCTACAATCAGCACAGACTGCATAGGACTTCATTTGGGAATAGGCCTCTAAATAGTTTATATTCAGAATTTCCTTCATCAACTCCATTCATGTCATACAATAACATTTTAGTATAAATTTTGTAGTTATATTTGTGATATACTAATAACTGACATCGTTCTCCTAGCTCGCATAGACACACAAAAACGCATCCATTACGGGTGCGTTTTTTATTGGAATATTAACGGATATGTAACGCCATCTTGTGCGATCCAATACCATTCCCCATCTCTACAGTATGTTTTCCAATCAATGAGATTGAAGACTCTATTGATCTCCCTTACGATCTTTTCTTTAATTTCAGCTGATAGGCCGTCATACCTTCGCAAGAACTCAACTGACCATTCGGTCACCTTGCCTTCATTGTTGAATTTTGAAGCATCTATCTTGACGGTGATGCGACCTTTGGGAGCATTAATCTTACTTAAGTCGAAAGCCTGTGATATCTTGCGACTGGCATCCTCAAGATTTATTGCTCCATAGGTTTTATTCGTATATGTTCGCGAAGAAACAATAACTCCATTCTTGACGATCAACTCCGTTTCCTGCTCATAGACACTATCGAATCCATTCCGTGCTACGTATATGCACTCGCCGGTACCGCATATAAATGTTCCTGAAACCCACGAAGCGAACACCCTACCCTTCTTGTCCATATATTTATCCAGAAGGCCCTTGAAATCAGTGTGTGTCCTAGATGTGTATATACTATTCAGAAAGAGTTTATTGTCCTTGACTTCGAATGTAGAAATATGCCCTCTCCAGTTAGCTGAATATGAGGATTTACCGAATTCAAGTTTGGTTTGAAGAGCATCATAAGTGACAGAATCAAGCTGATAAAGAAGAACCTTATTCAGTTTATGCTCTACCTTGTCAATTATGATGATGTCTCGGGATTGTACAGTCGCACTCACATTAGGCGATACTATGAGCAGTAACACCAGTAGCGACAATATGTAAGCAAGGCGTCTCATAAACTTTAAACCGATCAGGTTACGAATATACTAATAATTTTGTTGTTTTCGCGATAGTTGGTATATTTGAAGTAACATGATCATTCCATTTTTCGTTAATTTTACGACCTATGAGAAAGCTAGCAATCATTTCAAGTTTTGTACTTCTTACTATAGCATCTTGTGCGCCTGAAACAACCAGAGTAAGACCACCTTTGATGGGATGGAATTCATGGAATGCTTACATGGTCGATATTTCCGACTCAATAATAATGAACGCTGCAGACATGATGGTTGCAAAGGGATTGAAGGCTGCAGGTTATGATCATGTGAATATTGATGACGGATATTTCGGACACAGGGATTCAGCTGGCTATATGATTCCTCATCAGCAGCGATTCCCTAAAGGCATGGCACATGTTCCAGAATATATCCATAGCCTTGGAATGAAAGCGGGAATCTATTCCGATGCCGGAAACAATACGTGCGGTTCATTCTATAATCATGACGAGAATGGTCTGGGAGCTGGTTTATGGCAGCATGAAATTCAGGATGCTGAAAGATACTTCAACGATTGGGGCTTTGACTTTATCAAGATTGACTATTGCGGAGGACAGAAACAAGGTCTTGACGAGGAGGAAACATACACCCGCATACGTGAAATCATAGATAGTGTAGCAAACAAGCACATAAACATAAGTGTATGTCGTTGGAGCTACCCTGGAACTTGGGTTAAGAATGTAGGATCGTCATGGAGAATCAGCAACGACATCCGCCCTAGCTGGAAATCCATCTGCAAGATGATTGAAAAGAATTTATATCTCTCTGCTTACGCTGGTGATGGAGGTTACAATGATCTGGACATGCTGGTTGTGGGTTATAATGGTGGCAAGGATTCAGCTTTTGGGAAAAAGAGAAAGGGCACCACTTTCGGCTTGACGTACGCAGAAGAGGAGGCACACTTTACCATGTGGTGTGCATTGAGTTCTCCGCTCTTGATAGGATGCGACCTTACGTATATCCCTCAAGAAACAATCGATATCATAACAAACCCAGAGCTTATTGCAGTCAATCAGGATGGCTTGGGACTTCAATCTCACGTCATCTGGCACGATGGAAAAGGATATGTTTTCGCCAAGGATATTGAGAAACTTCATGGCGAAGTACGTGCTGTAACGCTTTTCAACCCAACTGATTCTTCTATGACATTTACTGTTCCATCTGATATTATGGGATTTAATGGTCAGGTATCAGTCCGTGATCTCAACACTCGCGAAGATCTGGGAACTTTAAATGAAATAGAGTTCACAATGCCAGCCCATAGTGCGAAATTGCTAAGGGTGGAAGGAAAACGCGTAGATGCACAGATATATGAAGCAGAATGGGCATATGTGCCAGCATATTCAGGCATAGCAGAAAAGAGAACTGTGACATATGATCCGTACGAAGGAGCATCATGCTGTGCAGTCGCATCTGATATCGGAGGCCATCCGGACAAAAACCTTACATGGAAGGATGTATATTGCACAAAAGGCGGCAAATATGCTGTTACAGTACATTGCAAGGCAAATGATGGCACGGCAGCAGAACTTCTTGTAAACGGTAAGAAACATTGTGCGACCATACAAGGCGAAGGAATGACAAGCGTTTCATATTTAGTCAATCTTAAAAAAGGCAGCAATGTCATTACATTCGGAAATCAGACAGAGGTGATTTCTGTGGTTGACTGCATGACTTTAGAGAAGGTGGAATAGTGTATTATGAGAGAAGATCAGATCTATATATTCAATCCTGAGCATGACCTGTGCATTGCCAACGGGGACGAGAACTTCGTTCCCCCAAGGTCTGCTGTGGGATTTGCAAAAGATAACATAGATCTGTCCGAAAATCTTAAGCGCCCCAACAAGCAACGCAGACAGATTATCCCTTGGGGATGGAATCACTCTCTGAAGAAACGACTGATCAATGAGGGCATTGATCCTGCAGCCCTACCTTCTGAAGAAGAACTGCAGTTCATACGCACACACTCAAGACGTGAATTTGCCCTTGATGTGCATTCACGCCTATGGTGCGGGGATCCACAGGTGCTTGGGCCTGATTACAGAATCGTTGCAACTAGTGTCAATGAGATAGATGAGTTCATATCTGCCAATGGAAGTGCTGTGCTAAAGTCACCGATGTCCGGCAGCGGCAAAGGGATCCGTTTTATCAGAGAAAAGCTTTCCGAGAGCGACGAAGGATGGTGCAGGAGGACACTTGACAAACAGGGATCTGTCATTGTTGAACGACGATTTGAGATAATAAAGGAGTGTGCCATGCTCTTCGAATGCCATCATGAAGGCATTGATTTTATCGGTTATTCACTCTTCGAAGCCAGGAATGGTGCCTACAGCAAAAATATCCTTGCAAGTAACGAGGAGATTGAAGATATGATTACCGGATATATCCCACGTGACACGCTGATTGCTATCCGCGAGAATTTGACAGCTATCCTTGCTGACACTCTTGTAGGACATTATGAAGGATTTCTTGGGGTTGACCAGATCATCTGTCAAGCTGACTCCCCTGTTTATATACCCGTATCGGAAATCAATCTGCGTATGACGATGGGACTCATTGCAAGGAATCAATACGACCACTTCAGATAGATAAGAAAGATATGAAAACAACGGAAAAGAATTCACTATACACAGACTTGGAGAATATGTCTCCTCTCGAGATTCTGACTAATATGAACACTGAGGATCATAAGGTCGCAATAGCTGTCAAGGAAGCTATTCCAGCAATAGAATCGCTCGTGAAGGCTATCGTAGAAAAGGGTGGACGAATCTTTTACATTGGAGCCGGCACATCGGGACGTCTAGGTGTCGTTGACGCAGCAGAAATCCCTCCTACATATGGCGTTTATGACAAGTTCATCGGAATAATAGCAGGTGGTGATACGGCCTTCCGCAATGCTATTGAAGGCGTTGAAGATAACGCAGAGTTGGGAGCGGCTGATCTTATGGCATACAATCCGACACCTCAGGATACCCTTATAGGTATATCGACAAGTGGCACGGCGCCATACGTAATCGGAGCAGTAAAGAAAGCTCGTGAGATCGGTATGCTTACCGGCTGTATCGTATGCAACGAGAATAGCGCCCTTGGAGCCGCATGCGACATTCCAGTTGTGTCAGTTGTAGGACCGGAGTTTGTGACTGGCAGCACCAGAATGAAATCAGGAACATCCACAAAGCTTATCCTTAACATGATATCCACTTCCGTAATGATACTTACTGGTCATGTGCATGGAAATAAGATGGTAGATATGCAGCTCACCAATAAGAAACTGGTTGACAGGGGCACGCGTATGGTGATGGAAGAGACCGGTATTGAAGACTACGAAAAAGCAAAAGCCCTCCTGCTGGAGTATGGCAATGCAAGAGAGGCTATTGAAGCATATAAAGCAAGCATATAATAAGAGAAAAGATGAAAATATCGACAGATACTAGCAAACCATTCTATAAATGGGAGGTCGTAATCCTGCTTTGGATTGCATTCTTCCTGAATCAAGGTGACAGACAGGCATTCAACATTGTCCTGCCGCAGGTTCAGACATTGTTCGGTGCCAGCGACAGCACAATGGGATTTATTGCTGCCCTTTTCAATGTATTCTATGCTGTTGTCGTGCCATTTGCCGGCTTTTATGCCGACAGATTGAGCCGCAGTAAAATGATCATCCTCAGCACATTGATTTTCAGCTCTGCTACCCTGTTTACAGGCTTTGCCGGTGGTATTGTTTCCTTCATTATCTTCAGGTGCGTAGGAATGGGAGTCGGACAGGGTATTTTCGGCCCTACATATATGGGACTGATAGCTCAATATCATGACTCGACAACAAGAGGCAGAGCGATGAGTTTCCATCAGACATCCAGCTATATAGGAGTGGTCGTATGCAGTGTTCTCGCCGGATACATAGCAGACCATCTCGGATGGCAGTATGCATGCTACATCTTCGGAGGATTGGGAGTTCTCTTTACAGGATGGATGGCGATCCGTCTTAAGGATAAGAAGACTGCTGCCCCTGTTCAGAAGATTGAGCAGCCTTCATTTAAAGATGGACTGTCTGCTTTCTTTAGGGTTCCGACTGCCATCTGCATGTTAATAGCATTTACTTGCGTAATTTTTACTATCACCGGCTACCTGACTTGGATGCCTAAATATATAAAGGAGACCTTTGACCTCAGCACAGCTTCAGCTGGATTTCACTCCATGTTCTGGACTAACATCACAGCATTCGCTGGCGTTATGATCGGTGGTACAATCGCTGACAGGATTGTCATCAAAAGAAAGAGCGGAGCAAACAGACTTTGGTTACAAGTAACAGGCATATTGCTCGCAGCTCCATGTGTGGCACTGATGGGAATCTCTCAGAATATGATTATCGTCTGCATTTCCCTTGCTGGATTCGGTCTCTTCCGTGGTCTGTTCGAATGTGCTACATATCCTGTACTTTATGATGTGATCTCATCGAAATACTATTCCCTCTCCTCAGCCATCATGATTCTATTCGGCTTCAGCATCGGAGCACTCGCTCCATGGATATTGGGAATTATCGGAGACACCATGGGGCTTTCAAAGGGATTCATCATACTCGCAGCAGTGTGGTCCTTTGCAAGTGTCGCATTAATCCTTGCAAGACTCAAATTCTACAACAAGGATTCTATACTAATAAAAGAATGATATAAAAAGTGATTATTTACATGGATCAGAACTGATCGATGTGCTATATTTGCAGGAAAGATATTAACAAGAATTATTATGAGTAAATTAGATAAATGTCTGAAAGAAACGACTGAGTATTCAGCAGAAGATGCGAAGTTCATGGAGATGGCCATTAATTTGTCAATAGAAAATATTGATGCTGGTGGTGGTCCTTTTGGTGCAGTGATAGTGCGAGACGGAGAGGTAATTGCAACTGGTGCAAACCGAGTTGTGCCTAATTCCGACCCTACAGCTCATGCAGAGGTGATGGCTATCAGGAACGCATGTAAAAAACTAGGAACATTTCAATTGACTGGTTGTACAGTATATAGTTCATGCGAACCTTGCCCTATGTGTCTCAGCGCCCTTTATTGGGCTGGGGTCAGCCGAATTTGCTATGGCAACACAAAGGATGATGCAAAGGCTATTAACTTCGACGATTCATTCATTTACGACCAGCTCGAGCTTAAATATGAAGATCGTTCCATCAAATGTGAACATTTTATGCGATCAAATGCTCTCCGTGCATTTAGAAAGTGGGATGAAAAGACTGACAAAATCGAGTACTAATAACCATATATATGGCAACTATACAGGCTAAAATATGTAATCTATTGGGATTTGATCCTAAAAGACAAAATTGGAGGACAGAGGTTCTTGCAGGAATAACCTCCTTTCTTACAATGTCTTATATTCTAGCTGTAAATCCCTCTATGTTCGGCATTTTAGAGGGAATGCCTCAAGGTGCCGTATTCACTACCACGACCCTCGTTGCTTTAATCAGCACATTATTGGTTGCTTTTGTAGCACGAATGCCCTTTGGTATAGCTCCCGGAATGGGTCCTAATGCGTTCTTTGTGTTTACTGTGTGTATTTCGATGAAATATTCATGGCAGTTTGCTCTCACAGCTATTCTTATCGAGGGAATCATTCTATTGCTTCTGACATTGACCAAACTCCGTGAAGCCATAGTAGATATAATACCAAACACTATCAAAAAGTCGTTGACAATAGGCATTGGATTATTTATAGCATTTGTCGGTCTGCAGAATGCCGGAATTATCATCAGAAATGATTCAACCTTAGTAACTTTCGGATCAATTACACAAGGTAGTGGTCTTCTGACTATCATAGGACTTATAATAACCGCACTATTTGTAGTAAAGAAGATAAAAGGAGGAATGTTGTGGGCCATTCTTATTACTACAATAATCGGCATACCTATGGGGTTGACCAATTATCAAGGTCTTATATCTTTTCCGCACTCACCTGCCCCTATTTTTTGCCAATTTGAGTTTGATAAGATCTTGACAATAGATATGCTGGTTATAGTCCTGTCATTTCTATGTATAGACCTGTTCAGCCTCACAGGTTCCGCAATAGGAGTATGTATGAAGGGAGGATTTGCCGATAAAGATGGAAAAATTGCCGGCATAAACAGATTATTTATAGCAGATTCACTAGGTACTATCACTTCCAGTCTGCTGGGTACATCAGCTGCCTGTACCTTCATTGAAAGTTCAACAGGAGCACTCCAAGGTGGTAAGACTGGACTTACTGCTCTCGCTACAGCCCTATGTTTCGGAGTTGCCTTGATATTATCTCCAATATTTCTTGCAATACCTGCTGCTGCAACGGCTCCGATTCTCATCATTCTTGGACTTATGATGTTTAAGTCCGTAACAGAACTTGACCTGGAAGATATGAGCGAAGCTATTCCTGGTTTTATAACAATTATATTGATGCCTCTTGCATACTCTATCGCTGAAGGAATTCTTATAGGAATCATCAGCTATGTTGTAATCAATACAATTTGCGGTAATTTCAAGAAGCTCTCACCAGGAATGTATATTCTCGCCATATTATTTATCTTGAAATATATTTTTCTATAAAGGTAATTAACATACCAATTCATATTTTGTCCACCATAACCCGGTTTCCGTGGAGAAACCACCTGATTTGATAGTGTTTGTCCACATAACTGCCTATTTTGTGGACAAATTTGGATTCATATATATATAAAGCTCCCTGTAGCAAAACAATCAAAGCATGTGCGGAGAGCTTTCTTTTTATGAGATACCCGATCAAGTCGGGCATGACTCTTATTCAAATTACCATTTCAAAATCTTTTAACCTATTGATATTCAAGTATTTAGATCACTCGTTCCGGGGATAGGACGTAACTCATTGATATATAAAGTCATAGCCACAAATTTCATTTAAGCTCTAGAATGACCGCATTTAACAAAATTAGTGAATTCTGCTAAAGATGCAAATATACGCTTATCACTAATCAAGATTCAAGTAGAGTGTCTATGAACGGCATGACATATCACCAGGTGATCCAGTTCAGGATGGCAGAGCCATGCTTCTGCCCATGTGGTTCCGTCATCTTCCAATTCCAGCACGGAGGTGGCACCATCATCCTTTTCGTGAAGAGGCATCGTCTTTATGAAATCATTCAGCATTCTTGTCCTTTCGTACATCCGCTGCGTCATATTAAACAGTTGTTCATTGACGGCTGCAAAACGTCTGACTTCTTCATCAGTACAATGATTATCGAAGAGATTATTCAAAGCCCAAGACCTGAGGCCAAGCAGCAGATCTAAGAGTGTATACTCATCAGCAGTAATGTCATGGCGTCTCTTGAGCAGATCAAGCACATCCCCGGATATATCCAACATATCGATGTTAGAATCGTATATATCCCTTCTATAGCGTCTCATAACTATGACTTTAATAAACAATTACACTAATGCTCCCGTTATTCCTTTCTACAGTTCTCCTGACAAAGCGCAATGACTTTTCATTCAAAGGACAATCGTACCAGAAAATGACTTCTTTCAATTCGGAGTTATTGCTGATAGCAATTTCTTCCATCTTACAGCTGCCACAATCGAGATACCACAATCTATCACATTTGGATATATCCAACCGGCGACTATCATACCCTCTGATTTCTATCTGCTCCAATGCCTGGTTCTGTGACAGGTCCATGCTTATTCCCTGAGCATTATAGATTGATAACTCTTTCAGAGATTTATTGAATCGCGTATCCAGACTTTTCACTGGGCGTGTCAGATCAAGCCTTACAAGTTCGGGGCACTGAGTTAAATCCAAATCTAGAATAGCCATATCAATGCAGCCCGTATTCAGAAACATAATATTATCTTCAGTAGAAGTGATTACTACATCAAAGTTATCTCCTGATGTCTTGCACTTGCTGGGATACACATGAGACTCATACTGAGGATAAACTTCCCGTGGATGAGCTTGAAATACAGAAGTATGCCCATCGCCCCAATCAATCATGCACTCACCTCCTTTCAGGCCGACAAAAACATTTGCTACCTCACCCATAGTCCAGTCAAGAGCCTGGATCTTCATTCTGATTATTCCCATATTCCTTCAAGGTTAGCGAACAACTCTTTATTGTCTGTCATGGTTTTCAGAAGAGTATGTTTAAAGGTCTCATATATGGTCGGCCCATGGTTATCGTCTGCATCATACCACATATGAGAAGAGGCAAGTGTATCCTTAGAGCAGTTCGCAAAACTGGGCCACTGAATACTAACCTTTATTACTGCAACTAGTCCCTTGCTGCAATGTTCCTGTGTAATTTTCTTATTGAAATACTTGGATAAAACATATGCTAAAGCTTTACAAAAAGCCTCGTGATGAGTTCCGCCGTTTCCTGTATGATGGTCATTTACATAAGATATGATTTGCTCTTCTGGAGCATCTATATGGGTGAAGGCAATCTCGAATCTTTCATCGCATATATGGATCGGAGCATATCTATATGGATGATGCAATATTTTATCTAGTTTATCCAGCAGACCGTTCTGCGATACGTATTCTACACCATTGAGAGTTATTTTCAATCCCTTATGCAAACAGCAATAATCATAAACAATATCCCTCAAGATATCCATTCTGAAGGTGTATTCACTCAAAATCTCATTATCGGGTACAAATTCCACACAAAGTCCATCATCCTCACTTGTCAATCCTTTGTCTGAACTGATTAGCTCACCTTTAAAAAAAGTCAGCGACAGATATTCTCCACTCTGAAATGAAGTAATGATGCAATGCGTGGATAAAGCATTCGTGACTTTTAATCCCACCCCATTCAATCCGACCGTCTTCTTGTATTCCACGCTATCATATCTTCCGCCAGTATTCGGGTCGGTAGCAGATCGGAATATTTTATCAAATGGGATTCCACGTCCAAAATCCCTCACTTTCACCATATCTTCTTGCACATCCAGGATTATTGATTGGCCAAACCCAGCTAGATGTTCATCTATGGAGTTCATAAGAATTTCATTACACATCGTATAGATTGCATCACCTGGCGAGTACCCGTTACCAATTTGTCCGATATACATACTAGGTCTATATCTGATATGTTCGAGACATTCCATTGTTCTGATATTTTCCATGATTCGTTTTGTTTGTTGAATGCAAAGGAAAATATTCAGACTGTAAAAATCAGGCAGTGGGGAAATTTATGGAATAATCGGATCTCCACAGAACTTCTTGCGTGAGCAGTCCTTGCAGCGGAATCCCGCCCAGACTGAAAAGTTAGAAAATATTAACGTATTTCTTAATTTGCCTCTTAGTTAATTAAGCATAAACAAGTGGAACCAGCGCATCTTTATATTCTTCCGGATAATATGCTTTCAACCAATAACATAGATAGATAACCATAGCATCATATGCAGCGTTTCTTCTATGGATTGTGTGCTCTCCTGCTGTCTTGATTCTATCCCAGATATGTTCGGCTTCTGATTTAGTATAACCTTTCATCCGTGTAGCGAAGATGAAGAAAGGCTTCTATATGTCAAGTTCCTCTCCCATATTTTTACGGATGTATTTGACTATCGTATTTGATATATCTATAGGTATTTTCGAGTATTGATGAATCAGATCTACCGCTTGTTCGCAATACAAAAGTACTCCATAACTTTCTTTCAGAATGGTTTCTTCTATATCCGAATAATATTCGATATTATCTGGTTCCTCTTTGTTTTTATAGTATTCAGAAAACTTCTGCGCCATACATGGTTTCAAGAACGACTGCAGTGCTATCAGATGACGCAATTCATTCGGCTCGACCATAGTGACACAAGCATGCATCCTGAGGGATTCCAGTCCTAATACGTCGGAGGAAGTATCTGTTTTAATGAGATCATAAACCTTTGGATCATCCAATGGCAATGAATAAATATCGATATCCACCCCATGCCTTTTTGAAATCAATCCGACACACTTATTTACAATTGACAATAGCACATTGCCTTCTACCCTGTCTTCCATACTTATCTCTGTTGTTTGATCTTGCCGCAAAGCTATGCTCTCATATTGTCAAAAGCTGGCAGGAATAATTAATTCAAGGTACATTCCATACAAAAGTCAAAGGGTATGGAAATAATTACTAAATTTGATGTGATTAAATACTTATCTACATGGATACTGGTTTAGCAAAGATTCAGAGTTTATTGCAGCAAGTTCAAGTGCTGGTCAGCAAAGAAAAAGCTATCCAACACGAAAAATACAGACGAGGTGAATCATTTAATATCTTCAAAGTATGCGGCGTCAATCATTATGAGGTAACGCATTCTTCAATACTTGCCGAGTTTCTCAATCCGTGCGGCACACACGGTCAAGGGATGGATTTTCTTGATGAATTCCTTAAGACTAATGGATTATGTAATTTTGAGTTTGCAGACAAAGATGGAGTTGTGGTCGAAACTGAACACGCTTTCTCGATTAAAACAAAAGAAGGAGAATATACAGGAAGAATAGATATTCTCATACATGATTCCAAGAAAGCGATTATCATAGAAAATAAAATCTATGCCCAAGACCAGTACAATCAATTGTCAAGATATGAAACCTATGCCAAAGAGCGTTATCCAGATAATTATAAAATCATTTATCTGACTCTTGATCAGCATGATCCGAATGATGAATCCAGCAAGAAGGTCAGTTATATTCCAATATCATATAGTGAGCATATCATTGCTTGGCTGACTAGTTGCAAAAATATTACGATAGATAAGCCACTTATAAGAGAGACCCTGACTCAATATATTCAACACATAAAAGAATTGACAAATACAATTGATATGGATGCAGAAACTAACAATGAATTAATGAAGATACTGATTAGTAACCTTAGTGCAACTAATCAGATTATCCAAATGCAGGGTGAAATTGAAATGCATGTCGTCAAGAAACACATTATACCTCTTCTGGAGAGTTTAAGGGGCAGATATGGAAAAGAAATATCTCTTATTACCAATTTTAGTCCTAAAGAACAATACTGCGGTTTTAAATTTAACGGAGCAACAGAAAATTGGAGTATTTCTTTTCAATTTCAAGGATCGAAATCAGCACCTTGGACAGAAATGATAGTGGGTTTACAGCATATTGACAATAGAACTTATACTATACAAACTAAGCAACTACCTATCCTCAAATCAAAGCCAAATGAATGGTGGCCATATGGATATAGCTATCTTAACAAATATAGAAATTGGGATTTATCTACGATGAATGATATAATTAATAAACCGGACGAGTTTATTGATTATTTAGACAATATTCTAACGTCTATTATACGCGACTTCAAATAAATAATTTTTTGATTTTCTAGCAAAAGTTCTTTTTACTGCCTAAATTTGGCAGTGGAAAGAACTTTCTTTGCATCATAATATTAAAGCACAAACATTATGGCTAGAAATTATTTCAATAGGTACATCTGGCTGATTGACCTGATTCAAAGAAGCGGACATATTTCTTTTGAAGAGATAAACCGCGCATGGCAACGTAGTTCACTGAATCCCAATGGTGAAAGACTGAGTGAAAGGACATTCTTCAACCACAAGGATGCAATTCTTGAAACATTCGGTATCGAAATCAAATGTGACCGTTCACTTGGATATTTTCTATCAAATGAGGAGGATGTGGAGTCCGACTCTCTCAAGAACTGGATGCTTCAGTCATTGTCACTCAACAGCATAATGAATGAAGGGGCGGACCTCCGCGACAGAATCATCTGCGAGGATATTCCGTCAAGTCAGAAGTGGCTTCCTGACATCATGGCTGCGATGAGGGATGGAAAGAAACTTACCATGACATATCAGAGTTTCTGGAAGAACACCTCCCATGCCTACGATGTATCACCATACTGTCTTAAACTTTTCAAGCAGAGGTGGTATATGCTTGCAAAAAGTGAAGCCTACAAGGAGCCTAGGATCTATGCTCTTGATAGAGTACTTGACCTGAAACAGACGAAAACTTCTTTCAAACTGCCTAAAGGATTCGAACCGAAAGAAGTATTCAGAAAACTCTTCGGAGTGATCCTCGACAATGGCCCTGTAGAGGAAGTCATCATAAGAGTATCAGAAGATCAGGTCAAGTACTATCGCACTCTCCCCCTCCACTATTCACAGAAAGAATGCGAATCCGGCGACGGATATACAGAATTCAGATACCGACTGGTGCCGACATTTGATTTTGTCAGGGAGTTGCTCTCAAAGGGTATGTATGTAGAGGTCATGAGTCCGGCATGGCTCCGTAAGGAGATTGCAGATGAGCTTCGACAAACAGTCAAGATGTATAATGATATTCCGGATGAGGAGGAATAGACGATGAAGGATTTTATATCGATTGATTTCGAGACAGCAAATGAGTGTCCGTCAAGTGTTTGCAGTATAGGTGCAGTATTGGTAAGGGATGGAGAGATTGTGAACACATTTTATAGTCTGATAAAGCCGGAACCGGACTATTATAAGTGGTTCTGCCAGCAAGTTCACGGACTAGGCCATGAAGACACTGATGATGCTGAGGTGTTTCCTTTCGTATGGGAGAGGCTCAAGAATAAGCTTCTTGATGGTCTGGAAATTCTTTCAGAAGACACAGCAGGAAATTCGGATGCACTTCCGTTAGTTGCGCATAATGCCAGTTTCGACAGCAGATGTCTTCGCGCAGTATTCAGCTGTTATAGGATGGATTATCCGGAATTTGTATTTCATGATACACTAGCTGCATCCCGACTGCATTTTGGGGAGACTTTGGACAATCATCGGCTTCCGACAGTCGCCGCAGCATGCGGTTATGATTTAGATGACCATCACCATGCTTTGGCCGATGCGGAGGCATGTGCATGGATCGCACGAGAAATTCTATAGTTATGGAAAATTCAGTACAACAGAAGATTAAAGATCTGTCAGATGAGGTTAAAAAATCAGCTAGGGATATACTGAAAGAAAAAGCATTGAAAGATTTGCGATGCGTTAAAGAAAAGTACTCAGAGTCCAAGCCAGGACTCATTTATGACGGAGAAATCAACAACGTATATTCAAGGTTGTGCGCTATACGAGATGAATGGAATTCTTTGTATTACCAGGACACGATAGATAGGAGAAAAGGGCAATTTAAGATAGCTTGTGCATGTTTTGAAAAATACTTTACGTCCAACGAACAGATTACCATCGAAAAATGCATGAAAATCTATGGTATCGGAAATCGACGGATTACCGATATATAGTTGACTTTCCAAAACTCAAGCCTATCAATAAAACATTTATATAAATTTGTACAAGTTATAATTTAAGTATCCGCGAGTACTCCTTCCTGTTTTTTAAAATAGATGAAAAGCCATTTACGTAAAAATCAATGAATTAAATCTACACTTATATGCTTAATTCAACAATGACTACTGACATCATTCAATATGGTCAGCGAATCGCACATCTGGGTGTAAATACTTTAAATACAGGATTTCTTAATAATGAAGTCAGAAATTCCATTTCCAAAGAAGAAGCCAGCGATTTAGTTCAAAGTACTGAATATATTGTGCGACAAAGTTGCAGAAGTTACCTATAAAACTATCAACGGAATTAACATCGATGATGTAACCATATGTGTTACTGAGGCCCTCGAATATCACGAGCCTGATTTACTGTACTATATTCAGCAAAAGATTAATGTTGTAATTTCTCAAACTGCAGCTGTAAGTTCTTCTATGCTGAATTATATTGAGCAGAGATACGGTAGCATGGAAAATTATGGAAAATAACACTAACTTTATTGTCATGAAAGAAACAATCAGCAAAATCCTTTACAGCAAAGCTGCTTTCCTGTGGTTCTGCGGCTTAACTACAGCGATTATAGCTTTTCTGATTTATTATGCTGCAACAGAATGGTCAGGATATTCTCTTCTTGATAACATTCCAATTTACTGCACACTAGGAGTATATTTTCTTGAGTATAGAAAATATCGCAAGACCGGAAATGCTTCTACTGTACTGATGATCGCTCAGTTGTGCTGCTGGATCATTACTGCATATAACATTGCATCTTAAAAATACCGGAATTATGAAAACACTCAAGGTTATCAGACTACTTTCTCTTATTGGTGCACTTGGAATTATTGCAACGTACACTGTTGTCAATGCTGTAAAAGGTGAACTCGAGACATTCAACTGGGTTTTCCTGGCGATCTGTATTATTATAGCTGTGTTCGGCATTGCGAGTGATGTCAAAAGAGAAAAGGCTCCAAGATCTCTCGCAAATTCATTGATCAGATAGAAATCAAGACAAGAATATCTGAAAGAGAATAATGAATAGTAAAATTGATAATAATATTGTACTATTAACTTTAAGTGACGATGAAAAAGGTAATAGCTTATATTGCGATTCTGATTGTAGTAATCACGATTGATATCCTATTTTCTCTGGATAATATAAACATATTCAAATCAATCACTCAGGGTGTAATAATCACTATGATTATTCTTAGCGTAAATATCAGAAGTAAGAGCAAACAGCACCCTAACAAGGAATAGTAGATAAACCGGAATTTGTGCGTCACGCCAATGTCTGTTTTTGCATCTATAAGGAAGTATCAGGTTTATACGTGCGTTATATATTAAACTCAAGTATATGAAACTTTTTTTCAGATAATCTTATTTACATTTGCAATTATGACCGTAGGTCCT
>JAFYVM010000053.1 GCA_017549145.1 Bacteroidales bacterium
CCCGTACAAGAAAGGGTAAGAAGAAGACAGTTGCAAACAAGAAGAAGGCTACTAAATAATTAGATGATTATGGCAAAGAAAACTACATCAACTAAAAAGAGAGTTGTTAAGGTTGAAGCTTATGGCGAGGCTCATATTTCATCAACCTTCAACAACGTTATCGTTACCCTCACTAACAATATCGGTCAGGTTATCAGCTGGTCATCTGCTGGTAAGAGCGGTTTCAGAGGTTCAAAGAAGAATACTCCATATGCAGCTCAGGTTGCAGCAGAGGATGCAGCAAAGACTGCTTACGATCTTGGACTTCGCAAGGTAAAGGCTTATGTTAAGGGTCCTGGTGCTGGACGTGAGTCTGCTATCAGAACTATCCACGGTGCAGGTATCGAGGTTACAGAGATTATCGACGTTACTCCAATGCCACACAATGGCTGCCGTCCTAAGGGTCGTCGTAAAGTTTAATTGTGTAACATTTTAAAGAATTAGATTACTATGGCAAGATATACTGGACCAAGTACAAAAATCGCACGTAAGTTCGGCGAGCCTATCTTCGGCGCTGACAAGGATTTCGAGAAGAGAAATTATCCTCCAGGACAGCACGGACTTGCAAGCAAGCGTAAGAAGAAGTCTGAGTATGGTACTCAGCTTAAGGAGAAGCAGAAAGTTAAGTATGCTTACGGTCTTCTCGAGAGACAGTTCCGTAACCTTTACGAGAAAGCATCTCGTATGAAGGGACAGAAGGGTGAGAACCTTATCATCCTCCTTGAGTCACGTCTCGACAACATCGTATACCGTTTGGGTATCGCTCCTACAAGAGCAGCAGCACGTCAGCTCGTTTCTCATGCTCACATCACTCTTAATGGTGTTGTTTGCAACATTCCTTCAGCTCACGTTAAGCCAGGTGATGTTGTAGCAGTTCGCGAGAGATCAAAGAGCCTTGAGGTGATCACTAACAGCGTAGCATCTGCAGCTAAGTACTCTTGGCTTGAGTTCGACGCTAAGGCTCTTACAGGAAAGTACATCAACACTCCTGTTAGAACAGAGATCCCTGAGACTATCAACGAGCAGCTTATCGTCGAGTTGTACTCTAAGTAATAATTAACACCTTAACAAGAATTTATATGGCAATCTTAGCATTTCAGAAACCTGACAAGGTGATAATGCTTGAAGGAACTGAGACAGTAGGTCGTTTTGAGTTCAGACCATTGGAGCCTGGCTACGGTCAGACAATCGGTAACTCATTGCGTCGTATCCTTCTCTCATCACTCGAGGGTTTTGCTATCACATCGATCAAGGTTTCTGGCGTAGATCAGGAGTTCGCTACTATCCCAGGCGTTATCGAGGGTATGCAGGATATCATCCTCAACCTCAAGCAGGTACGCTTCAAGAGAATGGTAGAGACTGTTGATTCTGAGACAGCAAACATCGTGATCAGCGGCAAACAGGAGTTTACTGCAGAGGAAATCTCAAAGGGATTGTCTTCTTTCAAGGTGCTTAACCCTGAACTACACATCTGCTCTCTCGAGCCTTCAGTTAAGATCGAAATGACTCTGACTATCGGCAAGGGACGTGGTTTCGTTCCTGCTGATGAGAACAGAGACGCAGATGCTCCAATCGGAACTATTCCAGTGGATGCAATCTACACTCCGATCAAGAATGTTAACTGGACTGTAGAGAACTGGCGTGTAGAGCAGAAGACCGACTACGAAAAGCTCAACCTTGAGATTGTAACAGACGGATCTATCACTCCGAACCTTGCACTTCAGGAGGCTGCTAACATCCTCATCTATCACTTCAAGTTATTCACAGACGACAAGAAGCTTTCTCTCGAGAGCGCTATCGAGTCAGAGTCTAAGGAGCTTGATGAGGAGTCACTCCACATGAGACATCTTCTTCTCACTAAGCTTTCAGACATGGGTCTCTCAGTAAGAGCTTACAACTGTTTGAAGGCTGCAGATATCGACACATTCGCTGACCTCGTTTCTTACTCACGTGCTGAGCTCATGAAGTTCAGAAACTTCGGTAGAAAGTCACTCAACGAAATCGATATCCTCGTAGAGAGAATGAAGCTCTCATTCGGAATGGATGTTACAAAGTATAATATCGAACCTAAGAAAAAGAACATTTAAGTATGAGGCACAATAAAGCAATCAACCACCTTGGACGTAAGAGTGGTCATCGTAAGGCCCTCCTTGCTAACATGGCTTGCTCTCTTATCGAGCATAAGAGAATTGAGACTACTGTAGCTAAGGCTAAGGCTCTCAAGATGTATGTTGAACCGCTTATCACAAAGTCTAAGGACGATTCAACTCACTCACGTCGTACTGTATTCAGCTACCTCAAGAATAAGTATGCTGTTGCAGAGCTTTTCCGCACTATCGCTCCGAAGATCGCTGATCGTCCAGGCGGATACACTCGCGTGTTGAAGACTGGTTTCCGTCTTGGTGACGGTGCAGATATGGCTATCATTGAGCTTGTAGACTTCAACGAGGCAGCTCTTGCATCTGCAAAGAAGCCAGCTAAGAAGACTACTCGTCGTAGCTCAAAGAAGGCTGTTGAGGCTGCTCCTGCAGCTGAGGCACCTGCAGCAGAGTAATTTTCTGCAGATAGAGCAGCGTAAAGCTGCACACAATAGACTCCGGGTCCGAAAGGATTCCGGAGTTTTTGTTTTTTGTGGAAATTAGTTACAAAAAGAATAAAAAATCGAGAAAATCGTTTGTTTTTTCAATTTGGGGGGGGGTAACTTTGTAAGTTACTAATAACGCAAACTATTAACCCAATTATAATTTTTAACCCAATGAAACTAAGACTTTTTCTGGCGCTAATGGCTGTTCTTGCCATTACGTTTGTTTCCTGTCAGAAACAGGAGACTTCGACAACTCCGGAAAGTGTAGCCCTCATCACTAAACCAGATGCTAAGGGTGAACCTGCAGAGGCCGGCGCTCGTCCTGTTACGATTGCAGCGACTTCTAATTGGAGTGCAGTTTCTGATGTAGATTGGATTACAGTAAGCCCTGCTTCTGGCCCTAAGGGTATGCAGGAGGTGATCTTGACCTACACAGAGAACACAAGTGGAGCAAAAAGAGTAGGTTCTGTAACTTTCACAGCAGGAACTTATTCGGAGACATTCACTCTCACTCAGAACTAAACAGTAACACAGCTAACCACAAAAATGATGAAACGATTCAGATTCAAGACAATGATGTCGTTGTTTGCTGTCATAGCAATGTTTGCGACATCTCTATCTGTCTATGCACAGGATGTGAAGGAAGTTTCCGCAGCACAAAGAACAGTAACAGGTAAGGTTGTAGACCAGGATGGCAATCCAGTGATTGGAGCTATGGTTGTTCTTGTTGGTACAACAAACGGTTCTGCTACAAACCTTGATGGAAAATACTCCCTCACATTTAAACAGAACAATGCTTCTCTAGAACTTTCAAGCATTGGTTATGAAACAGTAACTATTACCCTTGACGACCATCAGGTTGTTGCTGATGTTGTAATGCCAACAGAGGCTGTCAAGCTTGATGACGTTGTTGTGATCGGATATGGTGTACAGAACAAGCGTGACGTCACTACAGCCATCACTTCTATCAAATCAGATGAATTCAAGTCACTTCCTACAGCGGATTTCCGTGACGCTATGGCAGCTAAGATGCCGGGTGTACAGGTTCTCACTCTTGGCGGTCAGCCTGACGGTAACGTGAGCGTACGCGTACGTGGTATTCAGTCTGCAACTTCAGGAAATGACCCTCTTTATGTTATCGATGGCGTTCCTTGCGATGCACGTGCATTTGCAAATATCGATGGATCAGACATTGAGTCTCTCGAGGTTCTTAAGGATGCGTCTGCAGCAGCTATCTACGGTTCACGTGGATCTTGCGGTGTTATCCTCATCACAACTAAGCGCGGTAGCTCAGAGAAGCCAGTTGTAAGCTATGACGGACAGTTCAGCCTTTCGCAGGTAGCAAAGAAGATAGATATGCTTAATGCATACGAGTGGGCTGAGTTGTATGTTGAGGCTAGAAACGGTGCTTACTTGAAGGAGCAGCCTACAGGTTCTATCGGTGACCCTGCTTCTGCACGTAACAGTACATATGCTCGTATCAAGCCACAGATCCTTGCTTATCTTTATGATGAGACAGGTACTCTTACAGATACAGACTGGCAGGATGCAATCTTCCGTACTGCGCAGACTCACAAGCACTCAGTGTCAGTTTCTGCCAGAACAAAGAACTACAACTACTATGTAGGTGCAAACTTCCTTCAGAGAGAAGGTACAATCATCGGTTCTGATTTCCAGCGTTTCGGTGCTAGAATGAACCTCGACGGAAAGAAAAACCGTCTCAAATATGGAATCAGCTTCTCTCCTTCATATTCAAAGACAAACTACGTTGACTCTGACGCTCAGTACAATGCTGACGGTGTAATTGCAGCTGCACTTACAACTCCTCCAGTTCACCCTGTATATAACGCAGACGGCAGCTATAACTGGGATATGATGGGTCTCTTCAAGAAAGAGGATAACATCGGCGTAGGTGATACTCAGACAAACGTTACCCTCAATGCAGTAGCTCTTGCTACAGAGATTGATGATGTTCGCGAGAAGATCAACCTCATCGGTAATGCTTATGTTGGTATCGAGCTTTTCGACGGTCTTGAGTACAAACTCTCACTTGGTGGTGACTTCTATTCTTACAACCGTAACTACTATCGTCCTTCATACATCCCTGACGCAAACGTCAAGAACTTGATCAGTAACAGAGATCAGGACAAGACTCAGGACGGTCTTTCAAGTGTTGGTATCGTAGCTTCAACTCCGAATGCAACATACAACAGCAACCAGTACTTCCACTGGAATATCTCTAACCAGCTCATGTACAACAAGAAGTTTGGTGATCACTCTGTAAACGCAATTGCTGCATATGAGGCAGAAAAGCAGAACATCAAGACTGCAACGATTACAGGTGAAGGTCTTGCTGGTGACGACAAGATCCGTACAACAAAGGGTAAGACCCTTTCTGTTGATGACTGTCTTAACAACGAGTATGCATATACATTTGCTTCTTGGCTTGTTCGTGCTCAGTACTCTTACAAGGGTCGTTATATGGTGTCAGCTTCTATCCGTGGTGATGGTTCTTCAAGATTTGCTCCTAACACACGTTGGGGTTACTTCCCTGCTGCTTCATTCGGATGGCGTATCAGCGATGAGCCTTTCATGAAGAATGCAACATGGCTAAATGACATGAAGATCAGAGCTTCTGTCGGTCAGACTGGTAATGCTCAGATCGGTAACTCAGAGTACCTTGCTCTTTATGGATCTGCAACTCTTGACCTTGGTAACGGCCTTGTAAACCAGGTTTATCCAAACCAGATCGCAAACAATGACCTCGGATGGGAGAAGAATACTCAGTACAACATCGGAGTTGACGCAACTCTTTGGAACGGTCTCTTGAATGCAACAGTTGACCTTTACTATTCGAAGACAACTGACATGCTCTTTGACGTGCCTGTATCATCAGTTTCTGGTCTTACATCTTCAAATATGAACATCGGTTCGATGCAGAATAAGGGACTTGAGCTCAATCTTTCTCATCGCAAGCAGATCGGTGACTTCAGCTATGAGCTAAGCGGAAACTTCTCACTTAACCGTAATAAGGTTCTCAGCCTTGGTGATGAGGATGCTCCTATCATCAAGACTGCTTCTTACTCAGGTGCTTACTATATCACTCAGGTTGGTCAGCCAGTAGGTTGCTACTATCTTATGGTTCAGGACGGCGTATTCCACAATCAGGAGGAACTCGAGACTTATCCTCATTTTGATGAGACTCTCGTAGGAGACTTCCGTTTCGTTGATACTGACGGTGACGGTATCCTTGAGAAGGACGATGACCGCCAGATCGTTGGTAACTATATGCCAGACTTCTATTATGGATTCGGACTCCAGCTCGGATATAAGGGCTTCGACCTCGTTGCTAACTTCCAGGGAGTTTATGGAAATGAAATCCTTAACCTTGAGCGTCGTTACCTCTGCAACATGGAGGCATCATTCAACATGATGAAGGAGGCTCTCAACCGCTTCCCTTATGGTGAACTCAACCGTGCTACACGTAAGTCAACTGGTAACAATGGTGCATGTACATCTACGTTCCACCTTGAGGATGGTTCATACCTCCGTCTCCAGACCCTTTCACTTGGATATACATTCCCTAACAGATGGCTCCAGAAGGCTAAGGTTTCTAACCTCCGTCTCTATCTCCAGGGATCTAACCTCTTTACTCTTACCAACTACACAGGATATAACCCTGAGGTGAACAAGCGTGCTTCTGACGCTCTTACTCCAGGTGAGGACTACTGTTCATATCCAGTACCACGTACATTCACAGTTGGTCTCAGCTTTAATCTTTAATATATAGGAGGTAATATATATGAAACTAAAATCAATAATTGCGTTGGCGGTTCTTTCATTTGGACTTATCTCTTGTACTGAGAAGTTCTTTGAGCAGTACCCAAGCAACAGTATAACAGAAGGTAACTTCTATCAGACTGAGAGCGATTTCAATCAGGGCGTTTATGCATGTTACGCTAAATTGAAGACTCAGTCAGGTTTCCATATCACAGAGCTTGCACACCGTTCAGACGAGTGTATCCTCAGATCAATGGCGGTTTCTACACAGGACCGTTATGACATCGGACATTTTGCTGAGAATTCCAGCAATGCTATCATGAAAAATATCTGGGACGCATGGTACAATGGTATCTATCGTTGTAATGATGTTCTTGACCACATGCCAGCAGAAGTTGAGGGTAAGATGGCACAGTACAAGGCTGAGGCTCTTTTCCTTCGTTCATGGTGGTACTTCAATCTCTACAGATGCTTCGGCGGAGTTCCAATCGCGACTAAGGTTGAGACACCTGCTGATTCAAAGTTGATCCCTCGTTGTACTGAGGAGCAGATGTATCAGCGTCTTGTTGAGGATCTCACTTATGCTGCAGCTAATCTTCCTGCAACAAGAAGCGCAGAGGTTGCACGTGTTACTACAATTGCAGCTCAGGCTCTTCTCGGAAAGGTTTATCTTACATTCGGTAAGTATGCTGAGGCTGAGGCTATTCTTGCAGAAGCAATGAAGGATACTAACTACGGTCTTATGACGACTACAGCTGATGCATTTGACATCGCTAACAAGGGTGCTAAGAACAAGGAGTTTATCTTTATTCTTTACTATAACAAGAGCAATGATAATGGTCACGGATATTGGTATAGCGCCAGCACTTCTGTAAAGGAGGATATCCAGAACCCAACAGCTGAGTTCAAGGCTATCTATGATCAGGCAAAGGATAACCGTTTCACTCTTATTGACGACTATGTAAAGATCTCAGGATCTGTTTATGCAATGAAGAAGTGGAATGATACATACGATGCTACATACACTGACCAGGTTGGTAATGACTACCCACACTTGCGTTATGCTGATGTAGTGCTTATGTATGCTGAGGCTCTTGCACAACAGGGTAGAGTTTCAGATGCTTGCACTTATCTCAACAAGACAAGACAGAGAGCAGGACTTGAGGCTTACACAACTTCTGACAAGGCAGCATTTATCAGAGAGCTTGCTGCAGAGCGTGGTCGTGAATTCGCTCTTGAGGGACAGCGTTGGTTTGACCTTGTTCGTCTCGGACTTGCTGAGGAGATTCTTGGTGCAGACCAGAACCACCTTGTATTCCCTATTCCTAATGCCCAGATCGAGATTGTTAACGACAATAGCATCCTCTGGCAGAACCCTGGTTTCTAAAATTGATATACAATGAAAAAGTTATTATACATTTTTATGTCTGTAGCTCTCTGCTTTGGCCTCGCTTCGTGCGTTAAGGAGCAGATTATAAATGACACAGACACTCCGCGCCATCAGATCGAAGGTCTGAATGTTGTTGCAGGAGACGAGGAGGTAACCCTTTCATGGTCTGTTCCAGAAGGATGGGAGCCTACTGACTATAAGATTACATTCAGTGATGATGCCTCTGTTCAGCAGACTATCCTTACAGGCGGTGAGACAACTTACACTATCACAGGTCTTGTAAACGATTTCAGCTACACATTCAATGTGCAGGCAATCTATGGAACAGCAATATCTAATGTTGTCAAAGTATCAGGAAAGCCTGTTACATCACGCATCCCTGTTGCTGCTCTTAGCTATAAGACAGCTGATAAGGATCAGGTGCAGCAGTACATCGAACTTACTTGGGAGAAGCCTTCAGACCTCGTTTTGAATTACACTCTCACTTACTATCCTGAGATGGATGACTCGAAGCTTGTAACCAAGACTATTGATGCTAATGCAACATCTTACAAGATTGAGGGCATCACTAATGGTGACAACTACGTGATCACTCTTGTTGCTAACTATCCTAAGGGAGTAGCTCCTGAGGCTAAGACTACTGTGTATTTCAAGATGGCTTATATTACATCTTCGACAGTAGGTGCAATCGGTCAGACTATTGACTTCTCTTTCAACAAGGAGGCTTATCCTGATGCAACTGATATTACATGGAAGTTCCCTGATGGAACAGTACAGACTGGTGAGTCGGTAACTTGGACTATTACAACTGCAGGTCAGAAAGAGGTTATCCTCAGCGCCAAGACTTCAACTAAGGAAATCACATGGCCAGGAATCCAGCTTAATCTCCGCAACCGCATCATCGAGACTAACGATTTTATTCAGAATGGTACTAACTATAATGGATTCAAGGGCTCTTATCCTGTATTCTCTCCAGATGGAAACACTATCTATGCTATTACATTCAATGGTATCACAGCTCTTTATGCATACGACTTGAGAACAGGTGCAGAGAAATGGAGATATCAGCCAGCTGCCAAGGCGGGAAGTTATAACCCTCCTACAGTTAACCCTGTAACTGGTGACATCTACTTCGGTACTCAGACTGCAGGTCAGTTCTACTGCGTGGCTCCTGATGGAACATTGAAGTGGCATTGTACTACAATGGGTAACATGAAGAGTACAGCTCCAGCAGTAAGTGCTGATGGAACAATCGTATATGCTGTTGATGCAGCTGGTAAGATCGCAGCTCTTAAAGCTGCTGATGGAAGTGAAATCTGGAGTCAGAGCCTTGGCGCTGCAGGACACGCACTTCTTATCAATAATAATGACCTTGTCGTTGCGGTCAAGTCTACAGCTAAGTCTGTACGCTTCCTTAACATCGCTAATGGAACTGAAATCGCTTCTGTTGATTGTTCAATTGCTCCTTCTGATGTTGTTGGCTTCGCAGTCTCTAATGATAAGAAGTACGCATATATTCCATTAGCTACATCTGGTGGTATGACTAGCGTAAACCTTGAGACAAGAGAGAAGGCAGGAGAGTTGATCTTTGGAACAAACAATATGTGGGCTCCAGTTGTTGCCTCTAACGGCTTTGTTGTTGTCGGTAGTAAGGACGGTAGCGTATATGCTCTTTCTGCAGACCTTTCAAAGGTAGAGTGGACACATATGCACCAGGGAAAACAGACAAACAACGTTTACAACTACTCACACGCATGTGCTGACACTCAGGGTCATGTATACATCACAGCAGGACAGCCTACAGTTGTTACATATGTATTTGACGCGGCTACTGGTAATGTAGTAAGCTCGTCTGCTTATGATAAGGACCCAGCTGCAAGACAGATGGGAGGAAACAACTATAACGGCGGATTCTTCTATGAAGGACACCTTGGTGCAGGTTCTGTAAATGCATACCTCGTAGGTCACTTTGTCGGTGGAGAGCGTAAGTTCTGGGGCGGCCCAGGCGGAGATATCTGCGGAAGCAGCTGTATCCAGAGTCCACTTCTTTAATATTTTCCGGCAAGGCTTGCTCCCTATCTGGGAGCAGGCCGAAGGCCGGTATAAAATCTTAGAAAATATTAATCAACATGAAACGACATCTGGCTCTATTTTTGGCTGTTATATTCTGTCTTTCATGCGCGAAAGAAATCATCACTCCTACGTATCCGCAGCAGATTCAAGTTGAGGTGGAGAATGGGGTGTATCTTGGTAGTGGAACAACCGCGTATTTTGAGATTAAGGTTACTCCATCCGAGTTCAATATCCTTTCAAGTAAAACGGCCATGGTACTTCAGGTCGTTGAATCCAATATTAGTTATTTTCAAGGAACGGCACCGATATTCTACCGTCTGGCGGGGGTAGAGAAGATTGGAGATGGCAGATACAGAGTGGGTATCCGTGATTTGAACAAAGCAGAAAAATATAAGGATAAGGTAAGACTTGTCCTTACTACACTTACAGACGAGGGAACAAAGACTCTCGCATCAGAGCCCTTCAGTCTTGCTTATGCAGGAAATAATGTGTCAGGGCTTTCTTTTCTTAAAAAGAATAATCCTACTGCGCTCCTGGAAGATTTTACCTTGGACGCAGGATCATCATATATAACCGTTCATTCGCCATTCGTGACCAACCCTAATCTTGCGCTCAACTTTGAAACAGATGCAGTGAAGGTTACTGTTGGTGGTGTTGAACAGGTGAGTGGCGTGACAGTAAATGATTTTTCTAAGCCAGTAACCTATTCGTTTGTTTCAGAAGTTGGAGAGGTTCGCAGCTATACAATACATGTCAAACACTCTGGACTTCCGGTTGTCTTTATTACTACTCCTGGTGCGGCAGTGATACCGCCGAAGACAGAAGACTGGTTGTCAGGAGCGCACCTTACAATATATAACCCAGATTGCAGCGTGGATTTTTCCGGCACAATTGGCGTTAGGGGTAGAGGAAACACAACCTGGAATTACCCTAAAAAGCCTTACGCCCTTAAATTGGATTCTAAGGCTAAAATCCTAGGTATGCCTAAGCATAAAAGGTGGGTGTTGCTAGCAAACTGGCTTGATAGGACATTGCTTCGTAATCATATCTCCTTTAGGATTGCAATGCAGACGGACCTTGCGTGGACCCCTCGCGGAGAATTTGTAGAGGTTGTTCTGAATGGCACTCATGTAGGAAACTATTACCTGTGTGAGCAGATTAAAATCGATGAGAACAGGGTCAATATTGATGAACTGGATGATGATGAGACTGACGGTGGCTATATGATGGAGATTGACACTCACTATGACGAGTTGTTCAAATTCAAGTCCGTCAAGAAAAACTTTCCGTATATGTTCAAGGATCCCGATGAGGTTAATGACAGTCAGTTCGCATATTTCAGAGACTACATAAACAACCTTGAGGAGGCTTTGTATGATGAGGCTCGCTTTAAAGCCAGGGAATATGCCCAATATCTTGATATCGATTCGTTTGCGGACTGGTGGCTAGCTCAGGAGCTTACAGGAAATACAGAGAACAAGCATCCTAAGAGCGTATTTATGCATAAGGATAAGGGAGGTAAGTTGAAAGCTGGTCCGGTTTGGGATTTTGATTGGAAGACATTCCGTCTTGATAACGAGGAGTGGGTCAGCAAGTCTACCTTATATTATGATATTCTGTTCAACGATCCGGTGTTTGTTGCAGCAGTTAAGGAGAGATGGAACAAACATGAGAATCGATTCAGGGAGATTCCTGCCTTTATTCAGGCAGAAGCTGACAGGATAGCGAACTCTGAAGAATTGAATCATAAAATGTGGCCTGTTACCAAGGATACAAACGGCGATATTGATCTGTCGTTTGCTGAGGCAATAGCGAGGATGAAAACCTCATATGAGCAGAAGCTGGAGTTTATGGATAGGGAAATCAATGCAATGAAGTAAATGTAATGAACCGTTGGTGTCTGATAGCAATTGTCGTTTCATTCTTCTTTTCTTGTCAAAAGACAGAGGAGGAGAATGTTGGTGGTGTGTCAGCAATTATGCTGAACATGAGCATGACAGACTATCAGAATCTCACCTATGTTCAGAGCAATCATGCGTGGAGCAAGAGTGACAAGGTGCTGATTGCCGACTCCGGTCAGGACAATGTTTCAGCATCTGCCAGCCCGATAAGCATTGGTAATCCCGCTGCGGTATTCATGTGTAATCTGCCATTGAGTGCCAAGGAGAGTACCCTGGTCGGTATATATCCGGAGGATGCCCCTATAAAGGTGAAATCCGGAGAGATAACATATAATATCCCTCTTGAGCAAGATGGTACTATCATGAACCTGCAAGCAGGATGTGCAAAATACAATACTGCCTCACATCAAGGCGTAAGTCTTACTCTGAAGCCAATGTATAAGGTGCTGAATGTTTGGGTAGGCAGAAGTAATCATATAATCAAGCAGGTCAAGGTGAGGGCAAAGAATAAGGAACTGATAGCAGGAGACATCAGATTATCCGTGGAGTCTTGGACTCCCAAGCCATCTTCTTCTACAGTTACGCTTACTCTTGATAATCCTTTGGATTGCACCATGTCTCAGCAGTCTGTCGCTGTAATGGTAGCTGATAATGGGGTTACTGAATACATTGCAGAGATAATAGACACAGATGGCACGATTTCAACTACTGAGAACGTAACGGAGGGATATGTGGCAGATAACACTAAGACCTACGAATTAGGCATCTCGCAGGCCTTGTTTGGCAGCTTGAGCTCCTCAGAGGCCAAGTCAATGATAACAGCAGGAGTCAAGCATATAGAGGTGACAATGAACACCTTCTGGAGGGATAAGACAGAGGATGAGTGTTACACGCTTGCACGTAATACTAAGAAGGTGATAGATGCAACAAAAGGCCTCGAGGTCTGGTCAGTGCATCTACCGTTTAGTGGCTCATTGGACATATCTGTTCTTAACGACACAAAGAGAGCAGAGAACGTGGAGATAATGACCAAGATGATCCGTCTTGCCGGTGAGTTTGCACCGAAAAGGCTGGTTCTTCACCCAAGTTCGGAGCCGATATCGGAATCAGACCGTGCGGCCAGAATCAAATGTGCGAGAGAGTCAATTGCAAAACTGTTTCCTGTGGCAAAGGAAACAGGTGCGGTGCTATGTTTGGAAAATCTTCCTAGAACATGTCTAGGACGCACATCGGAGGATATGCTGGCACTGCTTGAAGGCTTCCCGGAAGTTATGGTGTGCTTTGACTCCAATCACCTCCTTATTGAAGATCATAATATGTTCTTCAATAATGTGGGCCACAGAATCGCAACGACACATGCCTCGGATTACGATAAGACAGATGAAAAGCATTGGCTTATGGGTCTTGGTATAATTGATTGGCCGAATTTCCTGACTAATCTTATGCACTTCGATTATGATGGTGTGTTTATGACTGAGGTGAAGTCCGGACCGACCGCGGCAGAGGTCGCAGATGCCTATAAGAATGTAGTTTGTAGAACAAATTAAATAAAATACAATATGAAGAAAATCTTAAGTTTATTTACTCTTTTTGCGCTTTTAGTGCAGGGGGCTGCTTCTTGTGAAAAGGAACCAGGAAACGAAGAAGGGCCAGCTAAGGCTGTTCAGATGAACATTTCTTTTGATAAGGCGCTGAATACTGATGCAGGTATTGTTGCAAGAACCTGGCAGAGAGGTGACAAAGTCGGAGTGTATAACACTCAGAGCAGTGCCGTTGAGGCATCTGTAGCTGTTCCGCTTTCATATAGCGGCTTTAGTTCATTATTTACAGTTGGACTTACCAACGTATCAAATGGAGCCGGCTTACTTGGATATTTTCCTGCTGAGGCTGATGTTAAATACGCTGATGGAATGATCAAGACACAGATTCCTGCTGCACAGAATGGACAGATTTCACCAGTGTATATCGGAAAGGCAACTTACAATGAAAGTGTAGTGAATATGACCCTTGCTCCATTCTACACTGTTGTATATGCTCAGGTGAATATGGGAAATTACAGCATTGTGAAGGCTGTGTTTAAGGGTAATGCCAATGAGAAGATTGCAGGTGCTGTAAACATTAAGTATGATGACTTTAAGGTTGAGGCTACCGAGTCTGCTGTTACAGTAGAGAATTCGAAGGGATATGATTGCAGATCTAGAGCAGTGAGGATTCCGTTTGTCATTGCTCCAGTATCTCTTGCTTCCGGATATACTATTACATGCACTACCGATGCTGGTGAGGAGATTGTAATTTCTACCAAAGAAGCTGTTGAGTGCACAATGGGTGGTCGTATTGATGCGGGAGAGAGCGAAGATGGTGAAAAGACCCAGTTGCTTTTCTGTGGTGATAATATGATTTATCTGATTGATGCGCAGAAAGCCATTGACGAGGGCTATAAGAAAGCTATCTTGTGGCAGTGGGATGCTAAGTCAGAGGCTACAAGAATGGGTATGACTGAAGCTAACATGATCCGTCTTGACGATTGTAAATTGGTTGATAATAACACCAAGGTACTTGCGACATCATCGAAGAGTTATGCGGTGCTTCTTGATTTCAAGACTCAGAAGCTCCTTTGGTACTCGACAGGTTCTAAGAATGCGCACTCTGCAGAAATTCTCCCTAACAATAGAATAGCCGTAGCATGCTCGGAAGGAGGAGATGTCGTTCAGATCTTTGATATCGACTCTCCTAATACAGTGTTGTTCTCTACTGAACTCCCATATGCCCATGGAGTAGTGTGGAATCCTGCAAATCAGAGATTGTACGCTTGTGGTGATCTCAGAATCCATGAGTATTCTCTCACAGATTGGGATACAAATTCACCTAAGCTTACTTTGGAGAAGTCAATCTCATCGTACCCTCATGTTACTGGACTTCATGATATGACGCTTATTGATGATAACACGCTTCTTGTTGCAGGAAAGTATGCTGCTTTCTATGATATTCAGAAAAATGCGTTTACCAAACTCCCTCATTTCGAGAAATCATCGGGTATCAAATCAGTCAATTATAATCCACAGACTGGCGAATGCTGGTATACAGATGCTACTAACTCGGGACGAGAGTTGACATGGTCATCGAATGACATCAGATTTACTTATGATCTGACCAAGACTAATATCGATGCAAGCATTTGGATTGGTGACCTTAACATGTATAAAGTAAGAGTATATCACTGGTAATATATTCCGCTCCAATGGAAAGCCCAAGAATCGCAAGGTTTTTGGGCTTTTATTGTTGTAGAATGTGGTTTTTGATGGGGTGGGTATTGTCCAAAAGAGAAATAAATCGTACATTTGTGGACCCCTATTATGGGCTAACCACAATGAGAGCACTAACACTAACAATCGCATTGTCTTTTCTGCTGGTAAGTTGCGGCAGTTGCAAGAGCGTTCAGTCAGGAACTACAGGTACAGTTCCTCAGCAGCCAGGACAGATCTTTAAGATCTTGGTATGGAACATACAGAACGGAATGTGGTCCGACCAGGGCAATAATTACGATAATTTTGTTTTATGGGTCAAGCAATATGATCCGGACGTTTGTATTTGGTGTGAGTCACGTTCAAACTATCAGACTGGCAAAAAGACTGCAATGCCAGATGCTGGTGTATATCTACCAGATGGTTGGGGTGAACTGGCAGCCAGATATGGACATTCTTATTGGGGTAAGGGAGGACATAGAGACCGCTTCCCTCAGGTAATCACATCTAAATATCCGGTTGAGGTGGTTCAGCAGATTATCGGTAATGAGGCTGACTCTGTGGTTTCTCATGGTGCAGGTCACTTCAAGGTGATGCTTGCTGACCAGCCTGTCAATTTCGTTTCTCTCCACACATGGCCTCAGAAATATGCTTTTGGCGTAAGCGGTACAGCTGCACAGGAGGCAAGTAAGGCTGAAAACGGAGGTGATAAATACAGACTAAAAGAAATAACCTATATCTGTGAGCATACTATTGCCAAGAGTAAGGACCCGGAAAATGAGTGGTGGCTTATGGCAGGCGACTTCAATGCTCAATCTTCTCTTGATAACGAGCAGTACAAGTATTCACTTGATGACACTCGCTTCCTTGTACATGACTACGTGCTTGAGAACACTCCGTATAAGGATGTGATCAAGCAGCAGCACTCAGCTGAGTTCAAGTCTACGACCAGCGGAAGCAGCCGTATTGACTTTGTGTATTGCTCTCCGGCAATGATGAAGCAGGTGACTTATGCTGATGTTGTCAAAGACGGATGGACAGGTACAATTGTCAAGGACGAGGCTACCGGATTCAAGCATCCATCTGACCATAGACCACTGATTGTCTATGTAAAAGTTCCAACAAGAAAATAGATTTTCTATTCACTAATAACTATTCATTAATAACCAATCTTATGAGAAATGATTCAAAGAAGACAAAAGGCCTGATGAGGCGTTTTGTGCTGATGGCAATCTTCTGCGGTCTGTTGCTACCTCTATCGGCATCTGCGCAGAAGAGTGTTGTCAAGGGTACGGTTAAGGACTCTGACGGCGAACTGCTTATGGGAGCCGGAGTCGTAGTCAAAGGTACTTCTCAGGGAACAATTACCGACGTTAATGGTAATTTCGAGCTTGATGGAGTAACCTACCCAGTTACTTTGGTTGCGTCGTTCATCGGAATGGCGGATACAGAGGTGACTCTTAACAGTGCGGCTGAAAGCCCATGCCAGATCGTACTCGGAGTTGACGAAAACTTCCTCAACGAGGTCGTTGTAGTCGGTTACGGTACACAGAAGAAAGTAAACCTTACAGGTGCTGTAGGCGTTGTTGAAGGAAAAGACCTTGCACTCCGTCCAGTAAACAGTGCTGCCCAGGCACTTCAGGGAGCTGACCCTTCACTCCTCCTTACAATGGGTAACGGTTCAGTTGAAGGAAATGAGTACTCGGTTTCAATCCGTGGTAATGTTTCAATCAACTCAGGTTCACCACTCATCCTTATCGATGGTGTTGAGGGTAGCCTTGGTCAGGTGAATCCAAATGATATCGAGTCGGTATCTGTACTTAAGGATGCATCTGCTTGTGCTGTCTATGGTGCAAAGGCTTCTGCCGGTGTGATCCTCGTTAATACAAAGAACGGTAGCTCTGGTAAGGCTAGCATTACTTATGACGGCCGCGTCAGCGTTTCTACAAACACAACTTCTACAGACTTTATCACATCTTCATACGACTATGTAACTCTCTGTAACGAGTTCTATGAGTACTTCAAGGGTTACGGTGCGTGGACATTTACAGATGCTCAGATCGAGATGATGAAGGAGCGTCGTTATGACGTTACTGAGAATCCTGAGCGTCCATGGGTTATTCCAGATGAGACAGGTCTATATTCATATGTATACCTTGCTAACTTCGACTGGTACGACTTCTTGTTCAAGCGTACACGTCCTGAGACTGAGCACAATATCTCAGTTCGCGGTGGTAATGACAAGGTTAAGTACTTCGTAAGTGGACGTTACCTCTATAGAGAGGGTCTCTTCAATAACGAAGGTGAGGATAAGTTCAATGGTTTCAACCTCAGAAGTAAGATCGATGCGAAGCTTACAAACTGGTTGACATATTCGAACTCTCTCAGCTTTGAGCGTCAGCTTTATTCTTATGGCGGTTTCTGGGAGCAGGATGGTCTTCAGGGAAATACTGGTACTGGTATCCTTTGGAACCTCACTCAGAACGTAGGTCCTATGCTTACTCCATGGAACCCAGATGGTACAGTGAACATGTATCCTGGTTATATGGCGGATGCAACATCTCCTATCTTCTCTGGTCGTGGTGGTCCTTACACAGACGGACGTAACACTAACTCAAGAGCAAGAAATTACCTCACAATGACAAACCGCTTCACATTTGACATCGTGAAGGGTCTTAAGTTCATTGCTGATTACACTTACAAGCGTCGTGATAACGTTGAGGCGTACAGATCTCTTCCAACTGCAAACTCTTACGACAACATCAACAAGGGTCTTTACAAGAACCCTACTGCAGGTATGGCTGTCGGACAGTTTACAAACGGTTCAGTTTACGATTTCTATCGTCAGAAACGTTACTATCAGGATGGTCATATAGCAAATGCTTATTTCTCTTATAACGGATCATTCAATGATCACAATGTTTCTGCTACTGTCGGTGGTAACTTTGATGATTACTATGCAACAACTCTTGCTATCACTCAGAAGGGTGGATTGAGCGAGAACCTTTCATTCATTGGTCTTACAACTAATGAGGATGGTTTCAATAACATCGAGGCTGCTTCACAGTCAATCTCTTCATATCGTACTCTCGGTTTCTTTGCTCGTGCAAACTATGACTGGAAAGGACGTTATCTTGTAGAGCTTTCTGGACGTTATGATGGTTCTTCACGCTTCCCTAAGGGACAGCGCTGGGGTTTCTTCCCATCAGCTTCTGCCGGATGGCGTATCTCTGAGGAGCCTTTCTTCCAGCCTCTCAAGAGCTGGTGGAGCAATGCTAAGGTTAGAGTATCTTATGGTTCTCTCGGAAACCAGCAGGTAAGTGACTATTACTATTGGGATACTATCAAGACAGGTTCTCAGAGCATTCTTCTTAACGGAACAACTAAGTCAAGCTACGCTCAGGCTACAGTTCCAGTATCTTCGGACCTTACTTGGGAGACTGTAATTACTCAGAACCTCGGTTTTGACCTCGGTTTCTTCAAGAATAAATTGAATGTTACTGCTGACTTCTTTATCCGTGACACTAAGGACATGCTTACTAAGGCTATGACTCTTCCTTCAGTTTATGGTTCTGCAGCTCCTAAGACAAATGCTGCTGACCTTAGAACTAAGGGTTATGAGATCCAGGTTTCTTGGAAGGATGGATTCAAACTTGCTGGTAAGGACTTCACTTACAGCGTAGGCGGATCTCTTGGTGACTATAAGACAGTTATTACAAAGTATGACAACCCTACTAAGCTTCTTTCTGACCACTATGTAGGAAAGGTTCTTGGTGATGTTTGGGGATATACTACAGACGGTCTCTTCGCTACAGACGAGGAAGCTGCTGCTTACGCTGCTATCGTAAATGATAAGAATGCAAATAAGGGTGTTTACGCTGGTAAGGCTCCTTACAACGTTCTTATGGCTGGTGATATCAAGTTCCTTGATCTTCCTACAGTAGATACAGATGGTGATGGTATTCCTGATGCAGGTGACGGCATTATCAACACAGGTGACAATACATTGGACAATCCTGGTGACAGAAGAATCATCGGTAACACTAAGCCACGTTATATCTACTCTCTCAAGGGTGATTTGCAGTGGATGGGAATCGACTTCTCAATCTTCTTCCAGGGCGTAGGTAAGGTAAGCTGGATGCCAGATTATAACTGTATCTATTTCTGGAATACATATTCATACCACAGACCTACATTCATCCCTAAGAACTTCGAGTCTAAGTGTTGGTCAGATGAGGAAGGTGCTGACAACAGCAACGCCCTCTTCCCACGTCGTCGTGGACGTATGGCAGCTTCTAGCTACATCACAACAAATGACTACTGGATCCAGGACGCTTCTTACATCCGTTTGAAGAACCTCACAGTAGGCTATACACTTCCACTTAAGACCAAGGCTGTTGAGAAAGTTAGAGTATACTTCTCAGGAGAGAACCTTTGGTACTGGTCTCCTATGAAGGAATGGACAGACGTAGTTGACCCAGAAGTTGCTACATCAAGCGCTTATGGAGACTGCTCATATCCATATTCAAAGATATTCTCATTTGGTGTTAATGTTACATTCTAAGTAAGAGAATTATGAAAAAGATTAATTATATAATTTTGGCTGTTTTCGCTGCGATGTCATTGACTTCGTGCGAGGATTTCCTAACGAAATCTCCTCAGACTGCGTTGTCTCCAGCCTCATTCTTCCAAACTGAGTCTGATCTTGAGTTGTGGACAAACAAGTTCTATGCAGACGTATTGGAAGATACTGATATCGCAGAAGTATATTGCGATGATATGATGGGAGGCTCGTTGAATACCCTCCAGAAGGGTACAAGAACACCTTCTTCTAAGTCTTGGTCTGTTCCATCTGTAGATGGTAATGGTTACATTACAAGCAATGGAACATTCACTCCGCTTATGAATATCAACTACCTTCTTGAGCAGTCTGTTAACTGCAAGGACGAGGCTGTTCGTGAGAAGTACAATGGTGTTGCATATTTCTTCCGTGCATATTTCTATTTCAAGATGGTTCGCCAGTATGGTGATATGCCTTATTATGACTATGTGATCGGTTCTTCTGATACTGAGTCATTGAATAAGCCACGTGACCCACGCGGATATGTAATGATGAAGGTTCTTGAGGATTGTGACAAGGCTTACGAGCGTCTTCCAGAGGCTTGGGGTAGCGGTCCTCTCTTCCATGTATCAAAGAATGCTGCAATGGCACTTAAGGCTCGTGCAGCGTTGTTTGAGGGTACATTCCGTAAATATCATGCAGGTTCTGAGTTTGTTCCTCAGGATGAGCAGGAGTTTGAGGGTAAGGTTATCTCTTCTACTTGGTTCCTCCAGGAGGCTGTAAGCGCAGCTGAGAAGGTTATCGGCAAGAAGTCTCTTTACACTGGTAATACAATGGGTATTGCAGGTAAGGCTACTAACGCTTCTTATCGTGAGTACTTCGTTCTTGAGGTTGCTGATCCTACTGAGACAATTTTTGCAAGAGCTTACAACAGTGATGAGATCGTACAGGTGCGTCATGGTATTCAGTTCGACTTCAAGAACCACAAGCAGTCTGCAACAACTCGTTTCGTAAACCACTATCTCAAGGCTGACGGAACAGCTTATACTGAGACTGAGCTTGCAACAATGTCTTACTTCGATGCATTTAAGAACCGTGACCCACGTATGGCTCAGACTCTTCAGGGTCCTGGTTATATCGGTATCGGTGACTCTGCTCCTGAGCAGCTTTCTTGGGACAGAACTCTTAATGGTTACCGTGTGATCAAGTTCATCAGCGACGTAACTCATGAGGGTGCAACAACATCTACATCTGACTTCGCTCTCTTCCGTTACGCTGAGGTTCTTCTTAACTATGCTGAGGCTAAGGCAGAGCTCGGTACACTTACTGATGGTGACATCGCTCTTGCAATTGATCCTATCCGTGCACGCGTAGGTATGCCTAAGATGGGTTCAGTTCCTTCAACAGTAGATCCACTTATGGCTAAATACTATCCAAATGCAAAGGGTACTCAGCTTGCTGCAATCCTCGAGATTCGTCGTGAGCGTACTGTAGAGCTTGCATCTGAGGGATTCCGCCAGTGGGATATGCTTCGTTGGAAGGAGGGTAAGTGGATTACTCCTGCCGCAAATAAGGGATTCTCTGGTATTTACTTCCCAGGTCTTGGTGAGTATGACCTTGACAAGGATGGTAAGATGGATGTTTATCTATATCAGGGAGCAAAGGGCACAACAACTGCTCCTGAGTATAACCATATTGAGATAGGTGGAAACTACACTTTGTCAAATGGTACAAGCGGCTTCCTTACTTACTATGCTGCTGAGTCATATCAGTGGAATGAGGGTCAGGATTACTTGTGGCCTATCCCAGCTGATCAGCGCCAGATTACAGGTGGTGCTCTTTCACAGAACCCAGGTTGGGTAGATGGAATAACAATGTAAATATGAAGTTTAAGATAAGTAAAATATTAAGTTGCCTTCTGGTCGCAGGATTGTTCATTTCCTGCGATCAGACAGGAAACGAAGAACCAGCATCTGCTATTGAAGTTACTCCAAAGTCGTTGACATTGGATCCTCAGGGCGGACAGGAATTCATTACTGTGCGTTCAACTGAGGATTGGCTTATGCGTTCCGATGTGAAATGGGTTAAGGCGGTGACATCTTCTGGTAAGGCATCTGCCGAGCCGGTTAAAGCTAGTATCACATTCGAAGCGAATACTTCAGGTGCAGCGAGAGAAGGTGTACTTACAGTCAAGACACTTAAAGGAGCATCTGCTCAGATCAAGGTGTCTCAGGATAAGTTTACCGGACAGCTTAACACTAGAGGTATTTCCACAGCTGAAGATCTTCTTGCTTTTGCTCAGGCTGTTAATGAGGGAACTTCACTTACTCCATTCCTTGTGGATGGTGTGGTGACTCTCCTTAACGATATCGATGCATCATCGATAAAGGACTGGACTCCTGCTGGAACTCAGGCAAATCCTTTCAGTGGATCGTTTGATGGAAAAGGCTACACTATCAAAAATATTAAGTGGAGCGTAGATCTATCAAAATATCCAGATGCAGGTATTATCGGTTATGCAAAGAATGCCAATATTACTGGCCTGAAAGTGGGTGCAGAAAGTGATGTGTTTACACTTACTGGCTCTGCTTCTGCTGTTAATGCTGGTGTTGTAGTGGGTAGATTGGATGGCGGTTCTGTCACAGCTTGTGTAAACAACATGCAGCTTTTCTATGATGGCTCTGCAGCTGGTGGCAATGTTTGCCTAGGTGGTATCTGTGGACGCTCAAATGCTGACGTCAATGGATGTACCAATAAGGGTAACGTCATCAGTAAGGTGGTTGCACGTGCTGCTGGTTTTGTTGCTTACAACGAAGGTGTTGTAAGTGATTGTATCAACAGAGGCTGTGTTTTGGCTGAGAAATCAGGCGAAATCGGTCCGGCTTGGGCATGCTCATACCAGAAGACTGCTGCTAACCTTACTAAACTCACCGGTTACGGCCATGTGGGTTCATATGCTGCCTACAAGGATAATCCTGCAGGTGCTGATTGGGATGCATATCTTAATGCTGTAGTTTCTCCTGCGAAGGAGGGCTATGACATGGAGCAGGTTACAATTGACTGTACCAAGGACTCATATGTCAATTGGAAAGAAGTGAAGACAATGCAGCTTTCATCAGGAGTTAAATATACTTACTGTGACTGCATCAACACTCCGCTTAAGTTGAATATCCTTGAGATAAATCTTGCAGATCCTAACGTTGAGGTAACAAACTCATATGCTAATGACTGCGTTCCGAATCCAAATGGAAACAACAACAGTAACAACGGCTTTAAAATTCGTGAAACCCTTTCTCAGCTTTGCACTAGAAAGCGTTCTGAGGGTAAGAATATTATTGCTGGAGTGAATGCCGGTTTCTTCGACTCGAATGACGGAATTTCACGTGGCTTCCATATTGAGGAGGGTGAGCCTGTTTATATCAACAATCCAGATGTTGTGAAAGGTCTTGCAAATCATTCGTGGGGCATAACTGTCTTTGAAGACAAGACGGCTTCAGTCGGTAAGAAGAAGTTTACAGGCAAACTCAAGGCGTCTGGTCATGAGCTCAGTTGGTATTCTATGAATGACACTATCATGAGAAACGTGTCTTCTTCATATCAGGTCAACCTCTATGATTCGCATTATAAGCAGTATCCTCATTCGTCAAATACAAAACTTACAAATAAACTTGCAAAGAATGCTTTGTATGTGATTGCAGAGTATGACGGTAATCCTATGATGGTAAACAAGGGGTATGCTTCAGCAAAGGTGGTTTCTATTTCTGACGGAAGATCATCAGCCCTTTCTAATCCTCCTTATATCACTTCTGATAAGCAGGTGGGAATCTCGCTTTCAGGAGCAAAGGCGGATGAGTTCAGAGCCCTTATCTCTGTTGGTTCAACAGTGGAATTCCGCTGCGATATGACTATCGAGGGGGACGATACAAAGCCTATTTACACTCAGATTTCATCTATGTTCGAATTGATGAAGAACGGTGTGGATAATCTATCATCTCTACCGTCTAATCATGATCCTGCAGCAAGAGATCCACGTATGGTTCCGATTGTTAGCAAGGATAAGAAGACTCTTTGGCTTGTACAGGCGGATGGAAGACAGGGGTGGTTCTCAAATGGAATCAGTCATAGAGAGATGATGGTTGTCGCAAGGAAATTAGGTGGATACAGTGCGACAAACCTTGACGGTGGCGGTTCTTCGACCATGTGGGTGTATGACGCTGCTGCTGGAAAGGGTTCAGTTGTAAACTCTGTTTCTGACTCGAAAGGCGAGAGAAGTTGCCTTAACTATTTACTTATCAAAGCTAAATAATCAAAATCATGAAAAATATTTTCAAGTCAATTCTTGCACTAATGTGCTGCGGCGCAATCTTCGCTTCATGTGAGCAGGAGGTGCCTGCGCCTGAGATGTCTGTAGACCTTACTTCTATCGAGGTTGAGGCTCAGAATCCAGAAGAAGTAGCTGTCACTTTGATGACTAACGCAACTTGGATCCTTACTTGTCCAGATTGGGTTACTCCATCTGCTAAGTATGGATCAGGTGATGCTATCATTACATTCCAGGTTGCTTCAAACTATAAGGATGAAACAACTTCTACAAATACTCGTACTGGAGAAATCAGAATCTCCGGTGGTGGAGCACTTACTGGAAAGGGTGCTGTGGTTACAATCCCTGTAACTCAGCAGGGTTACACTTACGTGGATCCAAATCCATCATTGGGTGGTATTCCTGACGCTGAGGAGTTCGCTAAGTTCATTGTTGCTGCTAATACAGGTCAGTCTTTGAAGAGATGGACAAACGAGGCTACTGGCGAGGTTCTCCTTCTTGCTGATGTTGATCTTTCTGGTGTAACTGTTGATTGGCAGGCACTTGCTGATGCAACTGCAACTTCTAATGCAAATAATGCATCTGCAATTGTTGAGAATACAACTCCATTTGAGGGCGTATTCAATGGTGATAACCATAAGATCACTGGATTCAACCCTGTTGTTGTACTCGGTGCTAACAAGACATTCGGTCTCTTTACTGTAGCTCATAACGCAACTATAAAGAATGTTGAGCTTAGCGGTACATTCAATGTAACAGCTACAGATCAGGCTGATGCAGGTATGCTCGTAGGTACATCAATCCATTCAACTGTCTCTAACGTTAAGATCGGTGGAAAGATTGTTTCTGCTGGTTCAACAGCGTCTAAGAGGTTCTCTATCGGTGGTGTTTGCGGATACGCATATGCTGGCCTAATAGGTGAGTCTACATATGGAGCAACATTGTTCGAGGGTTGTGTGGTTAATGCAGAGGTTGACTTTAACGGAGGTACTAACCAGGCAAATGGTGCAACATGTGCAATGTATGGTGGTATCGTTGGTTTCGGAACAACTCCTAATGCTGATGCTGCTCACAAGGTTACAATCAAGAACTGTGTGAACAATGGTGATATGACTGTCCAGATCGGTCGTTGCTCAGGTATTATTGCTACTGCTAATACAGGTGTTGTACTTGAGGATGTAACAAACAATGGTAATCAGGTTAACACTATTGCTAACGGTCGTCTTGGTAACATTGTCTGCAACATTTCTTACTACTGTACACTCAAGAACTGTATCAATAACGGTGACCTTACAGCAATTGCTGATGGATATAAGGGTACTGCAGGTGGTGTCTTTGCTCTTGCTGGTGCTGCTAATATTACCGGAATGGAGGGCTTGGAGAACTACGGTACAATCAAGACCCTCAGCACAGCAGGTAAGTATATTGGTCTTCTTTGGGCTAACCACAATAATACAATCCCTACAACTAACTGTGTTGCAAGTGGTAGACTTATTATTGACGGAGCAGAGGTGGAAATTACTGAGGCTAACTACATGAGCCACATTGGTTCCATCAAGGATCCATCTTGCGTTTCTAACGTTCGTTGGGTAGCACCTAAGTAATAGCTAAAATATTTAATGGGATAGGCTGTAGGTACACTACAGCCTTCCCTTATTTAAATCAATCTATGAAAAATTTACATTTCTTTGCGGTTTTGACAGTCGTTATGATGTTGTTTGCGGGATGTGGTGAGAAAGTGCCGCAGCCTTCAGGACCTGACACCTCAAACGAATTGTTAAACGAGGAACTTAGCATTCTTTTTATTGGTAACAGCTTTACGCTAGATGCGGCAAGCCACCTTCCTGGACTATTGTCTGCGGCAGGTATCAAGAAGGTTCATATGATACATATGTATTATGGTGGTCGTCCGGTGTCTCAGTATAACAAGGGTTGGGAAACATTCTCTGACTATACCTTGTATGAGTGTCTTCCTGGCGCAACAGCATGGACTCAGACTCCGAATGCTAATCTCGCGGAAGTGGCAAAACGCAAGAAATGGGATATCGTAACAATTCAGGAGCACTCTGGAGATGCTGCAGCGTGGACATGGAATACCACTGCTCAGAATAACATCCAGGGACTTATGGATAAGGTGAAGGCTGCGCAGGGAGATAATGTGCCGAAATTTTATTACATCCTTTCTCAGGCATATTCGGATATGTCTAAGATTGGTAATGCATCTAAGCCGTCAATTACATGGACTGACCACACAGGAATGTGGGGTGTAGTTTCGGCTTTTGGTAGGAAGGTGATGGAGAATATACCATTTGACGGTATTATTTCTACTGGTGTTATGCTGGAGAATCTGCGTACATCAGAGATTAACAATTCAATGTATTTGACTCGTGACGGATTCCATATGGATAGCGGAATCGCTTGCTATGGAGCGTCATGCACTGTGTTTGAAACTATTTTTGTACCTAAATATAAGGTGAGTCTAAGCAATAACACTTACACTTATGATGTGTCAAATGCTTCGACTACACCAGTGACTACTGCTAATGCACCAGTGGCTCGCCAGGCTGCGAAATATGCTGTGATGAGCCCGTATGTCGTTAAGCAGATGTAACAACGAATATTATTTAATAACCACAATATGAAAAAGACACTGAAATTTTTAGCCATTCTTTTGGCATGCTCTCTTGTTTTCTCATGCGGAGAAAAAGAGCCACAGCCAGAGAATCCTCCTCAGCAGGAGCAGCCAGGTGATGACCCAGGTAACACAGATGAACCTGAAAATCCGGAAGATCCAAATGATCCGGGTAACACAGAGGATCCAACAACTCCACCTGCAGAGGTTGATGTAATGGAGATTGCTTCAGCAGAGGATCTCGTGAAACTCGCTACTTGGGTTAATGGTGGAACAAAGGTCAAGACTGCTATGCTCAAGAATGATATTGACATGGCTTCTGTGGCTGAGTGGGTTCCTATTGGAAATGCAGTCTGCCCGGCAGGTGCTGTTAATGCAGAAATTACCGGTAATGCTTGGACTGGAATATTTGATGGAAACGGCTTTAAGATAAAGAACCTTAAGATGGTTGCAAAGACTGCGACTGCAGGAGAAAATTATGGACTCTTCGGAGTTCTCGCTCCTGGCGCTTTGGTTCAGAACTTTATCATTGATGCTTCTTGTTCATTTGAGGTGACAGCTACTGCTTCTATTGCAACAGGTGTTGTGGCAGGTTATGTATATGACGCAACAGTTCGTGACGTTACTAGCTACGCTCCGATGACCTTCAAGGGTAAGGCGGGTGCTGTCTTCATGAGTATGGCTATGGTTGGTCAGGTTTATTGTCAGAATATAGGCGTGACTATGGATAGCTGTCATAACTATGGTGAGATTGTCGCTGAAAATACTGATAATCTCGAGGCGGGTGCAAAGGCATACCATATTGCAGGTCTTGTAGGTTTTGCTCATGCTCCTACAACAGACCAGACTATTGTCAGCACAATTTCTGATTGTTCGAACTCAGGAAATATGACTTCTGCAACTGGACGTACTGCCGGTATTGTTGGTGCTATGAACCGTTGCGCTGTTCTTGTGAATTGCGAGAACTCAGGTAATCAGGTCAATTCGATGCCTAAGGACGATGGTAGCCGTCTTGGAAACATCACTTGTAACATTACAGCAGGCTGTAAGATGACAGGTTGTGTCAATAGAGGTAACCTTATTTCTACAACAAAAGGCCGTTGCGGTGGTATCACTTCTCTTTCTAATACTGCTGTATTTGAGAACTGCGCAAACTATGGTGAGGTTCTTACTGACGGACAGTATCGCGGACTCTTCTGGGCTTACAATACTGCTAATGCTACTTGGAAGAACTGTATTGCAGGTGGTAAGGTCGGTACATATAACAACGGTACTCCTGCATATGACGAATATACTGAGTCCACTAAGGCTAACTACCTTGGTGTGCAGAAGTCTGGTACAACATCAACATTGACTGATATTACTTATCAGGTGGGAGTCAAAGAAGACGAGCCAGCTCCAGGAGTTGAGGCTGAGCTTAGCATCCTCTTTATCGGAAACAGCTTTACAATGGACGCTGTGACACATCTTCCTGGTATGCTTAAGGCTGCTGGTCTTGATAAGGTGCATATGATCCACATGTATTATGGTGGACGTCTTGTTTCTCAGTACTATTCTGGTTGGACATCATCTTCTGACTATAAGCTTTATGAATGTCTTCCTGGAGCATCTTCATGGACAACAACATCTAATGCCAACCTTGCAGAGGTTGCAGGTCGTAAGAAATGGGATATCGTAACAATTCAGGAGCATACAGGAAACTATGCAGCATGGACGTGGAATTCAACAGCACAGAACAATCTTCAGGGCCTCGTTAACAATGTAAAGACAGCTCAGGGTAGCAACGTCCCTAAATTCTTCTACATTCTTTCTCAGGCATATTTCAACATGGATAAGATCGGTTCAGGATCGAAGCCATACATGACTTGGTCTGATCAGGCTGGAATGTGGGATGTGATCGCTGCATTCGGTAAGAACGTAATGGCCAACGTTTCTTTTGACGGTATCATTTCAACAGGTGTGATGCTTCAGAATCTTCGTACATCAGACTTGGATAATGATATGAACCTTACTCGCGACGGTTATCACATGGATAACGGAATTTCGCGTTATGGTGCTTCTTGTGCCGTATTCGAGAGCATTATCACTCCTAAGTTCAATGTGACTATGGATGGTAACTCATACCGTTTTGCAACATCTGACACCGGTACATCATCATACACAACTCCTGTAACCGACGCTAATGCGCCAGTGGCACTTCAGGCAGCAAGATATGCTCTCCAGAGTCCTTATGTTGTAACTGATATGTCAAATTATCAGGAGAATGTACCAGGCAACAGCATCGGTGATGTAGAATATGAAGAAGGTTCAAAAGAGTAAACAGACAATGCTATGAGAAAAGGATTATTTTCAATTATGGCTTGCGCACTCGCAATGGTGGGTTGCGTCAAGGATTTGGATCAGTCTGCTCCAGTTCAGTCTGATTATCTTGTGATTGAGGCATCTTGTGTAGCGACTAAGACTGATATTAATCAGGGTCAGAGCGCATGGGAGGCAGGTGATAAGATCACCGTTGTATATAATGGTGCAGCATACGAGTATGTGGCTTCTACTGCAGGTGAGACCACTACATTTACCTCAAATGCAGGTATTACAAATTATGATGCTTCGAAGCCAATCGCTGCTTACTATCCGGTAACTGATGCTACTGGAACTGTTAAGATTGAGGCAGAGAAGACAGTGGCATTTAAGGGAAGTGAGCAGGTGAATTCTGCATGTGCTCCTCTTGTAGGTACTCCAAAGAGCGACAACCTTGCTGGTGGAGTTCTCAGCATGGTATTCGAGAATGTATTCTCTGTATTGGAACTTCGTATTGATGCAGGTGAGCTTTCGGGAACAGCTAAGTCTGTGACTGTTTCTCCAGCATCTGCAGAGGGCTTTACTGGTTATCTTTCTGTTAGCGGAACTGTTGATCCTGAGACTCTTGCCGTGACTGCAGCATCTACAGGCAATAGCGTAAAGGTTAACCTTCCAGCTAACGCAGATCCTAAGAAGGCTCTTACTCTTAAGATTCCTGTAGGCCGCTTTGTTGCGAATGATGGTCTTAAGGTGACTTATGAGACATCTGAGGGCAGCTTTGAGAGAGTTGTTTACAAGGGTGGCGTTGCTTCTTATGAGGAGAAGAACGGAAAGTTCTCTGTGAAGCATCTTGCTAAGCCGATGTATGCATTTGAGGCTAGTGCAGGTGGTATTGCCACTGCTGCAGATCTTGTGGAGTTTGCTGCTGCTGTTAATGCTGGTGAGAGCATTGTTAAGTGGATGAACTCAGAAGGAAGGGTGGTGTTGAAGAACGATATCGATATGTCTTCTGTGACGTCGTGGACTCCAATTGGAGTAGGTGTATTTACATGGTCAAGCAACAAGCTTACTTGCACCTCAGGAAATCCATTTACTGGATATTTTGATGGTAAGGGATACTCGATTAAGAATTTCAATGTCGTGTGCACAAACTCAACAAAGGGCTCTACTTATGGATTCTTTGGTTCTTTAGGAGCAGGTGCTGTGGTTGAGAATCTTGTGTTTGATTCGACTTGTTCAATGGAACTTAAGTCTACTGCAGCTACAGATTGTGGTATGCTCGCGGGTCTGGCTTGGGACGCTACGATCAAGAACATCACAAACAAGGGAGTCATGAAGTATACCGGTACTTCGGATAACGTCAAAACTACTCTTGCTGTTGTCGGAATGGCTTTCGCAGAGACTCAGGATGTGCTGATTGAGAATGTTGTCAATGAGGGTAATATTACAGCTGTTAGTGGTGGATCAGACCAGAATGGTGGTAATGCAGTGCAGGTTGCCGGTATCCTTGCATTCGGTACAAATCACGCAAGTGTATCTAAGATTGCTCATGTAAAGGATTGTACAAACAAGGGTAATATTGAGTCTGCTACAGCACGAGCATCTGGTATCGTTGCTGCATGTAACCGTTATACCGTTATCCGTGGATGTGCAAACTATGGTCATAATCTCAATACTTTCAATGTGAAGACTGAGACTGACGGATCAGCTGCTCGTATTGGTAATATCACATGTATTACAGGTGCTGGTTCGGCAATTTATGATACTGTCAATTACGGAGATGCAATCTCTACAACAAAGGGTGCAATCGCTGGTATCCTCTGCCTTGTAAATGGTGACGATAACGTTCTTGAGAATGTAGCAAACTACGGTAGAATCATTACTGATCGTACAATTAAGAAGTATTGCGGTGTCTTCTTTGGACAGTGCAACAAGAAGGCAACAATCACTAATTGTATTGCTGGTGGTGCTTTCGGTGCTTACAACGGTGGTGATTACCAGATCACAGAATTGACTGCTGAGAACTATTGGGATTATGTTGGAGCAGTAGGAGCAAACGGAGTCAATGCTACTAAGGATAACATCAAGTTTGGTACAAGACCTAACTAATAAAAAATGAGATCACTAATCAATTCTATAAAGGTTGCCACCGTCCTTTGGGCGGTGACAGCCTTTAGTCTTTCTGCTCAAGACTTCTCTTCAAAATGGATGTTTGGAAAGGGGTATAACTCAAAGACAAATGCAACTTGGGAGTCAGAGCATTTTGTGAAGGCTACAGAGAGTGGCGAGGGCATCATGAAGGCAGTAGATGCTGCTGGAAATGACCTTGCAAGCTATAAGGTACTCAAGGGTAGAGCTGCTGCCGGTCCATTCAAGGCCGGTGACTGCTTCTTGTTTGAGGTACCTGCAGAAAAGGCAAAAAAAGGGACGTATGTATCATTCGATGCCACCCTGTCTGCTGAGCCTGGCGCTCCGATGGACTGGGTTGTAGAATGGAAGGATGGTGATAAATGGGTTACAGGACGAAAGTACACTTGTTATGGACCTGCAATTGGTAAGAGTTATCAATACACTACGATCCATCAGACCTACAGACTGAAGAATGCACCCGAGGGAGAGATGGTGAAGGTGCGTCTTCGTGCTCTTGAGGGTAAAGTTATACCTGGCGAGGGAGATACTGAGAACCCTGGCCTTGCGATGTTTGTAACTACGACTTATGTTGGAGCATATGTGATGGATTTTGGTGTGACTCCTCCAAAGGATACGACAAAGGTGCTATGTATCGGCAACTCGTTCACGTATTACCTTTCATGTCCTCAGATGCTTAAGGAACTTGCCTGGAGGGAGGGACATTATATTGATATGGCCGCAAGCCTCAAGGGTGGTTGGTCTATGAAGGACCACTTGAGTTTCCCGACAACTGATGATGAAATCAATCGTGGCGGCTATGATGTGGTGATTCTTCAGGATCAGAGCCAGGCTGTCGCTCAGATCGGAAGCGATAAGAAGCAATATGCGGATAAACTTGCTAATCTGGTTGCCATGGCTGATAAGGTCAGAACCACCTCAGAGGATTGCCGCGTATTGATTGAATGTACCTGGGCATATGCAGGTAAGAAGAATGGAGGATTCAGTAACGTGACCGAGTTCTATCATAATGCCGGTAAGGGAATCAAGATCGTGGCAAAGGCTGCCAAGGCTGATGTTTCTCCAATTAAGGATGCGTTCAGAATGGCTAATATAGAGCGTCCGGACATTCTTCTTTTTGCCGAAGATGGATATCATCAGTCTGTGTATGGATCATATCTAAAGTCTTGCGTCAACTACCTTGTTCTCTTTGGTGAACCATTCGGTAAGAAGCCTTCAGATTGTGGACTTGATCCTAAGAGAGCTGCTGCCTTGAGAGCTATTGCTGAGGCTGTTGTATTGGGAGAGAAGTTTGGTCGATAGCCAAATATTTGCTATCTTTGGCAGATTTTATAAACAACCACATAATTGTCTATGAAAAGAATTATCATTACTCTTATTGCTGTCATCGCTATAAGCGCTCCGTCTTTCGGCTGGGGTCGCGAAGGCCATGAGGCTATTGCTAAGATTGCAGATAACCATCTGCAGCCTTCTGCAAAAAAGAAAATCGAGAAATATCTCGGTGGTCGTTCTATTGTATACTATGCAAAATGGATGGATGACTACCGCAAGACTAAGGAGTATGGTCATACAAGTAGTTGGCACACTGCTACAGTAGATGAGAACCTGAAGTACAGACACACTCCTGAGACAGGTGATGCTATCTATGGTATCAATCAGGCTGTTGAAATCTTGAAAAACTATAAGGAGCATAATGATTCAACTGTTGCAGTTAATCTTAAACTGCTTATTCATATGATCGGTGATATTCATTGCCCTGGTCATGTATATTACGATGGTCGCGTACAGAGATACAAAGTGAATTTTGGTGGCGGATATGTGCAGCCACAGAAGAAGGCTTTGATCCATACAGTATGGGATGCTCTTGCAATTCAGGCTACACGTATCTGGGGACTTTATGATTGGGCATGGGAGCTTGATCGTCTTCCAAAGAAGGAGGAGAAGGCCATCGTTGCAGGAACTCCACTTGACTGGTTTGAGAGTAACGCTCAGGTATGCTTGTTCCAGTTTGAACTTTCTAAAGTTGAGGGAGAGAATCTCGCTCAGGACTTCGTTAATGAGGCTATGCCTTTGTTGGAGACTCAGATCCTACACGCCGGTCTACGCCTGGCAGAACTATTGAATAATCTATTTTAACAATTATAACCAATGGGATTTTTAAATTTCTTTAAGATGAGTGGCCCTTCAGAGAAGAAGGTGCCAGTTGAGCAGCAGGACAAAGTCTATAAATCTTTGAGATTCCAGACTTTCGTTGCAGGAACTATCGGATATAGCCTTTATTATGTTTGCCGTACTGGTCTTAACGTAGTTAAGGGACCTATCATCCAGGACGGATTCCTTACTGCTACACAGCTCGGAGCAATCAGCTCATGTCTTCTTTATGCTTACGCTGCAGGTAAATTTGTAAACGGTGTACTTGCTGACCGCAGTAACATCAAGAGATTTATGGCAGCAGGTCTTAGCGTTTCAGCTTTCACTAACCTTGTATTCGGACTTACTGGTCTTTGGAGTACTGGCGTTGGTACTGCCAGCTCGCTTCTCGTCCTCTTGCTTTGTGGTCTTTGGACTTTGAACGGATGGGCACAGTCAATGGGTACTGCTCCTGCGGTTATCGGACTTTCAAGATGGTATCCGCTTAGCATCCGTGGTACATATTATGGTTTCTTCAGCTCAAGCCATAATATCGGTGAGGGTCTTTCATTCGTGTTCTGTGGTGCCCTTGTGGGACTCATGGGATGGCAATGGGGCTTTATGGGTTCTGCCCTAGCTGGACTTTTGGGTGTTATCATCATCATGCTCTTCATGCACGATAACCCTGAGAGCAAGGGACTTAAGCAGGTAGAGCTTCTTACTGGTGAGAAAACTCAGGAGGAGATTGATGCAGAGGCAGCAGCAAAGGCAGCAGCAAAAGCATCTGCAGATGCTGAGGCTAAGGAGATCCAGAAGTCAGTATTCAAGAACCCAGGTGTATGGTTCCTCGCATTGGCAAGTGGTTTCATGTACGTAGCTCGTTATGCTGTGAACGGTTGGGGTACACTCGTACTTGAAGGAAAGGGATTCTCTACAACTGAGGCAACATCGATTATCTCTATCAACGCATGGTGCGGAATCTTCGGTACTGTCCTTTCAGGTTTCCTTTCTGATAAGCTCTTCAAGGGTGACAGACAGCTTCCAGCATTGGTTGCAGGTATCCTTCATGTGATTTCACTCATTATCTTCCTCTACGGTGGCGATTCAGTTGCAATCAATGTTCTTGCAATGATTCTCAGAGGTCTTGCAATCGGAGTGCTTATCTGCTTCCTTGGTGGTCTTATGGCTGTGGATATCGTTCCTCGTAAGGCTTCAGGTTCAGCTCTCGGAATCGTAGGACTTGTCAGCTATATCTTTGCTTCAACACAGGATATCGTGAGCGGTATTCTTATCGACAAGGGTACAACTGTTGTTGATGGTGTTAAGCATATCGACTTCACACAGGTAGGTTACCTCTGGATCGGAGCAGCTATCATTTCATTCATTCTCCCTCTCTTCAACTGGAAGAAGAGACAGACTGCAAACTAATTATATAAGTTATGAAAGCAATTAAATTTATACTTGTAGCTTTTGCTGCCCTGGCACTTGCTGCGTGCTCACAGAAGCCTCAGTATGCTACTCGCGTAGAGAAGATTCTTGCTGAGATCAACGATCCGAACTCTAAGTACATCGCTGTGATTTCACATCGTGGTGACTGGAGAAACTATCCGGAGAACTCCATTCCTGCAATCGAGTCTATCATCCGTATGGGTGTGGACATGATGGAGCTTGACGTGAAGATGACTAAGGATAGCGTTATGGTCCTTATGCATGACAAGACTATTAACCGTATGACTAACGGTAAAGGTTTGGTAAGTGACATTACTTATGATTCTCTAATGACATTCAACATGAGGAGAGCTCATAATGTGACTACTGATTCTATTAAGGTTCCAACACTCCGTCAGGCATTCGAGTGCTGTAAGGATAGAATCCTTATCAATGTAGACCACGCGCATAACTACTACAAGGAGATTGTAGAGCTTGCAGAAGAAATGGGAATGACAGGCCAGGTTCTTATGAAAGGCAAGAAGAGCATCGATCAGGTTGCTGCTGATATGGCACCTTATAAGAACAACCTTCTTTACATGCCTATCATCGACATCAACAAAGAGAAAGGTCAGGAGCTTTTCTATGACTATGTAAACAGAGGTGTCGTACCAATGGCATTTGAGGTTTGCTGGAAGGAGAATGGCGAGGATATGGAGAAGTGTGTTGCTGAGATCAAGAAGATGGGTTCTAAACTTTGGGTTAACACATTCTGGCCATCAGTTTGCGGTGGATTCGGTAACGATGACGACGCAGCCCTTGACGCTGCTGATCCAGCTGATGTTTATGGACAGTATGTTGAGATGGGTGCATCCCTTATCCAGACTGACCGTCCAGAACTCTTGATCAAGTATCTTGAGTCAGTCGGAAGACGCGACTAATCGTTGGTAAATACCATATGAGGGTGACTGATTCAGTCACCCTTTTTTGTTTATAACCGTCACACAGAGTTTTTGCAGTTTCTCTGTGTGACGGTAAGTGTTTTTCAATAAACTTTGAGTGACGGTATTTTATTTTTACATAAAATTGATAAATTTGTAGTCCTTACATTTTAGAATAGAAAACAACCACAAAATAACACATTATGAATTACCTATTCTATCTAGTTCCGGCAGCAGCAGTGATAGCATTGTTGTTTGCCTACATTTTCTTCCGTCAGATGATGAAGGAGAGCGAGGGAACTGTGACTATGAAGCAGATTGCACAGTTCGTTAGAGAGGGAGCTATGGCTTATTTGAAGCAGCAGTACAAGGTCGTAATCATTGTATTCGTCGTACTCGCTGCTCTTTTTGCATTGTTAGCTTTCTTAGGAGTACAGAACAGTTGGGTGCCTTTCGCATTCCTTACAGGTGGATTCTTCTCGGGTCTTGCTGGTTTCGTGGGAATGAAGACTGCAACATACGCTTCTGCACGTACAGCTAATGCTGCTCAGAGATCTCTTAACTCAGGTCTTAAGGTTGCTTTCCGAAGTGGAGCAGTTATGGGACTTACAGTTGTTGGTCTTGGCCTTCTTGATATCGCTATCTGGTGGATTATCCTTAACGCATTCGTTGATGTTGAGGGAACTCAGAAGCTCGTATTCATCACTACAACAATGCTTACATTCGGTATGGGTGCTTCAACTCAGGCTCTCTTTGCACGTGTGGGTGGCGGTATTTATACAAAGGCTGCTGACGTAGGAGCTGACCTCGTAGGTAAGGTTGAGGCTGGTATCCCTGAGGATGACCCTCGCAACCCTGCTACAATCGCTGATAACGTAGGTGATAACGTAGGTGACGTTGCCGGTATGGGTGCTGACCTTTATGAGTCTTATTGCGGTTCTATCCTTGCGACTATGGCCCTTGGTGCTGCGGCATTCTCGGGAGTTGGAGTTGATGCACAGATGAAGGCTATTCTTGCTCCAATGACAATTGCAGCTATCGGTGTTGCACTTTCAATTCTCGGTATCTATGTAGTCCGCACTAAGGAAGGCGCTGGAATGGATCAGCTTCTTAAGTCTCTTGGACGCGGAACAAATCTCAGCTCTGTTTTGATCGCAGTCGCTACATTCGGTATCATGTACCTTCTTGGTATGGACAACTGGTGGCAGCTTTCTCTTGCTGTTGTAGTTGGTCTTGTAGCTGGTGTGGTTATCGGACAGGCAACAGAGTACTATACATCGCATTCTTACAGACCAACTCAGAAGCTCGCTGAGTCTGCTGAGACAGGTCCTGCAACAGTGATTATTTCCGGTGTTGGTCTTGGTATGCTTTCAACAGCTATACCTGTGATCACTATCGCAATCGCTATCCTTCTTTCGTATCTCTGCGCTAACGGTTTCGACCTCTCATTCTCAGCTCAGAGCCTCAGTGAGGGACTTTATGGAGTAGGTATCGCCGCTGTAGGTATGCTTTCAACTCTCGGTATCACTCTCGCAACTGACGCTTATGGCCCGATCGCGGATAACGCTGGTGGTAATGCTCAGATGAGTGAACTTGATCCTGAGGTCCGCAAACGTACAGACGTTCTTGATGCACTTGGAAACACAACTGCAGCTACAGGAAAGGGCTTTGCAATCGGTTCAGCTGCACTTACCGGTCTTGCACTTCTTGCTTCTTATATCGAGGAGATCAAGATTGGTCTTACTCATCTTGGAAAGCAGATCGTAGACGTTGCAGGTAACACAATAGATGCAGCTCAGGCAACTATTCCGGATATCATGGCATACTACCATGTTGACCTTATGAATCCGGTAGTTCTCGTAGGTGTATTCATCGGCGCAATGATGTCATTCCTCTTCTGCGGTCTTACAATGAACGCTGTTGGTCGCGCTGCTCAGAGCATGGTGACAGAGGTCCGTCGTCAGTTCCGTGAGATCAAGGGTATCCTTACTAAGGAGGCTACTCCTGATTACGCTCGTTGCGTAGAGATTTCTACAAAGGGTGCTCAGCGTGAGATGCTTCTTCCATCACTTATCGCTATCATCGTTCCTATTCTTGTAGGTCTTATTCTTGGCCCTGCAGGTGTGATGGGTCTTCTTATCGGAGGTCTTGGCTCTGGCTTCGTTCTTGCTGTGTTTATGTCGAACTCAGGTGGAGCGTGGGACAATGCTAAGAAGTATGTTGAGGAAGGCCACCTTGGAGGAAAGAACTCTGAGGCTCACAAGGCAACAGTTACTGGTGATACAGTCGGTGACCCATTCAAGGATACATCAGGACCATCACTCAATATACTTATCAAGCTTATGAGTATGGTGTCTATCGTAATGGCAATGCTTACTGTAGCAATCCATTAAAAATAGCATACTGAATAATATCCGCCTCCAGAAGCCTGTCAAACTAGACAAATGGCTACTGGAGGCGGATTATTTTTACCAAAAAACTGCTATCTTTGTAGGTTGTACTGATAGAACTATGAGTAAAGATAAAGAAATATTAGAAGGTCTGACGGAAAAAGAATACGAGCACGGCTTCGTGACAGATGTCGAGCAGGAGTTCATCCCGAAGGGCTTGAATGAAGATATAATACGTCTGATTTCTGCTAAGAAGGAAGAGCCGGAGTGGATGCTTGAGTTCCGCTTGGAAGCTTTTCGTCGTTGGCAGAAGATGACGCTTCCTACATGGGCGCACCTTGATATTCCTGAGATTGACTTTCAGGATATCATCTATTATGCTGCACCGAAGAAGGCTGAGGATCGTCCGAAGGAGATTGATCCTGAGCTTGAGAAGACTTTTGACAAGCTTGGTATTCCGCTTCATGAACGCGCTGCTTTGGCCGGCGTAGCTGTGGATGCTGTGTTTGACTCAGTGTCTGTGACCACTACTTTCCGTTCTGCACTCGCTGAGAAGGGAATCATTTTCTGTTCATTCTCTGAGGCTGTTCGTGAGCACCCTGATCTGGTACGCAAGTATCTGGCTTCAGTTGTTCCAGTTGGCGATAATTTCTATGCTGCGTTGAACTCTGCTGTGTTCAGCGATGGCTCATTTGTATATATTCCTAAGGGCGTTCGCTGTCCGATGGAGCTATCCAGCTATTTCCGTATCAACGCTGCAGGCACCGGTCAGTTCGAGAGAACTCTGATTGTGGCAGATGAGGGCTCTTTTGTAAGCTACATGGAGGGATGTACTGCGCCGATGCGTGATGAGAATCAGCTTCATGCTGCTGTGGTGGAGATTATCGTTGAGAAGGATGCGGAGGTTAAGTATTCTACTGTACAGAATTGGTATCCTGGTGATGCTGAGGGACGTGGTGGCATCTTCAACTTTGTGACTAAGAGGGGCATCTGTAAGGGCTCCGGCAGCCATCTTTCATGGACTCAGGTGGAGACCGGATCTGCAATTACATGGAAGTATCCTTCGACTATCTTGAAGGGAGATAATTCGTCGTCAGAGTTCTATTCTGTGGCTGTTACCAATAATTTCCAGCAGGCAGATACAGGAACCAAGATGATCCATATCGGTCGTAACACTCGAAGCAAGATTGTGAGCAAGGGAATTTCTGCAGGACGCAGTCAGAACAGCTATCGTGGCCTTGTGAAAATGCTTCCTGGAGCAGATAATGCCCGCAACTTCTCTCAGTGTGACAGTCTTTTGATTGGAGATAAGTGTGGCGCACACACCTTCCCATATATTGAGAATGCTAATAAGTCAGCAGTCGTTGAGCATGAGGCTACGACTTCGAAGATCAGTGAGGAACAGCTGTTCTACTGTAATCAGAGAGGTATTGGCCCAGAGGAGGCTGTAGGACTAATTGTTAACGGATACGCACGAGAGGTGCTTTCAAAGCTCCCTATGGAGTTCGCTGTTGAGGCGCAGAAACTTCTCCAGGTATCGCTTGAGGGGTCTGTAGGATGATGGAGTTTTGGAATACAATACTATTTGAGCTGGGTGGTAAGCCTGTGTTGCTGATAGATTTGCTGTCGGCCTTGTTTGGTTTGACCACTGTGTTCCTTGCAGGTAGAAACAACAAGTATAATTTCTATGTGGGTTATATGTACACTGCGCTGCTGTTCTTTATGTTCTGGCAGAAGCACCTGTACGCAAACTTGATTCTGCAGCCGATTTCGCTTGGAATCAATATCTTGGGACAGTACCGCTGGAGCCATCCGAAGAAGGGTGAGGAGAGTGCGCAGAAGAGTGGTGAGTTGAAGGTGTCAATGCTGAACTGGTCGCAGAGAGGAATGGTTGTGGGTGCGGTTCTGGTTTTGGCATTGGTATGGGGCTGGTTCATGAGCATGATGGGCACACGCTGGTTTGTTGGATATTTCCCGGCCAATCCGCTTCCGTATCTGGATTGCTGTGTGACAGTGCTGATTCTTACAGCTCAGCTATTGTCAGCGATGAAGAAATGGGATTGCTGGATTGCATGGCTGTTTGTGAATATCGCCAACTTGACATTGTATTTGAAGGCTGGTCTGGTATTCATGCCGATCGTCAGCTGCTTGTACTTAGTTAATGGCGTATGGTCGCTCTTCAGCTGGTATAGACTTTATAGGCGTAATGCCTGACCTGCCACTTGTCCACAAAATAGCTTGTTTCGTGGACAAATGACATAAAAAACAGGATGTTGTCCACAAAATAACTGATTTGGTGGACGGAGAGTAAGAAAAAGAAAAATATAGCTTTTATGGCAAACGATATACTATTGAAAATAGAGGGGCTACATGCCTCAGTTGAGGATAAGGAAATTCTAAAGGGTGTGGATCTTACTATCCGTAAGGGGGAGATTCATGCGGTGATGGGCCCTAACGGTGCTGGTAAGAGTACTCTGTCTGCTGTGTTGGCAGGAAAGCCTCAGTTCACAGTGACAGCAGGAAGCATAGAGTTACTCGGTCAGGATCTTTTGGCGATGTCTCCAGAGGAGCGTGCATGGGCAGGAATCTTCCTATCATTCCAGTATCCTGTAGAGATACCAGGCGTGACCATCACAAACTTTATGAAGACTGCTGTCAATGCTCATCGTGCAGGTAAGGGCCTTGAGCCTCTTAAGGCAGGAGATTTCCTTAAACTCATGCGTGAGAAGATGGCATTCGTGCAGATGAAGCCGGAGTTTGCAAAGCGTGAGGTCAATGTCGGATTCTCAGGTGGCGAGAAGAAGCGCAATGAGATCTTCCAGATGGCGATGCTTGATCCGACTCTTGCTATTCTTGACGAGACAGATAGCGGACTTGATGTGGACGCTCTTCGTATCGTTGCAAATGGCGTGAATGCTCTCCATACTCCTGAAAAGGCCGCAATCGTGATCACTCACTACCAGAGACTTCTTGACTACATTGTTCCAGACGTGGTTCACGTTCTTAAGGACGGTAAGATTGTCAAGACAGCAGGTCGTGAGCTTGTTGCTGAGATTGAGGAGAAGGGTTACGATAACTTGTAGGGTATGAAGGATTTGTTGATTCATAGTGGTGAGGTTGTGCACAAAGTTTTTGTGTACGGCGATACCTTGCCGGCGAGGATTATTGTGGAGAGAGACGGCAGGGTGGATGTTGTGGTGCTGATTATGCCAGGCGTCTCGGAGGATTTGAAGCTTGATGTGGAGTTGGTTGGTGAAGGTGCTGAGGCTAATATTTATGGCGCTTATGTTTGTGGCGCAGATGAGAGGGTGAAGATTGCTGTGGATATGCATCATAAGGTGCCTCACTGTAACTCACGTCAGCTTTTCAAAGGTGTTGCAGGAGGTTCGTCGCGAGTGGATTTCTATGGAAAGATCATCGTGGCACAGGATGCTCAGAGAACTGAGGCATATCAGGAAAATCACAATATTCTTCTGTCTGACAATGCAAAGGTGGACACTAAGCCGCAGCTGGAAATCTACGCTGACGACGTTAAATGTTCGCATGGCGCAACAATCGGACGCCTTAACGAGGAGGAACAGTTCTATATGCGTTCACGTGGAATCACTCTTGAGGATGCAAAGGTTCTTCAGATGATTTCCTTCATTGCTCCTGTATTGGAGAATATCCCAGAGGCAGATCGCGAGCAGCTTTCTGTCCAGTTTGAGGACGCCATCAGAAATATCGTACATAATTCTTAGGCTGTAATGATTACAACACCGAACGTCAAAATAAACCTTGGCCTGAACATCCTCCGCAAACGTGAGGATGGTTTCCATGACCTTGAGACCCTTTTTGTCCCATATTTTGGACTGCATGATACCTTGGAAATCATCACAGGAGATGACTATAGCCGTACATCTGCAGCTTTGTTTGCAAAATATGGCGATGGACTCCCTGCAACTCAGGGAAGTGTGCAGCCAGAGGGTGTGTTTGGAGTAGAGGCTCAGGAAGCAGTTGCTCCAAAATTGGTACAAGGAATCTCAGAGGATGGCAGTCTGATGATTACAATTGCGCGTGCAGAGGGTGTTGACTGGGATCCGCTTAAGGATTTGACTGCAAAGGCATATTACATTTTGGCAGAAGATTTCAAGCTTCCGCCAGTAAAGATTTTCTTGGAGAAGACTTCACCGGTAGGTGCAGGTCTTGGTGGTGGTTCAGCTGACGCTGCTTTCGCTTTGAAGATGCTTAATGAGATGTGTGAATTGGCACTCACAGAGCAGCAGTTGGCTCAGTATGCAGCCCGCCTTGGTTCCGATTGCGCATTCTTTATCTATAATCGCCCACTGTTCGGAGAAGGACGTGGTGAAATCTTGACAGACTGCGGATTAGAACTAGGCCTTACTGATAAGTTCGAGCTTCAGGTACTTACCCCAGCTGGTATAGCGGTGTCAACAAAAGATGCTTATGCAGGTATCAAACCTCATCTTCCAGAGGTTCCGCTTCGTGAAGCACTTGCTAGACCGATAGAGGAGTGGGATGGAATTCTGGTTAATGATTTTGAAGAGACAGTCTTTGCAAAGTATCCTGAACTGGCGGCTATCAAGCGCTCGCTTTATGACTCGGGAGCAGTTTATGCCTCGATGTCGGGCTCGGGTTCTGCTTTGTTCGCTCTTTATAGGAGGTAGGATGATAAGAAAAATGACATTTGAATAAAAAAAAGAAAAATGTGGCCAAAGTGGCGAAATCTGCAGTCTGCTGATTTCGCCATTATTTTTCTGTTGCATAACTTGCCGGTAAAAACGTATAGGATATGAAACAGGATTTGATGAAGATGATGCAGGGAGTGACAATCTGTTTCACAATGGCATCGTGCTCTCTTACAGAGCTGGGCACAACACAGAAGGACGATAACAATGGTGTATGGACAGGCCCATCCATATCTCTGCCATCATCGTCGAAACGTATAACTTATGTGTCGGCATTTGATTATCCTCAGAATTATGATTGGAAGGCGGACCCGGACAGAGGCGCTGTGAAATGTTCTCTTGTTGTATTCCGTGAGGGTGTGCCAATGCTCAAAGTGCCCGTTGGAAATGAGTATATGGTAGGCCCGGATCCGGATATGCATCGCTTGATAGGTGGCCATCTTTATACGGATTACTCTACAGATGAGATGACCATAATCAAGAAAGATGGTAAGTTCCTTGTTGAGTATCCTCGCGCAGAGATGATCTGTGATTTTCAGGTGGTTAATGAGGATGTGCACACTCTTGGACATTCGCGTTCAGGCAAGGGCTTTTCTTATCGAATCAATGGTAAAGCCGTGCTGGAGCGCGACTCAGGATATACCTTCGAACGTATTTCAATAGAAGATACCATGGCTTGCATCGCCTTTTCTGAGAAAATCATTTCTTCCACAGGTACGATAGAAAGATATTATGTTCTGAGCAATGGAAAGGTCTCTCAGGTGGCCTTAAGAGATGATATAAAGAAGGTCTGGGACGTGGCAACTTATGGCGGGGAGGTGGTTTATCTTGCATCACTGACAGGAGTTTCAGCTCCTGTTCTGGTCTCCAAAAACGGAATGATAGCTCTATCAATGCCATCGTCGCTTACTCTCATCTCATGCAGGATGAATGTATTGCTGGATGGTATATTCGTCGAGGGAGTCTTGACAGATGGGAACCAGGTTCAAAGTGTGCTATGGAATGCGGATTCCAGATATACACTCTTTCAAAAGGGACTCACCTTTTCGGCGATGTGCAAAGGAGATGATGTTGTTAATTGTACACTAAACCCTGCATCCGGAGCGGGTGCAGGGCTTATATATCGCGGCGGAGAAACATTTGCAATGCCACTTGGTTACGCGTGTATGAGCCGTAGCGCTATGGATTTCTCCTCTGGTATGTTGTCTGTGGGACTTTCGTCTATGATTGGCGGAAAGCCTATCTTGTGGGTGGATGGTCAGACTAAGGAACTGGATGTAAACGGTTACATATCTTCCATATCGTCTGAGCAACAGTAGTTTTACTCCTCCCAGAAAATCGTCCTGGACTGGTCTGGATTGACACGGATCTGAACTTTGAGAGTCTCTTCCGGAAGCAGTTCCTCAATGTTTTCCGGCCATTCCATAATGCATAGACAGCCACTGTCGAGATAGTCGTATAGACCAATCTCAATGGCCTCCTGCAGCTTGTTGATTCTATAGAAATCAAAGTGGTACATCGGGTCTCCGTCAGCGCGCATATACTCATTTACGATGGCAAATGTCGGAGATCCTACCGGATCAGTCACTCCCAGCACTCTGCAGATTGCAGTAGTGAAGGTCGTCTTGCCAGACCCCATAGGTGCAAACAAAGCTACAAGAGTATTGTCTCCGATCTTTTCAAGGAACTCCTTCGCTGCTCTGTCAAGATCCGCTATGTCTTTAATATGTATTTCCTGTGTCATGTGCATAACTCAATTTAACTCCGCAAAGATACGCATTATTGGTTAGATATGTAAAAACGAAATATGTATTAGCCTGTGTGAATGAGTGTAAATTGTCAAAAAGTCGTAAAAAACGAAGAAAAGATAATGGGTATTTGAAATTATTTGTATTTTTGTCGAAAACCCTACTATGGAAAATCCTATTTTGCATAATATTTCACTCGCTGAGTTTAGTAGTTTCTTTCCCGAGAGCAATCTTATTGGCTTGGGAGATGACTTCTATATCTTGAACGCGAAACTCACAAAGAAACATAACCCGTTGTTGCATCCCTGCCGTTTTGACGGCTATATGATCATATACTGTGAGTCGGGAAGCATGAACCTTACTGTCAACCTCAAAGATGTAGAGCTCAGAAAGAATATGATGTTCGTCAACGTTCCTGGCAACATTATAAAGGTGACAGAACTTGTTGATCAACCACAGGAGGACATGCAGTACGTGGTGATTGCAATGACCAAGGAGTTTGTCTCAAACCTGATGAGTGGAGATAATATGGTCTTTGCAAGTACATTGTCGTTGATTGACAATCCGGTAATGGCTGTTAACGAGGAGTATGCTACTCACCTTAACTATTGCAACGAGCAGATTATAAAGATTATTCAGTCGAATGTAAGCTTCAAGAAGGAAATAGTGGGCACCATTATGTCAGGTGTGCTGTATCTCATTGCTGGTCTTTGGTCAGATACACTCAAGTCAATGCCACAGGAAGCGCCCACCAACTCAGGCCGCTCCAGAATGATCTTTGATAATTTTGTGAAATTGGTGGAAGAGTATCACACCATGCACAGAAACGTGGGATTCTATGCAGAGAAGCTGAATCTCACTCCGAAATATCTTTCGAAGCTTGTAAAAACATCTTCAGGACGCTCGGCACCAGAGTGGATTGACGCATACGTCATACTCGAAGCAAAGAACTTGCTCAAGCACTCGAATATTGCAATCAAGGAGATAGTTTATAAACTCAATTTTCCGAATCAGTCAGTGTTCTATAAATTCTTCAAGATGCGCACTGGCATGACTCCAAGTGAGTATCGCAACTCTTAACGAGAGAACAGGATTCCGAAATAAATACGAGGTCCCAAAGGACGATTCAGACCCTCATTATTGACGGCTACCATCCAGTCAGTTCTGAGGGTCAGTCTTATGATGCCCCCGACTGCATAGCTCACGCCGACGTATGGATCCACATAACCGAACGGCTGTTTTCTATAGACGATATCATCTTTCACCCAGTCGGATTTATTTCCGTCAAGCATGTAGAGTGAGGTCTCCATTCCACCTCCAACGCCAACTCCGACGTACGGATAGAATCGGTCACATTTCCAGAACCAGTCTGCGATTGCACCTGCCCAGAATATCTTGTTGAAGCTGCCCTTAAGGACATCTTTTTTCAATCCGACACTTGAGAAATATCCCTCAAATCCTGTTCTGAAGTGCTTGGTAAATTGGAGTTTAGCCACTCCACCCATTCCGAATGTTGCGCCTTTAGGATTTACTCCGATTGGATTGTCCGCCCCGAACTGGTAACCGCTGTGCAACATCATTCCTCCGCAGAAACCTTTCATTACTTTGTTCTCCTTCGTTGCCCCCTCTACTTCCTCCGCGTAAGCCATCCCACAAAGCAGCATCACAGCAAGTGTAACAATATATCGTATATACCTGTAAAAATTCATCATCCATTAAGTTAGGGTGGCGAAGATATGGAAATTTTTTGTAACTTGGGCGCGGTTTTAACGAATCTATAATTATTAACATAAAAACACAAAACAATGAACAACAAAAAAGGTAATGTCTTCGCGATTGGAATCTGCTTTTTCCTCTTTGCAATGATTTCATTCGTAACAGGACTTCAGAACCCTATGGGTATCATCGCTAAGGCTCAGTTCGGAGCTACAAATGCAATGTCACAGCTTGGTAATCTTGCAAACTTCATTGCATATGCATTTATGGGCCTTCCTGCAGGTTTCTTGCTTAAGGGTAAGGGCTATAAGTTCACAGCCCTCGCTGCTGTATCAGTAGGATTTGTAGGTGTTGGTATCTCATATCTTTCTGGCGTTTTCGAAAGCTTCCCTGTATATCTTCTTGGAGCATTCGTTTCAGGTTTCTCAATGTGTATGCTTAACACAGTTGTAAACCCTATGCTTAACAACCTCGGTGGTGGTGGAAACAAGGGTAACCAGCTTATCCAGCTTGGTGGCTCACTCAACTCACTCGCTGCTACTATCGTTCCAGTTCTTGCTGGTTACCTTATCGGTGAGGTTACAGAGCAGACTCAGGTTGCTGACGTGAACCTTGCCCTCTTCATCGCAATGGCAATCTTCGCACTTGCATTTGTAATCATCCTTCTTTCTGAGATCCCAGAGCCAGAGCTTGGCGTTGCTACTGAGCAGAAGGAGAGCACAATGGACAGCATCAAGGGTGCGCTTTCTTACAAGAACTTCGTATTCGGTGCAATCGCAATCTTCCTTTATGTAGGTATTGAGGTAGGTATTCCTAACGTTGCTAACCTTTACATGACTGACGTTGATGGTCTTAACATCGCAACAGCAGTTGCTGGTTCACTCGTTGGTGCTTACTGGTTCCTCATGCTCGTTGGCCGTCTCGTAGGTGGTCTCGTAGGTGGTAAGGTGTCAAGTAAGACTATGATGACTGTAGTCAGCTCTGCAGCTATCCTCTTCCTCCTCCTTGGTATGTTCCTTCCTGCAAGCATCAAAGTAAACGTTCTTGATGCACAGGTTCCTGTTGCAATCATGTTCTTTGTACTTTGCGGTCTTTGCACATCAGTTATGTGGGGTGCAGTATTCAACCTCGCAGTTGAGGGCCTCGGAAAATACACTTCAATCGCATCTGGTCTCTTCATGGTGATGGTTTGCGGTGGTGGAGTTCTTCCATTCGTACAGGGTGCAGTTGCTGACGTTGTAGGTTACATCCAGAGCTACTGGGTACTCGTTGCAGCTCTCGTTTACATGTTGTGGTTTGCACTTGTAGGTTCAAAGCCTAGAAAAGCATAATTTCTCATTGACTAAATAACTAATAACAATATGAATTCAACATTCGTAGTCGGTATCGACGTAGGAGGTCAGACTTCCAAGATCGGTGTAGTAGACGCAAGAGGTACAGTTCTCGCGCAGACAGTTATCCGTACAGACACTTATGACACAGTAGATCCTTATATCGCTGAGCTTGCAGGTGCTGTCAAGAAGGTTATCGCTGAGGCTGGTGTAGAAGGAAAGGTAAGAGGTATCGGTGTAGGAGCTCCTAACGGAAACTATTACACAGGTACAATCGAGAACGCTCCTAACCTCGTATGGGGTCGCCAGAGAGTAGAGTTCGCAAAGCTTCTTTCTGAGGCTATGGGCGGTCTTCCAGTTGCTCTTACAAACGATGCTAACGCTGCTGCTGTAGGTGAAATGACTTACGGTGCTGCTCGTGGAATGAAGAACTTCATCATGATTACCCTTGGAACAGGTGTTGGTTCGGGTATCGTTGTAAACGGTGAGGTTGTTTACGGACACGACGGTTTCGCAGGTGAGCTTGGACATACAATCGCAGTTCGCGGAAACGGCCGTACTTGCGGTTGCGGTAGATCAGGTTGTCTTGAGGCATACTGCTCAGCAATGGGAGTTGCTCGTACAGCTCGTGAGTGGCTTGAGCTTTCTGATGAGCCTTCACTCCTCAGAGGTCTTGACACAATCGCATCTAAGGATGTATACGATGCTGCTAAGGAAGGCGACAAGCTTGCTCTTAAAGTGTTCGAGTACACAGGAAAGATTCTTGGTCGCTCACTCGCAGACTTCATCGCATTCAGCGCACCTGAGGCGATCGTCCTCTTCGGTGGTCTTGCACGCGCTAAGGAATTCCTTACTGAGCCTATCCTTGAGTCTATGAACGCAAACGTTCTTAGCCTCTGGAGAAACAAGGTAGAACTAGTTTATTCACAGCTCAAAGAGTCTGATGCTGCAATTCTTGGTGCATCTGCTCTTGCTTGGGAGCTTTAAAGTGCAGTTTGGCACACCCTTTGCTAATACACTAGACAGGTTAGTTTAGTTGTTAATAATAGGGTTATAAAATTAAAGGTGTTGGTCGTGAGATCGACACCTTTTCTTATATTATTGTCAAATAATCACTATCTTAGCAAAAAATAAACAAGATGAAAAAGATACTATCAGTTATCCTCTTTGCAGCTTTATGCCTAGGCGCATCGGCTCAGGAGATCACTTGGCACAATGCTGAGGACCTCACTATCCTTGGTAAGGCACTTCCTACAGCCAAGACCTACACACGTATAGACACAACAGTCTATAAGTTTGATAACAAGACAGTAGACCACTATGCAAACTTCTCAACTGGAGTAGCAGTGGTTTTTGAAACAGACAGCCATGTAATCAAGGCCAGATGGACAACAAGCAGTGCAGCTTATGGAGCGAATATGAATCCGATTCTTCAGAAAGGACTTGACCTATATATAATGAAGGACGGCAAGTGGATTTTCGCAGGTGTGGGTAGACCTTATACCAAGAAAACTCCGTACAACAAGCATGAGGGCACAATTGTAAGCAACATGGCTGATGGAACAAAACAGTGTCTGCTATATCTTCCACTTTTTGACAGAGTAGATGAACTTGAAATCGGTATTGATGAAGGTGCTTCAATCAAGGCAATTGAGAACCCATTCCATCATAATATCATCGTTCATGGATCAAGTGTTACTCACGGTGCATCGGCAAGCCGTCCGGGAATGAGCTATGCTGCACGATTTGGCCGTAATACAGGCTTGTATTGTGTCAATCTCGGATTCAGCGGCCAATGTAAGCTTCAGAAAGAGTATGCACGTTATCTTGCAGACTTGAAGGATGTGGACGCATTCATCTTTGATACATTCTCTAATCCGAAGGCAGCCGAGATTTATGAAAGATATAATGAGTTTGTAGATATTGTACGCGCAGCTCACCCTGGTGTTCCAATGATTTTCCTTCAGACAGAACGTAGAGAATCAAGAAACTTCAATACTGCTGTAGAAAAATCTGAGACCGAGAAACAGAAGGCTGCTGAAGAAATGGTGAAGGCGAGAATGAAGACCGATAAGGATATCTACTTCATCTCATCAGAAGACTTCCTTGGAAAAGACCATAATGCGACAGTCGATGGTTCTCATCCTTCAGACCTGGGATTTACATACATGCTTCAGAGCATTACTCCGAAGATTCAGAAGATACTAAAAAAATACGGCATCAAGTGATGCCATATTTTTTTGTTTACTACCACAACGCATCCCTTCTTATTTCTCTGGATGAGGTTGAAGATTGCCATATCCTGAGATTCGATACCAGTCTGAGCCTCAAGCCGCGCTCTGTGGACCTTGACGGCTTCGAGATGGCAGGAGAGGATGGCGTGTTCTATCCGGCATTCCTGTGCCTCCATTCAATTTTACGATAAAATAGTACAAATTTGATTAGGTGTGCAGGCTACTTTAGTCGTTCAATATAAATAAGGCCTGAACTTTTCAACCATTAATAACGTAAATGATAAAGAAAACAGAACTGAAATTCGGTTCCTCGCTTGTTAGAGGTGCTATGATGCTGGCAGCGGCTTTTGTGCTTTCGTGTGCTCCTGAACAGCTTCCGGATGATAATAAAGACAATGAGAATGATGATCCGGGTAATGTAGAGACTCCGCCCGATCCTGACCAGGAAGAGGGGATTCCAGAGGGTGTTATCCGATTGTATCTTAACGATGCTTCTGTGCGCACAGCATTTGGAGCAGGTGTGACAGAGTGGGGTAAAGTTCATATTAATGGAGCAGAATATCAGGTTGCTACTAATGAGGCAGGAAAGGCTTATGTCGATGTGCCTGCTACTGAAGGCGTGACTTCGTATTCAGCAGTTCTTGCTGAAGGCTCTTCTGACTGGTGGGGTGAGACTCCTGATAAGGATATCGTTCATCCTTTCGCATATGCCTATCATCAGATGGAGCAGAGTGTGACTTCACTCCCTCTTTTTGCTCAGGCTCAGGTGGCAGGTCAGAAGGCTGATCTGGATTTCAAGTCTGGATGTGCAGTGCTGAAACTCGTGATTACAGGTGATGCCTCAGTCGCTTCTGTGAAGGTGGTTGAGCCGACAGGTGCAAAGATTGCCGGTATCGGATCTTATACTTCTGATGGATTCTCCATCTCAAAGGGAACAGATTTCGTAGTTCTCAATACAACAAACAAGGGTAGTTTTGTGCCTCTTTCCGGAGCTGGATCAGAATTCCTTATTCCGATTGCGGCCGGACAGTATGATTCTGGTCTTGATGTCGTAATCTGTTCTTCTGACCATAAAATGTTCAGAACTACAATCCCATCTTTTGCATTGGGAAGCGATGAGGTGTATACAAGAGAAATTGCTTACAAGCCGGATTCGGACCTTATATATTATGAGGGCTTCGATAATTTTGTCTGGGGTGGAGATGTAGTCGGCGGAGCTGAAACTCTAGCGATGCTACCAAAGGCAGAAAATGTTACAACTTCTAGTTTTAAGACTCTGACTGGATACGAAACTCCTTTATATCAGACAGCGCATACCATGGCTGGTGCTGGTTATGTGCAAAAGTCGTCTTCAATCAGTGACATATCAGGAAAGACAGTAGAGAACTCTAGAAATCTTTCTGCCTCTTACATTAAGAGCCGTAATGTCGGTGATTATAATGCTCTTTTCCGTGTGCAGGAGCACCAGGGATATATTGCAGTCGGTGCGGCTGATTCATATAATGGAATATTCGAGCCGGCTTTAGCACAGGCTGCTATTACAATGCAACATGATGTATCCATTAGCTTTGATTTCTGTCCAAAGTCTGATTTCAATGACGACCTTTATTTCACTGCTACTAATGGCGCAAACGTAGTATCATGTACTATTGATGGAGTTGAACTAGGTACAGAGTCGTTTACTCGATTGTTCTCTAAGACTGGTTCAACGGCTAAACTTTTCAAGACAGCATTGAAGAGCGGTTGGCAGAAGATTACTTTGGTGGTTCGTAACATTAATGACGCATCTGGATTTACTATTACGACAGCAAATGCTCATACTAAGTTGGGTAACTATGGATTTTACTTTGATAATTTTGAGGTGAGGTCACTTTATGATGCTTCGCAGAAGAGAAGCACTACTCTAAGAGTTTTGTACTGGAATGTTCAGAATGGAATGTGGGCGGATCAGGACAATAACTATAGTAATTTCGCAGCGTGGGTAAAGAAATATAATCCAGATGTCTGCATTTGGTGTGAGGGGGAGACTATTTTTAATAGCGCAGGTGATAAGGTTTATGGCACCAACAGAGTTCTTCCGGGAGCATGGTCGTCAGTAGCATCAAAGTATGGACATACTTATGTTTCTAAAGGAGCAGATGTGGATAACTACCCTCAGATAATCACTTCTAAATATCAGATTACGACATTGGAACAGATCTCAGCTACCTCTGTGGCTGATAGTCCTATTGCTCACGGCGCCGGTCATTTCAGTATCAATTTTAATGGCCACAATATACATTTGGTGTCGTTCCATGCTTATGCGCAGGCCTATCATCCGAAGTACGAGGGAAAGACTGATGCTGAGAAATCTGCTTCGTCTGCTCTCTTTGAGGGTGATTATCACCGTGAACATGAGATGAAGCATATCTGTGATAATGTTATTAACGCTTCAGCCAATGCGTCTGTGACTAATTGGCTTCTCATGGGAGACTTTAATTCAATTTCGCGTTTGGATGCAGAACATTATGCTGCACAATCATCAAATACTGTGTGGTTGGTGCATGATTACCTTCTGAACAATACTTATATGAAGGATATTATTGCCGAGCGTAATGCACCAGAGGATTACTTCTCTTCTATAAATGGTGATTCAAGAAGAATTGACTACATGTATGCTTCTCCAGCCATGTATGACCGCATTCAAAGTGCTGCGATTGTGATCGACTCATGGACTGTACTCAGCCAGGATAAGAGCATTTCTGACAAAGGATACTTCTGTACTCCGTCCGACCATAGACCAATATTGGTTGATTTTAAAATGAATTAATATGAGAAAAGTTTTATTCCTTATACTAATCTCGCTATTTACTCTGAATGAGTCATCTGCAGCAGGGAAAGACTTGAAGGTTTTGTATTGGAACATTCAAAATGGAATGTGGAGCGGACAGGATGATGATTATGATGCATTTGTTAGTTGGGTAAAGGTTCAAAAACCAGATGTGTGTATATGGGCTGAAGCAGAGACAATCTACTATACAGGCTCATCTAAACGTCTTCCTCGTGAAGAAAGATACTTTATTTGGGAAAAGGTTGCTCCTCGCTATGGACATAAATACATATATATAGCAGGTCACCGTGACGGATATCCGCAGGTTATGACATCTAAGTATCCGATTGAGAATGTAGAAAAGATTGTTGGAGATGAAGAGACAGTTGTGTGTCATGGAGCAGGATGGGCAAGAATAAAGGTTGCTGGTAAGATTCTTAACCTTGTTTCTCTTCATACATGGCCACAGCAGAATCATTTTAACTGCAAGGGAGCGGCTCCTGAAATAATAAAGGCCAGTGCGGAAAGGGGAGAAGGTGATATGTATCGCGCACAGGAGTTAAAATGGATATGTGAACATACTATTCTGACTGATAAGGATGCCGCTGAAAATCTATGGCTTATGGCTGGTGACTTTAATGCTGTTTCGCCTAAGGATAATTGGGTGTACAGATTGCCTGAGAATTCAACTAAGTTGCTGACACATAAGTATATACTTGAGAATACTCCGTATGTAGATGTGATTTGGGAGCGTAATCCTAGAAATTTCTATACTACAACATTTGAGAAGAAGAGAATTGACTTTGTGTATTGCTCGCCTGCACTATATGATTGTATGATAGATGCCCAAATAGTGGAGGATTACTATACAAGACCAGTAAGGGATGAGCGTGTAAGAAGCTTTTTGAATCCTTCTGACCACCTTCCGATAATTGTGACTTTTAAAATTAAATAACTTATGAAAATTAAAACTTTAGCATTGTTCCTGACCGTCGTTCTTGCAATGGCCGTAAGTTGCTCGAAGGACGATCGCAATGCGCCACGTACAGATGGTTTTGAGCTGCATGCCCTTGCTGATTGCAGCGATGAGCCATTGAAAGAATATTGTGTTGATATTCTTGAAGGTACGTCAGATCTCTATTTAAAGACAGATCTTCTTGATTTTGATGTTTTTTGGCAGGATGCGGCTCCAAGTCCATGGCTAGAGGTTGTTTCATATGAGCAAACATCTACACCTGCTATATGGAAGATCACTCTAAAGTGCTCTAAAAGGTCTGAGGGTGTTTTATATACTCGTAGGTCAGGAACTTTATCTGTAGCAAAACCAGAGGCTAATGTTGCTGCGTTTTTACAGGTACATCAGGGTGCAATCATGAGAACCGGAGAAGATTTCGCTGACTTTAAGTATGGTTCGTGGGTGCCAACTGATCTTTCTGGCGATAAGCTGATAACTGAATGGACAAATGCGCTTACAAAGAAAGGATTTTCTTCTGAGGCATCTTTGGATCAGACTCCCTCATGCTATGGTAGATATGGACACTTGAGAATTGGCGAGGAGTCAGGAAAGCAAGGAAACTTGATTACGCCAACAAATAGCCTTCATAGATATGATTCATTGTTGATGGTTACTTTCAAGGCGGCAGCATGGCCAGGGGATGATAAGTCTTTCAAGGTTGAGGTTTTAGGAGGTGGAGTAATCAGGGATTTTGTTGCAGAAGGAAAGACTACGCTTACTCTCCAGACAGAGGATATTGTAACAAATGCTGTTACACCTGAGGGAATGTGGAAGCCAGAAACCAATTTTATAGTATTTATCGCATCAACAGAAAAAAATCCGGTAGGAGTAAATACATGCTTAAAGATTACTTCCGGAGCATCTTCTAAAGGCGGATCTCGCCTCTTCATAGATGATTACTATGTGGTGAAACTTATTGATGGTCAGGATGTGGACTATTATCAGCTTAACCAGGGAAGTGGAAGAGATAAAATACTTGCATCAAATAACGACTAAATTGCCTAATAATGAGATACTATCTGAAAATTAAATGGCTAGCTGTACTTGCATTTGCCTTTATCAGCATTTGCGCCTCAGCTCAGTCACAAGTTACAGGCCATGTTTATGATTCATCAGGAGAGCCTTTGATTGGTGCTTATGTGACAATCAATGGTGCTTCTAATGGTGCAATCACAGATATAGATGGAGCCTATTCAATTGTAGCCAAGCCTACAGATGTTCTTAAGGCGGAATATATGGGCTTTGTTCCGGTTACCGAAACAGTCGGTCAGCGTAATATTATTGATTTTAAGCTATCTGCGGACCAGAATGTTTTGGATGATGTTGTGGTTATCGCCTATGGTGCCGCAAAGAAATCCGACCTGACAGGTTCTGTCACAAATGTTAAGATGGGAGATATTAAGGACGCTCCAGTTCTTTCAATTGATAACGCTCTTCAGGGACGTATTGCAGGTGCTGATTTCATGTCGACTGATGGTGCTCCTGGTTCTACAACAACCATCCGTATCCGTGGTACACGTTCGATTTCAGCATCGAATGAGCCTCTATTTATTGTCGATGGTATCATGGATGCAATTCACGACCTCAATGATATCAACTCGGATGATATTGCAAGTATTTCAGTCCTTAAGGATGCCTCCTCAACTGCTATCTACGGATCAAGAGGTGCCAATGGTGTCATCATTATCACTACAAAGAAGGGAAGCAAGTCAGATAAGGTAAATATTTCATTTAAGGCAGATTTTAGTCTCTCTCAGCTTCCTAGATCGTTGGATATCATGAACGCTTCAGAGTTTGTGCAGTATCGAAACGATTATGCTTATTTTGGAGACGACAAGAGCCATGCAAATGTAAATGCCAATACACCTTTGTCGGGTTCTGTATATGCGGATCCTCTTAGCTATGGTAAGGGAACAGATTGGATTGGAAATATTACAAGAAATGCATTTTCTCACAACTATTCTCTTTCTCTTACTAGTGGAAATAATAACGGTTCCTTCTATACTTCTCTTTCATATAATGACACAGAAGGTATTATAGACGGTAGTGGTCAGAGAAGAATCTCTGGTAGAATCAAGGGAGATAGACAGATTTTTCCTTGGTTGAAAGCATCTTATAATGGATCATATACTTTCCGTCATACAGATGAGAACAAGGCAACCATTGGTGGTACAAGCTGGTGGAATGGTGCCCAGTACCTTTCTCCACTCCTTAAAGTGACAGATTCTGAAAACCCTCTTTATAATCTTGGACAGAAGATCAACACTCCAAGAGCAATGATTGATCTTAATACAAACCAGACAAAGAGGAATTCAATGAACCATGCGATTAATCTTGATGTTACTCCAATCGAGAATCTTGTACTTTCGAGTGTGTTCTCATACTATTTGTATTTCAGACAGACTTATCAGTATTTCCCTGGTTCACTTCCTGCGAAGACTGAAAATGAAGGTGGTCAGGCAAACAGAGCTACTTATACTGAGCACTCTCTTTCCAACGAGACAACGCTTAGATATAAACTCGAGAAGAATGGTCATACTTTCCAGCCGCTTCTAGGTTTTTCTCTTTATCAGTACGCTGCTGAGAACTTCTCACTTCAGGGTAAAGGATATATGGATGACGAGGTGTTGTGGAATAACATGAACGCCGTTCTTGATAAGGAAACTTATTCTGCAAGTACATCATATAGCAGCAGAGCTAAAATGTCTGCTTTTGCACGTGCGGATTATAATTGGATGTCGCGTTATTATATTACAGCGACAGCACGATATGATGGTGCATCTAACTTTGCCGCAAATAATAAATGGGCCTTCTTCCCATCTGCTGCTTTGAGATGGAATATTTCGAATGAGCCATTTATGAACTCTGTTTCATGGGTTGATGATTTGTCTCTTCGTCTCAGTGCTGGTTTGACAGGAAATGACGCAATTAGTGCATACTACTCGTTAGCTAGGCTTGATAGTACTACTGGTGGATACCTCTTTGATGGCTCTCAGCCAGTTGCGTTCTATAGAAGCAGACTTGCTGAGCCAGGACTAACTTGGGAGAAGACAGCTTCTTATAACCTTGCATTGGATTGGTCGATGTTCAAAGGAAGATTGTCTCTTACAGCTGAGGCATATCTTTCAAGAACAACTGATTTGCTCCTTCAGGTACAGGTTGCAGAGCAGACAGGTTATGATAAGAGAATGTGTAACCTAGGAGAGATTTCCAACAAGGGTGTCGAGTTGTCAATCGAGTCGCGCAATGTTGAACGCAAGGATTTCCAGTGGACAACATCTTTTACTATTTCGCACAATGCCCAGAAAGTAATTGACATCGGGTCAGAAGACTTTGTGGCTGCGATGAGTAGCCCGGGAAATAACAAGTATATGATGTATGGATATGTCAAGGGATATCCGCTTAACTCGCTTTGGGGATTCAAGTATGGCGGAATCTGGAAGTCTGATGAGGAGAGAGAAAGAAATAAGCAGACTAAGGCATATGCGAGTGAGAGCACAAAGTGGGCTGACGGTACACCTAGATACTATGATATTAATCATGACGGAGTCTTGAATCAGGAGGATTTGGTATACCAGGGAAGCGCTGATCCAATCCTTTATGGAGGTATTCAGAATACATTCTACTACAAGAACTTTAAGTTTGGAATGTACTGGGCATATTCTATTGGAGGTAAGATCTACAACTATGGTGAGTTCTACCAGTCAGGTGGAATCAGCACCAACCAGTTCCGTTATATGCTGAATTCATGGCATCCAGAAAGAAATCCGGAGTCTAATATCCCACGTGCAGGTTATACTGATGTTGCTCTGCCAAGTGATTTCATGATTCATGATGCATCTTATTTGAGATTCAAGAACATAAGCTTGGGCTATACTTTGGATCTTGGTAAGAAATGGAAAAATGGTGTTAAGGATATGACGTTTACTTTCTCTGCTGAGAATGTCTATCTATGGAAGAATTATAATGGTTTTGACCCAGATGTATCAAGTGAGGGAACTTCTTCTACACTTCGTCGTGTGGACCTTGGTGCATATCCGAAACCAAGAACGTTTACATTCAGTGTTCAGGTAAGGTATTAATAGATAAGACAGAAAAATATGAAGATATTCAAAAATATAGCGAGTCTAGTTTTAGGAGCTAGCTTGATTTTAGGAGTGACGTCATGCTCTCTAAATGAGGATACGTCGTCAATCTCTACTCCTGATAACTTTTTTAGAAGCTACTCGGAGTGTCAGTCTGTTGTTAATGGTTGCTACATTCCACTTAAGAGTATTTATACTTACCAGTATTTCCTTGCTGTAGAGTGTGTTACTGATGTGATTTACTGCCCTTCAGGAACGCTTGATGCTCAGCTTGACATTAGTCCGGTAAAGCCTCGTTTTGGTGCAACTGTATGGAAGCAGGGTTATCTTGGAGTTCAGAGATGTAATTTTGCAATTGATGGAATTACAAATGCAACAAATCTTACCGATGCGGAAAGAAGCACTCTTCTTTGTGAAGCAAAGGTCTTGAGAGCTCTTTACTATTGGCACTTGACATGTTTCTTTGGTGATGTTCCATTCTATATGTATGACGTCTCAGAAACAGCTACTTTGCTTCGCGTTGCTGAACTTCCAAGAATGTCTGCTGTTGAGACTCGTGCTGCACTTATTGAGGATCTTAAGGAGATTGCACCTCAGGTTGCTCAGACAAGAACATCTGACAATAAGGAGCATCGTCTCGGTGCTGCAGCTGCATGGATGCTTGTCGCAAACTTCGCTGCCTGGAATCAGGAGTGGGAAGAGGTTATTTCTGCATGTGATAAGCTAGAGGCTATTTATGGGGATTTGAATCAGTACTCACTTGAGGATTTGCAGTTCCGTAACAAGAATACTCCTGAGTCTATTTTTGAGATTCAGCATACTTACACAGAAGGTGGTCTAGCTTACGTGTCTAATGTGGCTTGTATTACTACTCCTGTGAGAAGTTCTGGAGATATCTATGACGGAGTTCAGATTCCGGAGCTTGGTATGACTGCAAAGACTTGGCAACCTGCTTACGCTAATGTGTATTTCTGTCAGGGACTTATGCCTCGTAGAGGAAAAGACCTTAGAAACTTCTATAATGTAGCATGGGAGTGGGATGGAAAAGCTTTTGAGAAGGTGACCACACGTCCATATCTTGGTCCAAAATTCTGGTGTCCGAATATGAAGGAGGGTAACGACGATAACAATTACACTGTATTCCGTTACGCTAATGCCCTTCTCCTTAAAGCTGAAGCATTGTGCGAGTTAAATAAATTACAGGAATCTGTTAATTACTTGGACATGACTAGAACTCGTGCTGGTTTGGCTGGATATACTCTTCGTACTCAGGTTCGTCTAAGAGAGGAGATTCGTAATGAGAGAGCAAGAGAGCTCTTCGGAGAGTTCCAAAGAAAGTATGACCTGGTGCGTTGGGGAATATGGTTTGACGCAGTGACTGATTATAGTGACTATTCATCTTTGGTTAACAATATGAAACCATGTCACAGATATTATCCAATTCCGGATACCCAGGTTGTATATTCAAAGTATAATCTCGATAATAAGGAATATGCCCAGTATGGTATGTAAAAGAATGATTATGAAAAAAGTAATATTAATAATAACATCTATCCTACTGCTTGCTTCTTGTGACAAGCCGTATCAGTTGGATCTACCTCTATCTGTAGCTCAGCGTAAGATTTCGTTGACTAAGGATGCGGGTTCTACTCATATTCTTGTCTACGCTGACGGAGATTGGACAGCTTCTTTTACTGAACCAGTGAGTTGGGCTAGCCTCAATAAGGTTTCGGGATATGGCAACAATGATCTCGTGTTTACATATAGCGCTAACTTTGGAATTGCTAGGCGAGTAGGTATTGTGCTAGCTAAGGATGAGCTTAGAGATACTGTCGTGTTGACTCAGGCAGGTATGATTTCAACTCCAATTTATGAGCCTCAGGTTTCTCAGGTTCCTCTTTTCAACACTGCAGGTACTGCAGTCGTTAATGCTACGGGTAATCTTTTGTATTGTGCTGATGCTGTATATGCATATGCAATCTATCCGAAGGCAGATGGAACAGAGGAGGAGGTTCTTATTGATGGTGAGGATTCAGATCCAAATCATTGGATTACATCTTTTGAGGCTGAGCATAATAAATTCCGTTTTAATGTTAATGCCAATGCTTCCGGTAGCGAGAGAACAGCAAAACTCAGACTTACAATTGCCAACCCGACAGGAATGGTATTCAATAAGTATGTTAATGTTTCTCAGAACGACATTGCTCCAGCATTTGCTCTACCAACTCTTGGTTATGGCTCATATGGACCAGATGAACAGATAGTTGTCGTTGCGACTTCTGCAAACACTATCTGGCCATATCAGGATAATATGACCATCATTCTTGGCGACAAGAGCTGGATTACTGATGCACATCTTGTTCCTGATGGATTGAGCCTTTCTTTGAAGGAAAATAGAACAGGTTCTGTTAGACAGCAGAATATTACTATGACATTTGTCTCACCGATGGGTGATGTCAAGACTTATAAGTTTACAGTAATCCAGTCAACTAAATAATTAGATGAAGATGAAACGAAATATATCTAGAATTTGTTCTGCACTAGTATTGGGCTTTGTGGCGATCTCATGTCTAGATGAGACTGCTGATATTAAGCTCGTGGAGCTAGGTACTCCGCTTGAAAACAATACCTGCATTGTGGAGGCAGCTGGAGGAGAGTATGATGTTGAGGTATTGTCAAATGGTGCATATCACGTTGAATTTGCTGAGAATGAGTGGCTTACATTGAGCGCATTGCAGGGTAATGGTGATGGCAAAATTAAGTTGACTGCAGCTCCAAACAAGGAGTTCAAACGTATGACCTCCTTTGTGCTTTGTAGTGATGTTGATACACGTAGAGATACTGTATATGTTAAGCAGAAAGGCGAAATAGATGCTTTGCTTTCTATGGAGAACACCTCTGTCGTGCTTCCTGGTGCGGGTGGTCACAGCACAACATCTATTAGCACAAATATCCCATTCAGCTATCTTAAGTTAAGTGTGTCTTATAATGAAATTGATAATACAGGTTGGTTAGATCTATCCAAGGTGTCAATTTCTGGTGAGGGTGCTGCGCAGAAAATCTCGATCTACTCTGAGCCTAATACTGATCCTATATCAATCCGTTCGGCATCTCTTTATCTTTCATTTGTAGATGGATGGGGTGATGAGGTCGCTCTTGAGATCTTGATTATGCAGAAGAATGCTAATGAGGGGCTTGGCGTATTGAAGTCATTTGCTGAAATCAGAGCTCTATATCCTAATGGAGGTGAGGTTGAGGAAGATTATATTCTTGAGGGTATTGTAGTCAGCAATACAGAAGGAGGAAACTCTGGTGAAAATGAGCAGATAAGTGCTTCTGCTATTGATTATTCTGGTTCACAGAAGACTGTTTATATTCAGTCGCTGGATGGAAAGTATGGCTTTGCTCTTTGGACAAATACTTCAGAGGATAATATTTTCAAGCAGTTCAATAAGGTACAGATCCTTCTTAAGGGAACAGAGATTTATCTTTTTGACCAGCCAGTCAAATATTATCAGATCAAGGGAATTAAAAAGAATATGGTAGCGTCTAATGTGAAGGCCCTCGACAACGAAATTGTTGTAAAGGAGAAGCATTTTAAGGACATTACTGATGATGATATCTTTACATATGTGAGACTTAAGGATGTTGAATTCCCGGTTAGAAAGGGTTCAATCTGTCCAATTAACGAAGGCTATTCTACTGCCGGAAAGTCTGACCGTATTTCTAAGTTCCCGCTTCTTGTACGTGATATCAATGGTGATAGCTTCTATATGTATACAAATACAGTTTGTACTTATAGAAATGATGGTACGAGAGTCCCACAGGGTTCTGGTAAGATAGCAGGTGTTATTGTTCACGAAAGATTTTCACGTTTTGAGTGGAAAGACGGAATGGACCTTTTGGATATGGAGAATGATCCAACACTAGGTAATATTGGTAAATACCAGATTCGCCATCAGACAAAGGGTGACATTTATGATAACATGTCAATGGACTTTAAGGATAGCTTCTCTGAGCTTCTTGTGGAGTATCGTTATTGGAACCCAGATGTTGAGAAGGGAGTTCAGAAACCTACATATGGTGATAATGGATGGTTTACTCATACATATCAGCAGAAGTATACAGGTACGGAGTCTAAGGATTATACTGAGGAGCAGTATAAACAGCATATGTCTGCAGAGGTTTGCTTCTCGTATCTTGGACCTATCGGCTTGGCTGGCTCTATGTTCGGATCAAATACAGGTAATATTAATGGATTAGGCATTGTCTTGGATTCTCCTCAAGACCGCTATAATCCAGAAATGTCTGAGTGGGTTGGTGAGCATAATGGCGCAATGGAGTGGCTGGCTCCTACAACTTCAATGGCTGACGCTGAGATTCCTATGCGAATAGCTAATGCCGGCAGTGGCGCAGGTAAGGGCTGGTGCTCTTCAGACTGCTATTGTGCTTTCAGAAGCCTTAAATGGTGGGATTTCGATTTAAACAGAGGATATGCATGGATGTTGAATTTCTCGACAAAAGGCATGACTAAAAAGCTTTCAATGCAGATTTCTGTACTTAACTCATCTCAGCGATTCCATTCTCCTCGTTATTGGAGAGCAGAGTGGTCAGAGGTTGACTCTATGAATCCATTGGATGATGCAAAATGGCATCCTATTCAGGAGTATACAGTTCCAGATATTTCTCAGTGGACTGGTACGCTCTTCTCGTCTGTCGTGGGATATAAGGCGATTAATATTGACCTTCCTGAAGAACTCCTTGGAAAGGAGAATGTATATATCCGCCTTATGCCGATCAGTAATCTATGTAGCAGTGGTGCAGATTATACTGATACGATTATAACCAACGATGAGGAGGGTGACAAGCACGCAAGCTCAATCGATTATATCGCAATTCGTTACAATAAATAATAATATTTAAACCTAATGTCAATTATGAACAAAAAGTTTTTTGTGATGGCTGTTGCCGCTATGATGGCCATCTTTACTGGCTGTAAGAAAGAGGTTCCTACTCCAGAGGAGCAGCCAACTCCACAGATTACAGCTATCTCTCCTGCAAGTGGACTTGCTGGTATCGCTGTAACAATTACAGGTAAGGACTTCTCTGCAGAGAAAACAGCTAATGTTGTACTTTTTGGTGAGGCAAAAGCTACTGTAACAACTGCTTCTGCTACATCTCTCGTTGTTATTGTACCTGAGAATGAGCCAGGCAAGGTATCAGTGACTGTTGCTGTAGGTGAGAAGGTTTCTAAGGGTGTAGATTTCACATACGAGGTTCCTGTATATCCTGCAGCCCTTACTTCACTTAACCCAGCAAAAGCTCAGGCTGGAGCAGAGATCACACTTGTTGGTGAGAACTTCGGTACTGACAAGACAGGTTATACTGTTCTTTTTGATGAGGTTGAGGCTGAAATCAAGAGCGTAAATGAGACTGCAATCGTTGTTGTGGTTCCTGACACAGAGGATGCTCAGGCAAATGTTATCCTTAAGAAGGGTGACGAGATGATTCCTACTGTACAGCAGTTCACATACGAGTTTGCGAAGACTCTTACTATGGGCGCCATCGCTGGAGTTATCTATGAGGCTGGTACTGACTTTGTGGTTCCTGTAGAGAATCTTGCAGAGGGAGATGAGGCTAAGGCTATCTTGATCGGTAAGAATGGCAATGTTGAGGCTGAGTGTCTTGCTGAGGCTGGCGAATTGACAGTATTCGTTCCTGAAAAACTTAAGGGTGACTATAAGCTTAAGGTTGCCGTTAAGGGCTGTCTTCCAATCGAGTCTGCTTCAGAGTTTGCAGTATATTATCTTCCACAGTATGAGCTCGATCTTACAGATGGTGCTGGTTATATCGGTGGATATGGCTCAGGCTCGCACAAGGACGGCGTAGGATCAGAGGCGAGATTTAACTCGACTAGTGGTGTCGCTTTAGCTCCTAATGGAATGCTTTACGTGACTACTATCGGTGGAACAATCTCAAGTAACAACGGACACGCTATTCGTGTTGTTGATCCAGCAACAAAGGCAGTAACTACATTGATTGAGCCTTCTGTTTTGACATTGGAGGCTAAGCAGAATATCTATCCTTACCATGGAGCATTTGCTTCAAATGGAGATTACTATGTAGCTTGCAAGAACGGTAAGTTTATGATTGGTAAGGTTGCCAAGGCTGATAACTCTTGGTCTGTGTTTGAGTGTACTAATACACCTGCTAAGAAGTATGATGCTAAGGGTATCAACTTTATGAATGTTCTCCTTGATGCTCAGGATAATATCTATGTGTCTGACCGTGACCAGGCTCGTATCCTCAAAGTGAACAAGGGTTCAACTGATGTTGCAAAGACAATTCAGGTAACTGCAAAGATTAATGGTGAGGATAATAATATCCAGATCAACCATATCGCATGGGGTAAGAACAAGGAGCAGTTCATCGTTTCTGGTTCTGATGACCTTGTTCTTGTACTTGCTGACATGGACGGTAAGGGTATTGTAATCGCAGGTAACGGCGTGAAGCCACACAATAAGGATAATGGTACTGATTTCAACTTCACTGACGGTGATGCTGGTAATCCTCTTTCTGCAACAATTGGTCAGATCGGTGGTATCTATTATGACGAGGCTGATGGTTATATCTATTTCAATGATATCAACTCAAAGGCATTCAGAGTACTTGTTCCAGGTGTAGGTGGTGACTATACTAAGGGAGTGGTTAAGACTCTTCTTGGTCATCCAGGTTTGACCGTATCTGCACAGGGTGGTCTTAGCAACCTTGGAGGAATGGTAAGAATGGCTGATGGTTCTTTCTATATCGCAGCTAACAAGGCAATCAGCAAGGCTACTCCAAAGGCTGAGTAATTCATAGATGATATTATATGAAGATAAAATCGTTATTCGCAGTCGCGCTAGCAGTACTTATTGCTAGCGTTGGCTGTACACCTAAACATACGAATTCTGATAACCCTTATGCTGTTACTCAGAAGCATCGCGAACGTGCTGCCGCTTTGGTAGCTCAGATGACTCTCGAGGAGAAATGTGATTATGTCGGAGGTTCTAAGGATGGATTTTACATTCGTCCGATTGAGCGTCTTGGCATTCCTCTGATCCGCATGGCTGATGGTCCGCAAGGGGTAAGAAATAACACAAAGAGTACCCTCTTTGCATGTGGGGTAGCTGCAGCTGCCTCTTGGAATGAAGATGTTGTGTACGAAATGGGTGTAGCTCTTGGACAGGATTCGCGTGCTCGTGGAGTACACATCCTTTTAGGCCCTGGAGTCAATATCTATCGTAGTCCGCTTTGCGGTAGAAACTTCGAGTATATGGGTGAGGATCCGATACTTGCAGGAAATACAGCTGCTCAGTACATCAAGGGTGTTCAGTCACAGGGTGTGATGGCAACTGTAAAACATTTTGCCCTTAATAACCAGGAGTTCAATCGTCATCATGTGAGCTCGGATGCAGATGAGCGCACAATGTATGAGATTTATTTCCCTGCATTCAAGGCTGCTGTTGATGCAGGTGTTGCATCAGTGATGAGCAGCTATAACCTTGTGAATAACGTACATGCTGCCGAAAACAAGTGGCTGCTTACTGATGTCCTTAGAAACGAGTGGGGTTTTCAGGGTTTTGTTATGTCTGACTGGACTTCGACATATTCTACACTTGGTTGTGTCCGCAGTGGACTGGATCTGGAAATGCCGCGTGGAGCCTGTATGAAGTATGAGACAATCAAGCCTCTTATTGAAACAGGTGTTATCCGTGAAAAGGACATTGATGCTAAGGTTGAGAATATTCTTTCAAGTATCATAGCTTATGGTTTCCTTGATCGTCCTCAGCTTGACACGACAATTAAGGAGGATAACCCATATTCTCGCGAGGTTGCATATAAGCTCTCGTGTGAATCGACAGTTCTTCTTAAGAATAGCGGAGCGCTTCCTTTGAATAAAGGTGGTAAGATCGCACTTATGGGACCTCGCGCTGATATTATTCCATGTGGTGGCGGCTCGGGTTCGGTCGATCCTCTTTATTCGATTTCTCTTTATGAGGGTATGAATCAGTTGGGAGAGGATTTCCCTGTAGGCTTGATAGCAGAAGATTATAAGTCTAAAGCCAAGGAACTTCAGGCAGCAGATGTGGTTGTTGTATCTGTCGGTTTCGACAAACAGACTGAAAAGGAGGATCATGACAGAACATTCTCTCTTCCTGATGGTCAGGATGAGATGATTGAGTTCGCTCTTGCAAATAATGATAACGTCGTTGTTGTAATCTATGCCGGTGGTGGTGTTGATATGAGCCGTTGGCAGGATAAGGTGTCTGCTATTGTAATGGGATGGTATCCAGGACAGGAGGGCGGATTGGCGATTGCCCGAATGCTCGCCGGTGAATTCTCTCCATCTGGCCGTCTTCCATTGACAATCGAGGCGCGCGTTGAGGACAATCCTACATATACTAATTATTATGTTGAGAATCCTTTGACCAAGCGTGGACACTCTACTCTCAACGTAACCTATGGCGAGGGAGTCTTTGTCGGTTATAGAGGATATGAGAAGAATGGCGTTCAGCCAGCTTATCCGTTTGGGCATGGTTTGACCTATACTACATTTGAATATTCAGATATTACTGTCAAACCGTCACGTGGTGGTTATGATCTTACATTTACCTTGAGCAACACAGGTCAGTATGATGCCGCCGAGGTAGCTCAGGTATATGTCGGTGAAGTGAGCCCTACAGTTCTTCGTCCTTCAAAAGAGCTGAAAGCTTACAAGAAGGTTTTTGTTAAGGCTGGGGAGTCTGTACAGGTTGACGTCCATCTGCCAAAGTCTGCTTTTGCTTTCTATGATGTTGATTCTCACGACTGGAAAATCAATTCAGGAGAGTTCAATATTATGGTAGGTGCATCATCATGTGATATAAGATCAATAGTTAAAACAAACTTGTAGTTTGTGTAGATAAGGTTGTATTTTAAGCCGTGGACATCCTTGTGAAAGGGTGTCCACATTTTCTACAAAATTTGCGTATTAAAAACGATTATATTATGTCAAGAAAACTGTTTGTCTTTTTTTGTGTGATGCTATCCGGCGTCTTAGTCAATGCACAATCAATCAAGTATGTCGATGCATCGTCTTTAACAATTATTGGAAAGCCGATACCTACAGAAAAGGCTTTTTCCAGAATTGATACTGCTCAATACAAATTTTCAAATAAAACAATTGATACTTATGCCAATTATTCTACCGGATTGGCAATTCTGTTTGAAACGGATAGTCACGTAATTCGTGCAAAGTGGACTACAGGTAGCGGCAATTCAGGAACCAATATGGCGGCAATAGGCCAGAAAGGACTTGACCTTTATATTATGAAGGATGGCCGATGGGTGTTTGCCGGTGTCGGTTCGCCAAATATGAAGAAAGCCCCATTCAATAATCATGAAGGAACAATTGTGACCGATATGGCTGATGGCGTGAAGAAATGTCTGCTTTATCTTCCTCTCTTTGATAGAGTGGACGCTCTTGAAATTGGTGTTGATGAGAGCGCAATGATAAAGCCGATGGACAACCCGTTCCGCTATAATATCATCGTCCATGGATCAAGCATTACCCATGGAGCTTCTGCCAGCCGTCCCGGAATGACATATCCTGCCCGTTTTGGTCGCGACAATGGTTACTATACATGCAATATGGGCTTCAGCGGCATGTGTAAGCTCCAGAAGGAGTATGCTTATTATCTTGCCGATATCAAGGATGTGGATGCGTTTATTTTTGACACGTTCTCTAATCCTCAGGCAGATGTTATATATGAGAATTTTGATCAGTTCGTGGACATTGTGCGTGCTGCTCACCCAGATGTACCGATGATCTTTCTCCAGACAGAGCGTCGTGAGACCAGAAACTTCAATATGAAGCGTGAGTCGTCAGAGGCAGCTAAACAGGAGGCAGCCAAAACAGTTGTGACAAGGAGAATGAAGACAGATAAGCATATATATTTCATCACTTCGGAGGATTTCCTGGGTACGGAGCATATTGCTACGGCCGATGGAACACATCCTACTGACCTTGGATTTACATATATGCTTGAAAGCATAACCCCTAAGATCAAGAAGATACTTAAGAAGTATAAGACCTTGAATTAAGGCATTTTGGCTTGCCAAAGCGGATGTTGACGAAGGTTGTTGTTGAGTGAAAGCTCCCTGGCAGGAATCGGCAGGATAGTGTACTTCTCTTCGACTCCTACTGTACTTTCGTACTTTCCACATCTCACAAGGTCAAACCATCTGAATCCCTCCCCTAAGAGTTCCAGGCGTCGTTCATTCAGGATGGCGTCAATGAATTCCTCTTCGTTGGAGGGATTCAGTCTATCCAGACCTCTGAACAGGCGGAGTTCGTTAAGCCTGTCTATTCCATTCTGTAATCCCTTGCATTCAGCGCTGATCAAATACATTTCAGCTAAACGGACAATGTGTATCGGATCGCGACCGGCATCTCCACTACAATATTTATTAAGCACAGGGTTGCTGCCCTGATATCCGATAGAGATGTCCTTGCGCTTGTCGTATTCCTGATACATATTCATAACTTCAGCACTAGGGCAGAAGTTATATCCTCCACCAACTCCAGATTCCTTGGTGTAATAGTACGAACTGAAGTTTACTCGTCCTTCTTGTAGAAGATTCGCAAAGGTAAAGATTTCCTCTGTGTTGTGGGAGCCTCTGAATATATCTGAGAACTCGCATAACGAGAATTTAGAATCCAGTATAAGTGATTCGGCGAGGGCTGCAGCTTCTTCTTTGCGGCCCATAGCGAGATACGTTCTGGCCAGCAGACCTTTGGCGGCTTCTTGTGATACGTAGTTCTTATCGGTGAATTCAGGCAGCAGGGTAATAGCCTTGTTGAATTCCTCCGCAACGAACTCCCACACTTCAGCCTCGCTTCTCTGTGTTTCGAGCTCTCCACCTTTAGATGACCTGATGATTGGTAGGTTTCTCCATCTGGTTACAAGGTGATAATAGTATAACCCTCTAAAGAAATGGCAGGTTCCTAACATTGTGTTTTTCTCACTGATGTCAGGAAGTTTCTCGATGTATTCCAGAGTAATGTTAATTTGATAGAGTCCTGCAAAATATCCGTTCCATGGACTTGTAACTATACTCTTGTTCGGGTCAATTGCTCCCTCAACCATAAGTTTAGGGGTGTTGACATTTGTTGCACCGGTTCTTATCAGGTCTCCTCCAATCAGATCAAACAAGGCCCAACCATTGAATGTCGGCTTGTACTGAACAATGTTGTACATTCCCGTGGTGAGCATTTGAGCGTGGTCCTGAGTTATTTTCTCGGCAGGGATACCATCTGAAGGGTACTGGTTGAGATGCTTCCCACATGATGCGGAAAGCATAACGAGCATAGATATTATTACCAGTCTCTTCATTCTTAGAATTTGATCTTTACTCCTGTGGAGAATGTTCGTGACTGAGGTAGCCACATATTGTCGAGTCCCATTTTTGTCGCATCAAGAGTGCTGTTCACTTCTGGGTCAATAAATCTATATGGCGATATGAGGAATAGATTGTCTGCCTGGACAAACACTCTCAGGCTTTCCATACCGATTCGCTTTACTATATGTTTCGGCAGCGAGTAACCCAATGAAACGTTACGACATCTTAGATATGAAGCATCGTGCAGGTAGCGGGTGTTAATGAATTTGGTCGAGTTCCATGTTATGCCATAAATCGCCCTGGGTACGGAATAGCTGGTGCCCGGACCTGTCCAGCGCGCCAGTGCCTCAGATTCCTGTGAAGGCCATAGCCCATTGCCAAGTCTAAGCCCTCCAGTCCATGTCTGATAGAGTTTATTTCCATAAGAGAACGATAGCAGGAAGCTTAAGTCAAACCCTTTCCAGGTAAACATACTGCTAAGCCCTCCAGTAAATATGGGGTTAGCGGAACCCACAAATTGGCTATCATTTACCGTGTCAATATCACCATCCTTGTTGACATCTTCGTAAATGACGTCTCCTGCTCTGACTCCCTGTGCATATTGTTTTGCCGGAACCTCCTCATCGCTTTGGTAGATACCGATCATCTTAATCATGTAGAAACTTCCAACTTCTTCGCCGACCTTAAGAGCGTGATATGAACCAGACGCTAAAATTCCATCATCATCTATCAGCTCTGTGAGTTGATTCTTTACAAATGAGATGTTGAAATTACCTTGCCATCTGAAGTCTCCCGTACTCAAATTGCTCCCGAGTGTGATTTCTAATCCGTCATTTCTCATTGCTCCGATGTTACAGATCTGATTTGTAAAACCGGAGGTTGCTGAAATAGGCTTGTTGTATAGGAGGTCTTTAGTGTCTTTCCTATAAATGTCAGTTGTTGCAGTCAGCTTGCCGTCATAGAATGATAAATCGACCCCCAGGTTGTATTGTGATGCCTTTTCCCATCTCAGGTCCTCATTGCCTTGGGTGGTGAGTCCTATACCGTTTTCGCCAATATAATTATAGCCTCCGTTAGCAAGCGGCTGCCATGCATAAGCTCCAATGCCACCTTGGTTTCCTGTCATACCTGCACTTGCCCTGATCTTCATGTTAACTCCAGAATTGTTCCAAAAAGTCTCATTCGACACGTTCCATCCTAAGGAGATGGAGGGGAAGAAGCCATATCTGTTTCTTGCAGTAAATTTAGATGAACCATCAGTTCTTGCAGATGCCGTAACCAAGTATCTGTTGCGATAATTCAGATTGATCCTGGACATGAATGATTGAATACTCCACTTGGATATACTCGTTTTCATGTTTATGTACTCTGCTGCGACAGAGTTTACGACAAAGTCGTCAGAAGGGAAACCTTGGCCTACTTGTGTCGCTACTGACGATGCGTCCTGCTGGAAGGAGTGGCCCAGCATAGCGTCAAGATGTAGCCCGTTTGCAAACTCCTTTTTGTAATTAAGAAGATTATCTACGACAATGGAGGTATATACCTTTCTTGCATCTGTGAGCTTTCCGACAGAGTTTCCATACATGTGCTTGGAACCATAATAGACATAGTCCTCAGCATACATGAAATCTCCTCCTGCACTGCTTTTGAGTGTAAGCCCATCCATAAATCTGATTTGTATGAATCCTCTACCTGTAGCTCTATAATTCTTGTTATATGCTTTCTGTTCATTAAGAGCTTGCATCAGGTTGTAATGGAGAAGATCGATGTCCTTGACGTTGTATGAACCGTCTTCCTTATATGGCGTATCCCATGGTCGATGTTCTAGTGCATGAGTCAGCATGGATGTACCCATGTTTCCATTCGGAACGTGGTGGGTGTAGCTGTAGTTTGCATTGAAGTTTATGCCACTGCTTAGCCAATTCTTTATTTTTGTTTCGAAATTGGCCCTTATGCCGTATTTCTCTGCCTTGCTGCCAATGATGACACCTTGATTGTGTTTGGCATTAGCTGATATGTAATATTTGTTTTTGTCAGATCCGCCGGAGATGGATGCGCTTCCTTTCCATGAGACAGCTGTTCTGAGTACGAGATCTACCCAGCTGAATTGCTCCCTGTCCGGATAAGGATTAATAATATGAGCTACGTTTCCTCCGGTTTGTCTGTTGTAATTGTCGATTGCCTCATTCTGTACCTGAAGATATAGGTCTGCATCAGCAATTTTAAGTTTGTTCAGATTGGGAATATATGATAAGCTGGTACCTGCTTCTGCAGTTACTTTTGGCGCACCCTTTTTTCCTTGTTTAGTGGTAATGACGATTACTCCATTTGTTGCACGGGAGCCATAGATGGCAGCCGCGGCAGCATCTTTTAGAACCTGGATAGATTCGATGTCATCCGGATTGATATCTGTGAGTGCGTTTATTTGCTCTCCGTCCCATCCACCTGCGTCAGATATGGTGTTGCTCAATGGAATGCCATCTATGACATATAATGGCTCATTTCCAGCTGTAAGAGAGCCGATACCTCGGATGCTGACTCGATTCCTGCTGGACAGACTACCAGATGATGCCTGTATGTTTACTCCTGCAATCCGCCCCTGCAATAAGGCTTCTCCCCCGCTGAAGGCTCGTCCTTCGAGACCTTCCATATTATATACACCAATTGCACTTGAGATATCCTTGCGCTGCATCTTGCCGTAGCCGACAACAATCGCTTCATCCAGAACATTGTATGCCTTGGATAATTCCTGCTCGATCTCCTCTTCGCCAGATTTTTTAGGTACGATAAGGATTATCTTGCCGGAAATCTGAGCCTGCATGCCTGTACCCCTTAATAGATTCCTAAGATTCTCTTCGAGACTTAAATCGGAGGTGGACGGCTTGACTCTCTTATTTACATTTAAGAGATTTTCGTTGTATGCCACAGTATAGCCGCTTTGATCCTCAATGAGATCAAAGGCTTCTGAAAGTCTGATTTTTTCCTGCGCAGCTAACTTTGTCGTTGCAAGAAATCCTATTATAAGCCAAAGGCACAAGGTGAACTTCCTCATCTGTGTCTATTTACCTTATATATATATTATTGTCTTTGATTTGGTATTGCATACCTGGGACAAGTTTGCAGAGTGCATCCATCAGCTCCGTTAAGCTTTCGTCGTTGATGAACTTGGCAGTAAGAATTGCAGAATTATACTTGTCTGTTGTCAGGTGAATATTAATGTCAAACTTCCTTTCGACGATGTCAAGTGCTTCTTTCAAGGATACTGACTTTAATCTTAAGTCTCCATCTTTCCATGAAACAGCATCTTCAACGTCAACTTTTCTTACCGTGATCGCCCCAGAATGTTTCTCAATTGTGAGTGCTTGGTCAGGCTCAAGTGTAATCTGTTCTCCCTCTCCATGACATCTCTCAACGCTGATTATACCATTGCATAATGTGGCGCTTGCAGTAGGGGCTTCGCTATAATTGCTTACATTGAATACTGTGCCATGTGCTGTGACATTGATGTCCTTTGTTTTTACGGTGAAAGGATGCCTTTTACTTGATGTCACATAAAATAGAGCTTCTCCTTCCAGAGTCACAGTTCTTTCCTTTTCAAACTTCTCAGGATATGTCAGGGTTGACCCTGCATTCAGGATTACTTTAGATCCGTCTTCCAGAACAATCTCTTTGATTTCGCCTCGTGATGTATTGATTTCTACCGATGCAGCGTAGTCAGCATGCTGTTTTTCGAGATAGTGCTGTATTGTAATAGGGCAGATAATCAACAACACGACAATAGCAGCCGCAGCCACTATTGCTCTAAATCGAATTGCTTTTCTTCTCTGCTCATGTCTAAGGATATACGTGTTTTCAATCTTCTTCGCTTTAAGCATTACAGCAGCGAAAGCTTTTTCAATTTCGTCTTTACTTACTTTAGAACCGTCAACAAGATCCCAGCCTTTGAAATTATAAAATGGCATATTGCTTTTGATTAGATTCAGTTATGACGAAAAAAACCGGTATATCCCCCAATGATTTATATAAAAATTGCAATTGCTGTTGTAATTTTTCGTAATTCCTTCAGAACCAGGTTGAGGTGGTTTTCAACAGTCTTTTTAGTTATACCCATAATGTCAGCAATTTCTCCATTGGTTTTACCCTCCATTCGTGACATTACGAACACTTGTCTTCTCTTTGCAGGCAACTTTGAAATGACTGCAGCAATTTGAAGCTCTGTTTCTTTTGCGAAGAATTCGTGCTCCGATTGGTATTCTGTTGCTACGTCAGCGGAATTCTCGTCAGTGAGTGGAATTCGGATTTTACGTACGCGACCAAAGTCAATGGCTGTATTGCGTGTAGTGGTGTAGAGGTACGCTCCGAATGATCTGATTTCGGATAGGATGGATCTTTGTAGCCAGATTTTTACGAAAATATTTTGGGCTAAATCCTCTGCGTCTGCGTTATTGTCTATGAAATTCGTCAGAAAAGCCTTCACTTTCGGGTAATAGTACTCAAAAAGGTTTCTGAAAGCCTTTTCATCGCCTTCAGAAACCTTCTTAAGTATTACTACGTCATTTTTCATATAGACTTTATTTCTGTCTCAAGAATACGTGTACCGGGCAGCCGAGGAAATCAAAGTTGCTGCGAAGCTTGTTCTCCAGGAAGCGGCGGTACGGCTCGCGGATGTACTGCGGAAGGTTGCAGAAGAACGCAAACGATGGTGAGCGTGTAGGGAGCTGAGTCACGTACTTGATCTTGATGTACTTACCCTTCCATGCTGGTGGAGGATAGTTCTCGATCTCAGGAAGCATCACGTCGTTGAGCTGTGATGTCGAGATCTTACGTGAGTAGTTCTCGTACACATGTGCTGCTGCATCGAGCACATCCATGATTCTCTGCTTGTTGATAACAGATGTGAAGATGATTGGAAGGTCGTTGAATGGTGCGAGACGCTCCTTGATAGCCTCGATGTACTGCTTCATGGTGTTAGAGTCCTTCTCCACAGTATCCCATTTGTTTACTACCACAACGCATCCCTTCTTATTTCTCTGGATGAGGTTGAAGATTGCCATATCCTGAGATTCGATACCAGTCTGAGCATCCACCATAAGGATACACACATCAGAGTGCTCGATAGCGCGGATTGATCTCATCACTGAGTAGAACTCAAGGTCCTCATGCACCTTGGTTTTCTTTCTCATACCAGCTGTATCAACGAGCATGAACTCGTGACCGAACTTGTTGTATAATGTAGCAATTGAGTCGCGTGTTGTACCTGCGATAGGAGTTACGATGTTTCTCTCCTTACCCAAAAGCGCGTTTGTAAGCGATGACTTACCAACGTTAGGTTTACCTACGATAGTGAAGTGTGGAAGCTCTGGATGCTCGTCTGTGTCAGGATCCTCAGCTGGAAGTTCCTTGACGATGGCATCAAGAAGGTCACCTGTACCACCGCCGTTAGCTGCTGAAATGCTGTAAATCTCTCCGAGTCCAAGTGAATAGAACTGGAAAGCGTCATACATCTTCTCGCCAGAGTCAATCTTGTTTACTGCAAGGATAACTGGCTTTCCGCTGCGACGAAGGATGTCTGCAATCTCCTCATCATAGTCTGTGATGCCTGTGCCAGCCTCAACCATAAAGAGAACAACATGTGCCTCCTCGATGGCGAGTACTACCTGTTTGCGGATCTCTTCCTCGAAGATATCATCCGAGTTAGATGTGTATCCACCTGTGTCAACCACAGAGAATTCATGTCCGCACCACTCGCATCTGCCGTAGTGTCTGTCGCGGGTTACTCCCGCTGTCTCGTCTACAATCGCCTGACGCATTCCCACCAGACGGTTGAAAAGTGTGGACTTACCCACGTTTGGGCGTCCTACAATTGCTAATAAGCTCATAATGAATAAATTAAATAGTTAAAATCCCGCCTCGCGGCGATAATTGCTCATCCATTTCCTGGATCGATGTTGTTCCCACCTTGTGCGTTGGGTTACTAAGCCCCGGAGGGGCCGGTCCGGGTAGGACCGATATCCCCCTATAGGGGGTAGGGGGTTAAGATTATCAGTTGCAGTGGTTGCTACTGCAACTACTGCAACCGCCTCCCTCGCTGCACTCCGGTTTGCCGTCGGGACCTTTCTTGCCCCAAAGTTTTATTTCGTCTTCTTTCGCGCACTTGATGCCTCTTTTTCGCATCTCTCTATTGTTCTCAATCTCAGTTTCAGGGAACTTGCCGTCCTTTCTGAAAATGATATTGAAGCAGAGTCCAAAGACGCAAAGTGCGATAAGAACTAAGACTGCAATGAAAAATTCCATAGCAACCTCAACAATTAGTTGATGAAGCTAGAGCTGATCTCCTCGTAGTTGTAAACCTTGTTGATGATATCAGCGAACATGTCAGTCATTGAAAGAACAGTAATCTTCTTAGTGTCCTTCTCTGGATCTGAAGTCAATGGAATAGTATCAGAAACGATAACCTCCTCAAGTGCAGACTCTGCGATTCTCTCGTATGCAGGGCCTGAGAACACAGCGTGTGTAGCACATGCACGAACACTTACTGCGCCCATCTCCTTAAGAACATTAGCTGCCTTAGCAAGTGTACCAGCTGTATCGATCATGTCGTCTACGATCACAACGTTCTTGCCTTCAACCTCTCCGATAGCAGTGATCGAGCCTACAACGTTAGCCTTCTCACGTGACTTGTGGCAGATGATGACCGGGCACTGGAGATATCTAGCGTAAGCATTTGCTCTCTTCGCACCACCCATATCTGGAGCAGCGATAGCAAGGTTCTCGATATTCATTGCCTTAAGGTAAGGAAGGAATACTGCGCTTGCGTAAAGGTGATCTACTGGAATATCAAAGAATCCCTGAATCTGGTCAGCGTGCAGGTCGCAAGTCATGACGCGGTCGCAACCAGCAGCCTCAAGCATGTTTGCTACGAGCTTAGCTCCGATAGAAACTCTTGGCTTGTCCTTGCGGTCCTGTCTTGCCCATCCGAAGTATGGCATAACTGCGATAACCTTGTGAGCAGATGCTCTCTTAGCGGCGTCAATCATAAGAAGGAGCTCGAAAAGGTTGTCTGTTGGAGGGAATGTAGACTGGATGATGAATACAGTTGCTCCACGTACGCTCTCATTGTAGCATGGTGCAAACTCACCGTCGCTGAAAGTAAGTACGTCAGATTCTCCAACTTTAAGTCCTAACTTCATTGCTACCTTCTCAGCAAAATCTCTAGATGCTTTGCAGGTAAAAATTTTGATTTTGTGTTCGTCGTGCATGGGTATGAGGGTTTAAATTATTTGTTTTCTTCTTTAATGCTTTCGAGTACTGTCTCGATGTAATCCAGGATTTCCTGTCGTCCAAGGCCGGTCTCGGATGAACTTACGAATGTCGGAGGAAGCTCCTCCCAAAGCTCAAGGATCTGCTTCTTCATCTTCTCTACCTGAGCTGCAAGAGCATTAGGACCGTTCTTGTCTCCCTTGGTGAAGATGATGGCAAATGGCACCTGGCCCTGGCCTAATTCAATAAGAAAGTCCATATCGACCTTGCCAATGTCATGGCGTGAGTCAATAAGGACGAAAAGCATAACCATCTCTTCCGAGAGGTTGATATAATTGCGGATTACCTGTTCGAGCTTCTGTTTGCCGGTTGCAGACATCTTTGCGTATCCGTAACCAGGAAGGTCCACGAGATACCACTCTCTGTTGATGAGGAAGTGATTTACCAGACGGGTCTTACCTGGTTTGCTGGATGTCATCGCAAGTTTTTTGTTGTTACACAACATGTTGATAAGCGACGACTTACCGACGTTGGATCTACCGATAAAAGCGAACTCAGGGAACTTCTGTTTCGGCTTTTCGGAAATCCTCGTGCTACTACCCGAAAATAATGCTTCTGAAATTTTCATAACAGCCGACAAAGGTAGAAAATCTAATCGTTATTTCAAAGGCTCAAAGCGGCATACGAAGCCACCTTCGTCCACCATTTTTATGTCGATTACACTATCCTTCGTCACGGTCTGGTTCACGAACTTGTGATCCATTGCCAGCTGGTGAGCGTTTCGACCGTCCTGAATGGCTGTCATCTTGTACTCTCCGTCGCCCAGGAAGTCGAGTTTAAGTTCTTGCTGGTGAGCATTATAGGCGATTCCTCCAATGTACCACACATCCTCGCTTCGCTTAGCCAGGAGGAGATGCTTTCCGAGGTCTGCACTGATCACCTTAGTCTCATCCCACAGAGTCGGAGTTTCAACAATAAATTTTGTGCACTCAGGCTCAAGTCTGTATCTGTAAGGCGAGTCTGCCAGCATGTGGGTTCCGGTTTCGAGCACGATGTATAGCGCAAGCTGGAAACATCTCGTTCCCACTCCGATAGGATGCTCCTTGATCCAACTACCCTTGTCGAGGTATTTTGAATGGGCAGTCACCATCGCTCCAGGTGTGAAATCTGTGCCTCCAAGAACATTTCTCACAAACGGAATATAGATTGTGTTTACAGGCTGACATCTCCATTTCTGCTCCAGACCCAGCACTGCCTCGTATGCAAGGATATTTGGATACTGGATCTCCCAACCCTTCGGAGTCACCGAGCCGTGGAAGTCGATAATGAGCTTATTCTCAGCAGCTTTGCGAGCTGTCCTTTCGTAGAAGTTCATCATGTACTGGTCGCTTCTGTTCATGAAGTCAATCTTCATTCCGGCTACTCCCCAGTCTCTGTAAGTCTCGAAAATCGTGTCAAAATTCTTGTCAACTGCAAGCCATGAAACCCATAGGATCAGTCCGACATTTTTCTCTTTTCCGTATCTGATCAGCTCATGCACATCCATGCTCTCGCGGAAGATGAAAGGAGTATATGAATCCTTAGTCCAACCCTCATCCAAGATGATGTACGGGATGCCGAATTCAGAAGCAAAATCGATGTACTCCTTGTAAGTGTCGGTGTTTATACCATATTCAAAATCAACACCTTGCAGATTGAATCTGCTCCACCAGTCCCATGACACCTTGCCCGGCTTCACCCAGCTCCAATCCTTGCTCATATCTCTCTCGCGCGCCATCTGGCCGGTGAGGTGAGAATAGAGAAGATCGCCCTCGTGGCTGACGAGGTTGATGACCCTCCAAGGGAAGGTTCTTGCACCATCAGTCTCCGCAATATAATCTGCGGTCTCGACGATAATATCTCCGCGGGAGTTATGAGGCTCTGTCTTGGTCGGAACCTTTGGGAAAATGGATTTCAATACGTCTGTGCCCTCTGTCTGGAAGAATACAGCAGGGTAGTCATAGAGGTCAGTCTCGGTGATGAGCATTACCCAATTTTCTGTCGATGCCATGATTGGAAGGTAGCTCATCATTGTCACTTGGTCCAGATCAGCAACCTTAGTGAACGTGTACTTTTCTTCATACATAGTCCTGAGTCTGTCCTTGAGTGAAAGACAAACTTCTGCTTCCTTAGGCATTCTGTATTCGATGGTTTCATTGGCAATGATCTGCTTGCCCTTAGCAGCAGTTACAAAACGATATGCTGCACCGTTGTTATATGCACGGAACTCAAGAGCCCAGTTACCTTTGAAGTTGAGTGTCAGTGTGTTATAGTTGTCCTCAACCTCCTTGCTCTTGTAGTGGTTGAATGGGTGATATGTTCCCACATGCTGTCCTTTTTTCGCTGACTTCACCACAGGAGCGACGCCGAGTGTGCCGTTGGATGTCTCCATTGCAATGGCGCAATTCTCCAATGCGATATGGCCATTGCGGCTTACGCTGTAAGTGATGTCTTGCGCAACATTTACTTCAACGCTGATGCTGCTGTCGGGTGAGGTCAGGTTGTAAACCTTTGCGGAGGCTGCTGAAGTGACCAGAAAATAGAGTGTTACTGCAGGAATAATCGAGAGAATCCGTTTCATCGTATTAGTGTTAGTTATTATCTAATATTTGTCTAACTTTGTAAGATTAACTGCGACAAATTTAAAACTAATAAACATAATAAAACATGAAGAAACTCATAATTTTTTTGGCGGCAGCTGCACTTTTGATTTCGTGCGCTCCAAAGCCTAAAGTTGTTTGGACAGAAGGCGTTGTCAATCCAGAGACCAAGCGCGCGACTCAGACAATCACACTTGTGGATGCTCCAGAGGGTACAGATTGGACACTTTGGTTCTCATCTGCTATTATTTCTCCAGAAAATATCGAGGAGTCAGAGGCTACAATCGAGTGCTATCAGGGACCATCATACAAGATTACTCCTATGAGCCGCTCAGGCAAGGATCTCGTTGTAAAATATTTTGAGAAGCCTTTCAAACAGCAGGCAGAGGCTCCGGATGGATTCATTCTTGAGTACAAAGGCAAGGTGATTCCGCTTGAGGTTACTTATGAATTTCTTCCATCGGAAAGAGTTCCTGACTTTGAGTACACTCATGTTGAGCCAAAGGTTTGGGACATGGTTCCAGCTCTTAAGAATGTAGAGCCTAAAGAGGGCACAACAGCTGTTGTAGAGTACCCGGAGCCAGTTTTTGTACAGGATGCTCCAAAGGCTGGATGGTATAGAATTACACTTGACGGCGCTTGCAAGGTTGAGGTTGCTGATGAGGATGCAGCTCAGTATGCAAAGGTGACTTTGGATAACCTTAAGAGAAATGCAGGCAGTGAGAATATCCCTAATATGGTCATTGAGGACTGGCCGGATCTTGCTCATAGAGGATACATGCTCGATATCTCCAGAAGCTTTGCTGACAAGGGCCAGCTTTTGAAGATGATCGATCTTCTTGCTCACTATAAGCTTAATGTATTCCACATTCATTTCTCTGATGATGAGGGCTGGCGTCTTGCGATCGAGAAGTTCCCTGAGTTGACTTCTTATGGAGCTCAGCACGCATTCCCTGTAAAGAAGGAAGATGGTTCATTCGTTGAGGAAAATGCTCTTGGAATGTCCTATGGTGGCTTTGATACAGAGGTTGTCAATGGACATATTTCAAAAGAGGACTATATCGAAATCCTTCGCTATGCCTGGGAGCGCCGCATCAAGGTTATTCCAGAATTTGATATGCCGGCACATGCATATGCAATGATCAAGTCAATGGAAAAATATGCAGAGCGCACAGGTGATACTTCATACTTGTTGAGCGAGCCGGAGGATCAGTCAGAGTACCGCTCTGTTCAGAGATTTACTCACAATGCAATCAATGTCGCTCTTCCTTCGACTTACAATTTCATTGAGGTCATTTTTGATCAGGTTATTGCATATCACAATGAGGCAGGCGTTCCTCTTCCTGCAATTCATGTCGGTGGAGACGAGGTTCCTCATGGTGCATGGGAGAAGTCTCCAGCATGTATGAAGCTTATGGAGGAGAACGGCTGGACTAACCTCAGAATGCTCAAATCGTATTTCTTGAACAAGGTTCTTGACATTGCTGAGCCAAGAGGTGTAAAGATTTCAGGATGGCAGGAAATGGTTACTGATATCGACCCTGTTGTTTGTGAGAGAGTGAAGAAATCTCTCTTGTCTGTAAACCTCTGGAGCGTTAGAGGCAAGAAGGAGCAGCTTCCTTATGAGTTTGCTAATCAGGGGCTTCCAGTGGTTCTTTCAAACTCTACAAGCACATATCTTGACCTTGCATACACATGCGACAGACAGGAGCGTGGACGTTCATGGTCTGGCTACATCGACGAGCGTCGTACATACTCATTCCTTCCTTATGATCTTTATCGCTCAATCCGTTGGGATGATGAAGGAAAGATGCGTGACATCGAGAAAGCTCCGGAAGGAAAGGTAGAGCTTAAGGCTAAGGAGAACATCATCGGTGTTCAGGCGCAGCTTTGGGGTGAGAGCCTTAGAAACTTCGACCATATCACTTACTATACATTCCCTAAGGTCTGTGGTATCTTTGAGAGAGCATGGAATTCAAGCCCGGCATGGGAGGGAACTCTTAAGGCAGATGATCCTTTGTTCATGGAGCAGTTCAATGCTTGGTACAGTACAGTGGTAGCTCATGAATTCCCATACTTCGAGGAAGTTGGAATCAACTATAGAAAACGATAATCAATAATCTTAGACAATATTATGAAGAAACTTCTTTTTGCAGTATTGTTGCTTTCGGTTGCTGTTTATGGCGCCGATGCAAAAGTGAAAGGTAAGGTCCTCGATGGAAAGCGTATCGAGATTAAGACTGATGCCCCTGGAACCTTTACTTTGGTGTACGAGGGAGCAGGTCGTCAGCAGTTGGCTGACTATGCTCCTATCTGTACTTTGGATGCTGAGCAGCTTGCTCATTATGAGTACTTTATAGATGCAAACGTTGCTCCTCGTGAGGCTAAGGCAATCGGTGTTTACGATGCTGAAAATAACCGTGTAGGTTCAATCAAGATTTCTGCACTTAAGTCTAAGTCTGCGAAGACTCCATTGTATAGCTATGGTGTGTTGACAGATGTTCATTTCGGCGTTCCGAAGATTGATCCGGCAAATGATTTCAAGAGAGCTCTTGCGTTCTTTGCTGAAGAGGGTGCTTCTATGGTCTGCATCTGTGGAGATATCTCGGAGTATGGTACAGAGGAAGAGTTCCAGGCTTATGCCAACGCTGTGGCACAGTCAAAGATTCCTGTTTACACAACTACAGGAAACCATGACTGCACAAAGAAGGGTATCAAGCTTGAGCTTTGGGAGAGATACACAGGTAAGCCGCTTGTTTTCGAGAAATCTGTTGAGGTCGACGGCAAGACAGATCACTTCCTTTTCCTCGGAATGAAGCGCTGGAACTTCAAGGAGGCATACTACGATGAGCATATCGAGTGGCTCGAGGATAAGCTTGAGGAATATGAGGGTGACAGATGCTACATCATTACTCACCTTTTCTTCCCAGAGAGAGCAGGTAACCTTAATGGCATCTATCCGCCAAAGAACTGGTTGAGAGGTGCGCAGCTGGAGAAACTCGAGAACTTGTGCAAGAAGTATCACAACTCGATCTGGTTCAGCGGACACTCACACTGGGAGTGGGCCCTTCAGAAGTATCAGGACAGAGCAAACATCCACAGAGATTATGAGGATGGCGAACCAGCTTCAGGATGGAGCGTACATGTACCAGGCTGCGGATGCCCGATCACTTCAGACGGTACAACACGTGTGAACAATCCGCCAGCATCAGAGGGCGCCCTGATCCAGGTCTACAAAGATCACGTAGTTGTTCTCGGCGTTGACCTGAAGAACGGCAAATACCTCCCGATCGCAACCTACCGTCTCGACACCCCTGTAAAGAAGTAGTCGAAATATCAGTTTTTGAAAACCGTCGCGCAGAGAATTGTCCAAAACTCTGCGTGACGGTTTTGTTTTTGGCCACTTTTGGGGTGATTTCGGGACCGTCACACATTAAAACGCCCAAAACTCTGCGTGACGGCGAACAAGAAACGGGAAAGGAGTCGGGTGAAGAAATACCCAGGTTGTGCAAAATGGAAAAAGTTTATAGATTTGCGTTACATATAAATAACACTATGAAGAGAATACTGATTTCGCTGGTTCTTCTGCTGAATGCGGCGTTTGGCGTGCTTAAGGCGGAGGACTTGAAGACCGGACCTTGGTTCAATCATTATGTGAATGGAATCAATCGTCTCCCGGCTCGTGTCACATCTTACTCGTATCAGAGTGAGGCAGATGCACTCACATATAATCGTGACTTGTCAAGAGTTGCATCCTTGAACGGCACATGGAAGTTCATGTTTGCGGATGATATTTCAAAGGCTCCTCTCGGCTTCTATGAGGAAGGCTACAATGTTGCCTCTTGGGGCGAAATCAAAGTGCCTTCATGCTGGGAAATGCAGGGCCACGGCTATGCTATTTACCGCAATACCCAGTATCCATTCCCATACAACCCACCGTTTATCGACAGAGATAATCCTGTGGGTTCGTATGTCCGTACATTTACTGTTCCATCGGACTGGAAAGGCGGACGCGTAATCCTGCATTTTGGTGGCGTATACTCAGGTCATCAGGTGTGGGTAAATGGTCAGGAAGTAGGATATAGCGAGGATAGCTGCCTTCCAAGCGAGTTTGATATCACTGATCTTCTCCGCGAGGGTGAAAACACTCTTGCAGTGCGCGTATTCAAGTGGACTGACGGAAGTTATCTCGAGGATGCAGACCACTGGAGAATGGCAGGTATTCACAGAGAGGTGCTTCTTCTTTGGAGACCTGATGTTGCCATTTATGATTTCGGAATCAGAACAAAATTCGATGCAGAATACAAGAATGCAGACCTTTATATAAGACCTGAAATCGATGTTCTCAACGGGGCTTCGACTAAGGGCTGGAAGGTCTCAGGGATGCTTTATGATGCTTCTGGTGCGCCTGTCGGACAGAAGATGGAAATCCTTGTAGATGAGATTCTTAAGGAGAAATATCCACAGCGCGATGTCCCTCGTTATCCGTTCTTGGAGCAGACCTTCGAGAGCCCATTAAAGTGGACAGCAGAGACCCCATATCTCTACACTTTGGTCCTCTCGCTCACCGATGCAGAAGGCAATCTCGTTGAGGCAAGAAGTGCCAAGGTCGGCTTCCGTGAAGTTAAGATTGACGGTCAGAGAATGCTTATCAACGGTGTACCTGTCAAGCTCTATGGAGTGAACCGTCACGACCATAGCCAGTTCGGCGGAAAGAGTGTGACAAGAGAGGAAATGGAGGCAGATATCCGTCTGATGAAGCAGTTTAACTTCAACTCGGTCCGTACATGCCACTATCCTAATGATCCGTACCTCCTTGACCTCTGTGACCAGTATGGTCTTTATGTGATGGACGAGGCAAACCTCGAGACTCACGGAGTCGGTGGTAAGATTTCAAATGACTACACCTGGTCAATCTCCTTCATGGAGCGTATGACAAGAATGGTGGAAAGAGATAGAAACCATCCTTCAATCATCATCTGGTCTCTTGGAAATGAGTCTGGCCGTGGTCCTAACCATGCCGCTATGTCCGGCTGGGTGAAGGACTTTGATCAGACAAGGCCTGTGCATTATGAAGGCGGCCAGGGCCAGTTGACACACCCTCTCTACAAGATGCGCAAGCGTTCTAAGAAGGTTGTCTATACAAGTGAAATTCAGGAGGTTAAGAAAGAGAAGAAAGTCTATACATCCCTTCCTCCTGTTGGCAAAAAAGACTGGGGCTATCCTACAGATGCGAAGTGGGTTGACATCATCAGCCGTATGTATCCTCGCGTCGACGACCTCGAGAGAATGGCCAATGACACCCTGCACACCAGACCGATTTACATGTGCGAGTATGCACACTCGATGGGTAACTCCACAGGTAGCATGAAGGACTATTGGGATGTGATCCGCAAATGTGACAACTGCCTCGGTGGTCACATCTGGGACTGGATGGATCAGGGTATTGCCGGAACACATGCCAACGGCGTGAAGTACTGGAAATACGGTGGAGACTTTGAGCCAGAGGGTGAAGGACATGATGGAAACTTCCTTATCAACGGCGTCGTATTCCCTGATGGTACTCCTAAGCCAGCAATGTACACATGTAAGTACGTATATCAGCCAATAGAGTTCGCGATGGTGGATTCAGAGGCTCTCCGCATCAGCTTGAAGAACCGTAATTTCCATCTTTCAACAGCGGACTATACTTATAGTTGGGAAATCAAAGACGAAAGCAAGGTCCTTCAGAAGGGAACATTCGCAGTGCCGGTTCTTGCTCCAGGCGAGAGTGCAGAGGTGGTGATTCCAGCCAAGAAGATTGCCTACAAAGCAGGTGTGGCATACATGCTCAATGTCTATGCACACGAAGCTAAGGATCTTCCATATGCCACTGCGGGACATGTGAATTCATCTGAGCAGTTCGTGCTTTCTGAGCTTCCTGCAGCTCCAGTGACCGTTTCTGGTAAGGCTCCAGTGGTTACTGAGACCGATTCGCAGGTCAACGTGAAGGCTGGTAAGGTGACAGTGACTGTGGACAAGAACAGCGGATATCTTGCTGGATATCATGATGGTTCGCGCCAGATGATTCAGGCCCCATTTGCTCCGAATTTCTGGAGAGCAGAGCTTGATAATGACTGGAGAGGATGGAAAGCTGGAATATATCTTGAGGACTGGAAGACAGCTCAGGATAACCTTGCTTCAACAACTGCCCAGGTAAGCCATAAGGTTGAGGGTAATGTCGCTGTCGTGACTGTGTTGAGAGATATTCACTCCGGCAAAGCTGCACTGAAGCTTACCTACACCGTTTACCCTAACGGAAAGCTCAATGTTGCATACGATCTTCAGATTGCTGAGACTACTCTTGAGCCATTGAGAATCGGTCTTCAGGGGCAGATCGCAGGTGTGCAGAACGTGACATATTTCGGCCGCGGACCGCAGGAGAATTACTCGGACAGATACCATGGTGTATTCCTCGGAACATGGACCTCAACTGTTGAGGATATGATGGTTCAGTACGTTTTCCCTCAGGAGAATGGAAACAGAACAGCAGTACGTTGGATCAAACTTACTGATGCCAAGGGTCGCGGACTCCTCGTGAAGGGAGAGCAGCCACTCAGCGTCTCAGTCTGGAACACCACTCAGCAGCAGCTCAACGACTCTAAGCATATCGGTGAGCCACAGGTTCTTGACGATGCTGTCGTGCTGAATGTCGACCTCGTTCAGGCAGGTGTCGGAGGTACAGATTCATGGAGCCAGTACGCTCGTCCATACGATCAGTACCGCCTTCTCCAGAAGCACTACACCTACTCGTTCACACTTCAGCCGCTGAAGTAGTTCGATGCTTTGATTTAGCTTTATGCGTGTTATATGCATACCCCCGAGCACGGAAGTGTGAAATCTCTGTTATCAGATTAGGATTGGCGTGCTTAGGGGTTTATCGGCGCCAGCTGCTATATGATTTGGGCGTTTCAAAAAAGTGATGAGCATCTTAATATGCCATGCAAAGCGCATAATGCAGATTGTGATGCTCAACCCCTAGATGGTTCTATGGGGGTAAGCATCCTAAAGCTCCTCTCAGTGCATATAATAACGAATTCGATGCTCATCGATTTTATGTTTTACGGAAGCAATGCGGCAGTCACCATATCCGACGCTCGTATTTGCCGAGTGCGGTGCTAGCGTGAAATGTAACTCGCTGTGTGTCAAGGAGATGCTGAAACTGCGTGCCGCCAAAGGGGAGCACGCACTATGTGTAAGACATTGAGGGGTAGTGACTTGCATTCTGGAGTATTTTTCATAATTGTAAAATCGATACTTGTCACGATGTGCCACAGAAAGCGTGCGTGCGCGATTGTGGCGAGTAACCCCTCATGCAATCACATGGTTACTCTTTCAGATGTGCTATACATCGCATAGAATGAAGGTTCTGATGAGTGTCGATTTTGTGTTTGAATGAACTATGTGAGTGTCACCACATCCGACATATACGGTGGTCGGATGTTCCGCTCCGGCGGTGCGGGCAGCAACATCCCTCACGGGCTGTCCTCCCGCCGGGCGGTGACATCGTGTCCGACTTTTGGAATGCAGTTCATTTGAGCCTGAAACGCAACCCCCAATGCGCCTCCAAATTAGGCTCTGGAATTATTGTTTATCTGAAAATTTTGCTAAATTTGTCTCTGTTGAATGACAGTGACCATGGAAAAAGAATTTATCGACCTTTTTGAACTCCAGCACATGCTGAAACAGGGGGTAGAATCGCTTTTTCCGAATCGTATATGGGTAAGGGCCGAAGTGAGCGCTATTAAGGCGCGTAGCGGAGGCCATTGTTATATGGAGTTGTCCCAGAGTGATCAGAAGGGACTCATAGCAAAATCCTCAGCAATTATCTGGAGCTCGAAGTATCGCTTCATTGCACCGTATTTCGAATCAGTGACCGGTTCTCCTTTGCAGGAAGGACTGGTCATTCTTGTTCAGGTACAGGTCAATTTCAGCGAAATGTACGGCATGTCGCTGATAATTGATGACATCAATCCTGAGTTCTCTCTCGGAGAAAAGGAACAGGAGCGCCAGAGAACAATTGAACGCCTTCAGAAAGAAGGTCTGATGGGACTTCAGAAGGAACTCGAGCTGCCACTCTTGCCTTACCGTCTTGCTGTAATCTCCGCTTCGGACGCTGCAGGATACCGCGATTTCATGCGTCACATCGAGGAGAATCCTTATGGGTTTCAGGTGGAACCGGTGCTTTTCCCGGCGCTTATGCAAGGAGCCGATTGTCCAGCCTCGATAATTTCGGCATTGGACCGCATCGTGGATGGGGGTGAGCAGTGGGATGCTGTGCTGATCCTCCGTGGAGGTGGTGCTAAACTGGATTTGGCATGCTTTGATGACTATGAACTGTCTGCAGTCATTGCCCAGTATCCGCTTCCGGTGCTTACAGCCATCGGTCACGACCAGGACTATCACGTCTGCGACATGGTTGCTCACGAGTTCTTGAAGACTCCGACAGCCCTAGCAGACTACATCATAGACATTTACGCCAGAGAGGATGAAAGGATTTCGTCATGTGAGTCACGAATCCGTCTGGCATTGAGTAATAGAATTTACCGTGAGGAAGCGCTGCTGGATTCATTGACAGCACGAATCAAGGGAGGATTTGCACTGAAGATTGCTGCTATGGAATCTGCCCTGGACGTACTTCAGACCAGGATCCAGGCTGCAGACCCACGTAAAATACTGGAGAGGGGATATGCGCTGGCAGTGGATGCGGACGGCGTGGTGTTGAGAGGCGTTGCCGGACGCAGTGCAGGAGACAAATTCTCGGTAATGTTTGCAGATGGCACCCTACAAGCCGAAATAACAGCGGTTGTACCAAGCCAGGAATGCTAACGTTCACACTAATATGTAGGGCATCCCTCCGGCACGGGTTTCTCTCTGGGACCGTCGCACAATAAAAGAGCAAAAACTCTGCGTGACGATAAAATGTTGATGCGAAACCTGCCACCCCGAGCGAAGGAAAGATGTAAAAAGAAAGATTATGAGTAATACAGAACAGTTCGATTACAAGAAAGCGATAGAGGAGTTGGAAGCTATTGCTGCCAAGGTTGAGAATCCCCAGACCGGAATCGAAGAGATTGACAAATACATGAAGCGTTCGCAGGAGCTTATCGCTCAGTGCCGCGACTACCTTCGTACCGCCCGCACTGTCATCCTGTCAGATGTAGGTGGAATACTTTAGGCACACCTTGACAAAGAAACTGCGATTTTTTGCTAGGGTTGTACACGGAGGAGAATGAAGTACTTTTAACAGACAAACAAAACAAAAACAATATGTGCGCAAAAAAGAAGACCAAGATGATTTACGATGCAGACAAGTGGCTGCAGCCGTATAAGGATGTCATTGACCGTCGCCATAAGATGATCATGGACTTGAAAGACCGCTTCTCTGTGGACGGCTCTCTGTCTAAGGGTATCAATAACCATGTGTTCTATGGCATGCATCGTGACGCTGTTGGTAATTGGGTTTTCCGTGAGTGGGCACCTAATGCCACTAAGATTTATCTGATCGGTGACTTCAACAACTGGAAGCGTAACGAGGTTTATGCTCTCAAGCCAATCGGTGGCGGAAACTGGGAAATCGTACTCCCAGCCATGTTCCTTGACCACTGCAGCCTCTACAAACTCTACATCGAGTGGCCAGGCGGAGGAGCAGAGCGACTTCCTGCATATGTAACCAGAACAGTCCAGGACCCGATCTCAAAGCAGTTCTGCGCACAGGTTTGGGATCCGCAGCCATATCAGTGGCGTAACGAAAAGCCAGGTCAGAGACCTCATCCGCTCATCTACGAATGCCATATCGGAATGGCAGCTGAGGAAGAGAAGGTCGGAACATTCGAGGAGTTCCGCACAAATGTACTTCCAAAGATCGCAGACCTTGGCTATGACACAATTCAGATCATGGCCCTTCAGGAGCATCCATACTATGGCTCATTCGGCTACCAGGTGTCTAACTTCTTCGCGCTAAGCTCGCGTTTCGGTACCCCGGAGGAGTTCAAGGCTCTCGTGGATGACGCTCACGGACTCGGCATCGCTGTGGTAATGGATATCGTTCATTCTCACTCAGTTGACAACGAAGCAGAAGGCCTCGGCCTCTTCGACGGAAAGAAGACACTGTACTTCTATGATGGCTGGCAGGGACACCATCCGGCATGGGGCTCAAGATGCTTTGACTACGGTAAAGACGAGACAAAATACTTCCTTCTTTCAAACTGTAAATATTGGATGGAGGAATACCATATCGACGGTTTCCGTTTCGACGGTGTGACCAGTATGCTTTATTGGGATCACGGCTTGGAGAAGGCATTCGTCGGTTATGAAAATTACTTCAACCAGGGCGTAGATGACAATGCAATCGCATATCTTGCCCTCGCAAATATCTTGATTCACGAGATGAATCCTGAGGCCTTCACTATTGCTGAGGACGTCAGCGGAATGGCAGGACTTGCAGCTCCGCTCGCACAGGGTGGTGTCGGCTTCGACTTCCGTATGAGTATGGGAGTTGCTGACAACTGGATCAAGTGGATCAAGGAACTCAGCGACGACCAGTGGAGCGTAGGCGAAATCTGGTGGCAGCTTACAAATAAGCGTAAGGATGAAAAGACCATCAGCTACGCAGAGTGTCACGACCAGGCAATGGTGGGCGACAAGACCATCGCCTTCCGTCTGATGGACGCTGAAATGTACACTTCAATGAACAAGGAATCGCAGTCGCCAGTGGTTGACAGAGGTATGGCTCTCCACAAAATGATCCGCCTTGTGACCATGGCAACATGCGGTAACGGTTACCTCACTTTCATGGGTAACGAATTCGGCCACCCAGAGTGGATCGACTTCCCTCGCGAAGGAAACGGATGGTCATACAAGCACGCAAGAAGACAGTGGTCTTTGGCAGAACCTGATTATTTGAGATACAAATATTTAAGGAATTTTGACAAGGCAATGATAACTCTGGCGCATCAGGAGGCAGTTCTTGATGAAGTACCTGAACTTTTTGTGCAAGATGAAGAGAAAAAGATACTGATTTTCAGAAGAAAAAATTGTATCTTTGCGCTCAATTTCAACCCTACTTCTTCTTTTGCCGATTACGGCTTTGCTGCACCGGCTGGAAAATACGAGGTTGTGCTTAATTCGGACGAAGAAAAATTTGACGGTTTCTCCAGAATAAAAACAGGAGATACTCATTTTAGTGTACCTGTCAAGAGCGAAAACGGAAACGGTAAGTACAAACACAGCCTATCACTCTATCTTCCTTCCCGCACAGCGCTTGTATTGAAGAAATTGGATTAACAACGAAACATTTAAACTAACTATAAACTATATGGCTTTTCTTAAATTCAACAAGTCCGAGCTTGTGAATCTTGAGTATTCGCTAAAGCGTGAGATCATCGCAGCGAACGAGTCAGGAGCATATTGCAACACGTCAATCGTGACTTGCAACACAAGACGTTATCACGGACTGCTCGCTGTCCCTGTTCAGGAGCTGGGAGGCGGAAAGTATATGTTGCTTTCTGCGCTGGATGAAAGTCTTATTCTCGGAGGTAAGCAGTTTAACCTTGGTATCCATTGCTATGGTGACACTTACGAGCCTCGTGGACATAAGTACATCGTTGACTTTGACGCGGCACCAGTGCCAGTCGTTACTTACAAGGTCGGCGGCATCCTGTTCACCAAGACTATCATGATGGTTCCGGACAACGATCAGGTTCTTATCAAGTATGAGCTTCTTCAGGCACCTTCTAAGGTTACCCTCGCATTGAAGCCTTTCCTCGCATTCAGAAGCGTTCACAGCCTAACAAGCCAGAACCCTGAAGCATACACTCAGCCAGATGAAATCGACGGCGGTGTATCATTCCGTCTTTACAACGGTTTCCCTGATCTTAACCTTCAGACTTCATCAGCTGCAGCGTTCAAATATCAGCCATATTGGTACAACGGAGTAACTTACTCAGACGAGTATCGTCGTGGATTCGACTGCCGCGAGGATCTTTTCGTTCCTGGTATGTTCCAGATGACTCTTAAGCCAGGCGAGTCTGTAGTATTCTCTGCATCTGTAAATGAAATCAACCCAAGAGGTCTTAAGAGAAAGTTCACTGACACTCTTAAGAAGATGGGCGAGATCGAGACTCATCACGATCTTCTTGTTCACAATGCTCAGCTCTTCAAGCAGCATGACGGTGACAAGGCTCGCATCAACGCAGGTTACTCTTGGCTTGAGACAGGACTTCTCAGAGAGACAATCGTTTCTCTTCCTGGTTTGACTCTTTATGCAAACGGAGATTGCGCTGAGTTCGAGAAGATTCTTGACACTCTCATCGCAGAAGAGCAGGAAAGACTTTTCCGTCGTACTACTCAGTGTGAGGCACCTCTCCGTCTTACAGAGACAATTCAGAAATATATCCGTTTCAGCGGAAAAGAAAAGCAGATTTGGAAGAAGTATGGTGAGACCCTCAAAGGAATCATCGAAAGCTATGCTCCTGGTCGCAGAAGAGAGGTTGCAATGCATCCTAACGGACTCCTCTGGACTCAGATGGACGGCGTAGCTCTTTCATGGATGAACGCATACGTTCATGGTCACCCAGTGACTGAGCGTGCTGGTTACCAGGTTGAGACAAACGCATTCTGGTACAACGCACTCTGCTTCGCTCTCGACATGGAGAACAAGTACGGCCCTAAGAAGGACAACGCTTTCGTAGCTCGCTGGACATCAGTTCGCGACCTCGTTAAGCAGAACTTCCAGCCTACATTCTGGAGAGAGGACTGGGGTTACCTCGTAGACTACGTTAACGGTGGTCCTCACGATCAGGCAGTCCGTCCTAACCAGCTCTACGCTGTATGCCTTGAGTACATCCCAGTTGATGACGAGGTGGTATCAGAGGTAGTTATGACTATCAACGACGAGCTCCTTACTAAGAGAGGTCTTCGCTCACTCTCACCAAGAAACGAGGCTTATAGAGGTGTATATGAGGGTTCACAGATCGACCGTGACCTCGCATACCACCAGGGTTGTGCATTCCCTGCACTCCTCGCACCATATATCGAGATCTGCTTCGAGATGATGGGCTCTACATTCTACAAGAGAGCAGAATATCTCACAGAAGGATTCTTCCAGGACATCAGCAAGCACGGTGTTGGCGCATTCTCTGAGCTTTATGATGGTGACCCTCCACACGAGCCACACGGCGCTATCTCATCAGCGATGAGTACTGCTGCCCTTCTGACTATCGACTATGTTATGAACCAATATAAAAAGGAGGACAGATAATGAGAGTTTTGATGTTTGGATGGGAGTTCCCTCCTCATATTGCAGGTGGTCTCGGAACAGCCTGCTACGGAATGACCAAAGGTCTTGCTTATAATGACGTAGACGTACTCTTTGTTATGCCTTCAGCTTCTGGAGACGAGGACGAGAGCGCGGTAAAGATCATCAACGCAAGTGATGTTGCAGTGGACACAGTAAGTGCTACTGTAGATGAATTCCTTGGTAAAGTACAGTTTGTACACATCGGAACAAACATGATCCCTTACGTTGACCCACAGGACTTCACTACTATGGTAGAGGAGGAGCGTAAGAGACAGATCAAAGGCTTCCGTGTTCAGTACGGACAGAAATATAAATTCTCAGGCAAGTATGGCGCTAACCTTATGGAAGAGGTTGCACGCTATGCAATGGTAGGTGCTACAATCGCAATGCAGTACAAGGATCAGTTCGACGTGATCCACGCTCATGACTGGCTCACTTACCTCGCTGGTATCGCTGCAAAGCAGCTTACTGGTAAGCCACTCGTAGTTCACATGCACGCTACATCATACGACCGCGCAAGCGACGATCAGGTGGATACTCGCGTAGTAGACCTTGAGACAAAGGGTATGATGGCAGCTGACAAGGTGATGGCAGTGTCTGAGCTCACAAGAAATATCTGTATCAACCGTTACGGTATTGCACCAGAGAAGGTGGTTGCAGTTCACAATGCGGTAGACTTCACAGGTCGCGAGAAGCTCGAGGTTGAGAGAAACGTAAAAGAGAAAGTGGTTACTTTCCTTGGTCGTGTAACTTATCAGAAAGGTCCTGAGTACTTCATCGAGGCTGCTGCTAAGGTCCTCAAGAGATGTGACAATGTCCGTTTCGTGATGGCTGGTAGCGGTGATATGCTCAACAGATGTATCCGTCACGTCGCTCGTCTCGGTATTTCAGACAGATTCCACTTCACAGGCTTCCTTCGTGGAAAAGAGGTTCACAAGATGTTCGCATTGTCGGATGTTTACGTGATGCCTTCAATCTCGGAGCCATTCGGAATCTCGCCGCTTGAGGCTATGCAGACTAATGTTCCTTCAATCATTTCAAAGCAGTCAGGTTGTGCTGAAATCTTGAAATACGCCCTCAAGGTGGATTTCTGGGATGTTGACGCTATGTCAGATGCAATCTATGGTCTCCTTCAGTATCCAGCAATCGCTCAGCTCGCAGCTAGAGAGGGATACGATGAGGTGAACAGCATCAAGTGGAACGACGTTGCCGCTAAGATTAAGGGTATTTATCAGGAAGTAATTGATCAGAATAAATAAAAACTACAATATATTATGAAAAAGAGTATTTGTCTGTATTTTCAGGTGCACCAGCCAACAAGGTTGAGACTATACAGATTCTTTGACATCGGAAAGGATTCTCATTACTATGATGACTTCGCTAACCGCACAATCCTCAGAAGAGTAGCTCAGAAGTGCTACCTTCCAATGAACGCACTCCTTCTTGAGCAGATCGAGGCTCACAAGGGCGCATTCAAGGTTGCATTCTCTATCTCAGGTTCTGTTCTCGAGCAGTTCGACAGATATGCTCCAGAGGTAATCGAGAGCTTCCGCAAGCTTGCTCAGACTGGTTGCGTTGAGTTCCTTTCAGAGACTTACTATCACTCACTTGCTTCACTCGCTTCTGAGGCTGAGTTCAAGCATCAGGTATTGAAGCACAAAGAGGCAATCGAGCACTATTTCGGTGTTACTCCTAAGACTTTCCGTAACACAGAGCTCGTTTACTCTGACGCTATCGGTGAGATGGTATACGGAATGGGCTTCAAGACAATGCTTACTGAGGGTGCTAAGCACGTTCTCGGTTGGAAGAGCCCTAACTTCGTATACAACTGCGCACAGGCTAAGAACCTTAAGCTCCTTCTTAAGAACTCTTCACTCAGCGACGATATCGCATTCCGTTTCTCTGACAGAGGATGGGAGAACTGGCCTCTTACAGGTGAGAAGTACCTCTCATGGCTTAAGGCTGCAGGACAGAACGAGGAAATCATCAACCTCTTCATGGACTACGAGACATTCGGTGAGCACCAGAAGGCTACTAGCGGAATCTTCGACTTCATGAAGTTCCTTCCAGACGTAGTACTTGCTGACGGTGAGTTCGAGTTCGTAACTCCAGCACAGGCTGCTAAGAAGCACAGATCAGTAGGTGAGCTTGACGTGTTTGACCCAATTTCATGGGCTGACGAGGAAAGAGATACTTCTGCATGGCTTGGTAACGAGCTCCAGAACGACGCTTTCAACAAGCTTTACGATCAGGTAGAGAAGCTCGGTATCCTCAACGATGAGGCACTTTGGGCAGACTTCGGTCACCTTCAGGAGAGCGATCACCTATATTATATGTGTACTAAGTTCTTCTCAGACGGTGCAGTTCACAAATATTTCAACCCGTATGATACTCCATATGAGGCGTTTATCAACTATATGAACGTACTTAGTGATTTTATTTTGCGAGTTGATGATGCAATTTCCGTTTCAGATGTTAACTTTGCAGCCGCAAAAGAGCCAAAGGCTCCTGCAAAGAAAGCAACTGCAGCGAAAAAAGCTCCTGCTAAGAAGGCACCAGCAAAGAAGGCTGTAGCTAAGAAGACTACTAAGAAATAATTGTACAGGAGTTTCCTGATACATAGTTTTATAATATCCCCGGACAGGACCGAAAGGCCCTGACCGGGGACACTAAATGATTATTTATAATGAAAGCAGAACTTATTAAGCCGGACTATCTTTTTGAGGTGAGCTGGGAGGTCTGCAATAAGGTCGGTGGTATCTACACCGTTATTGCAACCAAGTCTCTCTATCTTAAGAGTGAGTACAACCGCCGCCACATTATGGTAGGACCGGATGTGTGGATGGATACGGAGAGCAATCCGGACTTCATTGAGGATCCGTCATTGTACCGTGCTTGGAGAATGCAGGCTGCTTCTGAAGGCCTCCGCGTACGTATCGGACGTTGGAATGTGCCAGGCAAGCCAACTGCAATCCTCGTGGACTTCAAGCAGTTCCTTACCAGACAGAACGAGATAATGACAGAGTTCTGGAAGAGATTCGGTGTGGATTCTCTTACAGGAAACTGGGATTACCGTGAGTCTGCACTCTTCGGATATGCAGCCGGTAGAGTTATAGAGAGCTTCTATAACTTCAACCTGGAGCCGTCAGATAAGATCGTGGCACAGTTCCACGAGTGGATGACTGGTACAGGTCTTCTTTATCTTAAGTCTGTGAATGTTCCTATTGCAACAGTATTCACAACACATGCAACAGTTATCGGCAGATGTATCGCAGGAAATAACCTGCCTCTGTACGATGGAATGATGAATTGGAATGCCGACGAGAAGGCGCAGCACTTCAATGTAGTTGCACGCCACTCTCTTGAGAAGAAGGCAGCTCAGAACAGTGACATCTTCACAACAGTGAGTGACATCACAGCGCAGGAGTGCCGTCAGTTCCTTGGCAGACCAGTAGATGTAGTGACCCCTAACGGATTTGAGCCAAGCTTTACCCCTGCTACCGATGAGGAGTACGAGGCGAAACGCGAGGCTGCAAGAAAGAAACTTGTGGACGTTGCAGCGGCAATGTCAGGTGAAGAAGTTAATGAGAACTCTGTTCTCGTAGGAATCGGCGGACGTTATGAGTGGAAAAACAAAGGAATCGATGTGTTTATCGACGCTCTTGACAAGCTCAACCGCTCAGACTTCAAGGGTAGGAACGTACACGCGTTCATTATGATCCCTTCTGGACACAACGGACCTGACAAACAGCTTCTTTCAAAGCTTGCCGGCAACCCATCAGGCTATGTAACTCGTACTTCACACTATCTTATGAACCCTGAGTACGATGCAGTTACAAACCGTCTTAACGCACTTAATTTCAACAATGCTCTTGGAGATAAGGTGAAGGTATATTTCATTCCTTCTTACTTGAACGGAAATGATGGTATTTTCAACATGTCATACTACGATCTTCTCGTAGGTCTTGACCTCACAATCTTCCCTTCATACTACGAGCCATGGGGATACACCCCACTTGAGAGCCTTGCATTCAGTGTACCTACCCTCACAACATCCCTTGCAGGATTTGGTCTTTGGGTAAGAACATACTACAGCAAGAAGCACCCTGGTATCACTGTTCTTGACAGAGATGATGCAAACTACTTCGAGGTAGTTGATGGTGTTGTAGCAAGAATTGCTGAAATCGCATCATTGCATAAGGCTGACAGAAAGAAATATATGAAGAATGCCAAGGAGGTATCTGAAATCGCTCTCTGGCATAACAACATTGTATATTATAAGGAAGCATATTCTAAATCACTTGAAAAACTAATGTCGCGCGGAAACTCTTACCCTGCGACAAGGAATGATAAATCTATGGAATACAGAAAATTTGAAGTAAATCAACCATCGTGGAACAGCGTATTTGTTTCACGTCATTTGCCAGAGAGTCTCAAAGACCTCGAAATACTTTCCAAGAACCTTTGGTGGTGCTGGAACGAGTCTGCTAAGAACCTTTTTGAGTCTGTGGATCCACAGGCATGGGAAGCTTCTGGACAGAACCCAATCGCAATGCTTGACAAGGTAAGCCTCAAGAGATATCAGAAACTCGAGAAGGACGCAGAGTTCCTCGCAAACATGCAGGCTGTAATGGCTGAATTCAACGAGTACATGGCTCTTAAGGAGAAGAGAACAAGCCCATCAGTAGCTTACTTCTGTATGGAGTACGGTCTCGATACATCACTTAAGATCTACTCAGGTGGTCTTGGTATCCTTGCTGGAGACTACATCAAGGAGACTTCAGACATGAACACTAACCTCGTAGCTGTAGGTCTTCTTTACCGTTTCGGTTACTTCAACCAGAAGCTTACTGCACATGGTGAGCAGGTTGCTGAGGACGTTGCACAGGACTTCATGAAGATCCCTGCAACTCCAGTACGTGACGAAGAGGGTAACTGGGTGACTGTAAGCGTTGCATTCCCTGGCCGTAACCTTAATGCACGTCTTTGGAGAGTTGACGTAGGTCGTACAGAGCTTTACCTCCTCGACACTGACATCCCTGAGAACCTTCCAGAGGACAGATCAATCACTTACAACCTTTATGGTGGAAACTGGGAGAACCGTCTCAAGCAGGAGCTTCTTCTTGGTGTAGGTGGTATCCGCGCTCTCCGTAAGCTCGGTTTCAATCCACAGGTTTACCACTGCAACGAGGGTCACGCAGCATTCATCGGTCTCGAGAGACTTCGTGAGCTTATCTCAGAGCAGAACCTTGAGTTCCAGGAGGCTCTTGAGGTAGTAAGAGCATCTTCACTCTTCACAACTCACACTCCAGTGCCTGCAGGACACGATGCATTCGATGAGGGTATCCTCCGTCAGTATATCGGCCACTATCCACAGCGTCTCAAGATCGACTGGGAGACTATGATGGGTCTTGGTAAGAACAACGGAGCAGACGTTAACGAGAAGTTCTCAATGTCTATCCTTGCTGCAAACATCTCACAGGAGGTTAACGGTGTATCATGGCTTCACGGCGAGGTTAGCCGCGACATCCTCGGACACATGTGGCCAGCTTACCTTCCAGAGGAGCTTCACGTAAGCTACGTAACTAACGGTGTTCACTATCCTACATGGACTGCACCAGAGTGGAAGGAGGTTCACGCACGCGTATTCGGTGAGGAGTTCAAGACTCACCACTATGACCTCTCTTGCTTCAACGGTATCTACAACGTATCTGACGAGGAAGTATGGAACATCCGCACTTCACTCCGCAAGAAGCTCATCGACGAGGTTAAGAGAAGACTTTCTGACCCAGCAGCAGCTAGCCACTATTCACCTAAGCAGGTAGTAACTATCAAGGAGAACCTTCGTGATGACGTTCTTACAATCGGTTTCGCACGTCGTTTCGCAACATATAAGAGAGCTCACCTTCTTTTCCGTGACCTCGACAGACTCGCTGAGATCGTAAACGATCCTAAGCAGCCAGTTCAGTTCCTCTTCGCAGGTAAGGCTCACCCAGCTGACAAGGCAGGTCAGGACCTTATCAAGATGATCGTTGAGATCTCTAAGCAGCCACGTTTCATCGGTAAGA
>JAFYVM010000054.1 GCA_017549145.1 Bacteroidales bacterium
CAGTCTTTTTAAGAACTCCTCTCAACCCGTGTTTTTTCGAATCGGGCTGCAAAGGTACGCTTTTTTCAATAACCTCCAAACTTTTTTGCAACAAATTTTTAACTTTTTTACATCAAAAAACCTCCGGATTATCGTAATTAGCTGATAGTCCGGAGGTTATAAAAAAGCGTTACTTCACATACTCAAAACCGAGTTTATCAAGCCCGTCAAGTATGCAGACATTTCGCATGAAAAGATCCCAGAGGAGGCCGGTACGATAATTCTCTATCATTATTATAATAGGTCCCTGATCGATGGCCAGGTATGACGGGGCGAACCACTGCTCATGGAGGGAAAATGAATCGCAGAATCCATATTCACCAAAAGCCCGGTCTCCTAATATATAATAATAGTAACGTAGGGCACGCATACTTTGAGTCGGGGTATAAGGCAGAGATGATATGGCCGCTGTTGGGGCAATGACTCCATGATCATCAGTTGGAGAGCATGCAGCATAGCCACCAGGAATATCACAGGCAGTCAAGCCCCATACATTCTGCCCATATCCTACCCAACCTTTTGGATTACGCCTACAGTAGTCATAGTTAATCATCGCATGACTGGCATTCTGCCTCCAGTAGTCAGCATATTGATCTGAGAGCTCACGAGGATCCAGACCAAGAAAAGAATAGTGGGCAAAGAAGAGAGGGCCACCAAAGTCAGGTCCCAAAGGAAGAAGGATATTGTAAAAACGCTTCCCGTTACGCATCTCTCCATTACGCGCCCAGCCTTCATCATACGCTTCCCTCGGGATAGGAAAGGTCGGAGAAGAAGCTGCCAACACATACGCAATCAATGCCTCATTCCATCCATTGACCCGCATATTCATATCCCAGGCAAAGTCTGGAGACCAGTGCCAATAAAGAACATTCTGTCCGTTCAAGTACCAATTCCACTCCACGTTTTCCCAGATCTGGTCGATACAATCACGAATAACCGTCTCAACCGGATCGGATGTATTGAAATACTGCTTAGCCGTCAAGAGCCCTTGAACCAGGAGGGCTGTTTCGACGATATCGCCCCCATTGTCGTACGTACTGAATGGTATGGCCTTGCCTGTTGCACCGTCCATCCAATGTGGGAAAGCTCCATGAAAGCGGTCAGCCTGCAATGAAAGGAAACTTAGAATCTTGAAAAGTCTTTCAGCACCTTCCTCACGGGATATAAATCCGCGCTCAATGGCAACAGGGATACACATCACGCCAAATCCTGATCCTCCGATTGTCACAAGTTCCTCAGAACCGAGCCTCTCTCGAGCCAGACCAGACACAGGGTGAGCGTAATCCCAGAAATATCGGAAAGTCCTCTGCTGAACCAGAGTCATGAGACTGTCATCTGATATTACAGGATACTTAAAGGATGTATCCACATAAACAGCAACCGTATCCAGTTTTTCAACCTTAGACACATCATGTATGATATGGCGGGCCTGCGAGCAACCGCAGCCTTGGAGAAAAAGCGCGCCCCAAAGGAGCAAAACTACAGTTTTCATCACCTCTATATATTAGTAGCCAGGATTCTGAACAAGATTTGGGTTGAGCTGGCGCTGATTCGCCGGGATCGGGAAGATTTCATTTTTTCCAGTGGTAAATCCATTTGGAGAAAGAACCTCTGAGGCCTGTCCTGTGCGGATAAGGTCGAAGAAACGATCCTCTTCCAAAGCGAGCTCAGCTCTACGTTCATCCCATACATTCTGCAAAGTCACTCCACTAAGTGGCTGGAGTTGAGCGCGGTTACGAACAAGATTAACTGCATGATCTGCCGTAAATCCAGAGTCCCCTACCGGGGCGCCATTAAGCAAGGCTTCAGCATACATCAGCAAGACTTCAGCATAACGCAGAACTCTTACATTATGGTCGTATCCATAACCATTGTTACTCCAGTTATTATATATGGAAGGCGTGTAGCATTTTCCATTATACACAGGATTTGTACAACTGGCCTTGATTTCATCTCCTTCCGGAGTGATTGTTCCACGATAAAGAAGAGTTGTAGCAGGTCGCACGACCTCATTGCGAGACTGGTAGAACTCTATCAGATTCTCGCTCGGAGTGCAGAATCCCCAGCCCTGCATATTGGCTGGTGAATTTCCACGTGGTCCCTGAACGTATGCATATTCTATATATGGGGCTGTTCCCGTGATGCCTCCGAGGGTGGAGCTTTGAATCTCGAACAAAGACTCCTTGCCGTTTTCACCATCAATCGAAAACACTTCTCTGAAGTCTGCCATCAGTCCAAATCTCCCGCTGGTGATAATCTCGTCTGTGAGCTTTGCCACCTCTGTCCAATCTCCTGTGTACATCATGACTTTCGCCTTGATCGCACGTGCTGTATAGGCAGTGATACGTCCTGCATACGCACTTGGATATGCTACAGGAAGTACTGAGATTGCATAATCTAAATCATTGGCAATGAACTGATAAACCTCATCACGAGAAGTCTGTCTCAACGAAGCCAACTGATCGGCAGTCATGACAGTATCAACAAGAGGGACACTACCGAACAACCTCACAAGATTAAAGTATGAATAAGCCCTGATGACTCTAGCTTCAGCCTCACATTGATCTATGGTAATGCGGGTCTGGGCGTTCTGAATGGCATTTCTGAAGAGTGGCATCTGGCTGATGGCATTATTTGCTGCACTGACGACATCATAATAGCCTACCCATAGGTCGTTAATCAGACTATTGGAGGCATCGTAGGTAAATTTATCCAAAGCAAGTGCAGTTGGATTATCCTCAGGAGAGGAGCCCTTATCTGCATTATCGGACGTAATTTCGAAGGCGCAGATATATGGGAAGGCATGCACATTTCCCGAACGCATGGAAGCGTAGGCTGCACTTACAGGTTTGAAGATATTCTCCGACTTGGAGTAATCTATGCCTTCCGCAGGGGTGGTTCCTTCCGGGCGTATGCCGAGAAATTCGGAGCAGGATGCTACCAGGAGGACCGGGATTATTATTTTGATGATTGGTTTCATAATTTATTTATTTTTAGATCCTTCGCTTTGCTCAGGATGACAGGGAGACTCAGGATGACAGGGGGACTCAGGATAAATATGGGTTTAGAACGACAGTTTTAAACCAAGGGTGTAAGTCGCCTGTAGGGGATGAGTAGAGGTGTCGATACCGGTAGCAATCGGAGATCCGCCAACCTCTGGAGTAAAGCCATTATACCTAAAATACGTATAAGGTCGTTGAGCTGTGAGAGACACACGCAACTGATTGATTCCCTTTAGTTTACTAAAGGTATATCCCAGCTGTACATTCTGGATTCTGAAATATGAGGCATCCTCGACAAAGAAACTGTTGGCTTGCTGGATAAAGGCTGTATTGTAGGCCGCTGCAGATGGATAGGTCTCAGACATTCGGGAAGGTCTCCACACATTTTCATAGAAGTTCAGGTCATAGTTGCCATCGGTAAATACATCCCTATTCATTCGCTTGGCATTCAAGACTTTATTTCCCACCTGTCCTAAGAAAGACACACTAAAATCAAGGTTCTTCCACACCAGACCGAAATTCAAACCGCCCATCAGCCATGGAATCGGACTTCCGAGATAGGTCTTATCCCTTTCATCAATGATACCATTGCCATCAATATCCTTGTACTTAAAATATCCGGCAGCCTTTATTTCCTGCTGGACAGGATCTCTATACGCTTCTTCATTCGAAGCATAGACTCCGTCAATTTCATATCCCCAGAAAGCACCAATCGGATAGCCTACCTGAGTTCGGGTCGTATAGTTACCTCGAACGCTGGCACCAGGGATATAATCTCTGCCATCCAGAGCCAAGACTTCATTGGAAACTGTGGTAAGGTTCAGGCCAATGTTGTATTGGAAGTTCTCTCCTACTGAGTCAGACCAGCCCAAGGTCAATTCCACTCCTGAGTTACGCACACGACCGTTATTACTAAGCAGTTCAGCAGTACCACCTCCAGTAGCTATCGGGACATAAAAGACAACATTATCAGTAGTTCTATTGTAGTAGTCCAGTTCTCCTGAAAGGCGGTTTTTAAGGAAGGCAAAGTCTAGTCCGGCATCCCATTCGCTGACAACTTCCCACTTCAGGTAATTCTGGATAACAGTCTGAGCACCAATTCCGTCATATAGATTATCTCCAAACACTGCCGAGACACCAGTTCCTATACTGCCAAGAATCAATGTAGAGTTGGCTGGAACCGCATCATTTCCCAACTGTCCCCAGCTAAGGCGCAACTTCAGGTAATCCACCACTTTCTGCTTACTCATAAACGGCTCTTTTGATATCACCCAGCCTAGTCCGGCAGATGGAAAGAAGCCCCATTTACGGTTGTACTTTGAACTGCCGTCAGCTCTAAACGTGAAGGTCGCGAGGTAACGGTCCTTGTAGTTATAGGTTCCACGCGTGAAGAAGGATACTCCATGGTAAAGATATGGAGCTGGACTAAGGTCATTCACAGAGGAGTTGCTATTGGAACCGTTGCCAATATATTTAGATTGATCATCATAAGCCGGAACATTAACTGCCGATCCTGAAAGTGCGGTAAATCTTTCTATTCTTGTGGACTGGCCGACCATAGCAGAAAATGAACTACCGTTGACTTTATCGGAATATGTGATGGTGTTATCGATAATATGCGTGTCACCTCGGGCAAGTATCTTGGCCAGAGACGAAACTGAAATACCCTGAGAACCACCGACAAAATATTCCGGAATATAGTTCTGAGTGATATAGGAATTGAAGTCGAGGTTATATGAGGTGCGGATCTTTAGCCTCGAGTCCATGAACTGAAGCTGAGCGTAAGTGGAAAAGACCAGATTGAGTTCTTTCTCAATATTCTCATTGTATTGTGCTACAGCATAAGGGTTTGCGTAGGAATTGCCAAAACCATAGAGCTGAGGTGCATCATATTTCACGGGATAGGCAGCAGCATTATCGTCATTGTAAATTCCATAGACCGGCGGATTTACGAAGGCCTGGAAAAATGCATTTCCGTCAGCCCAGGTCCTTGAATTTCTTGACACCACTGCATTGGCTCCGACAGTTAGCCAAGGGACAACCTCCTGATCAAGACGCGCACGGAAGTTAATTCTCTCGTAACTATTATCTGCTATAAGGATTCCATCCTGATCAAGATATGAGAGTCCCAATGCATATTTGGTCTTCAATGTTGCTCCTGACACATCTAGGGAATGATTATGTATCAAGGCGTTACGAAGAATGCTCGAATACCAATCCGTACTCATAGGATAGTCGGAAGGCTTTTTCGGCACATATCCGCTGACCGATGAGTTTGCCTCATTGAGCAGGTCGACATATTGTTCAAGATTGGCTAGTTTCATAACATTTACAGGAGTCTGAACGCCAACATAGCCGTCATACGTGATGCTCACCTTAGACGCAGATCCTTGTCTGGTGGTAATAATCACTACTCCATTCGCTGCACGAACTCCATATATCGCTGCTGCAGAGGCGTCCTTCAAAACCGTAATATCCTGAATATCACCAGATCCGATAAAATCCAGATTATCAACAAAAACTCCATCCACGATATAAAGAGGATTAGCATATTCTCCTATAGAGCCCATTCCCCTGATCTTCACAGTCGGTGAAGCGCCTGGCGCACCAGAGCTGATAATCTGCACACCCGCAATCTTTCCCTGAATGGCAGACATCGGATCGGAGCTGACCTGACGAGAGAGCTCCTCACCTTTAATGCTTACAATCGGAGCAGTGAGATCTTTTGATTTCTGAGTTCCATAACCAATGACTACCGTCTCTTCCAACATTTGAGAATCTTCCTGCATCACCACATCTATAACAGTGCGGTCATTAAGAGAGATACTGACATCCTTGAATCCGATACAGGAAAACTGAAGGGTAGATTCTGGTGGAACATTAATAGAATAACATCCTTGGTCGTCTGTTGAGACACCATTTGATGTTCCTGACTGCAGAACAAAAACTCCGGGTAGAGGCACACCGGAGGATTCTGTAACAATTCCGCTGACATTGACATTCTGAGCATTTGCTGCCAGAGATGCCAGCAGAATAAACATTGATAATAATACACGACGTTTCATAACACACTTTTATGCCGTTTTTCGACTAACTAACGGCGAGTGCATTTGCATTTCGTATGCCAATTATTCACTTGTAGAAACGGAAGTTTTTATGTAAGTTTGTAAGTTTTATAAATTGAACCACAGAATGAACACACAGCAACAACAAAGATTGATGTCACTCGACACATTGAGAGGTTTCGACATGCTGTTTATTATGGGATTTGCATCCATCGTAGTTTCCGTATGCAAACTTTTCCCTGAAGGAGCAGATTGTTGGCTAGCCCAGCAGATGTTACACGTAAAGTGGAATGGCTTCGCTCAGCATGACACCATCTTCCCACTCTTCCTTTTCATTGCTGGTATTTCATGGCCATTCTCATATTCAAAGCAGCTTGACGGTGGCTCAACCAAGAAGCAGATTTATCTAAAAATCCTCAAGCGCGCTGCCATTCTTGTATTCCTTGGCGTTGTTTACAATGGATTATTCAAACTGGATTTCGAAAATTTAAGAATCTGCAGCGTACTTGGACGAATCGGACTTGCGTGGGGAATTGGAGCAATTCTTTATATCAATTTCAAGCCTAAGACCCTAGCCTTCATTTCCGGCGGAATCCTTCTGGTATATTGGGCACTTCTTGCACTGATTCCTGCACCGGACATGCCTGGAGCCGATCGATTCTCTTTGGAAGGCAATCTTGTGGGATACATAGACAGACTTATCACCCCTGGTAAGCTTCTCACTAAAGACATCTTTGATCCGGAAGGACTTCTCAGCACGGTTCCGGCAGTGGTCACTGCCCTACTCGGTATGTTGACCGGAACATTCGTCAAACAGCCAGATTCAAAGATCAACGGAAATCGCAAGACTGTCTACATGCTTGTCGGTGCAGTTGCAATGGCAGTGATCGCAATATTGTGGAACCAGGTTTTCCCAGTCAACAAGAAACTATGGACAAGTTCGTTCGTAATGGCAGCCGGAGCGTATAGCCTTGGCCTGTTTGCCTTGTTCTACTATATTATTGATGTCAGAAAGTGGCAGAAATGGACATTGTTCTTCAGAGTTATCGGACTTAACTCTATCACAATCTATCTGGCACAGAAGATATTCAAGTTTGACAGCATAAGCAAGTTCTTCTTGTCGGGGCTTGCATCTAAACTGCCGGAGCAATGGTCGACACTTTTACTTCAGTGTGGATTTGTGGCAGTATCTTGGCTATTCCTATACTTCCTGTACAAAAAGAAGGTATTCCTAAAAGTATAATTTGAAACCAAAGACGATATATGGATAAGAAGATTGTAATTATTCCTACTTACAACGAGAAGGAAAATATTGAGAAGATCATCCGCGCGGTCTTCTCACTTGAGGGAGAGTATCATATCCTCGTTATTGAGGATGGTTCACCAGACGGAACAGCGCAGATTGTGAAGACACTGCAGCAGGAGTTCCCTGAGAGATTGTTTATGATTGAGCGCAAGGGCAAACTCGGCCTTGGAACTGCATATATTACAGGTTTCAAATGGTCGGTAGAGCATGAGTACGACTATATTTTCGAGATGGATGCAGACTTCTCGCACAATCCGAATGACCTTCCACGTCTTTATGAGGCATGTGCCAAGAATGGAGCAGACCTTGCCATCGGTTCACGTTACTGCAATGGAATCAGCGTAATCAACTGGCCTATCGGACGAGTGATCATGTCATATTATGCGTCGGTTTACGTGCGCACAGTGTTGGGAATGAAGGTATTTGATACCACTGCAGGTTTCAAATGCTACACCCGCAAGGTACTTGAGACAATCGACCTCGACAAGGTGAAGATGAAGGGATATGGTTTCCAGATCGAAATGAAATATAGCACATACAAGCTTGGATTCAAGATTCAGGAGGTTCCGATTATCTTCGTGGACCGCACAGAGGGTACTTCAAAGATGAGCAGCGGTATCTTTGGAGAGGCATTCTGGGGTGTTATGAAACTTAAGATGAGAAAAATCAGACCGGTTAAGAAATGATACTTCTTCAAGACGCGACCATAGTTACTGCCGAGAAGGTCGGCAAGGGCTCGATCCTGATCTGCGAGGATAAGATCAAGGAAGTGTGGTGGGCAGAAAGCGAGGACTACTCGTTCAGAGTGGATATGCTCAAGAGCAAGCATCCGGAAGCTCAGGTTCACGACCTCACAGGAAAACATGTTATCGCGGGTGGTATTGACGCACATGTGCATTTCCGCGATCCAGGCCTTACACATAAGGCTGATATGGCCACAGAGTCACGCGCGGCAGCTGCTGGTGGAGTTACCACCGTGTTTGACATGCCGAATACAAAGCCTGCAACGACTCAGGCAGTCCATATCGCAGAGAAGCTGGCACTTGCAAAGGAGCGTAGCGTGGTAAATATGGGTTTCCATATCGGAGCTACCAATGAGAATGCAGCTCAGATTGCAGCCCTCGTGAAGAACGGCGACGCCGAAACAGGTGTCAAACCTTCAGACATTGCTGGAGTGAAGGTATTCATGGGTTCTTCTACAGGTAATATGCTTGTGGATGCAGAGAGCACATTGGCGGAATTATTCTCTATCAGCGAGAAGCCTGTGCTCGTACACTGCGAGGACGAGGAAATTATCCGCAGAAACACAGAGAAGGCAGTTGAGACTTATGGAGATGAGATTCCTTTCAGCGAGCATGAGAACATCCGCAGCAGAATGGCCTGCATCAGATCCAGCATCAAGGCGCTAGAGCTTGCGATTAAATATAACACCAGACTTACTCTCTGTCATATTTCTACAAAGGAGGAGATTGAGATGGTGCGTGCTGCCAAACTTAACAACCCTGCTATCGTAGCGGAGACATCATGTAACTACCTATGGTTCAGCAATGAGGACTACGCTATATTGGGAAGCAAGGTCAAGTGCAACCCTTCGGTGAAGACTCCGGCAGACCGCCAGGCTCTAAGAACAGCGCTCAGCGAAGGTCTGATCGATACCATCGGCTCTGATCACGCTCCTCACCTGCTTTCTGAGAAGGATGCTCCTTATACTAAGGCTCCGTCAGGTCTTCCATCAATCCAGCAGACACTGCCTGTACTTCTCACTATTGCCCAGCAGGAGGAGATTCCTCTCGAGAAGATTGCTTCAGTATTTTCAGAGAAGGCTGCTGAGATTTACGAGTTGAATCGCGGAAAGATCCAGGCAGGATGGCAGGCTGACCTTGTGGTATTTGACTATGGCAAGGAATTCACAGTCAAGGCAGAGGACCAGAAGAGCAAGTGCGGCTGGAGCCCTTATGAGGGCCAGACCCTCAAGGGAGTTATTGAGGCCGTATATATCAATGGCAAACAAGTAAATTTATAGGATTATGAAAAGTAGACTTCTTTATATCGTTGCAATGATTGCAACTGGAATTATGGCATTCAGCATCTGTGCAAGTGCACAGGAGAAAGGTAAGGTTGTTACACTCACTACAGCCGAGTTCAAGGCTAAGGTTTGTAATATCGATGCTGAAGGCTTCAAATATCTTGGAAAGAAGCCGGCAATCGTTGATTTCTACGCAGATTGGTGTGGTCCATGCCGCGCAATTGCTCCTACATTGGAGGAACTTGCAAAGGAGTATGGAGACAAGATTGTAATCTACAAAGTAAATATCGACAAGTCTCGTGAACTGGCTGTTGCATTTGACATCAGTTCAATCCCTGCTATCATGTATATTCCTGTCAAGGGTAAGCCAAGGATGACTCTCGGATCACGCAGCAAGGATAAATTCAAGAAAGAAATAGAGACATACCTACTCAAATAATATGAAGAGTGTTGATGTAATTGTCATCGGTGCTGGAGCTGCTGGACTGATGGCTGCTTGCGGAGCAGCGCGCACAGCAGAGTGCAAGGTGGTTGTGTTGGAGAAAATGCCTCGTCCGGGTCGTAAGATTATGATTACGGGCAAGGGCAGGTGTAATTTCACCAACGCGAAGCCCTGGAACGAGTTTTCTCAGCATATCCACCCGAAGCCAAACTTCCTTAAACCATCGTTCTATAACCTCACTTCTGAAAAGATGATTGATTTCCTTACCGAGCAGGGTATGGAGTCAGTTGTGGAGAGAGGTGACAGGGCCTTCCCTACTTCGCATCTTGCTTCTGATGTTGTAGATGCGCTTTTGAGGGCTGCTGAGAGTGCTGGAGCGGAGGTTTTATGTGGTAAGGAGGTGAGGGAGATCCTTCGCTGCGCTCAGGATGACAGAAAGGTGCAGGATGACAGAAAGGTGCAGGATGACATGGAGCCGCAGGGGTATACTGTTAAATGCTCGGATGGCAGCGCGTATAGCTGCAAGAAACTCATAATCTGCACTGGAGGACTTTCATATCCAAAGACAGGTTCGACTGGTGACGGTTACAAATGGGCTACTCAGATGGGACATACCATCAAGACACTCTTCCCTTCTCTGACAGCAATTGTCCCTAAGGGGTATAAGATTACAGAAGTATCAAAAGGTCATATTGACCGTAGCACGCCGTGCTCAGAAATCGGTGGAATGCTATGCGGCAATCAGCTCAAGAATGTAGGACTCAGCCTCATAGTTGATGGAAATACAGCAGAGGACGAGTTCGGTGATATGGATTTTACCGACGGCGGAATCGAGGGTCCTATTGGATTCAAGATAAGCCGCAAGTGCGTCAATTCCATAATCAATGGTTCCAAAGTCTATGTAGTTATTGACCTTAAACCGGCAGTGGACCTTGAGGACCTCACAGTGAGAATCAACACATTGTGGAACGAGATTGCCAAAGATAAGCGCAGCGCTAATAAGCTCTATAAGGATCGATTCAAGATCCTTCTTACCAAGGTGCTGCCTATGCAGCTCATACAGGGATTCATGAAACTGAATCCGAACATCGATCATAAGAGTCTGCCTAAGGCACTCAAGAACTGGAAGATGGAAGTGGATGGATATGTAGGCTACGAAAGATGCGTTGTGACTGCCGGTGGAGTAAGCCAGGAGGAGGTATCTCCTAAGACACTCGAATCCAAGATGGTCCCTGGACTATATTTCGCTGGTGAAGTTCTGGATCTTGATGCTAACACAGGTGGATACAACCTCCAGACAGCCTTTTCAACTGGCTATCTTGCAGGTATATCCGCAGCTAAATCACTTTAAATTACTCCGGAACCAATCATTTCGACGCTGGTATCCTTGTGGAGAGAGTCTGAGGCTTCCTTAGATTCTCCAAGGGGGTTGTACCATACTGCAAACTGTCCTGAAGTAATGCCTCGCTGAGGCTGGTCGAAGAGGATATATAATCCGTTCTCACGCATGATGAGAGTTGCATCCTGAAGAGGCTGACGATAGCGGATACGCACACGATATCTTCTGATCTCCCCTACTGCCATCTTCATATCTTCACGAATCCAGTGAATTTCTGACGGATCGATACGCAAGCAGCTTCGCGAAAGGCCCTTATGAGTATGGCCTTCTCCTACATATATTATATTATCAGGAATATCTGTTTCAATTACGAAGATCGAGTCCTTGTGGCCACCGATGTTGAGACCTTTGCGCTGACCGATTGTATAGAACTGCGCGCCATCGTGCTTTCCGACGATTTTTCCATATGGATTTTCCTTGTAGCGGGTCTTCTTGATATGCTTACGACCGCTTCTATATGTCTCAGTCTCGAACTTAATGTCGTATTTAACCGGCTGAGCAAGCTGGTAGAGCTGATCGTCTGAAAGAGCTGCTATAGCTTCCATTGACCAAGGACAACCATTTGCGACAGCACCGTCTCTTACCACAGTTGAAGCCTTGTCCTCAGAGATATAGTCAGTAATCATTTTAAGCTGGGCATCTGAGTCGGCCATAATTGACTCCAGCGTATTGCGCACGAAGTTATACTGTTCATTTTCAGTATAGTAAGCATCATACACCTCAACAACATCTCCCTCACATGGTTTGAGCTTCTGCTGTAGGAAGGTAGGTAGATCCACTTTTCCGACAAAGCATATTCCCTGTGAGTCCTTCTTCTCGGCTGATGGAAGATCTGCCTCTGCTGCGAGCCTGCGTACTTCAGGCTTAGGAATGTCTCCGATCGGGAAAAGTGCTTTTGAAAGCTGGTCCTGAGTAAGCTGACAGAGGAAATAGCTCTGATCTTTGTTAGGATCTGCACCTGCAAGGATTCTATAAACCGGAGAGCCGTCTTCTGCAGTCTCTACAACCTTGCGGCAGTAATGACCTGTGGCCACCATGTCCGCACCCATCTTGACAGCGCATTTGAGGAATGCATCAAACTTGATTTCCCTGTTGCAAAGCACGTCTGGGTTAGGTGTGCGACCCTTTTCATATTCGTCAAACATATAGTCCACTACCCTCTTGCGATATTCTTCGCTGAGGTCCACGAAATAGAACGGAATACCTATCTTGCGAGCTACAAGTTCTGCTACAAAACGGTCTTCTTCCCATTCGCAATCTCCGTGAAGCGTGGTCGATGCATCGTGCCAGTTCTGCATGAAAAGAGCGAAGACATCATAGCCCTGCTGCTTCAATAGAAGAGCTGCAACACTTGAATCTACACCTCCTGAGAGGCCGATACACACTTTTATATCTTTGTTATTCGAATTTTTCATTATATTTGTATGCTTTGCATAATTGCAAAGATAATTTAATTGATCTGTTATGACAAACAAAGAGATTAAAATTGCTTATCAGGAGTGTAACTCTCTAGATCAGCTTGATTCTCAAGACAGAAAACTTGCAGATGCAGCTATCGCTGCTATTGCAACATCATACGCTCCATACTCCAACTTCAATGTTGGAGCTGCAGTGCAGCTGGAAGACGGAGAAATCATCCAGGGCTCTAATCAGGAGAATGCAGCATATCCATCAGGAATCTGTGCAGAAAGAACTGCACTGTTCTACGCTGGAGCATCTCGTCCAGACAAGTCTGTTGTGAAGATTGCCATTGCAGCGGGCCAGAATGGAGTTCTTTGTGAGTCGCCAGTCACTCCATGCGGTGCATGCCGCCAGGTAATGGCTCAGTACCAGCTCAAGGGAGGACAGCCGATTGAGATTCTTCTTATCGGAACCGCTAAGATCTGGAAATTTGCTAAGGTAGAGGACCTTCTTCCTTTTACATTCGATAGCATCTAGTCATCCTGAGCACTCAATGTCATCCTGAGTACTCAATGTCATCCTGAACACTCAATGTCATCCTGAGTACTCAATGTCATCCTGAGTGAAACGAAGGATCTAAATAAGTTAGGGGTGCTGAGCAAAGTCTCGGCTGAGAACATACCCTCTGAACCTGATATGTATAATGACAACGCAGGGAAACAATTATGAAAACAACAATTTCTAACGACGTGCTTTCGGCAGCTGTCGCTGCTGTGAGGTCTCAGAGACCTCTTGTGCACAACATCACAAACTATGTAGTAATGAATAACTCCGCCAATGCGCTTCTGGCCATTGGTGCATCTCCTGTTATGGTCCATTGGACTCAGGAGATGGAGGAGATGGTATCAATCGCAGGTGCTTTGGTTGCGGCTAATTCTCGTGGCAATGGTTCCATGCAGATGCATTTCCTAGATGAACTTTATAATTTGTAAGCATGAAACAAGCATTAAAACTATATTTGGTAACAGATCGTGATCTCTCATTGGGAAGATCACTGGAAGAAGTCGTACGCGAGGCTGTTGCGGGCGGAGTAACCATGGTCCAGCTACGCGAAAAGGACGCTGCTACCGGAGAGTTCATAGAACTAGGCAGAAGACTCATGGCTGTGCTGAAGCCACTTGGCATTCCCCTCATTATCAACGACAGGGTGGATGTGGCATTGGCAGTGGATGCTGACGGAGTGCACATCGGTCAGAGCGATATGGCGTATGCTGATGCACGCAGATTGCTCGGTCCTGACAAGATAATCGGTCTGTCAGTGGAAAACATGGACGACCTACTCAAGGCCAATGAATTGGATGTAGACTATATCGGCATTTCGCCTGTCTACGGTACACCTACCAAGACAGATACGGCTGAGCCGTTCGGTCTAGAAGGCTTGAAAGAAGCAGTAAGACTGTCATTGCATCCGACCGTGGCTATCGGAGGAATGAACAGACATACTGCAGCCGATGTTATGGCGACAGGATGTGACGGTATCGCTGTTGTGAGTGCAATTTCTTCAGCAGAAAACATCAAGGAGGCAACTACAGAGCTGAAGGAAATCGTAGATGCAAATGCAAAAGAGAGCTGGTGTCAACAGATATGGAGGCTGTCCAACAAGATATATAAGGAGATTCTGGGGCTTGAGTTCATCGCAGATCTCTCTGACGGAAGCCTTGACAAGGATATATTTTCAAGATACATAGCGCAGGATGAAATATACCTGGGAAACTATTATCGTAATATGTTTGCACTCGCTGACATGATGGACGATGCTTCTGACAGGACATTATTCCTTTCATTTGCAAAGGACGGCATGGAGGGCGAAAAGGCTATGCACGAGCTGCTTATCGAGAGATATGGAATGGATATCAATGTGGAGTCGTCCGTGGTCACAACAGGATATAACAAGCTTATTCAAGATGCAATAAATAGCGGAAATAAATATTATGCACTGGCAGTTATGCTGCCTTGTATGTGGATATACAACCGCGTGGGGCTGCATATTCTCAAAACCTCAAATCTGAAGGACAATCCATACAAAGAATGGATCCTGGAATATGGTAACGAAGAGTTCTCTAATGGAACCAACAGAGTTCTCGAAATTATTGACAGTTGGGCAAAGGAGGTAGATGAGGCAACAATTCAGGAGATGAATCGCCTGTATCTTATGGCGGCTCTATATGAATATGCATTCTGGGATTATGCCTATTGTGGTGATGCGAAGTCGTACGAATACACAAAATCATTGGAAGGATGGCTATGAGCAGCAGAGGGGAATTCGGTTTCATAGATTTCATAAAGGAACATTTCAAAGCTCCTGATGGAGTGACTGGCATAGGAGACGACTGTGCAGTGCTTCCGATTTGGCCTATCAGGAGTTATCCAGCATGGCAATGGAGAAAGATGGAGAATATGCCGGGGGTGACATTTCCTACTGATTCCGGAGAACTGCTGGTATCGACAGACCTGCTGATGGAGGGGGTGCATTTCCTGAGGGAGGAGTCATCTCCGGAAGACGTGGGTTGGAAGGCGGCAGCAGTGAATCTCAGCGACATCGCTGCCATGGGAGGAAGTCCGATTGCGACTTTTCTTTCCATAGCTCTTCCCAAAGATGCACAGGAGGAATGGGCTGAACGCTTTATCAAGGGATATGCAGAAATCAGTGATCTCTTCGACGTGCCTCTTCTTGGCGGCGACACAACATCTTCATTGAGAGATATTGCAATAAACGTCTGCGTGCTTGGACGTTGCCCGAGCGGCAAGTCAATCACTCGCAGCGGTGCCCAAGTCGGCGATGTGATATATGTAACAGGTCCATTGGGAGACTCTGCTGCAGGCTTGCAGGCAATCCTCAAAGAAGTAGAAAGAACGGAAGATGTGCAGACCTTGATCCATAGGCACAAACGCCCTTTCCCGAGGTTGAGAGCTGCCACAGACCTTATAGACACCGGAGTTGTCGGAGCGATGATGGACATCTCGGACGGTATAGCCTCAGATCTCAGACACATACTGAAAGCTTCAGGAGTTGGTGCTGTCGTCGATCTTGACAGGCTGCCTCTATCGGAAGAATTTCAGGCAGTATGCAAGGAACAGAAGTGGAATGCATATGAGCTGGCAACTGGTGGAGGCGAAGACTTCGAGTTGCTGTTCACTGCACCTGCCGGGCTGGAAAAGCGCACGGACATCATCTCAGTCTACCCTATCGGAAAAATCGTTGAAGGCAGCGAGATTCAATGGGTGAATGGTGGAGTTCAATCTGACTTTGACGCTACAGGTTACAAACACTTTTAACAGATGCTTCACTACGTTCAGCATGACAATTAGAAAATTATGAAAAAGAAATATAATAGAGTATTGACAATAGCCGGCAGCGACTCTGGTGGAGGCGCTGGAATCCAGGCAGACATTAAGGCAATCAGTGCAATGGGATGCTTCGCAGCATCAGCAATCACTGCAATCACAGTGCAGAACACAGTAGGCGTAGAAGCTGTGCATGCCGTTCCGCTGGAGATTCTTGCGGGACAGATTGATGCCGTGCTGTCCGACATCGGTGCAGATGCCATCAAGATCGGTATGCTTCACTCTGCTGAGGTTGTGAACCTTGTTGCAGACAAGATTGAGAAATACGGCATCAAGAATGTGGTTCTGGACCCAGTAATGGTCTCAACCTCCGGTCATAGGCTCATCGAGGAGAGCGCAATTGAGGTTATCAAGAGCAGATTGATTCCTCTGGCTCGTGTCATTACTCCTAATATCCCTGAGGCTGAAATCCTAGCTGGCTGCACAATCTCCAGCGAAGAGGACTTCCCTAAAATTGCCAAGATACTAGTTCAGAACAACAAGGGAGTCTCAGTTCTGTTGAAGGCTGGTCACCTCACAGGGGATGTTCTGGTAGACTATTTCTTCAACGCTGAAGACGGCACCACAACCCAGCTTCCGTCAAAACGAGTATACACTCGCAACACTCACGGCACCGGCTGCACCCTCTCATCAGCATTTGCTGCAGCACTTGCACGAGGCGAAGAACTCACAGCTGCGGCAACATCTGCAAAGAAATATATCGAAGGTGCGATCATCTCTGGAGCGGAATACGAAATCGGCCACGGACATGGTCCTGTAAACCATTTCTGGAAATAATATTTCCGTCTTCTACCCTATTCCACGGCATAATTTGTGACTCGCCATGGCCTGTCATTAAAATTATGCATTATGGAAAATAGAAATAACTCAAACAAAGATAATTCTCTCATCTTCGGATCAGAACAGATGAGAGAACCCGTTGCTGCCGAATTCATTCCTGAACACGGCACACCGGCACCTATAGCGTACCAGATAGTCAAGGACGAAACCTTCCCGCAGACTCAACCTCGCCTCAATCTTGCTACTTTCGTCACCACTTATATGGATGACTACGGCACACGATTGATGAACGAGGCTGTCGGCATCAACTATATTGACGAGACAGAATACCCACGAGTAGCTGTTATGTGCGGACGCTGCATCAACATGGTAGCAAACATGTGGCACACTCCGGAAAAGGGAGATTGGAAGACAGGTGCAGTAGGTATTGGATCATCAGAAGCATGTATGCTGGGTGGTGTAGCAGCATGGCTCAGATGGCGCGAACGTCGCAAGGCGGAAGGAAAGCCTTTTGACAAACCAAACCTGGTAATGAGTACTGCTTACCAGGTTGTATGGGAGAAGTTCTGCCAGCTCTGGCAGATCGAAATGCGCACAGTTCCTATTACTCACAAACATCCTACTCTGGATATAGAACAGGCACTTAAACTCTGCGATGAGAACACAATCTGTATCGTACCGATTGCCGGCGTCACATGGACAGGTATGAACGACGACATCGAAGCCTTGGACTTCGCTCTTGACGGCTACAATGCGAAGACAGGATATAACATCCCGATCCACGTTGATGCCGCGTCAGGAGGTTTCATTCTTCCGTTCCTCAACCCTGAAAAGAAATGGGATTTCCGCCTCAAATGGGTACTCTCCATATCCACATCAGGTCACAAATATGGCCTCGTATATCCGGGTCTCGGCTGGGTTGTCTGGAGGGATAAGCAATATCTGCCTAAGGAGATGAACTTCAGCGTGAACTACCTCGGCGCAAGCATCACTCAGGTAGGCCTCAACTTCTCACGTCCTGCAGCACAGATCCTTGCACAGTACTACAACTTCCTTCATCTCGGTGTGGAAGGTTACCGCAAGATCCACTCGAATTCAATGGCTATAGCCAATTACTGCCACGAGGCTATCGGCCAGATTCCATGCTTCCAGAACTATTCTAAGGAGCTGGAGAATCCTCTTTTTATCTGGTCACTCAAGCCTGAATATGACAAGACTGCCAAATGGACTCTATTCGACCTGCAGGACAAGCTCATGCAGCACGGATGGATGGTACCGGCCTACACGATGCCGAAGGACATCGAGGATATGGTGGTGATGCGTATAGTCGTACGTCAGGGAATGTCGCGAGATATGGCAGATATGCTCATCACAGACATTCAGAACGCCGTTACAGAGCTTGAACAGCTCGAGTTCCCTACTCCATCGCGCCAGGCAGCAAACCAGAGTAAAAAGACAAAAGGTAAAGTGTACACACATTAAAAACATGTACTATGGAGACGAAAAATAATAATGTGGGCAAGGCATTCAAGTTGAGTGTCGCAACCCTTGCGATAATGAATATTACCGCTGTCGTAAGTCTGCGAGGTCTTCCAGCCGAAGCTGTGTATGGGCCATCATCTGCATTCTATTATCTTTTCGCTGCTATCGTATTCCTGATCCCGACAGCTATGGTTGCTGCGGAGTTGGCTGCAATGTTCTCCGACAAACAGGGAGGAGTCTTCCGCTGGGTCGGAGAGGCATTCGGTCCTCGCACGGGCTTCCTGGCTATCTGGCTACAGTGGATAGAATCTACTATCTGGTATCCCACTGTGCTGACATTCGGAGCAGTATCGTTTGCATTCATCGGAATGGATGGAGCTTCGGATGCAGCCTTGGCATCAAATAAGGTATTCACCCTGGTGGCAGTGCTTGCCATTTATTGGCTAGCTACATTCATAGCTATGAAAGGCCTTGACTGGGTGGGTAAGATCAGCAAATGGGGCGGTATGATAGGAACCATCATTCCTGCAGGTTTACTCATCGTTTTAGGTATAATATACATTGCCTCAGGAGGTCATAACAACATGGATATGTCACAGGGATTCTTCCCTGACCTTACAAAGCTGGACAATCTTGTACTTGCCAGCAGTATCTTCCTGTTCTATGCCGGAATGGAGATGATGGGTGTGCATGTCATGGATGTAAATAATCCTTCGAAGAACTACCCTAAGGCCATTATCATCGGTTCGCTTGCAACTGTTGCAATCTTTGTTCTTGGTACATTCGCTTTGGGATTCATCATCCCGGCAAAGGACATCAACCTGACTCAGTCGCTGCTGATCGGATTTGATAATTACTTCAGGTATTTCCACGTTTCTTGGGCAGGTCCTATCATAGCTATCGCCCTCATGTTAGGAGTTCTTGCGAGCGTGCTTACATGGGTAGCAGGTCCTTCAAAGGGTATCTTCACCGTTGGTAAGGCGGGCTATCTGCCTCCATTCTTCCAAAAGACCAATGAGAACGGAGTACAGCGCAATATCCTTCTCGTTCAGGGAGGAATTGTTACCTTACTGTCGCTTCTGTTTGTCGTGATGCCTTCTGTTCAGTCCTTCTACCAGATTCTTTCGCAGCTTACAATCCTGCTGTACCTGATAATGTATATGCTGATGTTTGCTGCAGCTATTGCCCTACGCTATAAGATGAAGGATGCACCGCGTCCGTTCCGCCTTGGCAGGGGTAAGGGCAATGCGCTTATGTGGATCTTGGGAGTGGTTGGATTTGCAGGATCTCTCCTGGCCTTTGTGCTTAGCTTCATTCCTCCGGGACAGATTGCCACTGGCAGCAATACGGTATGGTACACGGTGCTGATTGCAGGGTGTGTGATCATGGTGGTGATTCCACTGATCATCTACTCAATGCGCAAGCCGTCATGGCGAGACCCTGATACCGACTTTGCTCCATTCCATAGTGACAAATAAAGGAATCAGCAAAAAGCTTATGGGAGCGTAAAATGTAATCCGTTGACCTACAGCAAGATACGTAAAGTGCGTGCCGACAATGGGGAGCACGCACTTTACGTAAGTTTATGGATAACAAGGAGTTACACTTTAGGTTTTTATTGAATGTTACGAGATATTTTTACTAACTTTGAAGAATTATGAAGACAATATATCTAGCAGGAGGGTGCTTCTGGGGCACTGAACATTATATCAGACAATTCGAGGGTGTACTCGAGACTGTCGTCGGATATGCCAACGGCAATATCCCCAATCCATCATACGAACAGGTCTACACAGACCAGACAGGATATGCGGAATGCGTAAAAGTAACCTACGATGAGCATATACTGCCACTCAAGACCCTCCTCAAGCTATATTTCAGGTCAATAGACCCGCTTTTGAAGAACCGTCAAGGCGGAGACGTCGGCACAAGGTACCGAACCGGAATATATTGGTCAGATGGAGCAGATAAAGAAACTGCGAATGAAGTCTATGATGAGGTTCTGTCAACATACGAGGCAGATGGTCACAGCGAGCTTGCAGTCGAACTACGTCCACTGAAATGCTTCTATCCGGCGGAAGACTACCATCAGGACTATCTGATAAGGAATCCTGAAGGTTACTGCCACATATCACTCACTACACAGCACTTTGCCAGGACTTTCGCAAAGCTCACCAAAGAGCTGAAAGCAGCAGAAGGACATGAGCAGCCTCTTGAAAAAGAAGAAAAATACCGAATTCTCCTGGAGTATATCTCACAGCTCTCCAAACTGGACTACAGTCTCAGAGACAAACTTACAGACATTTCGTTGATGATTCATCATACCTTTGGATTCTGGTGGACTGGATTCTATCTCGTAAGTGGAGATCATCTCATTCTGGGACCATATCAGGGCCCACTCGCCTGCCTTCGCATTGCATATGGACGAGGAGTCTGCGGAACAGCGTGGAAAGAGGAAAGAACAATAGTAGTTCCGGACGTGGAAGAATTCCCGGGACACATCGCCTGCAGCAGTGAATCCAAGAGCGAAATTGTCGTCCCGCTTCATTCCAACGACGAAATTGTAGGAGTCCTTGACATAGACAGCGAAAAGCTCGCAACTTTCGATAATATCGATGCTCTCTGGCTGGAACGCATTGTGGAGTTGATTCATTGACATCAGCAAGTACACACTTTTTTCTTTGGCAAAATTTGCATATATTCACATCCTCTAAATTAGATAAAAATGAATACTGTTGCGCAAACATGCCTTAATAACGTAGATTTGGTACTTCAATATATTGAAGCCCAAGAGAAAATAGATTCGATTACCAAAGACTATGACCAGCAGATAAGTCAAGCTCATAAAACAAAGGAGCAACACTCTTTGAATATGTCTGAACAACAAATCATGAACGAATTCGAAAGAGTGGCTAAAATCATGACAAATAACCTGCGTGCAAGATATCAAGCACAATACAATGTGGAGGACGAAAAATTCAAAAATCTCATATGCGATTATTCGTCATATATCAAACAGAAGAATTCCTTAGTGGAGGAATACACTAGGGAAATTCCAAGGCTTGAAAAGTTGTATAACGAACTTAATCAGAGATATGAGAAAATCAGCAAAGACCTTACCAGTGATGTATACCCATTAGTAAGAAAACTATCTGCCAGCAAATATAAGGAGATAACAGACAATCCAATCACAGAAAATCTAAACACGCATTTCCGGTATTTAAAGGACAACGTCAAGGAAATTCCCGAAGAAAACATTAGTATTTTATCTGGCGGTAAGACAATATCCAAAAATGACTTTCTAAACAAGTACATCCCGACATATAACGTTAAGAATGAGGATAAATATCCCGAGGAATTAAAAATCACTATTATATTTCCTAACGGCCTGAAAGGTTCGATTTTCAAAAAAATGAAATCGCGCGAACTTGAACAGATTGAGATATTTCAAAATTCGTTCAATAGCTACTTAAAGAAATGGTGTGCAGCCGAAAACTACATGTGCCTCTTCAAGTATCATGACGTCAATGGTATATGCAACCGTCTAGATATGATGAAAGGTAAGCTCCCTACACTAAAAAAAGAAGTGAGAGAGTACGAAAATAAACTTTCTAAAATAGAGAAACAGCATAAGGATTTCATCGCCATAAGAGACATCAGACGTTACATCGATTCTGGCTACCTTAAAAATTTGACAAAGCAGGAAGTAGAAGAAGTTAAGCGCAAGAGTTTGAAAGAGGCAGCTTCTAGACTCGCAATAAAAGAAGATGACCTACTTGACTATATTGCCTGCAGCGAATCCAATGAAAATTTCGTTTTTTTCCAAACAGCATGTTTTAAGGAGCGTGCTAAGAAATATATTGAATCCAGCAACAGGAAACAATCTCACATTGCTATATTAGAGACAGAGAAGGCTCAAAAATTATCAGCAATAAAAATTCCAAACCTGGAATTGATTTTCAGAAAATGGAACGATGAGTATCCTCTTTATGCTCAGATGGGTTTTCCGGAGCAGATGGATCAGGAAAGTGTAGAGAAAACCATGGAGGCAATAGCTCGTACTGCCGCCAAGAATTATGGACTTAAGATTTTCCCTAACGGAGATTGCTTCCATCTGCCAACTGCAAGTGGATTAGCAAAAAACGCTAAGGGAGAATATTTATGGGCTCCTTCATTCAGCTCACCTAACGGAAGTATTCCGAATTTGATGCTTGCCTATAGCAAAGAAACCATGGTTGAAGCTAAGCAGTCACTGAACCGAGCGCTTATCAACCTACTTCTCTCCGTGCCTCCACGTAAGGCCAAACTGCGCATCATTGATTTAGCAGCCACTAATATGGCATCCTTGATAACCACACGTCTAAGCCCTTCTCTTTACAATAATGAGGTTGTGATGAATGACAGGGAGCTTCGCAGTGTTATCGAAGAATGGCAGGCAAGAACAAAGCGCATAATGCAAAAGTGCGAAAACCTGGCCCAATACAACGAACAAAACAAGACATGGCTCGAGCCATATGAAATCGTTGTCGTTCTCGGATATCCTCAGAGCATATCACCAAACTGCGAAGACATGCTTCGTCCGTTTGTACAGAATGGTGCAAAATCAGGCATCTACTTTATTTGGGTAACAAACACTGATATGCTGCAGGAAAACAGCCAGTCAATCATCAAGGAAAAGGGACTTTTCAAAACTGTGCTTCCATTCATTCCTCGTGGAAAGTACTTCCCTTATCCATACACTCCGATTGCAGACCAGAAACAGCTGCTGGATTATACCTTCGAATACCTCAACGCCGAGGCTTGCAAGAAAGAGGAAAAACCAATTGCCGTACAGGATGTCCGCCAATTGGCAGAAAGACCATATCAACCAGACACTGCAGCCAACATCAAAGTTGCTGTCGGCGATGACAACGGACGCAATGTCTACTTCGAATTAGACACATTAAACCACCTACATGCCTTTATCCTTGGTCAATCAGGAACTGGAAAATCGCGTTTCCTGCATAATATCATAGGAAACATCATGCTGGCTCATAGCCCGCAAAATGTTGAGCTCTACCTTATGGACCTCAAGTTAGGAGGAGTGGAATTCAATGTATATAAGGGTGAGAAGCATGTAAAAGCTCTTCTTGTAGATAATAACGACCGTCAGATTACGCTCGAGGTGCTCAGAGACCTAAGCATGCGTATGGAACAGAGAAACAAGGAGTTTGCTGAAGCTGGAGTGCGTAATCTTGAAGCATACAACCAAAAGGCAGGTACGCCTATGCCTCAGATAGTATTGGTCGTCGATGAGTGCCAGATGCTGTTTACTGAGCGTCCGGACAATACAGAAAGAGAGCTTCGCGACATTCTATCTCTTATCGTGAAGCAGGGTCGTAGCCAGGGCGTCCACATGATACTCTCGACACAGACACTGATGAATTCAACAATTCCTATCGATGTGCTTCAGGGTGCCGGACTTACTGATTTCTATCTATTGAACTGCGACCCACGCGACTCCGAGAAACTTGTCAAAGGCAGCAGTGCTAAGACTGGCACGCTCCAGACTGGTGAGATTTATTATCACCATCATCAGCATAGCGCTCCAGACGCACAGTTCAGAGCATTCTATGTGGATGACGAGCAGCAGAATGCGATATTGGAAGGAGCTATTCAGAAGAGCAAGGATCTGGATGCCCCTGGTCAATTCTATTTCAGTGGTAAGTTACAGGCACATTTGTCAGAGGAGGTCATCTCATCAATGCAGCGTCGTAGCAGAAGATCACTCTGCGCATCATTCGGTGTCGGTATCGACCTTAAGCAGCAGCCTGTCAACATTTCCCTCTCAGAAGAGCAGGGAGAGAATGTGCTCATCTTCGGACTTAACCAGAGACATCAGGCAACTCGTACTGCAACGGAGACATTCCTCTCAGCACTATATTCTGCACGTGCAGCTGGCAGAGATACTGAATTCATTGTAATTGACTGTCTCTCATCAGAGGATGAGACCCCATATCAGATATTGTTCGACTCACTCGAAGACCAGGGACTGATCCGTCAGGTTTTCGGAAGACAAAGAGGCGAACTTCTCTCAAAACTGGGAGACTCTGTACGCTCACACAAGGCAAATGAAACACTGATTCTTATTTTGGGTCAGGATAGATGGAGAGAACTTCGCAACGACAAGGAGCTTGAAGTGGCTCAGACTGGAGTGGAGCAGAAACCTGCCGAAGGAGCATCTTTCCTCGGAGGACTGTCATTCCCTTCAAGTCGAACACAACAGCGCACCTATCGCAGTGAGCTTCAATATCTGCTCGAGAATGGTGCAGAGGATGGAGTACACTTCATAGTACAGGTTGACAAGCCACAGAATCTGATAGGTGGACAGAATGTTTCACAACAGATGGTCAAGAAACTTTTCCGTCACTGGATCATGCTACGCTCTGCTGCAGATGCGTCATTGTCGCTTCGTCTGAGAGACGACATCAGACTTGAGAACCTCTCTGACGATTTGGATCGTCTGCGTGCAATTTACTATTGCGACGACACGGATTCATATCAATTGATTACCCCGTACCGTTACACAACAGAAGAAGAAAATAAGAATTTGATAAACCTTTAATTATATGTCAGCAAATGCAAGTGTTAAAAGCGTCGATGAACTACGCGCTTTTTCGTCATATCTGAAGAATCTCAGTGCAAATCTCACTAATGAGTTCGCCAACGCTCAGCGCGAAATGTTCCGCGTAAACGAAGGATGGAACGATGAAGAGAATATGAAATTCATGCAGGAGTTCGAACAGACTGTACAGATTATAAACAGGATTTCTGAACACATGAATGAATATGGTTCTTTCATCCAGAAGAAGTGTGACATCCTGGACCTTTATATGAGTACTCGCCTATAATAACAATCCGATATGGCCTCAGATGCACAAGTAAGGGAAGTCGAGAGTCTGTACATGCTCAGATCAGACATTTTGAATGCCGTCAATTCACTCAGATCGAGCCTGTCATCCGCTGCTCAACGTGTCAATTCCGAAAGCAGTGAGTTGATGGGGTTGTTCAATGAGGTAGACGCAAGATGTGAGAGATGCAAAGATGAATATTATGCAGCTCAGCAGGAGTACGACTATTATTGTTCACAATCGTCTTCAGACCCTGACTACTCCAGCTATACAGAAAGTCAGCTTCGCCAAGCAGTAGAAAATGCACGTACAAGGATGAATCAGGCTATACACGATTTATATCATGCCCAAAACCTTATAAGCCAGGCGCAGCAAGTACTTTCCAGCATCCAGTCATTGGCTCAATCTGGAGCTGTTTCCATTGACTCCGAAGCATCAGGGATTGCCTCAGCAATAGAGCGAGCCGCATATGAAATAGATAAATACACTCAAGATTAAACAAAGCTAAAAGAATGGATTCAGAAATTCAGCAAATAGCAGAGAATGCACAGCGACTGGAGTCGTTATCTTGTGCATACTCATCAGGATGGAACGACAATGTGTCTGAAAAAGTGTTTGGAGCTATCTCAACATTAGCTTCAAACGCAACATCAATCTCATCACAGCTATGTGCATATGTCTCTATATTGAACAGCATCAAGGCAGAGCTATCAAGCCTGGCCAGATAAAAAAAACGAGATTTTTTTGCAGCTTAGTCAATTTTGACTATGTTTGCATCTCCAAACGAGCCGAAATTCTTCGGCAACAAATTCCGTCTAACATATCAGGCGATGGTCAGAGACTGTCGTCATTTCTTAATCTATTTATGTTATGATGGAAAGAATTTATCAATTAGTAGCATGTACAAGTAATATAGCCGACAAGGAGAACTCTAGGCTATATTTACATCCTACCCTTGAGTGCGAGCTTAGATCAGCACTTATTAATGACATTGCTTATATTCATAAGGAAGAGTATAAGCATAATGGTGCCATTAGTCTTGAGTTAGCCCTGAAGGCTATCAGAGCAGAGGAAAGAATGGCCAGATTTTATATCCTTACAGGACGTATTGGTTGGGGTATAAGATACTTGTTCTTCGCAGCTAAGTATGCTTACTTGAAAAAGGAGCTACGACACGAGTTTGTAAGACTTTGTGATAAGGCTGTGTACCTTGCAAAGAAATACAACAGAGAGGATGTTCTTCAGGAAAGCAATCCTAAATTTTGCCTATCTGTAGGGTAAATAAAAAGGGTCCGATGAATTCATCGGACCCTGAGTTTTATAGAATCTGTTCAATTATTTTGCCTGATAAGCACCTGGCTGGTAGTCACCAGTACGTGTCTCACCACGACCATCCTTGAACACCTTAGTGTCACCTGACTCAGTAACCTCACCGATTGCCTTAAGCCAGTTGTAGAAGTCAGCACCAAAGTTATCAACGCCTACTGTAGCATTAGCATCAGTACACTCTGAAATAGCAGTATAAACGTCAGCTGCAGTAGCTGGAGTAAATCCTGTCAAGCTGTTTGTCCAAGAGTAAACGCCATTACCGTAAGTACCTGCAAGAGTCTCAGCTGAGATTGACTTAAGGTCAGTAGCAGCCAAAACAGCCTTATCATGATCGCCAGCACAGCTCATTACATTGTGGCCATAGTCCTTGTAAATATCTGTTGACCTAAGCAAGAAGAGCTTATCTGGATTCATTGTATTAATCATGATGTTGTTGCAGAGAGTAACCTTTGAAGTTCCATTAGCACGCAAGAGCTGAGGGGTCTTATCAATGATTGTCGAGTTAACGATAAGCCAACCACCATCACTGTTGAAAGATGGCATTGTTACACCTGTCTCGAGGTTTACATTGTAGTTATTGTAAGATGTAACGTTATTCATACATACGTAAGCATTACCTGCATGAATTGCCACACCATACTGGTTACCAGCCTTCATTGTCTTATTCTCATGGAATACAACGCGGTTCATATAAAGCATTGTGTTAGCTGTTGGGTTGATCATACCACGAGTATCACCCTCATTAGCATCGAATACACATCTGTTCAAGTAAAGCTTCTCACCAGCCTTCTCCATCTTGATACATCCGTGGTTAGCGTATGCCTTATTGTTGAGGAACTGACAGTCTGTACATGATACTGTACATACGTCGTTCACATGAAGAACAGCTGAACTGTTCTGAACAATGTTAGCCTTGAAGATACAGTTCTCGAACTCGATGTTTCCGTAAGCGATCTGACAAGCACCACCGTTGAAGTTACCGTTTTTACCGTCCTTATCCTTAACCGAACCATCATGATTTGCTCCAGAACGACAAATAATATCATGGAAGTTACAGTTAGTAAACTTACCAGCCTTAGGCTCTGTAGCAGTACCTAAGTATATAGCGACAGCTCCACCATTTCTTGCACGTCCACCAGTAAACTCGCAATTGTCGACATTGAAGAGATCGGCAGATTTTACATAAATAGCAGCACCATTTGAGTACTCAACGGCTGAACCATCCTCCTCTTTACCTGCCTCATTGTCTGCAAACTTAACATACTTAAGATCAACCTTAGTATTGTCACCGATCCACATTGCACCACCGTTACCCCCAGCCTTAGCTGTAGTAAGAGTGTTATTGTTAGCGAAGAGAACAGGAGCGCTGCTAGTACCAGTCACGTAAAGCTCACCAAATGACATGATACAACCACCGTGATACATAGAAGTATTAGCTGTGAATGAACCGCCGTTGATAGTAAGCTTAGCACCAGTCTTTGTAGATACGATAGCTCCACCGCTACCAGTTACAGCCTGGTTCTCAGTTACAGTACAGTCATTAAGAGTACATACAGCAGCATCATTGCGAAGAATGATTGCACCACCTACGTTAGGAATTGAAGTACCACCGTTCTCATTAGTAGTTACAGGCTGAGTTCCTGTATTCTTAGCGAATGTACAGCCATTGAATGTAGCTGTTGCAGTCTCAAGGCTGACAGCACCACCGTAAGGAGCTGTATTCTCATTGAATGTACAGTTTGTAAAAGTCGAGACTGCGCCCTCTCCATTTGAGTGGAAAGCTCCACCACCCCATGAGCCAGCTTTATTCTTAGTGAATGTACAGTTCTTGAACTCAACTTCCTTACCACCGTTCTGAACGGCACCTGAAGTGTTAGCTGTTTCGTTAGTCTCAAAAGTACAATCCTCAACAACAACTGCACCTCTACCAGCATTCATATTGATTGCCGAACCGTTTCTTGCAAAGTTGTTAGCGAAATAGCAGTTTTTGATTTCAGCTGCGGCATTTACCAAATAGATACCAGCACCGGTCTTACCCTCAGCATTTCTGTTAGCTGTGAACTTACAGTTTGTAAGAGTAACCTTACAGTCACCTGTCTCACCTGCACTTGCGTAAACAGAACCGCCATTATCAGTGAAAGCACCATTCTTGAATGTGAAGCCGTCAAATGTAACATCAGTCTGATTTCCAAGTTCCAAGATACCAGTAAGATTGTCACCTGTGAACTCTGTTACGTTAGCAGCTGCATCACGACCAGTTGTTGCCTTCTCAGTCAAACCTGCTGGATAACCACCAAGAACTGTAAGAACTACAGGTTTAGTGTAGTTGCTGAACTCAATCTTTACAGGTATATAAGACTCACCTGCAAGGAAATACTCACCAGCTGCAACGTGAACTGTTGTTCCGTCGAGCAAAGCAGCCTTAGCATGAGCATCTGCATCAATCTGATTGCCCTCTGCATCTACTGGCTGAGCAAGGAAAGCGTTAAGCTCAGCTACGCCCATTGCGTTCTCCCAATCCTTACCAGTCTTTTCACCGGCACCAGCTACTGTTACGAACCAATCAGTAATAACCTCAGGAGCAGGTTCCTCACCTGGATCTTCTCCTGGATTCTCAGTAGGATTATCCTGTGGATTGTCCACCACTGGCTTTTCACATCCTACAAGAGGAAGGAGTGCTACCGCACACAATAAAAGAATTTTTTTCATAATAAATTAAATTGGTTATAGTTGAAAAATTAATGTTTCTCGTATGATCCCGGCCACATTGCTGCAGAATTACGGGCGTTACCGGCCTGGTCAAGAGCAAGTGGATTCTTGCCACCACCGAATTCTTGGAGCCAATTATAGAACTCAAGTCCCACATTGGAATACGGACCTGCTGCTCTATTGCATTTGGTCTTGACTGCATCTTCCACTACTGAAAGACTAGCCTGGGTAAATCCAGACACCTGTCCACTCCACTGATAATATCCCTCATCATACCACCTCATTCCCAATCCCGAGAGCGTACATTCTGTCTTATCTGAATCAGAGGGATAGTAATTCTCATTATTGGTTCCTGTAAGATTGTAACCCAAAGAAGTCACATTGTAGCTTGTACCATTCACATGCACACTAGTATAGCCGTCAAATAGCATGATTGTATTGAGCAGTGCAGCGGTACGGTCAGTTCCCGACTCATTTCTGAATGTCATATTCGCACCAGATGTAGACGAGACATAATCCGCAACTATTGTAGAATTTACCAAGAGCCAGTTACCGCTGCCATTCAATACGCCATAATGTCCGTCATTGCAGGCAATAGTTGTATTGTTGGCAAGGAAAGATCCGCTAGTCACATGCACTGCGCTTCCGAATCGATCCGTAATAGCATTATCGTGTACAGCACAAGCATTTAGGAATATAATACCAGTTCCCTCTGCAATTCGAAGCGCACCGCCACGCGAATACGCCTGACAGTCGTATATCTCGCAATTATCAAGAGTTGCGAGAGAGTTCTTTCCTGCCCAAACCGCACTTCCCCCATGGTATTTCGTATCAGAATCTTTATATCCGTAAATATCATGGAACACGCAATTGGTCAAATCAACCCTAGCCTGGGCTCCGGAGGTAGAAGAGTTAAGCATGAAAGCCTTCTGATCCCATCTCGAAACTCCGTATGAATGAGCGAAGGTCACGCCGTCAACCTTAAAATAAACGAATCCGTCCAAGCAGAATATACCACAGTCATCGGCATCAGCCTTGCCGTTACCGTTAAGGTCTGCATTGAACTCGGTAATATTTACTGCAGGATCCCTCTTTAAAAGGTCTGTTCCCTTGCTTGTCGAATCATAACCTCCAAGAATAGTTACCTTGCACATCTTGCCGTAATTGGTGTACTTCATATAGACATTGCCTTCCTCTGGAGTGGCAATACAATATTCACCTTCCATAAAATGGAATACAGAGCCATCAAGACGTCCACATTGTCCGTAGCTACTGCCAGTATCATCAGAGGCTACCAGTTTCCTCCACTGCTGCAGTCCCATTGCATCATCCCAAGAATCTCCAGTCATGGCACCTTTGCCTTCTGGAGTCACAAAATAATCCCTTGGCTCGCTTGCATAAGGATATCCATCAAGCACATCTACCAGCTTGTCAGACACATCTGTCTGGATTATGCGCGTAGACGGAAAATACTCGAAGAGTTGCTCCAGTTTATCAATCTCCACATAGGACGAAGACACACCGTTCAACATATTGACCGTACATATCATACCCTGCGACAATGCCGCTCCCAGGCTTGGCTCAGTATCAGGATTGTAGGTATACTGTACGAAATGTTCACCAGGCAACTGCTTCAATGCAGCGTAATATGTATTCCATGAATAGGCATGAGCATATGGGTTAATATTTCCAACCTCATTGACCTTCGCTGTCGAGTTGCAATAAAACAGCACCTGCTCCATCATACCAAGTTCCTGGACAACAGCCATCACCTGCGCAGTAGAAGCCGTACGAGGAGAATAGTCAAGGTTAACATAGACTTTACCACGCGCTGCCTCAAGGAATTCCGCCAACGTAGGCATCATCTCAGTGGTTGCCTTGCCATTCCTGTCCTTGAGTTTATAACTACGGATCTGAGCGAGAGTAAGATTTGAGATATTTCCCGTACCTGTTGTAGTTCTGCTGATAGATTCATCATGACAGATTACGATATTGCCATCTGCTGTAAGTCGGGTATCAGTTTCAACCATCTGCACTCCGGCTGCATATGCCGCCTGGACTGCAGGGATTGAGTTTTCAGGTATGGATTTGTCAGAAGTATTCGCCCTATGAGCCATCACCCACACATCTGTGCACTCCCCTGTCTTGAACCTTCTTGCAACCTCAGTCAAGGCAGTCAGAGAGTAGACATATATATCACGGGTAACTGTTTGTCCATTACTGCTGAGTGCAACTGTGTATGTCTTATCAACACCGGACTCATTGACAAACTGGTGCTGAATAGAGCTTGGAGCAGTAAACACTTCCACAGGCGAGCCGTCTCCCCAATCTATAGTAACCTTCTTTCCTTCAGGAATATTGCCATAAGAGACAGCCACCTTCTCCATATTATACGCCATAGCAGGCAGAACAAGCTGCGGGAGATTCATTTCAATTCGTGGAAATGCTTTCATGCATCCGCGAGTAAATGTTCTAGGCGAAGATGTGATTCTTTGCGAGCCTTCAATAACCACTCCATCCTTATCCAAAAGCTTAATATCGAACAACTTATACTCACCAACAGGAAGTGGAATATATACGGTGGCAAGAGATTGCGCCTGTTGAAATTCCACGACAACTCTACTTTCAGCGACATCAGCAGCACTTTGGCACTCCACACACGGCTCGTCACTAGAGAGATTGAGCACGAACGCACCATTTATCTTGTTACCGGCAGAGTCATCATCTTGAGATTGGGCTGTCAGAACAAGACTTGCGCCTTCAGGGACATCAGCAACCTCAACCTTAAAGATTCCGACAAGATGTCTGAATAACATATTGTTGTCCGAATCCACAACTGCAGACATTATAGCATTTGCCTGTCCCTCTAAATAGACATATGATTCAGGGAGATTAAGGGTCAGAACAGTTCCGTCAATAGAAGATGCGACGGATGCAGGATATACAGCAACTGCTTCGGCTGAAGGCTGCACAGAACCAGTGAATTTACCATTACTGGTACCACCTTCGGCGACAAGATGAAAAGACGAGAACTCCGAATCCGAAATCTGGACTGCAATCTGGTCGCCCTTAGTCCATGCATAGTTCACCTTTCCTGAATGAGAGTCAGCTAGGGCCCCAACCTTGACATCCGACTGTTCAACGACGGCGTTCAGTACAACAATATTTCCTTCTACAGATGCATCAATTTTCTCCTCGACGCAAGCAACACCAAAGAGCATTACAATAAGTAATATAAATATCCTTTTCAAAGCATCGTAGTTTTACAGACAAATATACATTTTTTATATCACATAACACCCGAGATAGCCGTTTAATTTAACACAAAAGACCCCCCGGCGATAAAGCTCGAGAGGTCTTATATTGAGAATATCAGTTCAACCGATTAGTTCTTCTCGTATGCACCTGGCCACATTGCTGCGGTATTACGGGCGTTACCGGCCTGGTCAAGAGCAAGTGGATTCTTTCCTGACTCAAGTCCCTGCAACCAGTTGTAGAAGTTTGCACCGAGAGATGTTGACTTAACTACAGCCTCTACATCTGAAAGCTTAGCTGCAGTAAATTCTGGAACAGCACCGCTCCATGTGTAGTATCCATTGTTCCAAGTCAAGCCGAGACCTGAGACAGTCATAGAAGACTTATCAGAATCATGGGCAACAAATGTACCTGGGCTGATTGATGTATCTGTACATACTGTGCCGTAAAGGTTGTATCCCTTAGATGTAAGGATTCTATTTTCACCAGATGCAACAACGATACTTGGTTTGTCACCCTCGAAGAGAGCAATTGAATTTACCATGATAGCATCATTTGTTCCGGCAGTAGACTCATTTCTGACAGTCATATTGCGTGAATCATCACTTGATAGATGAGAGTTGATAATTGTAGAGTTTACAATCATCCAGTTACCACCACCATTGAGGGCACCACCGGCACCAGTATTCTTGGCAACTGTACAGTTGTTCATGGCGAGGTTTCCGTTAGAGATCTGGATTCCGTTACCCCATACATCGTTGACCTTATTGCCGTATACAGCACAGTTATTCATATATAGAACTGATGACGCATCAACTGTTCTGATTGCACCACCACGTGAAGTGGATATACATCCTGTGAAATCACAATTGTGGATTGTTACTGTTGATGCCTTGCATACCCAGATAGCAGTTCCTCCCTGATATTTACCATCATTGTCCTTATATGCATCCAGATCGTAGAACTTACAGTTAACAAGATTCAAGAGTACTGATGCTCCTGATGTGTCTGTATTAAGCATGAATGCTTTCTGCTTCCATCTATCAATTCCTACTGCATGTGCAAATGAACATCCGTCAAAAGTAACGAAGCAATACGCATCGAGACAGAAGATACCAGTATCACCAGAATCAGCTTTACCATTGCCATTAAGGTCACCGGTAAACTTAGTCTCGTAAGTCTTAGGATTTCTGTTTGTAAGATCCTGACCTGAGCTAGAAGCTGCATATCCACCAAGGATAGTGAAGTTACATGCCTTGCCATAATTCGGGAACTGAATCTTCAGACGATTCTTCTCTGATGTAGTTGTGCAGTAACTTCCCTGCTTGAAATAGAAGGTCTTACCATCGATAGCCTCACACTGCTCAGCAGTCTTGGCACTGTAATCTGAGCTGATCATAGCACGGAACTCTGCAATACCCATTGCATTGTCCCATGAAAGACCACTCTTGTCACCGGCACCTTCTACAGAAACGAAGTATCCTACGAATGGCACAGATGGCTGCTCCGGCTCTTCAGGCTGCTCTGGAGTATCAGGATTTTCAGGGTTCTCAGGGTTTTCTGGCTCATCTGGCTGTCCTGGCTGATCTGGATCTACTTCTGGATTTTCAGGAACATCATCAGAAGGAAGAGCCTCATTCCAGCATGTAACCTCAGGCTGGCTCAATGTAAGAGATGAGCTTGAAACTGTTACAGTATAAGAATATGCGTTTCCTGCTTCGAATTTTGGAATACCACCTGTCTTCAATGACTTTCCGTTGTATGTCAAAGTCACAAACGGAATCTTTGAAGAAGCTGGTCCTGGGATAACGAGGGCAGTATATACACTTCCCTTTTCACCTGCAGGAATATCAGCAGTCTCAACATATGGAGAAATGCTTGTGCTTCCACTTGGAGCACCATCCTCTATTACAGAGTAAGAACCGATCTTGAATGACTGTACCTTCTGACCTGTAGAAAGACCAGCAAGCTTGACTGTAACCTTAGCCATTCTTCTGTGGAGAACGATTTCTACGTCCTCTCTGTACTTGTCAACTGCCTCACCAGTCATGTAGTCAGATGCCACAAGGTTATCAAGAGAGTACTGGTTAGGTCTTACAGCGAACTTGTCGTATCCGCTGCTTTTGTTGACAGGATAGTAAGCTCTGAAAGTTACAGGATCTGTATTCCAACGGAAATAATAACGGTCTGTCGGATTCCATCCTGTGCTCGATTTATAGTATTCAGCTACAAGGTCTGGAGTAAAGATGCAAACCTTGTCATTGAATGAGAACTGTCTAAGTTCTTCTCCTGTTGCAAGCGGAGAAGACTTAGTGCTGTGCTCACAGCCGATGACAGCAGAGAGCTTTACAGCCTCACTGTCCTCATTGTAATAAATCTGCTCCTTTCTTGTCGCGCAGCCAGCCAACATAAGAAGTGCTGCTGCATATGCTATATTTCTAAATTTCATATCTGTCGGGATTAGTTCAGATTAGAATCATATGAACCAGGCTGGAGTTTCTCAACATTACGAGCCTGACCTCTATAGTCAACCTTAAAGCCTGCCTCTGTCACCCATTCATAGAATTTTACACCAAGATTGGTATAACTTGAACTCATTGTAGGGTTAAAGCCCTTTACAGCGTCAAGGAGGGTTGCAAGAGTTACATAGTTAGTCATGATACCGGCAGGATTATACATCCAGCACTCACCGTCAAATGTACCAGAAACTGGCTTGATAGCATCAGTAGCTGCTGGAGTATAGATAGTAGTAGCCTTATTGTTGTTATCACCGTATCTGATAGCCTGATAGATGTTACCACCAAATGAAGTCACATCCGGTGCATCCACATTGATATTGATACCATAACCTGTAGACTTCTCTGTCATGAATACGTTATTGACAAAGCGAGTACATTTTCCAGCCTTACTCTCGACGCGAAGAGCAAAATCAGTTCTGTCATTACTATCGAGAACGATAGTTGAGTTGCTGATAAAGAATGCACCACCACCGTTAACTACGCCGCACTCTCCGACATTATCCACAAATGTAGAGTTGTTGATGCAGAGGTGACCACCTGAAAGCTGGATTGCAGATCCGAACTTACCGGCAAGCTTGTTTCCTGTAAAGAGACATTTGTCAAAGAAACCGCACGCCTCGTCGCTATTGAATCTGACAGCACCACCACGACCACCTTTGGTCTCAGCGTTATTGATGAACTTCGTATTCTTTGCTCTGTAATTTCCTGACTGTACAAGAACTGCAGGGCCACCGGCTACAGATGAGCTTACATTGTTGTCTGCACCTGTGATATTGTCTCTGAACTCACAATTAATTGTTGTTACAGAAGTTGAAAGTGGAAGTCCGTTGATGTAGATACCTGCACCAATCTGACCTGCAAGAGTTGCAGATGTCTCCTGATTGAGGTAACCATGGCGGAAACTTACACCCTCAAACTGAATGTTACCACTTGTTACTTTAAAGATTCCGCAGTCACCATCGTCTGCTCTATTATTACCATTTACATCGCCTGAAATAATGGTAACATACTTTGCAGGATTCCAGTCAGTTGTGCTGTTTCCAGAGCTGGATGCACTGAAACCGCCCTTTACATTGTAGATATCCTTAGTGATGGTAAGGCCTTCTCCTGCCTTGTTTGAAACTACATACTTACCCTCAGCAACATAGATTGGCTGTCTTGAAAGGTTCTGGTAGTTTGTAAGCAGGTCGAACAAGCCTGTTGCATCCATTGCATTGTCCCAAGATGTACCGTCCATTGTACCTGCTCCGTGAACAGTCACATAAAACGGCATACTTCCTCCGATCTCCTCGTCAAGGTCGTCCTCAACCTCCTTGATAGGTGGAGCAACCATCGGATAGTATTTCTGGCAAGCCTCAGGTAGGATCATAAGCATTGCCAAAGCAAATATTTTGATGATATTCTTCATAATTCTATGTACTAAATTGTAGGATAACCAGGGTTCTGTTTCAGATAAGGATTCTGCTCAAGAGCAGGCTGAGTGATAGGGAAAAGTTCCCAATGCTTATCAGCATCCTGTGGCTTGTCCCACCATGCCTCCTGGAATCTTCCGAAACGGATAAGGTCTGTACGGCGACGGCTCTCCATGATGAACTCACGGCCCCACTCGTCAAGCATCTCTTCCATATTGAGAGCAACGCCACCCTCTGGCTGATACTTGATGTTGTTACCGAATGATGTGTAGTTACGTGCACGAACCTTATTCAAAAGCTTACCTGCCTCTGAAGCGTTGTTCAAACGAAGTTCGCACTCTGCCTGAGTGTAGTAAACCTCAGCAAGACGCATCTGAACGCAGTCAGACTCAATAAAGTAACCACCGTTGAATGAATAGAACGGATATTTCACACAGTAAAGGCAAGAGTTAAAGTCTCCGTTTGTCATGATGGATGCACCCTTTGAAGATACATCGATCTTTCCTTCCGGTGCCTTGCTGTTGAATGTACCGCACTGGTCGAGAAGATACATCTCGTAACCATCCTGTGACTTCACTTTCGATCCGTCAGCACATACGATATATCCTTCAAGCATGAACATACCCTCGCGAGAGTTGATGCTGAGGTTCTTATACTGCATGAAACGACGGTCTCCAGGATATTTCTGGAACTTCTGTGTCACCATACCGAGCTTGTACGGATGGAGCTGACGTGGAAGCTGGTTGTCATAGCTAGGAGAAAGTGCATATTTAGGGTTTCTTGCACCATCACCTTCGATATCAAAGTACTTAGAGCTACCGTAAGGCATACCGCGACCGTAGATTGTACGGTAGTTGTTCTGCATATGCCAGCTTGTAGTTGCATAAGATGCAGGGAATGCGAAGATCACCTCATTACATGTCTCGTTGTTCCAGTCAAATGGCTGATACCACTCCTCTGCGAGAGAATAGTTACCGTAGTCACCAGCGATGATCTTCTTGCAAAGGTCACGGCACTCAGCATACATAGGCTTTCCGATCCAAACCTCAGCATTAAGGTAAAGTCTCATAAGAAGCACTGCTGCTGCACCCTTGGTAAACTGACCCTGACGGATAGAGTTTCCTGCATCACCTGTCTTAGTCTCAAGCTGCTCAAGACAGATATTAAGCTCTGAAACGATGTAGTTAAAGAGAACCTCAGGATCAACCTGCTTACGGTTCTCAGGTTTCATATTCTCATCCGGGTTAGAAGTTGTTGTAAGGATACAGTGACGGAAATGGTTAAGAAGAACAACATAGCAGTATGCTCTCATTGTACGAAGCTGGCTGTTAAGTGCATCCCACTCAACCTGTGTCATTCCGAACTGATCAGGAGAAAGTCTTGCAAGGTCATCAAGTACAAGGTTACACTGTCCGATACCCTTATACATACTGTCCCACATCTTTGACCACTCTACTCCGTCTGTAATCTCACTGTAATTATGTCTGTGGAGGTCTTCCCATTTTCCACCGTCATACCAACCGTATGCACCACGTGAAATAGTCACGAACTGGTCGCCGGTAAGCTCCTCATTCTGGAAGTAAGCACACACAGACTCAAAGATGTGCTCATGTGGACGGAAGACCGCATGAATCACGTCGGCGCGAGTCTGGTAGTAGTTACCTGACATGACCTGATCATATACATTCTCACCGAGGTCAGTACATGATCCCATAGTAAACACAGCCAATGCTGCAATCACTACCTTATATATATATGATTGAAATCTTTTCATAATCGTACTCCTGATTTAGAATCCCACCTGAAGGCCGAACACAAACTGGAATGCAGACGGATAGTAAGCTGCTGAACCGCCGAAAGTACCAGGTGTAAGTCCGTTGACCTCATATACCGATGGGTCAATGCCTGTAAACTTAGTTAAAGTATAAAGGTTGTTTGCATTGAAGAATACGCGAACCTTATCAATAAACTTCTTATTGAGTTTCAAAGAATATCCTACAGACACATTATCAAGCTTGAGATAGTCTCCTGGCTCGAGGAAGTAGTCTGAAATAACGTTCTTACCAGAGGTAATGTGAGCGTTTCTGGAATATGCTGAAACCAAAAGGTTAGTATTCATACTCTGGAGTCCATAATAGAAATCATGAACATTGAAGATCTGGAAACCAGCTGCACCACGAAGTGAGAAGCTGAAGTCAAAATCATAAAGCTTGAAGCTTGATGTGATAGAGCCTGTGAACTTAGGGAGACCATTACCAGTTACAGTCTTGTCCTCCTCAGTACCCTGAGATACTGGGATAACATTGTTATTCTTGTCGAAGATCAACCAGTCACCTGAGTTATCAACACCAGCATAACGATAAGTGAAGTAGTTACCTACTCTCTGACCTTCCTCGATTCTCTGAAGAGATCCCGGGTTATTAGGGTTCTCCATTGTACATGTCGAATAGTAGCTCTGGCCCTGATAGAGGTCATTTGAGAATGAGAGGAACTTATTGTCACTAGTTGCTCCAACAACGGTGAGATCCCAATTGAAGTTCTCCTTTCTGATTGCGTTCACTGTGATATCGAACTCGATACCCTGGTTACGCATTGTACCCACGTTGGCGTAGATCTTATTGAAGAGGTTTGGTGGTACAGGTACATCATACTCACCAAGAAGGTCTGTCTGATATCTGAGGAAGTAGTTGAGGGATCCGCTTAAACGGTGGTTGAACATTGAGAAGTCAACACCGAAGTTCTGGTTATGACCCTTCTCCCAACGGAGATCGGCATTAACGTTCTTACTAGGTCCCCAAACCTTGAAGCGCTCGCCCTGATACTCGTAGTATCCGAATGAACGGTATGTTGCAAGTGACTGATAGTTACCGAAATCCTGGTTACCTGTCACACCATAGTCATAACGTACCTTAAGGTCGTTAAGCCATGAAGATGCGCTCTGCATCCAAGGCTCGTCTGAAAGACGCCAACCGAGCGAAACTGCAGGGAAATATCCCCATTTGTGATTTGCTCCGAAACGTGATGAACCCTCATAACGGAGTGATGCAGACAACATGTAACGCTCTTTCCAGTCGTAGTTTACACGGGCAAAGAATGATATGAGAGTATGGTCATTCTTGTATGAGTCCATTCTTGTCTCACCGTCTTCACCAGCCTTAAGACCTGAGCCGAGATCATTGAATGTCAAAAGATCAGAGTCGAAGTTCTGGTTAGAAGCAGACATACCGCTTGCAACTCCATAGTTCCAGCTGTAACCAGCCATTGCGCGGATCTGGTGTCCCTGGATCTTTGTAGAGAAGTTAGTCACCCACTCAAGGTTTGTGTCAGTGCTGGTATCATAAGATCTTGATGCACTACCCTGGATGGCGTTATTGATGTTAGAAGCATAAGTTGAAGGTGTGAAATAACCTCCGAACTTATCTACAAGTTTCTGAGAGACTGAGAGGACAGACTTAAGAGTCATATTATTGTTCTTCGGAGTGAACAAAGGAAGGATGTTGATTCCTGCACTTGCATTCCACTCGAGAAGTTTGATCTCAGTCATATCGATTTCCTCACTCATCTGCTCAATGATGTTGTAACCAGGCTCTGCTGAAGGCCATGCATAGAAGCCGTTCTTTGTGTTATCATCATAGATCGGATTTGTAGGGTTGTTAAGCAATGCGTTCTTGAACACTGATCCAGCACTCTTGTTTCTCTTGATGATACGTGGAGTCACGCTGGCAGTGAATGTAAAGAGGCCATCCTTTGTTGTGTGAGAAACGTTTGCTCTTGCACCATACTCCATACGGTCTGAACGAAGGTCAATACCCTCAGCGTCACGGAAGTCAGCAGTTACACGATAGTTAGTCTTTGCATTACCACCTGAGAGTGTAAGAGTGTGCATATGCTGCATTCCGACCTGAGTAGCTGCATCGAACCAGTCAGTGTTACCACCCTTGTCAGACAGAGGGTTGAGAACGCATCGGTAAGCGCGGAACTGGTCGGCATTAAGCATCTTGAGCTCTCTCTTTGCTACATTCATAGTGAATGATGCGCTATACTGAGTGTGTACATTTCCGTCCTTGGTTCCCTTCTTAAGATTGACGAGGATAACACCGTTACTTCCTCGTGTACCGTAGATTGCAGATGCAGCACCGTCCTTAAGTACATCGATAGACTCAATATCTGCAGGGTTGATGTTTGTCATATCACCACCAGGAATACCGTCGATCACGTAAAGAGGACCTGTTCCGGCACTTCTAGATGAGACACCACGAATCTGAATTGAACCCTGGCTATTAGGGTCAGCAACTGCTGTATTAGTTACAGACACACCTGAAACCTTACCCTGAAGGAGCATTCTAGAGTCCAATGAGGTAACATGGTTAAGGTCTTCTGCTCCGACGTGAGAGATAGCTGATGTCATCTCCTTTCTTGTCATGGAACCGTAACCGATTACCACAACCTCGTCGAGGGAAGTTGTTTCCTGCTGAAGAACAACGCGAAGATTTGTCTGACCATTGTAAGGGACATCCTGAGTCGCGAATCCGATGTACGAAACGCGAAGGGTCTGGCCATTTTCTACTGAAATTGTGAAATTACCATCAAGATCGGTAACCTCACCCTTGTTGGTTTCAACGACGAAAACGGCTGCACCAATAATTGGCTCGCCGTCTTGGTCAATCACAACACCTTTTAGAGTCTGCTGCTGAGCATGCGCATGTATTCCAAAAGACAGGAACATTGCAGCTGCTGCAGCTAAACACAGACCTATTCTGTGAAATAACTTCATGATTGATATAGGGTTATTAGTTTGATTATCTTAGTCCTTTACCTTTGAGGTATGGAATGAGTTCGTCTGAAATATCCGACTGGATAACGCGAACGTCAGGATATGTCTTAAGGAGGTCATCAATCTTACCACCATTAAGGAAGTTCACGGTAGGAATCATACCGGCCTTCATAGCAGCACCCAGATTAGTAGACTTTCCTGGCTCATAGCTGCACTGGATGAAATATCCTGGTCCAGGAAGTGCTGAATAGTTTGAATGCCAAGGATAAGCCTGAGCTGTAGGATCGATAGAAAGCACCTCATTCACTTTCTCAACAGAGTTGCAATAGAAGAGGGTCTGTCCCATCATATCCAACTTTTCTACGACAGACATTACATCAGCAGTAGATGCTGTTCTTGGAGAGTAGTCGAGATTGACATAGATCTTTCCACGTGCAGCCTTGAGGAACTCCTCAAGAGTAGGCATAGTCATGTCAGTAACAACACCTTTGCGATCCTTAAGCTTATAGCTCTTGATCTGCTCCAAAGTCATCTTAGTGATATCACCAGTTCCGTTTGTTGTTCTGTTGATTGTCTGGTCATGGCAGATTACCACATGACCGTCAGCTGTGATATGAGTATCGGTCTCGATAAACTCAACTCCTGCTGCGATACAAGCCTCGACTGCAGCAATAGAGTTTTCAGGAATGCTTGTGTTTGTTGTGTTAGCTCGGTGAGCCATTACGAGCACCTTGTCATAACCAGGAGTAGTCATTTCTTTAACGAGCTCTGAAATCGCTCTGAGCGGATAAACCAGGATTCTCTTTTCGATGGTCTGACCCATTGCGGTTACCTTGATGTGGTAAGCGCCATCCGGCTGACCAGAAGAAGGTTCTTCATACTTGTGAGTAGCAGCTACAGGTCCAAGTACAGATACTGGAGTAGAGCCATCACCGAAATCTACAACGACCTCAACATCTTTCTCAATGTTTCTGTAAGCTACGGAAATCTGCTCCATTCTCATAGCTCTGAGAGGTGCGTCAACATACGGTGTTCCTTGCAGAACTTGATTCTCCTCACAAGAAACCAGGCTACCAGAAATAAGGCACACCAGGCACACGAAGAGAAGAGGAAAAATTTTCTTCATATTTTATGTTATTTTAGTGTTAAATCAATAGTGGTTAAATCACGCAAATATACACAAAATATTACAATTCCCTCGACCTTTATAACATCAAACTGCTTATTCCGGCCAGACAAAATGAGAATTTATAGACTCTCCCCCATCAACAATAATGCTCTGACCTGTTGCGAATTTATTTTCGACTGTCAGGAAGTATGCCCACTGCGCAATTTCCTGAACGCTGGCCCATCTTTTAAGTGGAGTCTGGCCCATGATTTCGTCCCAAAGAGCAGGGTCATTTACCACACAATCATTTAGTGGAGTGAGTACTCCACCCGGATCAAGACTATTGCATGTGGCCCCATAAGCAGCAACGCGAAGAGCAACGTTCTTGGTGTAGGCAATCACACCTCCCTTGCTTGCGCAATATTCCGGAAATTCGGAGCCAGTATGACCACTGGCGGAACCGATATTCAAAACCGACTTGATTCCTTTGCGGACTCCATACTTTTCAGTGACTTTGATAAGCGACTTAAGGTTGATATCAATATCATCCTCGTTCTGAGTTCCTGCGTTGTTGATCAGAATGTCAACATCATCAATCTCAGGGAAAGACGCCCAATCACGGACATCACAGACATAATGAGTGTAGTCTTCACTGTCAATCGCTGACGCCTGTCTGTCAATTCCGACAACACTATGTCCCTTTTCCAAGAAAAGCTCTGCGACTCCCTTTCCAATTCCCTGCGATGTACCTGTGATCAAAACTTTCATATCAAAATCATTTAGTTTGACAAAAATAGAAATTATATCCAAAACTGCACATCATCATTTTAACACATCGTTCACTCAACTTGCTAGTTGAAAGGCTGGGCACAAAAGGGCTGCTTTTGTGGACAAGGGTTCAAAACGAGGGAGGGTGTAATGCTAGGGAAAGTACACTATACGAAAAAACCTCAATAGAATGAATTCTACTGAGGTTTTCTGTGGTGCCACCGGCTTGCAAACTTGATACTTCCTGCAACTATTTTCTATATCAAATTCAATTCTTACACCCTATTTGTTACTTCCTGCAATTAAATGGAGTAAAAAATCAGTTATACATATAGTTATACACATGGTCTCATCATGAAATTCCAAACCAATAAATTTACTTTGATTAAGTAATAAATATTTATCTTAGCGAAAGCGTATCAGCACCATAATGAGCCAACAACAAATTCCTTATCATTTATAATTAGTTCATTTGGTGCTGTGCTCATGATTTTGTGGTTACTCTCCAATTTTCATAAATTATGCTATAGGATATTCTACTTGTAAATCATATTCTTCAAGAAGACTATCAATCAGCGTATAAAGAAGTCGTTTTCTTTCATACTCAAATCCCGAAAAATCGAGATTTTTAACCGAATTAAGCATCTTATTATTAAGCACATAACGTTTCAGATCATCATCAGGCACTTCAACTTCAGTCATAAAATAAGACATTAGATTAGACTTATCAGCCTTGCTTAATAATACGATTTGCCACTCAGGAGACTTGGGATTAACTGGCGTATAAACTCCGACATATTCCAATATTGACGAATTTTCCACGCATCGCATATAATTGCGGAGTAAAGCTATAAGCAAAAAATCAGAACTAGCATTTCTCAGACTAAACTTAAAGCTGAAGTCAAATGGCTCCAAGTAATTATAATCTATAGCTGTCTGCGACCTTCCTAACAAATATTCTTCGAATCGTCTGTAAATCTTTCTTACGTTTGTGAGAGAACCGTTCTGAAACACTTTTGCATATGTCGTATACATAAACCACTTCTGCAATTCATATACTTGTGAGGATGTTGGATCACTATAGAGCCGGAAAAACCATGTCAATGCAATAAGTTGCTTTATATATGGAAGTATAGCTAATGAAAGAACATAACATTTATCATGGAGGAATCTTACGCTTTTTACGATACACTCTTTAATATTGGGGATAACAGAAGCAAAATCCATTACCTCAAGATCTTCAAGTTTAGCATCATAGAAATTCTTATCGATGAATTTATAGAAACAATTTAGTATATCCTCTTGAGCCAATGTCCTAAAGCCATATGGCTCAAGAGAGATTTGGATATTTTTTATTTCTTCAGAAAGCAAAACCCCATTTCTATTGTATGTAATAGCTTGAAGCATATCAGACTTCGAGATCTTTGTGCCTTCCGAATTAATTCTTGAAAAGACTTTTTCTGCTTCCCGTAGACTGCAATTATTTATATATATTTCCCCAACGACATATCCTTGAAGAATGGCATTTAATTTTTTAGCCCTATCCACATAAGATTTAGCCTTCTCTTTTGTAGGGTCAGATGCAAAATCCTGCATTATATTAAGCATGATAAAGGTGTCATAGGCATCTGATACCTTTATATAGTTATGCTTATCATTCCTATTATATGCAAAAGTTTCATTATCAAGGTTAAAATACAAATCAAATCTTGAATCTTTATATGATGAATCATACACGCATCCAAAAAATGCAGTAAGTCTTTGTCTCCCATCCAACACAAAATACTCAGGCTTCTCTATCTCACCGATTTTATCCGTCAGTATATCCTTAACTGGCATTTCTAAATCAGGTTGCCATAAAATTATGGATCCTATAGGATAACCTCTCCATATACTATCAAAAAAATCTATAATTTGGGTAGGCTTCCAAACAAAATCTCTCTGAAAGACTGGTATAGCATACTTACCCTTAACTATTTTATCGAAAATTTCACGGAAAAACTCTCTTTCCGATTTTATGTCTATTCTTGACATATCATATTAATTTTACGAGTTTTAATAGAAACAACTGAATTTCAGAGACACGTCCCCCTTGATGATAAAAAGATTGCAACCCTGCTTCGTAAAGTTCTCGTGACATACCTTTTGTCAAATCTTTTAGTTTATCTTTACTAAAACCTGTTCCTTTACTTATCTTTTTATAATTCCTATCTATGGGAATGGCTGGCCATCTATTTGTATGCACTCCTATTCTTTCATATTGTTCATCTGGGAAATAGTTCTCAATCTCTCTTTTATACCACATGTGCCAAATATATTTTGATTGTTTCAGTGTATAGATATCATCATCTCCAAGTTGAGAACTATCTTTTCCAGAAAGAAACTTAAAAAGAGTATCTCTTGTTGAAAGTCTCGTGTATTCAGGGCCATCCGCATCCCTATCTATTACAGTACAAAATTTATATTTTGCGATTCCTCTGTAACCTTCTGCATCTGCCTGCTCAAGTAGACCCAAAAAGTTACCAAACCCACCACTATGACCATATTCTAACCGTCCTGTCTTTCTCGCTTCCTTCAACTTTAAATAAAGATTACGGAATGACGGATCCCTTTCATATATCTGAATCATATTGTCATATACCGGACCTTCGTATACACTATTTTCGACAAGAACCTTAGATGGTTTATTCAATATTCTAACCAAATCATCAAAAGAAAAGTCAGAGGCTTTCAACGTCGTTAAAAACTTACGTAACTTCCCTGTCAGACTAATAGTCTTTCCTGTCTTCATCAACTCTTTCTGATATGACGAAGCGTGTTTCTCAACACTGTCCCGTATCACATCCATACTATCTCCTTTCCCATCAAAGAAATGTTCATTTTCTAATGCTTCACAGTATAGTTGTGAGGCTTTAACTTCCCCGATTGTATTCAAATAATCCTTATCAATACAGATAATCATTGTCTCGCACGATTAATCAAATTCAACAACTGAAAATCTTCTTCAAAGACTCCTTCAGGCCAATCAGTATATTCAAAGTTCTCATCTATCTCTATTTTACTTACTATAGTATTTTGCCCATCATGGTCCATAGAATAGATAACAATATCTTCTGAAGCAAGTTTTCCTATCGCTATCAAATATCTTAATCCTAATAAGAAATTTTCAGAATGAGTCTCAATCACAAACTGTTTACTAGTCTCTTTTACTGCATCTGCCAAACAACAAGCGACCTTAGCATGTGCAGCAGGATGTAGATGAAGCGAAGGCTGTTCGATAATTGTAATTGAATGCTTTTCTTTCTTTATATATGATTGCACAACGATAGGCAACAACTGATTAATTCCCTCTCCAACATCTGCAATGCATATTGAATGATGATCATTTCTTCTCACATAAAGACTATATAATCCGGACCCGACTCCTTGCTCACGAATCTCCAATTGCTGTCCATCCATATTATCCGCAAACCATGTTGATACTCTCTTATAAAGTTCCCCATCAGTTAGATACGAATTCAATAAAATCTCGTATGCCTTTTCTCCTTTGTAACCGACATATGATGTATCTTCGATTGCCATACGCTCTATAGCTCTTTTGGACTCGGATCTTATGGGCCCTATATAATCTACATCGAAAATGATGTCATGTTTTAAATCTGTGTATTCCGATTTCCAAGGTTCTGTTGATAACAAAGAACATATGCTACCCAACGATGCTGCTGACAACTCATTAAATTTCATATACTTATTCCTAGAGGCGGAAATGGTCGTAAAATCCGAATATAATAAGGAGCCGGTCATCATCAACAGATGGGCTGATATACTTAAACTATTATCATATTCTAATGCAATATGAAGTCCAGATGTTTCTCTATTATAAAAAAGGTCCTCGAAATTGCTTCCTAGAACAACGCCACCTGCATTTATGGGAATTGGATATGGTCCTTTAGTAGACACCGAATTTGATAATGATTTGATTAGCTTACATATCGAACTCTTACCACTACTATTCTTTCCTATCAAAACAGTAATTGGTCTTAACTCGAATTCTACCAATTCCTTAAAGGCCTTAAAATTTTCAACTATTAACTTCTTTAACATATTGCACCTTATATAAAACCAAGATTGTGTGTTACTATAATTACAGCCAGCATAAAACCATCCGAGCAATTATATGTTATCTCGCAAATATACAAATTGAATATCAATTGACAAAATATAATCAGACGCATATCCTTGCAATTCTCCCATTAATTCCCTACATTAGCAATGCATTTGTATAACCACCCTCCTGGCAGCCAAAACTGACGGGAGGCTTAAAAGCTACTGTATTTATGGCTACAATCAGATTTTTTATCCGAGCCGGAAAGACAGAGGAAAGGGATGTCTCTGTCTGGGCAAACGTCTTCATCTCCAAGAGCGAAAAAGGCAGGAGAATCCAATTCCAATTCAACACCGACATCAAGGTTCCCATTGAAAGGTGGGACGAGATTACCGGGCGCGTAAGGGTCGGAGGATACACCAAGGAAGAGAACGACAGAGGCAAGAAGATCAATGCTCGTCTCGACAGCATCGTCGAGCTCCTCAAGGACGGCATCACTGAGCACGACACATTCTCTGCCGACATTGCGCGTGGTATAATCCGCAGCTACATCGAAAGTATGGAAACCGAAATATCAGAAGTTCCAGCAGACATTCAACAGTACATCAAATGGCTGATAGAAGAGATGAGGATCGGCAGAAGGCTCTACAAGGGCAATCGTTATTCTCAAGGAACCATCAAACAATATGGCAATCTTCTAAATGTAATGAGGGATTTCTCTGCCTATTACAGGGAAACGATGAATATGCCGCTGATTTGGGGGTGTTTCAGAAAACAAGCCACTTGCGACCTTTATATGACATTCCTCAGTAAAGGATATAATGTCAGCAGCAGAAATAAATATGTATCTGCCACACAGACATTGATTCGCTACGCAAAGAAAGATGGCTTGCATTCACACGACGGTCATACCTTCCTCTATCAAATAGAAGAGAATTCTGACAACATGAAGAAGAAAATCTATCTGACAGATGAAGAAATCCAGGCCTTGTACGAGATGAAATTGCCGCAAGGAAGCAAATATGAAGAAGCAAGGGATGTATTCCTTGCTGGATGCTACACCGCACAGAGAATCAGCGACTATAACAACCTGAGTTCTCGAAACTTCACCACCACGGAGAACGGCATCAAGATCGTCAAGCTCGTTCAGAAAAAGACAGGGGCAAGAGTAGTCATCCCTATTCTGAATGAGAACCTGTTACACCTGGCAAAGAAGTACTCAAAAGAGTTTCCAAAAAATAGCAGATCAGACTGTAAACAAGTATATAAAGAGATTGCTTGAGCGTTTATCCGACACACTTCCCTCGCTCAAGAAATACGAAAAGACCATCCTGGATATGAGGGAACAAGAGCTCGAAGATAAGGGTAAGATTGTATTTGAAAGAGACGAAGACGGAGATGTCATCAAACCGCGTTACCAGCTTGCAGTCACACATACAGCAAGACGCAGCTGCTTGACCAACCTTTATAAACTGCACATCTTTTCAGACGAGCAGATAATGAGCATCTCAGGGCACAAAGACAAAAGAACCTTCTACTCATATATTCTCCTCAGCGGAGAAGAAGTCGCAGAAGAAATAACAGCAAAACTGAAGGAACTTGAAAAGCAAAAGATAGAAGAGAAGAAGGTATCATCTAACGAGAGCCTCTTCTAAGCCCTCAGCCACAGCAATCGGTGGCTGATTTTCCATATAGCGTGTGGAAAATCTTTGAAAACAACCTTTGAAGCTCAAAAACTGATAAAAATTAATAATGATGGTTAGCACATTATATGGAGATATAACTGACAATGCATACAAATTATGTATATTTGCGTACCAACAAAAACTGATATAAGATGCTATACTTTACTATCATCAGCTGGATACTTATTTCCTTCTTTGGAATCCTTTACTTTATCACTACAATTATGCCCTTAATTATAGTTAAAGACAATGTAAAAAATGTTTATCTACATGTATTATCACATCTGTTTGCTACTATTATTTTCATTTCATTGAAAGATGTAGTAAACGTCAAGGCGAGCATTATAACATGGAAGATTCTTGTTGGCATCCCATGGGCACTCTCTATCGTTATCTTCTTCTACAAAGGAAGATCACCACATAAGTATATTATCTTCGTTTTAAACACAATATTTGGTTCTGTACCTTTTTTAATTAACGCCAAGTTCCATATTCCAGTACAAGAATTAAATATAAGCTACTTCATCAACAATTACACATTAGATTCACTAATGTCTATGATTTCTGTGATATGCTTATTAATGGCTGCATTATTAGTTGGCCTTACTATATCCAGAAACAATTCCCTGAAATTACATATTGACAAACGATTAGGTGAACAGGAAATACAATCGCAACAATTTTCCAGAAATTATATTGGCATATATAATCAGTTACATGCATTAAACTCAAATATCAAGAAAATTCAACCAGCAACAGTCTCAAATCCAGAGCTTTATATTACACTGAACAACTTCCTAAAGGATTTCCCTAAATTTTTAAAACAAATACAGACAATTAAAGAACAAGGACCGAGTGCAACAAAAATAGAGTCTCCTCAAATTATTAATGACATCAACCATTCCATAGCAACACCTCTGTCGCAAATAAACATAAATTGTGAGTTTATTAAGAGTGCCGAACAGAAAAAGGAAATATCTCTTTTTGCTAATCGAATACAAAGACACATACAACTTTGTCATTGCATAATCCAAGGATACAAAGATCTTGTTGACCCTAACAATACTGACGATCAAACAAATATTGCTGATATGCTTCAAGACGCCTTTGATGTTTATAAACATGACTCTCAAAAACAAAACATCATCTTTAGTCAAAAGCTTAATAATATTCAAGAAGGATATTCTTCCAAATTATTAGTAAGCATAATATGCCCGTTGATACAAAATGCTGTTACAGCATCTCCTGACGGTGAAACTATTTTTATAGAAGGAAATATTAAAAATGGAACCAAGCAAATCGTTATTAAAAACATCTGTGAAAATCTTCCAAATAATGATTTACTAGACAAAATCGGATATTCATCAAAAAAAGACCATATTGGAATCGGGCTTGATACAGTTAGAACACTGTTAAAATTGAGCAAATATGGCGTCCTTAAATACAATATAGACAAAGAGACTGCCACTGCAACATTTATTATTGACCTCTCTTAATTTACACTTAGTATGAATTACAATCCAGAAATTCTCTTTGTAGATGATGAACTCTCAGCAGCCAAAGATTATGCAAAATTAGTTCAAGATAAACTTGGAATTAACACTATTGCGTGCGACGAACCGAATGAGGCAATAAGAATTATTAAAGATTATAATATCAAGGTTGCAATTCTAGATCAAGTTATGCCTAAAAAAACTGGCAACGAATTACTAAAAGATATTCTATTATTAAAACCTGATATAAAATCGTTATTGCTAACGGGAGAAGCTTCTAGTGAACAAGTTGGGAATGCTCTTAATACTGGTTTTAAAAAATACCTTGGAAAGTCCAATGTCTCAGACCTGTGTCCTGTTGTATTAGATTTATACCAACAATATGAGTTGGATATTTTAGAAAAGTATAATTTGCCCGCTCCTGTTGATCTAAAATTAAACCTGTCGTCAAAAATGGGGTTAGTAAAATATTTCCTTATAAGCTGCGATCCTATTAAGGGTAGTGAAAAACCAGACGATTCACAGTCATCCCAACTCGTTGAGATCTTCGCTGGAGAAGAAAAAGAATACGAAACCGGAATATCACTTAGCAATGATTTAGTCATAGAGAGTTCTGTCGAGGCAGAAATCACATCAAATCTTTCTCTTTCTGCTAATGCCCTAAAAACATTGGAAGAGAAACTAAACACCGCTATATCTAAACAATATAAAGTCACGACCAATAAATCGGCAAGTATTCAAGAACGTTCGCGCAGAAAGATAAAGTTACCCGATCAATCTACCGATGTTACTGAAACATATATAACTAGAAGAACCATAGATCAGGTTCCCTATTATCAAGATTACAGGGTTATTATAAAAAGTGTTTGCCGGCTTTGTCACTGCACTAAAGTATTTGCATACATCATCTCCAAACCAACAGGAAAGTACCAACTTATTCAAACAGATTATCTGAGTGACGGAACTCCTAAAGTTATATCTATTGGAGAAGCAAAGAAATAATAAAAGAGGGAAATCATCATCAAACGAGAACCTCTTCTAGCCCCTCAGCCACCGCAATCGGTGGCTGATTTTCGTTAAAATAAATCTTTACCACCATAAAATAAATTTTAATATCTATTCTAGAAAATAAGAAAAGTGCAATGATTATAAAAAAGAGAAAAATCTCACAGCATTTCGCCACATAAATTTGCCAGTCACCAAAGTTCTCCCATAACTTCATACGAAAAAAGATATGGAAGAAGCAATCGCAATCATAATTGTCACTATCACTATACTCATCTCTAACTGGCGAATCCGAAAGTGGAAGAAAGAAGCCGCCACTGCATACTTAATAATTGGGCAGAAAGCCATCACCTCTGACGAACGCGAATGGGCCTACCGCAAAGCCGTCAAATACGGCCACCCCAAGGCTAAACTATTCTATATCTATGCAGCCGCAGATACCTTCAGTGGACGTAAGCCACTAACTCCATTTACCATAGCCACCCACAAAGGCGACACTACAGCCATATTTTACGACTATTACATCCGCTCCAAACATCTCCCATACGCCACCGACATCCAACAAGGAATCACCCAAAGAGTCCTTGAACTCAAAGACGGTCTAAACCCTTCATCTGACCTATATTCCGAAGCTTTGAAAATCCTCGAAGCACATTTCAACGAATATTGGAAACATCCACAAGGCCCAACAATCATCTTTATGCCCTGCAGCAGCGAACAGACATACTACAGCAGTTTCTCAGCACTCGCAAGAAGCCTCTCTAAAAGATATAATTACAATACAGATATCGATGCGATCCAATACACTAACTCACGTAGCAGCAAACATCGCAGTCAAAACCGCAACGCTATTGAGTCAAATTCCAACATAGTAA
>JAFYVM010000055.1 GCA_017549145.1 Bacteroidales bacterium
CCGATCTCTACTGGACGGCTCTTAACCTTAAGACCGATCTTCTTGAACTCAGCCTCGAGGAGGTCGTTGAAGAGAACAGCCTTAGAAACCTTACCAAGCTCTGGGTGACCGTGGTCATCGTATGAGAAACGAACGCCAGCAGCCTCCATCTCCTCAGCCTTGAACTCATGGAAGAGACCCTCAGCAGCAACGATAGTACCGTAGTTGATACCCATTACCTTTCTCTTAAGGATAGCTGAAATAGAAAGCTTAACAACCTTGTCAAGGCAGATCTCAGTCTTGTTGAACATCTCAGGGATGATAGTCATCGGGCAGTGAGTAGCCTCACCGATTCCGAGTGCGAGTGAACCGCAAGTACGGCCCATTGCTGAGATTACAAGCCAGTTTCCTGAAGTGCGAGCATCCTCATACACTGTGCGTGCAAGGTGTGCACCCTCGTTCTTTGCAGAGTTGTATCCGAAAGTAGGAGCGTTTGCAGGAAGTGGAAGGTCGTTATCGATTGTCTTAGGACAGTGAATGTTTGCGATTGGGTAACCCTTAGCTGCGAGGAACTTAGAGATACGGTTTGCAGTTGAAGCTGTGTCATCACCACCGATAGTCACGAGAAGCTTGATGTTGTTGTCCTTGAAAAGGTCAAGGTTGAAGTTGTTCTCGAAGTCAGCATCAGTTGGTTTGAAACGGCTCATCTCGAGGTAAGAACCACCTCTGTTGAAGTAACGGTCAGCGATAGCGAAAGTAAGATCCTCAGTGCGTGCGTTCTTGCTGAAAAGGCCTGAGTATCCACCGTGAAGACCGATTACACGGAAACCCTTAGTGATGAATGTCTTTGCAACACTCATTGAAACTGAGTTCATTCCTGGAGCTGGACCGCCACCACAAAGAATGATAACTGCGTCTTTCATAAATTTTCTTTGTATTAATTAGTTAAACATGATTTCTTTACAGATCCTTCACTTCGTTCAGGATGACATTGTCAGGCAGGATGACATTGTCAGGAAACGAGGTGTCCGGATAAAGCGGCGCAAATTTATCAAATTTTGGAATAAATAACAATATTTTGTTATCCGATGATAAAGCACTCAAAAATGTAACTATATTTGCCGTCCATAATACTAAATTTTCATCCATTATGAATAGACTGTTAACCATTATCACTTCCCTTACATTCATTGCCTGCAGCGGACCAAAATCAGCACCTGTAGACAGAATGACTCATGATCCTGATTACACAAATACTGAGACAATCCTTCATGTCTGGAGCTGGAACTTCCCTACTATCGCAGCCAACATGCAACAGATCGCTGACGCAGGATTTACAATGATTCAGACATCTCCTGTAAACGCATGTTTCAGCCCGGAAGGAGGTAATGTAAAGATCCTTGATGAGAAGGAAGGAAACTGGTATCACTACTATCAGCCAACTGATTGGACAATAGGTAATAACATCGTTGGATCTGAAGAAGAAATGAAGGTAATGTTGGACTCTGCAAAGAAGTACGATGTGCGTGTTCTTGTGGATGTTTTACCTAACCATGTAGCCTTCAATATCGACCTTGTTGCAGACGCATTTTATGAGGCTGTCGGCGGCCGCGAAAAAATGTTCCATAGCAAGGGTCTTCAGGGAATCCAGGACTATAATGACCGCACTCAGTGCACCCTTCAGGGCGTAGGCGGTCTTCCAGATGTGAACACAGAAAATCCCCTCTTCCAGAAATACTATATGGAGTTTGTTAACAAGCTTCTCAATATGGGTGTTCGTGGATTCCGTTACGATACAGCAAAGCACATCGGTGTGCATTCTGATCCTCTTGACACTGAAGCCGGAGTGACTGAGAATGATTTCTGGGATGTTGCAACAGGCCGCAAGAAAGTCCTTGGTGTATCCCTCTGCATGCCATACGACAGCTTGTTCGTATATGGAGAGGTGCTTCAGGATAGAAATGTACCTGAGGAGGAATATGCAGGCTATTTCGGTCAGACTGCTTCAAGTTATGGTCACGTTCTCCGTGAGGTTCTTCACAAGCGTAGCGCAAAGAATATCGACCTTATTTCATGGTATCATCGTGCTGCTCCTGAGCACCTGACCACATGGGTAGAAAGTCATGACACATATTGTAATGCTAATGAGAGCGCAGGTCTTACAGATGCTCAGATCCGCACCGGCTGGGTATTCCTTACAGCACGTCAGAACGGTACTCCTCTCTTCTATAGCCGTCCTATGAATTCAACTCGCGAGAATTACTTCGGAGACAACCTTCTCGGAGCTCGAGGAAATGATGAGTTCTTCCATCCTGAAGTTGTGGCAGTCAATAAGTTCCGCCAGCAGATGAATGGCCAGATTGAGAATATTCAGTTCACAGCTGAAGGTGAAGTTGCCCTAGTAAATCGTGGTGACAAAGGTGCTGCAATCATCAACTTCTCACTCAACGAAATTCCTGTTGAATTGACAACGGCTTTGCCTGATGGTGAATATACTGATGCAGTTTACGGAAAAACCTTCAATGTGGAGGGTGGAATCCTTAAAGGAAGCGTCGCTCCAGAAACAACGTATATCCTTATCAGCAAATAAGTTAGCTAACGCATACAAATATAGTGTGGCCCCAGTGTTTCGAACGTCGTTAACATTGGGGCCATAACTTTGCACTTATCAGATTGATTTTGTATCTTTGCTTGTTATTAGGCTTATGGAAAAAACACAGGCAAATATTAGGATAGAAGAGCTTAGAAGCATCATCAACGAGGCCAACAGAAGGTACTACGTTGAGAATGCTCCTGTGCTCAGCGATTACGAATTCGACATGCTCCTGAAAGAGCTCGAAGCCCTTGAGAAAGAGTATCCGGAACTCATAACTCCGGACTCTCCTACCCAGAAAGTTGGTAGTGATCTCAAGCAAGGCAAAGAGCTCAAGAAAGAGTTTGAGCAGTTCCCTCATCGCTACCCTATGCTTTCGCTCGGTAACACCTACGACATTTCTGAAGTTCAGGCATTCGTGGATAGAGCTGAAAAAGGAATCGGCAATGCCTTCACATTCAGCTGTGAGCTGAAATTTGATGGTACCGCAATTTGCCTGACTTACAAAAATGGAAAGCTTTTCAGAGCCCTCACTCGAGGAGACGGAACTGTCGGTGACGACGTCACACGTAACGTCAAGCATATTTCCAATATTCCACAGACCCTTACCCCTTCTTCAACTCCTTGGCCGGAGGAATTTGAAATCCGTGGTGAAATCTATATGCCTTGGGCAGCATTTGACCGCTTGAACATCGAGCGTGAAAAGGATGAGGAACAACCATTCGCAAATCCACGTAATGCAGCCTCAGGATCTCTCAAGCTCATCGACAGCACCCAGGTAGCGAACAGAGGCTTGGAGTGTACTCTATACCATGTTCTTGGAGAAAATCTCCCATTCACAACACATCAGGAAGCGCTAAAGACAGCTGCAAGCTGGGGTCTTCCGGTGTCAGACATGAGCAAGGTGTGCAGAAACATTGAAGAGGTCGAAGAATTTATAACACATTGGGATACTGAGCGTAAGACGCTTCCTTATGCAACAGACGGAATCGTCATCAAGGTAAACGAACTCCCTTATCAGGATGAGCTTGGTTACACTGCAAAGTTCCCGCGTTGGGCAGTTGCATATAAGTTCAAGGCAGAGCAGGCACTTACAAAGCTTCTCTCAATTGACTATCAGGTAGGCCGTACAGGTGCTGTCACTCCTGTTGCCAACCTGGAGCCGGTACAGCTCAGCGGCACTATCGTTAAAAGAGCATCACTTCACAATGCCGATCAGATGCAGAATCTTGACATCCATATCGGTGACTACGTTTACGTAGAAAAAGGTGGAGAAATCATTCCAAAGATTACGGGAGTGGAACTCAGTCAGAGAACAGCAGACGTCATTCTCCCCCACTTCCCGGAAACCTGTCCTGATTGCGGTACACCACTCGTTAAGGATGAGTCAGAAGCTAAGGCTTTCTGCCCGAATCAGGATGGCTGTCCTACACAGATTCAGGCAAAGCTAGTACATTTCCTCAGCCGCAAGGCTATGAATGTAATTGCAGGTGATGCAACTGTCGAGCAGCTATACAATAAAGCACTGGTGTGGAATATCGCTGACTTCTACGAGCTCACGAAGGAACATCTGTTGACACTGGACGGATGGAAGGAAAAGTCCGCAGAAAGATTTCTGAGTAGCCTTCAGGAATCGAGAAAAGTTCCTTTTGAAAGAGTCCTGTTTGCTTTAGGCATCAGATATGTCGGAGAAACGACAGCGAAATCTGTAGCTAAACATTTTGTAAATATTGATGCTATTTCTGCGGCGACAATTGAAGACCTGCTCAATGTAGACGATGTGGGCCAGGTAATCGCAGAAAGCATATACGCATACTTCAAGGAAGAAGCCAACCTCGAGATAATCGGCCGCCTGAAGGCAGCAGGACTGAAATTCGAGATGGATGCACCTGCGCAGAAGCTCTCTGCTACACTTGAAGGAAAGACTATAGTAATCTCCGGTAACTTCAGCATTTCCAGAGATGACATGAAGGCCCTCATTGTTGCGCATGGTGGAAAGAATAGCGGTAGCATAAGCGGCAAGACTGCATATCTGTTGGCTGGTGAGAAACCAGGACCTGAGAAGATAAAGAAAGCCGAAACATTAGGCGTAAGCATTATATCAGAACACGACTTCCGCGAGCTCATCGGTGAGGTAAAACCGGAAGCTATTGACGAAATTGAACCTAGTTTATTTTAATAGGCTATGAAAAGGATTCGCAGACAGACCAGAAGGATTAAGGACTTCATAAACGAAGACATCTGGAGACTTGAATTGGAGGAACTCTCCAAAGCAAGAGCCAGATTTGTCAAGTATGTGAAGATTCTGCTTATCACAATGCGCACATTCTCAGCTGAGAAGATCGGATTTCAGGCAGTAGCGCTAAGTTTTTCGAGCACAATGTCTGTTGTGCCATTTATTGCAATCGTCTTTGCAATCACCGGTGGACTAGGCCTTGCAGATAAACTGCAGGAGTTTCTCTACGGATATTTTGAGAACAGCACACAGATTATTGATTTTGTGATCAATGCCGCAAGAAATATCATCGAAAGCACTGAAGGTGGCGGAATGGGAGCAATAAGTGGACTCCTGTTCGCATGGATCGTGGTGTGGATGATGCTTTCAGTAGAGAGAGTCTTCAACAACGTATGGAAAGTAACGACTAACAGAAATATCTTCAAGAGACTTTCATACATTATAGCGATGTTGCTGATTGCTCCATTCGTTATCATGGTGTTCTTCTCTGGAACGATTTTCTATTCACATGTACTTGAACTTTTGGGATTGAACAGCGATGCACTCACCACTTTCAACACAATTCTTGCCTGGTTGATTTTCGGTGTCGTGGTTACCTTTACATTCTCAGCAATGTATAAGTTCATTCCAAACGCAAAGGTAGATTATGGTGCAGCACTACGAGCAGCAGTGCCTGCAGCAATCGCATTTACAGTAATGAATTACCTCTACCTCGAGACTCAGGTGATGGTGACAAGACTGAATGCAGTATATGGAGTATTTGCGGCTGTGCCGCTCTTTATGATGTGGATGAATGTAGGATGGAATATTATCCTTATCGGATCTGAGCTTTCATATGCATTCCAGCACGTAGAGAATTATAATATTGACGAATAAAATTTTGTGGTATGGGTAAGATATCCGAATTTAACGAGAAGGATTACGAGGTAATAGCAAGAGACTATGCTGACTTGAAGGAAGCAGCAAGGAAACGCTGTGCCGATCAGGATGAGGTAGATCAGATTCAAAGAGCGTTTGAATTTGCTAACGAAGCACATAAGGGTGTCAGAAGACGCTCTGGAGAGCCATATATTCTCCACCCGATAGCGGTAGCGAAGATTGTTGTCAGCAACATCGGTTTAGGATGCAAATCAATTATTGCAGCCCTTCTACATGATGTTGTAGAGGACACAGAATACACTGTAGATGACCTTAAGAGTCTCTTCGGTGAAAAGGTTGCAACACTTGTTGAAGGTCTTACAAAGATCAAGACAGTACTTGATAACGAAGATAAGGCCGAGAAGAAAAGTATGCAGGCCGAGAACTTCAAGCGCATTCTACTTACCCTTAACGATGACGCTCGAGTCGTTCTCATCAAGTTGGCAGACCGTCTGCACAACTGCCGTACTATTGAGTTCATGCCGGACCATAAGAGAGATAAGATTCTCAGTGAAACGATGTTCATCTTCATTCCTCTCGCCCACCGTCTCGGTCTTTATGGAATCAAATCTGAAATGGAGGATATCTGGCTTCGTTACAAAGAGCCTGAGGCATTCCATGACATCACTGAAAAAATCAATAGAAATATCGCATATAAGGATCAGGAGATCAACGATTTTATCGAGCCTATCAATGCTGCACTAGAGAAAGCAGGATTCAAGTTCGAGATCAAGAAACGCGTAAAGACTCCTTATTCAATCTGGAGAAAGATGAACACTAAGGGTGTTGCATTTGACCAGATATATGACCTTTATGCAGTGCGTATCATCTTTGATCCAGACGTACATTCAAATGATACAGAAAGAGATCAGTGTTATCACATCTTCTCAATCCTCACAAGTCTGTATCGCTACAAATATGACCGAATGAGAGACTGGGTCAACTCTCCTAAGAGTAATGGTTATGAGGCCCTCCACTGTACACTCATGAGTTATGCAGGATTCTGGATTGAGGTTCAGATCCGTTCACGCCGAATGAATGAAATTGCAGAAAAAGGTATCGCAGCGCATTGGGCGTACAAGAAGGATGGATTTGCCAGTGAGGGCGAAAGCGAAATGGACAAGTGGATCAACAAGATTAAGGACATCCTTGTCAACCGTGACATCAATGCCCTTGAGCTCCTCGAGATTATTCACAATGACCTTATCCAGAGCGAGATTCTTGTCTTTACTCCTAAGGGAGAGCAGAGAAGTATCGAAAAAGGAGCCACAGCTCTTGACTTCGCATATGCGATCCACTCACAGATCGGTAGCAAGGCTATTGCAGCGAAAGCCAACCTCCGTCTGGTGCCTCTTTCATATGTACTTAAGACCGGAGACCAGATTGAAATCATTACAGCAGAAAACGAGCGTCCTAAGAAGGAATGGCTCCAGTTTGTAAAGACTTCACGTGCAAGAAAAGCAATTCTTGACCAGATTAAGAGTGAGCGTCAGACATACATCAAGATCGGTAAGAAGATGCTCGAGAAGCGTCTCAAAGAAATAGACAAGACTCTGAACGACAAGGTAATCAACTCACTCATGGAGGAATTTGAAATCTTTGACAGCAAGCCGGAGGAGATGTACTTCAAGATTGGTTGTGGCGTCATTTCGCTTGAAGGTCTTGAAGAAAAACTCAGGAAATACTTCGGTATCAACAGAGAATCATACTTTGTCATCAACAACTCAGATGCTAACAATAAGTTCATCCTCGCAACTTGCTGTACTCCAATCCTTGGAGAGAGTGTTGTAGGATTTAAGTCATCTGACGGAACAATCACTGTACACACACGTACATGCAGCAATGCAAACAACCTTGCTGCTAAATTCGGTGACAAGATTGTATCTGTTAAATGGGACAAAGAACTCAACTCCGGCAGTAGCTATCTTGCCCGTATCTGCCTCAAGGGTACTGACCGTATCGGTATGATCAACGATATCACAAGAGTAACCTCGACAGAACTTAATGTTAATATCAGAAGATTCAACCTCGGTACAGAGGAGGGTATCTTTGACGGACATATCGATCTATATGTACATGACATTGACGACCTCGAGAATCTTATGCTAAAACTAAGAAATATAAAAGGAATCGAATCAGTAGTAAGAAAAGAACTATAGTAAATGAAGAAGTATCTCAGCAATCTGCTGCCAATAATACCCGTGGCCTTTATCCTCGGTTCTGTGATGTTCTCGCACTCATGTGCCAACACCACCACACCTCCGAGCGGAGGTCCTAAAGACACCATTCCACCGGTCATCACAAAACTTGACCCTGCGGATGGATCTATCAATATTCCAACTCATAAGACTAAGTTGGAGCTTACATTCAATGAGTATGTAGTAGTGAAAGACCCTAAGAGCCTCTTCCTCTCCCCTCCTTTGGAGAAAGCTCCTAAATATAAAATCAAGAACAAGAGTGTGATTGTATATTTCGAGAATGATCTCGACAGCAACAAGACATACACCCTTGACTTGACCAACGCCATCGCAGACAACAATGAGGGTAATATGTACCCTGGTTTTACACTTGTCTTCTCAACAGGTGATAGAATCGACTCCATGATGGTTACCGGTACAGTTCAGGATTGTAATACACTCCAGCCTATCAAGGGAGCAACTGTGATGCTTTATAAGGACCACGCTGACTCAGCTGTATTCCTTCAGCGTCCTGACGCTGCAATCAAGACTGATGACTGGGGTTATTTCTGCCTTAGAAATATTCAGGATACAATCTATAGAATGTATGCTCTCATCGATGAGAACAACAATAATAAATACGACCCTGAGACAGAGAAGATTGCCTTCTTAGATTCACTCGTGAAGCCAGTAATGAAGGTAAACGACACATTGCCTGAGCTTCAGAAATATGACATGAAAGACACAGCATGCTGTTTGGCAAGAAAGAGCGAGTATGAGCTTAATATCTTTAGAGAGAAGCCAAGCAAGCAGATGATTGTGAATAAGGAACGTGTCGGTGAGAGAACAGCATACATTACATTCATGGCACCATATGCACAGATTGATTCTATCTGGATGCGCGGAGTGCCAAGAGAGAAACTCATCACTCAGTTCAACCTTCAGCAGGATAGTCTCGAGATTTGGGTAAATGATCCACGCAAGCAGCCTGATACGCTATTCCTATTTGTAAATTACCTCAAGACTGACAGCCTTGGAGTGCTTAATCCGTTTACTGAGGAGATCAAATTGGTAAAACCAAAGGTACCTCCTGGAAAGAGCTCGCAAAGGGACATCAAGAAGGAAGACACAACAGCTGTCTTTACTATTGAGGCTAAACCTGAAAATGTGGAGCAGTATGGCTTCGTTATGGAGTTTAAGTATCCTGTAGTTGAGACTGCCTTTGACTCTCTTGGATTCAGATTCCTCAATCCTCGTCAGCAGGAGAGCAAGGGAGAGTATTCTGTGACTCAGGACTCGCTCAACTTGAGAAAATACGTTGTACGTCCTAAAGCAAAACTTCTTCCAGGTTACGAGTACTTCCTTAAGGTTCCACACCGTAAGTTCAAGGATATCAACGGATTCTATAATGATAGTACAGAGGTTAAGGTAATGTTGCCTAACGACGACAAACTCAGCACTATGTTCTTGAACATGAGCAATGTAAAGAACAAGTACATAATTGACCTCCTTGATGAAAAGAGAACTAACGTGCTTCGTTCATATATTATAGAGTCTGATCAGCAGTTGACATTCCCATATCTCAGAGCTGGAAAATACTCTATTCGTATAACAGAGGACCTTAACCGCAACGGACTCGTTGACACCGGTATTCTGCTTGAACATAAGCAGCCGGAAAAGGTACGTTTCTATAAGCTTGAAGATGGAACATTCCTGATTGATATACCGGAAATGGTAGAAATTGAACAGAGCATTGATGTGGGAGAAATTTTCAAATAGAAAGTATGAAGTTAATTTATAGACACATATTACTGTTGTTACTCCTGCTTCCTTCCCTATCAATGAAGGCTCAGGTCAGTGAGATTCCAGATCTTGTACTTGACACGATGACCGTGAGCAAGAAGACCTTTATCAATGACTACTCTATGATTGGAGTACAGTATGGTGCGGGCCTTAGCCAGGTTATGTGGAATCCGACTCAGGAGCAGGAAATGCTTTTCATGCCGTATAATGTAGGTGTAACATACACTCGCTACGGCAAGATGTTCGGATATATGCCATACTTCGGCTTCCAGATCGGACTTTTCTACGGACAGGAAGGATACAAGTTCAAGAGGAGTGCAAATGGTTATTCACAATCGCTTTATGGTGCTGACAAAGCTGTTTTTGATGTTGTAGAGCTACCATTCGTATCTCACATGCATATCGATTTCTGGAAGATGAAAATCCTCGCTGAAATCGGATTCTTTGCAGGATACCGCTTAAAGATCCATCGTTTCCCCGTGAATGATAAATACAACAATGATACATACGCCTCTTTACAGTACTCATTCCATGAGACAGATAGAAGATGGGATTATGGTATTAAAGGTGGTCTAGGATTTGGATTTATCTTTGACCCGATTGAGGTTCATTTGAAAGCGACATACAAACACTCCCTCTCATCGCTATATGAGCCAGATAAGGATAGCAAATACTATTATAAGTTTGCATACCCGTCAAATATCGTAATCTCAGCCGGCGTACACTTCCAGTTGACAAAGAGAACAGGAAAGACAAAGCCACAGCTTAAAAAGGAAGCAAAAGAACTTGTATATGGAACAACTGAATAATATTACAGCCCATATAAAAGATGAGCTATTGATTGGCCCGGAAGCTCCGATCGTAGTACAGACAATGTGCAACACTCACACATCAGATGTAGAAGCATCTGTTGCTCAGTGTGTAAAATTATATGAAGCAGGCGCTCAGATGATCCGCCTTACCGTACCATCAATGGGACAAGTGGAATCTATCCGTGAGATTCGCGCAAGACTGCGTACTCAAGGAATCAATGTCCCATTGGTTGCAGACGTACATTTCTCAGCAGAAATTGCATTGGCAGTAGCCGAAGTTGTGGAGAAGGTACGAATCAATCCAGGAAATTTCCATAAGGATCACGAGAAGGCTCGTGAACTCTTTGCGCAGCTCGTGCAGGTGTGCAAACGTAACGGAACAGCCATCAGAATTGGCCTTAATCACGGCTCACTTGGCGAGAGAATCACCAATCTATATGGTAACACTCCCCTTGCAATGAAGGAGGCTGTAATGGAGTGGCTGAATATGTGTGTGGAGAACGATTTCTACAATATAGTCGTATCACTCAAAGCAAGTAATACAATTGTAATGGTGGAAGCATACCGTCTCCTTGCCGAGCAGATGAAGGAAAACGGTGTAGTCTTCCCTCTTCATCTTGGTGTTACTGAGGCAGGAAATGGTGACGGTGGTAGAATCAAATCATGCGTAGGAATCTCTGCCCTACTTTCTGACGGAATTGGTAATACAATCAGAGTTTCCCTCACAGAAGATCCAGTAAATGAGATTCCGGTAGCACAATATCTTGCTGACAGATACGACGGAAGACTCTACTCTTCAATGTCTGCTATCCAGATTGAAGGCAAGAAGGTTGTAGCCACATACGCTGCCCCATCTCGCGAAAGACTGCTTCTTGACGTCTCTTGCGACTTTGGAAAAAGGCTTCTTGACAGAGAGATCGATGAGATTGTCCTAAAGGGATATTATCTTGACTTAGAAGGCAACGAGGTGCTTCTCGACGATTCAGAATTTGCTGAATATCTGGTTGACGAACTTCTTCAAGCTGCCCGTCGCAGATTCTATCGTCCAGAGTACATCGCCTGCCCAGGATGTGGCCGCACAATGTACAATCTTGAATCGACATTCAATGAAGTAATGCGCCGCACAGCACACCTCAAAGGAATGGTAATCGCAGTTATGGGATGTATAGTAAATGGTCCTGGAGAAATGGCCGACGCCGATTGGGGCTATGTAGGCGAAGGAAACGGCAAGGTTTCCATCTACAAAAAGAAAACTCCAATACTCCGCCACGTCCCTGAAAACGAAGCAATCGAAAAACTTCTCGAACTAATAGAAAAAGGTGACTGTTAAAGTCACCTTTTTCTATTAGTCTTCATCTGAGATCAGGAGCTCCTCCTGAGCCTTTTTCCATTGCTCCTTAGCATACTCCTGCATATCCACCACCTCATCCTTCTCATCCACAATCTCATGACCAATCATAGTCTCAATCACATCCTCTAGAGTAACAATTCCTCGAAGCGAACCATACTCATCAAGAATAACTGAGATGTGCTCCTTCTTCTCCAACATCTTCTCCCAGATATCACTCACTGAAGTCTCCTCGGAAAAACTCATTATCGGACGTGTAATATCAATCAACTTACTAGAAAAACTATCCTCAGCCATCTTCTCGAGTACCTCCTGACGAAGAACATAACCAATCACATACTCATCGTTCTCCTCATCATAAACAGGAATTCTTGAGTGTGAAAGATCTGAATCATAGAACTCACGGATAGTCATATTGCCCTCTGCCATCTCAACCACAGCACTAGGAGTCATGATCTCATGCGCAGTAAGCTCATCAAGCTTAAGAAGATTCTGAATCATCTTCTTCTCCTCCTTCTCAATCACCTCTTCCTCTGTAGCTACGCTTACCATAGCTGAAATATCCTCACGGCTTACACTCACCTGATTAGACTTGGAAGAAATCAATCTTGTAAGATGCTCAAGTACCCAAACCAATGGGAATGAAATGAAAATCATTCCGCTGATGACTGTAGCTGCTGGAAGAGCAAGTGTTCTCCAATAGCTCGTTCCTATTGTCTTAGGGATAATCTCAGAAAAGATGAGAATCAAAAGGGTGAAAATAGTCGAGAATACTCCTACGATTGCATCACCATACACTTCATATACCAATGAACCGACAATAGATGCACCGACTGTGTTGGCAATTGTATTAAGACAAAGAATCGCTGAAATAGGACGATCAGGATTCTGCTTAAGATATTTCAAACGTTTTGCGCCCTTTACTCCCTGATCTTCAAGACCTGTTATATAGGACAATGGCGTGGAAAGCAAAGTAGCCTCCAGCATTGAGCACAAGGCTGACAATGCTACTGCTATGAGCATTATTATATATATAAGTTGTTCTGACATAGGTTTATTTCTTAAGCTCTGCTATAACACTCTCACTAGCTCTAACATAATCTCCGATCTTCACCTTGATGTCAGCATCCAAAGGCAGGAACATATCGATACGTGAACCGAACTTAATGATTCCGCACTGATCTCCTTTTACTACAGAATTACCTGGCTCGGCGTAACAAACAATTCGTCTTGCAAAAGTACCGGCAATCTGCTTGAAGAAGATCTCACCATACTGTGATTTCATTCCCACAGATGTGTGCTCGTTCAGTTCAGATGCCTTAGGCAGATAAGCGAACATATATGCACCTGGATGATACTTATAGTAAGTTACATCTCCATCGATTGGCCAATAGTTGACATGGACATTGAAGAAATCCATATAGATCGAAACCTGGAGGCACTCTCTCTTAAGATGCTCAGCCTCGAACACCTTTTCAACTACTACGATTTTACCATCGGCAACAGATGTAAGCAAGTTATCCTCTCCTACTTTGCCTCTTTTAGGCACTCTGAAGAAGAACATGACGAATCCCATCAAGAACAATGGGATGATCGCCAATGCGTAAGCAAGGAATGTCCAAGGAATAAAATAAAAGATAAGGAATAGAGCTATTGCTCCTCCCAGCCATATTTTCCAGATTGTACTATAACAGTCTTTATGGATGATCATATCTGATTAGTTTCGTAAACGCGCAAATGTACGAAATATTCGACAATTAGGCAAAAATTTCGGGCAGTGGACTAGACGAATAGAATGTTGATTGCAACCAGATAGATGATACCTACAGGAATAGCGATCAGTGCGCTATCAAAACGGTCGAGAAGACCGCCATGTCCAGGGATGATATTTCCAGAATCCTTTACATCGTAGTGTCTCTTCCACTGTGACTCGATAAGGTCACCATATACTCCGGTGACATCAAGAAGAACTGCCATTGCCATACAATGTACAAGCTCAAATGGAAGAAGTCCGATAAACTTAAGTGCAACAGAAATACCGACAGATGTCACCAATCCTCCCCAGAAACCGATCCATGACTTCTTAGGTGAGATTGATGGGAAAAGTTTCTTGCCATATTTCTGTCCCAGAGTGATTCCAAAGAGATATGCACCAACATCAGAACCCCAGATAATACAGAAAAATCCGAGAAGGAGTGTACCGTTGAATGATCCATCAGGTGCGAATGCCGCGAAGTTCAGCAAGGACCATGGAACAGCAATATAAAGAATTGCTGTGTAAAGATTTGAGAACTTATCGAAACGGCTCTTATCCTTCACATAAAGAGAATTGATCATCAGGATGAAGACTGGTATGAATACAAGCACAACTAATCTTCCAGGAAGGCCGAAACCTTTGAACAGATATACTAGAACAAAAAGGCTAAGTCCTGCGAAGATTGAGAGCACCTGCGAAACGCGGTAATTATCACCACATGTCATCTTAAGGAACTCCTTCATCATCACCACAAGGGCAAATGCCATTACTGTTCCAAATATATATTTATTTAGCAATAGCGCCGCCAACATAATGATGGCGAACGCTATTCCTGATAATGTTCTCTTAATGAAATTAGTCATAATATTAGTTAGCTTCTTCCGGTGTCTCCTCCTTCTTTGCTCCAACACGAGGGCCGAAGATATTTTCCAAATCCTCCGCAAATATAACTTCTTTCTCCAATAATACGGTAGCAAGAGCCAAAAATCCTTCCTTATTATCAGTAAGAATCTTCAAAGTTCTATCGTGGATCATCTGGATGAGTTCCTTAACCTCCTTATCGATGAGTTCTGCAGTCTTCTCGCTATATGGCTTTGTCAAATCATATCCGCGAGCACCTGTCGAGTCATAGAACGAAAGATGTCCGACCTGTTCGCTCATACCATAGTATGTAACCATACCATATGCCATCTTAGTAAGACGCTCAAGATCATTAAGAGCACCTGTAGAAGGCTGTCCATTGATAATTTCCTCAGCAACACGACCACCAATCAATGAACACATCTCATCAATGAGTTGCTCCTTTGTTACCAACTGTCTCTCCTCAGGAAGATACCATGCTGCTCCAAGTGCATGTCCGCGAGGAACGATGGTAACCTTAAACAGAGGGTTAGCATGAGGAAGCAACCAGCTGACTGTAGCATGTCCTGCTTCGTGATGTGCAATTGACTTCTTCTCCTCAGGAGTGATGATCTTGGACTTCTTCTCAAGTCCGCCGATAATTCTATCTACAGCGTCAAGGAAATCCTGCTTATCAATAGCTGACTTGTTCTTACGAGCTGCAGTAAGCGCTGCTTCGTTGCAGACATTGGCAATGTCAGCACCAGAGAATCCTGGGGTATGTTTCGCAAGGAATTCAAGATCGAAATTCTCTTCAAGCTTGAGATTTCTGAGATGTACCTGGAAGATCTCCATTCTCTCCTTCAAGTCAGGAAGCTCAACGTGAATCTGACGATCGAAACGTCCTGCACGCATCAAAGCCTTATCAAGGATATCAGCACGGTTTGTCGCAGCAAGAATGATGACTCCTGAGTTCGAACCGAATCCGTCCATCTCTGTAAGAAGCTGATTAAGAGTGTTCTCACGCTCATCATTTGATGAGAATCCTGCGTTCTTACCACGTGCACGTCCCACTGCATCAATCTCATCGATAAATACGATACATGGTGCCTTTTCCTTTGCCTGACGGAAGAGGTCACGTACTCGTGAAGCACCCACTCCGACAAACATTTCCACGAAATCAGAACCTGAAATCGAGAAGAAAGGAACATTAGCCTCGCCGGCAACAGCCTTAGCAAGAAGGGTCTTACCTGTACCTGGAGGGCCTACAAGAAGGGCACCCTTTGGAATCTTACCTCCAAGAGTTGTATACTTCTTAGGATTCTTAAGGAAGTCAACGATTTCCATCACCTCATCCTTAGCTCCATACAGACCAGCTACATCCTTGAATGTAACCTGTGTCTCCCCTTTCTCAGCAAGCTTACCGGTTGATTTACCGACATTGAAGATACCTCCCGGTCCGCCGCCTGAACCACCAGGTCCGCGTCCCATGCCTCTGAACATGAAGAACCACAATACAAGAAGCATCAACGGAAAGAAAAGCCACTCGATAGTGCTCCAGAAGCTTTCCTCATTTTCGATAATAACCTTTACCTGACTATCCTCCGGCAACTGAGCATTGAGATCACCAAACATTTCCTCAGCATTGAAACTGCCTGATACGAGGAATGTAAAATGCGGAGACTTCTTAGGGATCTCACCACCAAACTTGCTGGCGTATGCTGCAACGCTATCAGGACGCATTGTGATACGTCCTTCAAACTTGTTTCTAATAAACACTACTTCCTGAATGTCTCCATCAAGCCACTGCTTCTGGACTTCAGCCCACTCCTCCTTCTGAGGATTAGCTCCGTCCTGATTGAAGAACATCCAGCCTATACCAATAAGCAGCAGGAAGTATATCCAACTGATTCTAAAAGTAAATTTTATTGGTTTCTTATTTTTATTTTCTGCCATTCTTTACTTACACTTAGTCTTCGTACACAGTTCTCTCAGCATCTGCCCAAAGGTCCTCAAGGCGATAGAATGCGCGGTATGGAGTCTGGAACACGTGTACCACGATATCACCATAGTCAAGGATTACCCAAAATGCGTTCTCCTTACCCTGAGTTCTAGCAACCTTTCTCTTGCACTTCTCGATCATTCTATCCTCCACGTTATCAGCGATAGCCACAACAGCAGGAGTTGAGTCTGCGTTACATACTATAAAATGATCTGAAATAGCTGTTCCGATTGATCTTAGGTCAAGTGATACTACATCCTGAGCCTTCTTCTCGAGCATTGCGTCAGCAATGACTTTAAGTTCGTTGTTGTTCATTATAATTTAATATTTACGTTATCTTTGCGAAAAATCCGTGCAAAGATAATCAAAATCCAAACCAATGAAAAGTAACCCTGTCATTATATGGCTAGATGTGGCAGAATCGTCAAATGACGAGGCTAGAAGGGCGATTGACAGCCTTGACAATTTGTCAGTTGTAGCTGTCAGATGTCAGACAAAAGGTCGTGGACAACGCACAAATACCTGGGAAACCGCTCCGGGGCAGAATCTGACATTCAGCATAGTCCTGAAAGACCTGGTGATTTTACCAAGCGAACAGATTGCGATAAGCCAGATAACAGCTCTCTCTGTTGTGGATTTTTTAGCATTGCATGGAATCGAGGCAAAGATTAAACTGCCCAATGACATATATGTAGGCTACAAGAAAATATGTGGCATCCTGATTGAGAATTCTATTTGCTCGAACAATATGAAATGGAGTATCATAGGGGTTGGAATAAACGTCAATCAAACCACTTTCCCATCCTCCCTCCCCAACCCGACCTCCATTTTGCTAGAGTGTGATCGAACAAAACTGGACCTGGACACTAATCCAGATCTGCTATTAAACCTGGATACGAATCTGGACCTGAACACCCAGCTAGAGTACTTCCATAAAATCTTTTCATCGTACCATACCAAGTATCTAAGTCGTAGAATCGAGACCTCCCTAGACGAGCTGGAGCATCTCTTCAAGTCTAAACTCCTCGCACTATAACCATTGCGTGAAATATAACAACCTGACAATCAGCAGAATACGCAAAGTGCGTGCTCCCCATTGGCGGCACGCACTTTGCGTAACATATTATGTATCAATACCTTACATTTCACAAATTTAAGGAATTAAGCTTTCATCTGCTGAATAACAGCAGCTGGGTCTTCTGCCTTGAAGACTGCGCTTCCTGCTACGAGAATTTCTGCGCCTGCTTCTGCAAGAGCCTTTGAATTCGCAGCAGAAACGCCACCATCAATCTCGATTGGAATATTCAAGCCCTGTCTCTGGATCTCTGCCTTAAGAGCACGGACTCTGTCATAAGTCTCCTCGATGAACTTTTGTCCGCCGAAACCAGCAAACACTGACATCAACATAACGAAATCACAGTCTTTAAGATACGGGAAAAGTGACTCGACCGGTAGATCTGGATTGATGACAAGTCCTGCCTGAACACCATGAGAACGAACCTGTGCAAGTACTGCTGCTGGATCCTCAGTGGCGTTGACATGGAATGAGATCATATCTGCTCCCACCTTTGCAAATCTGTCCACATACTTTTCAGGCTGTACAATCATCAAATGCACATCTAGTGGCTTAGTTGACTTCTTTGCGATAGCTTCGACGATTGGGAAACCAAATGAAATATTAGGGACAAACACACCATCCATCACATCAAGATGGAAAAGGTCAGCGTGCTCGTTTACAAGTTCAACATCTTTTTCCAAATGCAGAAAATCTGCTGAAAGCATTGATGGGGCTACTTTTATCATAGTATCGTGTTTTTTGTATTCTATTGGTAAGAAGATCCTTCGCTTTGCTCAGGATGACAGGAAAAATATATCTATCTATAGTTTGACAGCAAATCCACGAGCAATGCAACAAACTTATCAAGAGAAGCAAGTTCAAGGCGCTCACCAGGTGCATGCACTCCCCTAAGTGTCGGACCGAATGAAATCATATCAAGTCCAGGGAATTTCTCTGTAAACAAGCCACATTCCAATCCGGCGTGAATTGCCTTGACCTTAGGTTCAACGCCAAAAAGTTTCTTATAAGATGCCACACATGCATCTCGTACTGGCGACTCTGCTGCTGGAGCCCATCCCGGATACTCACCAGCATGCTTGACGATTCCACCTGCCATCTCGAAACATGCCTCCATAAGGCGAGCTGCAGAATGACGTGCAGAAGCGATACAACTTCTCTGGCTTGAACCGATGCGGATAAGACCTGGCTCAACCATCTTTACAGAAGCAAGGTTAGTTGACGTTTCGACGAAATTCTCCATTGTCTGGCTCATTGCAAGCACACCATGTGGTGCGGCTGCGATACCTGCGATAAGATTCCATGCTGTCATCTCATCAATTGCCTTTACACCCTCAGGCTCAACCTCATTATATCCAAGATTCAACGCTGTCTCGATTGCGCCATACTCCTCTGCTACATCAGCAGCGTATGCCTCGAGTCTCTCGTTGATAATATCCAATGTATCCTGCTCTGCAGCAATCAAAGCCTTAGCCTCACGCGCGATTGCGTTGCGCTTGTTTCCGCCGTTAATTGTGATAAGCTGCCAATCAAGATCACGACAGCTGAAAAGGAATCCTCCTAGAAGTTTGACAGCATTTGCGCGACCCTTGTTGATGTCATCACCGCTGTGGCCACCCATTGCATCCTTCACGAAAACCTCCTCATAGCAGAAATCCTCGCAAACCTCCTCCTCATTATAATGGAACTCGACGGTTGTATCGATACCACCAGCGCATCCTACGAAAATCTCACCTTCATCCTCTGAGTCAAGATTCAAAAGCACCTTACCCTCAAAGAATCCTGGCTGAAGAGCCATTGCTCCATCAAGACCTGTCTCTTCTGCGGTTGTGAACAGACACTCGATCTTACCAAGCTGAAGGTCGCTGTCAAGAATAGCCAACTGAGCAGCCACTCCGATACCACAGTCTGCACCAAGAGTAGTGTCTGGAGCAATCATCCAACCATTCTCAATGACATATTTGATAGGATCCTTAGCAAAATCATGCTCTACTCCCTCATTCTTCTCACATACCATGTCAGAATGGCTCTGAAGAACGATAGTTGGCACATCCTCGTGTCCAGGAGCAGCCTCCTTTACAATTAGAACGTTACCTGCCTCATCTGTACGGCATTCCAAATTTCTATCTGCTGCAAATTTCTGAAGATAAGCTATGATATGCTCCTCATGACCTGATTCACGTGGAATCTGAGTGATTTCCTTAAAAAACGAGAGTACTGTTTCTGAGTTCATAGTATTAAAAATAAAAATCCCTGCAAAGATAAAATTTTGCAGGGAAATATCAATTATCGTCTGACAGGGACGAGTATCTTTTCGATGTCATTTACGTACTGTTTGAATGTCTTGTCTGTTGACATCAAGTCAGTAACTGTTGTGCAGGCATGAAGCACTGTCGCGTGATCTTTTCCTCCAATCTCAGATCCGATTGTCGAAAGTGAAACATTGATAAGGTTTCTTGACATATACATCGCAATCTGACGTGCCTGAACGATGTTTCTCTTTCTTGTCTTAGAAAGCAGATCATCACGAGTGATGTTGAAATAATCACATACAACTCTCTGAACCTTATCGATTGTAAGTTCGTTATGCTCCTCACCGACAATCTTCTCAGTAATCTGCTCAGCAAGATCGATTGTAATCTCCTTGTGTGCAAGCGTCGCGTTTGCAATGAGTGAGATCAAAGCACCCTCAAGCTCTCTGAAGTTTGACTTGATTCTCGCAGCAAGATATGCCAGGACATCCTCTGAAATCTGATGCTTCACACCTTCGCGGAATGCACGTGCCTTAAGCATCTCAAGTCTTGTCTGGTAATCAGGTTTCTGAAGCTCAACAGAAAGTCCCCATTTCATTCTTGAAAGAAGTCTTTCCTCAAAGTTCTCAAGTTCTACAGGAGGTCTGTCAGAAGTAAAGATCAACTGCTTACCTGACTGATGGAGGTGATTGAAGATATTAAAGAACGCATTCTGAGTGCTTGTTCCTGTCATATCCTGAATGTCATCCACGATGAGAACATCCATCTTCATATAGAATGCGAGGAAGTCAGTCATCTTATTCTTCTGGATTGCATCCATGTACTGAGTCTTGAATCTGTTTCCAGGTACATAAAGTACTACAAGTTCAGGATACTTCTCCTTGATTGAGATACCGATTGCCTGCGCAAGGTGAGTCTTACCAAGTCCCGGTCCACCGAAAAGGAAGAGAGGGTTGAAAGCTGTCTTACCAGGAGCATTTGAGATACTCTCTCCTGCTGTGAATCCCATTTTGTTACACTCTCCTACCACGAGATTCTTGAAGTTATACACAGGGTTCAACTGAGGATTTACCTGAACACGCTGAATACCTGGATATACAAATGGTCCCGGATTGTTTGCTGGTGTAAATGTATTTACTGAGATCGGCTTATTTACTGGTGCCTGACCATGAGCAGCTGGATAAACCATTGCTGGCTGAGTCTTGACTGGCTTAACTACATAAATAAGTTTCGCAGCAGTACCAAGCTCTTTTTTAAGAGCAGCTTTTAGAATGTCTAGATACGCACCCTCAAGATACTCACGGAAAAACTCAGAAGGAACTTCCACAGTAAGCGCAGACTCAACAATCGATACAGGCTTGATCGGCCTGAACCAGATGTTGAATTGCTGGGGCTCTATGTTCTGCTGGATGAAGTGCAGACAGTTGCTCCATACTGATATGTGTTTATCCTGTGTCATCTAGTGGGGTTACGTTTTATTTAGAATTCCCGCCATTATCAAACGGGACTGCAAAGATGGTGAAAAAAAAGTAATAAAAAATTAAAATTCCTCTTGCAAATTAATTTTATTTTACATCCCTCCTAAATTCCCTAGACGGAATTACGCTTTGCTAAAGCATTGATTTACAACGTTTTACCAAAGCGTAATTTCGTAACTTGCGTATATATGCGCCTTTGCAATTTTGAATAATTCAAAAGTAACAAAAACGCGATTTTTCTACATTCCAGGCGCTCTAGAATACAGAAATCTTTAAATACTTCTTAGGATTTTCCTGAATTTTCTTAACAAGAATATTTACATCATTAAGAAGAGAATCTACAGAGTTATAAACAGAATCATCCTTCATAAGCTTGTTAATACTTCCGTCAGGGTCGTTAATATTTTCAACAAGATCTTTGAATGAACCTACTAATCCCTGAAGATCGCTCTCGTTCAACTGAGCAACAACTCCGTTTACACCTGCAACAGTACTGTCAACTTTAGTAGCAATACCCTCGAGCTTTCCTGAGAAAGTTGACAAGTTTTCAACAAAAGCATTAAGCTCTGCAGACTTGCCATTGATTGTTCTTGCGATACCATTAACATTTGACATAGTTCTGTCAAGGTTAGCAAGTGTACGGTTGATATGCTTCACATTTTCTTCAGAGAGCATATCGTTAACACCTGAAACGATAAGTGAAAGGCTATCTAACGTGTTGCCAACCTTTGCAAGGAGTGGCTGAATGCTTGCTCCAAGTCCATCCAACAAGCCCTGCTCGTACTCTGATGTAAGAGCTGATCCATCCTGTGCATAAGTCTCAGACTCGCCAAAATCAATTCTCACTCCCCTTGTACCCATGATATCTACAGCGTAGATGATCATCTTGGAATCCTCAGGAAATTGGAACTCGTTTGCAATCGAGCAGATAACCTCAAATCTGCCAGTCTCTGTCAAATAATTAACCTCAGAAACCTTACCGGCTTTATATCCCTTAACATAAACAGGAGCTGACGCTACAAGGCCTTCCACATTTGCATAGTTTCCGACCACCTCATATTCCTTGTTCATAATATCCTCACCACGAAGATAATTGATCAGGAAAAATGAAACCACAAGGATTACCACTACAAAGATTCCTATTTTTAGTTCTTTAGCATGTTTCATACTATACCTATATTATATATTACTTTACTCTTATAACTGTGCCACCTGACACTTTTACGACATAAGCATCCGGGAATTTCGTTCTAACTTTTTCTAGATTGGAAATAGCCTTTGCAGATGAATCCCATTTGCCGGTTACATATCTATTGATTGTAGATCCCTCAGCGCGAACGATATGGGTATCAAGTCCCTTGAATTCAGGTGATCCTGCAGGTAGTTCTTTCTTAAGACCGAAAATCTGAATTCCGTAGTATGTATCAGTAGCTGCGGAGGTATTTTCTTCGGGCGCTTCAACTGGAGCTGCAACAGGAGCTGGTGCTGCCTGCTTTATGTCAGAACTTCCATCATAATATGCCTTATAGCTAGAGAAGGCATTCAAAAGTTTGCATGCTATCTCCTCACGTCCTTCCTCCGACTTAAGAATCTTCAAATCAGCTGCATTTGTAATGAATCCCATTTCAAGAAGCACTGCCGGCATCGAGGTTTTCCAAAGTACCCAGAAAGGATCCTGATGGATTCCTGTATAACCACTGATAGTGAACCTGCTGGTTCTCATCTCTCTATCAACATGCTCAGCAAAGACGATACTATTCTCAAAATGCGAGCTGCTCATCAGATTGAAGAGAATGAATGATTCTGGAGAGTTAGGATCGAATCCCTGATATGTTGTCGAATAATCTTCCTCAAGCAGGATTACAGAGTTCTCTCGCTTACACACATTGAGGTTACCGGCATACAGGTCGCGATCAGGCCTCGAAGACTGACCCAACACGTGCACGGAAGTACCATGGGCAGATGTTGAAGTACTGGCATTGGTATGCACTGAAATGAACAGATCTGCGTTATTTTTATTTGCAATGGTAGCGCGATCGTTAAGAGTGACATATACGTCAGTTGTTCTTGTATATACAACCTTCACATCAGGGTGCTTCTCCTTAATCTTCTGACCAAGACGTTTCGCAATGTCCAATGTAAGATTCTTTTCGTAAGTCTTGCGGTCTGTGCTGACTCCACCGGGATCGTGACCGCCATGTCCTGCATCTATAACTACAGTCTTAAGCGTCAGACTTTTCTCCTTTGCAGAAAGCTCGAACAAGCCATGTGCACAAGGGAAAAGCCACATGACTAAAAACGCCGTTAATATTATTATTTTAGACTTCATATCACTCTCACATTTGGTAATAAGTGAAATTAGTTATAATTTTGCAGTTTGCAAAAATAGCAAAAAAAGCGTTAACGCCTAACAAAAGGATATTATAAATGTCATCATATAATAACGGGACGATGAAACAATGGCTTGCAAAATGGGGGCTGGTGGCAATCATGCTGCTGGTTTTCTGCTCGTTCACCGTATCGTCTCAGGATGACAGAAGACAGCGCCGTGGAAGACGAGGAGAACAGAATTCAGAGCAGCTGGATTCAACTCAAATACCAGAATTAACAGATTCCATGAGAGCTGTAAGGGACTCGATTCATCGAGCAGACTCTGCAGCAAGAGTCGATTCAGTCAAGATGCTTAGCAAGAGTTCCCTCGAAGCACCTGCATTCACAACTGCCAGGGATTCCATCGTAGAAGACTTCTCAAACGGCAAGCGCATGATATATTACTATGGCGACGTTTCCGTCAGCTATGGTAACATGAAGCTTACTGCAGACTACATGGAGTACGATCTTTCAAACCAGACACTTTACGCACGCGGAACTAAGGATACAACAGGTGTCATCAATGGTAAGCCAGTGATGGAGCAAGGTGGAAAGTCGTACACAATGGAAGAGGTGCGTTACAACTTTGCAACTCAGAAAGCGAGAATTACCAACATGGTGACTCAGGAGGAAGAAGGTATTCTTCATGGTAAGAACATCAAGATGATGCCTGACAAATCCATCAACATCACAAAGGGTAAATATACAGTCTGCGATTGTGAGCATCCTCACTATTATCTTGCTCTTACCGCAGCAAAGGTCATTACACAGCCATCACAGAAGACAGTGTTCGGTCCTGCATACCCTGTGATTGAAGATGTGCCCCTTCCTATCGGTCTTCCATTCGGATTTATTCCTAACAGACCAGACCGTGCGACAGGTATCCTCTTCCCTACTTTCGGTGAGGAGCAGTCTCGAGGATTCTACCTCAGAGACCTCGGTCTATACTTCGTGATCGGAGAATATTTTGATATCGCCCTCACAGGAGATATCTATACCCTCGGATCATGGGCCGTTGACCTTAACTCACGATATAAAGTCAACTACAAATGTAACGGTAACTTCTCCCTTACATATTCAAATGACCAGGCAGGTGAGAAAGGTAGCTCAGACTTCTTCCAGACAAAGAACTTCGGAGTACGCTGGAGCCACTCACAGGACGCCAAGGCACGTCCGGGAACATCATTCACTGCATCAGTGAACTTCTCCAGCCCTTCAAACAACCGTTATAACTCGACTAATGTGCAGGAGGCCCTGCAGAACCAGATATCTTCGTCTATTTCATATTCCAAGAACTGGAATGGAAAGTTCAACCTTTCCATCAATGCCCTGCATAATCAGAACTCACGAGACAGTTCGTACTCATTCACGCTTCCTAACGTGACATTCTCAGTGAGCCGATTCTATCCTTTCAAGAGAAAGAACAGAGTCGGTAAGGAGCGCTTCTATGAGAAGTTCTCACTCGGTTACAACACCTCACTTCAGAACAAGATCAACTTCAAGGCTTCTGAGTTCAACCAGCCAGGCTTCTTTGACAAGTTCCAGAATGGTATGGCCCACAACTTCCAGATCGGTCTTCCAAACTTCACACTCTTGAAGTATATCAACATCACTCCTAGCGTCAGCTATGGAATGAACTGGTTCTTCAGACAGACAGAGAAGGAAGCCGTCGTCGATCCGGAAACAGGAAGAGTAAGCGTAGTGGATGTTAAAGGAAAGGCATTCGGACACTTTGGAGCGACACACAACTACTCAGGTAGTATTTCCATGAATACGCGTCTATACGGTCTGTTTAACTTCGGTAAGCACAGAAAGCTGCAGGCCATCAGACACGTTGTTTCGCCTTCATTATCAGCGTCATTCAGCCCTGATAAAGGTACATATTTCAATGGTTGGAGAACACTTGAATATCAGGATGGTGTAAATGCTGACGGTACTCCGAAGATGAAGACACTTGACTATAACATCTACGCAGGTCAGGTAAATGGATACCCATCTAAAGGTAAGACAGGTAGCTTGAACTTCTCACTCGGAAATAACTTTGAGGCGAAAGTTCGCGACCTTAGAGACACAACCGGTACAGGTACAAAGAAAATCAAACTCATTGACCAGTTGAACTTCTCGACTGGATATAACTTCCTTGCAGACTCATTGAAGATGAACAATGTTGGTGTGACTATGTCAACATCTATCTTCGGTAAGCTTGGAGTCAATGCGAACATGAACTTTGACCCGTATGCAATTCTCGTTGACGAGAATAACAAGAGCGGAAAAAGAATCAACAAATTTGCCCTTAACGAAGGTCAGGGCCTTATGCGACTTACTAATGCCAGCGTTTCACTCTCCTACTCTCTTTCAGGAGATGGTAAGATAGAAGGAAACGATGGACGCGGTCAGAGCAGCAGCCCTGCTGACCATTATCAGCGTATATATTATCATCCAATTACTGGTGAATATATTCCTGGAGGATGGTTGTACTACACCAACCCTAACGTTCCGTGGTCAGTAAACTTCAACTATTCATTCAGCTATAGAAAGGCCTACCAGTACTCGAACGGTCAGGTAATCAATAAGAAGAACTTCACTCAGACTCTTGGTGTAAGCGGAAACGTAAAGCTTACTCCTCGTCTGTCAATGAACTTGAGCACCAACTTCGACTTGATGGCGCTTAAGATGAGTACTACCCAGCTTAGTGCAACTTATGACCTGCACTGCTTTAAGATTAATGTATCATGGATTCCAAGCGGACAGTGGGAGTCATGGAGTTTCTGTATCCAGGCCAATGCTGCTGCCCTTTCAGATCTCTTGAAGTACAAAAAGAGCAGTTCTTACTGGGATAACGCATATTAAAATATCTAGTCTGGCAGAGATTTTGTTGAACTTCTCACTCAAAAATGTGGGAGTTCAGAAATTTTTGTTAACTTTGTAAGACTTGCTCAGACAAGTATCGCACATTCTTACAGAAATTATCTACTATTTCCCACATATCGGGAAATTCCAATCAATTGAAATATCAATTTTATGCACAACATTTTTGACCTGAAAGAAATGGAATTGGAGCAGCTCCGTTCCCTTGCTTCAGAGCTACAAGTCAAAGGAATAAAACGTCTGGACAAAGACGGACTTGTTTATGCTATTCTGGACAGAGAGGCAGAATTGAATGCGAAGAACGCTCCAGAAAAAGATTCTAAACCAAGAAGAGGACGTCCGAAGAAGGATGTTAAACCTGTAGAAGCAAAAACAGAAGCAAAGCCTGAAGTTAAGGCAGAAGTACCTGAAAACAAACCAGCTGAGCAGAAACAACAGCCAAAGAAAGAGACTAACAAACGTGCGCATAAGCCAGAAAAGGCTCCTGTTGCTGAGGTTAAGCCTGAAGTAAATACTGAAGAGGTAAAGGCTGAGGAGGCTCCTAAGCAGCCACGTCAGAAGAGAGAGCGCATCAAGGTTCAGAAACAGCAGTCACAGGAAGTGAAGCCACAGGAGGCTACACCAGAAAAGATTGAAGCTACTGAGGTTGCAGAGAATACTGAAAAGGTTGAAAAGACCGAAGTAACAGCACCTGCTGAAGAGCCTAAGCAGCAGAAGAATAACAAAAACGATCGCAGGCAGAAGAAGGAGAAGCACCAGCAGAACAATCAGCCTGAACAGCAGCAAAATCAGAAGGAACCGAAGGAGCAGAAAGAGCCTAAGGAACAGCCGCAGCAGCAGCAGAATCAGCCACAGAAGCCAAAAGAGCCTGTGTATGAATTTGAGGGCGTGGTAGAAGCAACTGGAGTTCTTGAGATCATGCCTGATGGCTATGGATTCCTCCGCTCATCTGACTATAATTATCTTAACTCACCAGATGATATCTACGTATCACAGTACCAGATCAAGCAGCATGCTCTCAAGACTGGTGACACTGTAACTGGTGAAATCAAACCGCCAAAAATCGGTGACAAGTACTTCCCTCTCGTACGCATCAAGTACATCAATGGACGTACTCCGGAATTCATTCGTGACCGTATTCCATTTGACTTCCTGACTCCACTTTTCCCGGAGGAGAAATTCAACCTTCTCGGTAATGGACACAACGACATGTCATGCCGTATCGTTGATATGTTCACCCCTATCGGAAAGGGTCAGCGTGGACTTATCGTGGCACAGCCAAAGACAGGTAAGACAATGCTCTTGAAGTCAATCGCAAATGCAATTGCAGACAACCATCCTGAAGTCTACATGATTGTCCTTCTTATTGACGAGCGTCCTGAGGAGGTTACAGATATGGCCAGAAGCGTTAAGGCAGAGGTTGTGGCTTCTACATTTGACGAGCCAGCTGAGCGTCACGTTAAGGTAGCTAACATGGTACTCGAAAAGGCAAAGAGAATGGTTGAGTGCGGACACGACGTTGTAATCCTTCTTGACTCAATTACACGCCTTGCACGTGCATACAATACAGTACAGCCAGCTTCAGGAAAGGTGCTTTCCGGTGGTGTTGATGCAAATGCTCTTCACAAGCCGAAGAGATTCTTCGGAGCAGCTCGTAACATCGAGAATGGAGGTTCACTTACTATCCTTGCAACTGCTCTTACTGAGACAGGTTCTAAGATGGACGAGGTGATTTTCGAGGAGTTCAAGGGTACTGGTAATATGGAGCTTCAGCTTGACCGTCGTTTGAGCAACAAGCGTATCTTCCCTGCTGTTGACGTAACTCTTTCAAGTACTCGTCGCGACGATCTTCTTTACTCCCCTGCACTTGCAAACCGCATCTGGATCATGCGTAAGTTCCTTGCAGATATGAACTGCATTGAGGCAATGGAGCTTCTCCAGAACAGGATGAATCGTTTCGGTACTAATGAGGCTTTGCTTCAGAATATGGATAAGGACGATATGTAATAACTCTGTTCTCAATAATAAAAAAGTAGCCATTGATCGATGACATGAACCCCGAAAGTTAGACAAAAAACTTTCGGGGTTTTGTTATGTCTAAAAAGTACAAGAAACACGGCTATGCAGAACGATTGAATTATATGCATATGCTTGAGAATGGATGTAGTATAAATTATATCCATGCACA
>JAFYVM010000056.1 GCA_017549145.1 Bacteroidales bacterium
GAGTTCTTCTCATTCGGTACAAACGACCTTACTCAGATGACATTCGGTTTCTCACGTGACGATATCGGAACATTCATGGGTGACTACCTCGGCAACAAGATCCTCGATGCTGACCCATTCAAGACTCTCGACCAGAAGTCAGTTGGTAAGCTCGTTGAGCACGCTGTAGTTGAGGGACGTAAGTCTCGTGAGGCTGTTGCAGGTGAGAGCCTTAAGTGTGGTATCTGCGGTGAGCACGGTGGTGATCCTGCATCAGTTGAGTTCTGCTACCAGATCGGTCTCAACTATGTATCATGCTCTCCATTCCGCGTTCCAATCGCACGCCTCGCTGCTGCTCAGGCAGCAATTAAAGCTTCGCGTTAATTGCAGCATGGCTTATTAAGTCATTATCAACAATATAACATAGAGGCCGACCTATTTGGTCGGCCTCTATTTTTTTATTATATTTGCATTGTACTTAAACCTAAAATTTTATGAAACAAAGAACTCCTAGGGAACATCCACTGTTCCTGAAAGCATTTCGTAAATACCTGCAGTTCGTAAACTCAGGTCTCTATTTTAGAAAAGAGCACGTCTTAGGACTCGAAAATGTGCCAGCTAACGGCACTCCAGTAGTCATAGTTGCAAATCACCAGAACTGCTTGAACGATCCTCTCTGTGTATGTCTAAAGCTCACAGACAGAAGAATGAACTTCCTTGCCCGAGCTAATGTCTTTAAAAATCCTATCTTCAATAAGGCATTACGTGCTATGGGACTTCTCCCGGCATACCGCATGGGACACGAAGGTCTTTCAGCAGTAAGAAACAACCAGGCGACATTTGACGATGCCGGTCAATCTCTAAAAGACGGTGAGACAGTAATGCTATATCCGGAAGCTGGTCACCAGGACAAGAGATGGCTTGGAACATTCAAGCTTGGATATCTCAAGCTCGCATTTGCTGCCGCTGAGAAGATGAACTTTGAGCAGGACATCATGATTCTCCCATCATGTAACCACTACTCCAACTACTTCCATGCGAGAACAGACATGCTCATCAGATTCGGCAAACCGATCTCTCTTAAGCCATACTATGAGAAGTATCATGAGTCACCTCGTGAAACAATGATGGAAATCAACAAAATCGTACGCGAGGCCATCAAGGAGATGATGTTACATGTCGATGACATTGAGAATTACGACGCAATTGATTTCTTACGTGAAAACGGCTATGGAAAGAAATATGCAAAATCTCATGGATACAAGGTGAATTATCTTCCTTCACGACTATTGTCTGACCAGAACCTCGTAAACGATCTCCAGAAAGCGAAAGACGAGCATCCTGAGGAAATGGCTCAGGTTTACGCAGACACACTTAAACTCGCCAAGGGAATTGAGGACCTGAAAATCAGAGACTGGCTATTCGAAAGAAACCCAGGAACTGAGGCCCTTCTTCTAAGAGGACTGGGACTTGTGACGCTATCACCTTTATTCGCTGCGTCCATTATCCCGACAGGACTACTTTTCATTATTCCTGAGATCTTCATCAAGAAGATGATCAAGGACCAGATGTTCATCAGTTCGTTCAATGTCGCTGTCAGCGCATTCGTCTCCATTCCGATCTGTATGATTATTCCGGCAATTCTGCTCGGATGTCTGGTGGGACCTTGGTGGGGACTTGGCTATGCAGTTGCATTCCCGTTTATGTTTATCCTGGCTTGGAACTACATACGACTCTCAAAGAAATTCGCAGGAACATGGAATTTCGTTCGCAGAAAGAACAGAAGAGCTGTTGCAGCATTGAGAGGTTTGCGCCGAGATATCTTCAAAAGACTCGACAACCTGATAGAATAAAACAGAGGCTAACCTTTACCGGTTAGCCTCATCTATCTGATATAAGGATTAGAGAGTGAAGTACTCGCAATCCTTACCGCAACGAGTCTCAACGACTGTGTTGAGCTTGCCTTCACGTGCAAGCCATCCGAGAGCTGCATAGAAGTCTGCGCTTGCAAGACCAGTCTCCTTCTTGAGCTTAGTCTCAGTCATCTTACCGTTTGCGTTGAGGGCGTTCCAAATAAGCCCTGCGTTGTTTCCAATGTTGTTGATTTCCATAATAATCTAATCTTTAATTACACTACATTTGCTGCATTGGAGCTTTACAAAAAGTCCTCACAGTTTTAATTTAGGACTGCAAAGATAAGTAAAAATTACGGAACTTGCAATAAATCAAGGATTTGACACCAAAACCTAGTCTGCAAGACGGTCAAGACAGAGCTCAATCAGCTTACGCACCTGTGGCTTGTAGTCAGGATTGCTTGCCTTGTGATGACGGTGAGCGATAATACAGCATACTGTTCCGGCATTGTGACCAAGATGCGCTGCAAGACCTGCAATAGCAGATCCTTCCATCTCAAAATTCGTCACTTTCTCATCACCGAAGCGGAAAGACTCAAACGTGTCGAGCATATCCGGCATAGAAAGTGGCACTCGGATAACACGTCCCTGAGGGCCGTAGAAACCTGATGCTGCGATTGTCATTCCCTTGATAGTACAATCCTTGAACTTCTCGATCATCTTCTCACCAGCTCTTACAAAATATGGATCCGGAAGATGCTTGTTCCAGCCTGTGTGTTTCTTGAAAGCTTCCTCGATATCAAGCATTGCTATCTTATCTCTGTCTGCATACCAGTTCAAAAGACCGTCACATCCCACAGACACATGCGAGAACACAAAACCACCAAGCGGAATCTCTGGCTGAATAGCTCCTGATGTACCTATACGCAAAATGTTTAGAGTTCTATGCTCCGGCTTAACCTCACGAGTCTCAAAATCAACATTTGCAAGAGCATCAAGCTCATTCATGACGATATCAATATTGTCTGTTCCGATACCAGTAGAAAGTGCTGTCATGCGCACACCCTTATACTTACCGGTAACTGAAACAAACTCGCGAGATTCATGTCTGAACTCCCTCTCATCGAAATACTCTGCAATCATATCTACACGTCCCGGATCTCCGACAAGGATTACATTGTCAGCAAGTTCCTCTGGACGAAGGTGAAGATGGAACACTGATCCATCACCATTGATGATCAATTCTGATTCTGCTATTCTCATAATCAATAAATTTTCAAATATCTCTCAAATATAGTTTTTTACTTTGAAATTTCCTACTTTTGCCCTCGCAGCAATATATATACCGATATGTGGCAAAGAATTCAGACATTATATATAGGAATAGCAACTGCCCTTACTGCAGCACTATTCTTTAGCCGTATGGCAACAATCATTGGACCCGGTGGAGACGAAGTATATATTATGTACTACGAGAAACTCCCCTATCTTGTCATGCTGATCATGCTTCTTACTGCAGGCATCTGCAGCATCTTCAGCTACAAGAACTGGGCACTCCAAGCGAGAGTCTGCATGCTCACAGCTCTTATGCTGATCGGTTTTCAGATATGGCTAGGTGTCGACTTCCTAAGATACCATAAGGAAATCATTTTCTCATTCACTATGGTATTCCCTGTAGTGAGTGCTATCCTTAACATAATGGCAGCCCGCAGTGCCCTCGTCGATGCGATGACAATGCAGGCTGTTAAGACTACAAGAAAAATCCGTAAAAAAAGACGCTAGATTCTTCGGAATGCAAGACATCCATTATGGCCTCCAAATCCAAGAGATATGGAGAGGGCCATCGTAAGCTCTGCATTAACAGAGACATTTGGAGTATAGTCGAGATCACATTCTGGATCCATCTCATCAAGATGAATCGTTGGTGGCACTACCCCATGCTTAAGAGCCAAAACAGCAGCCACTGCCTCAGCAGCACCAGCCGCTCCTAGCATATGTCCTGTCGCGCCCTTAGTTGAGCTGACGTGCACCTTGTATGCATCATCACCCAAAGCAATCTTAATAGCGGCAGTCTCTGAAGTATCATTCAACGGAGTACCAGTACCATGTGCATTTATGTACACTTTATCACAAGACTGATACCCTGCTTCGTCAAGAGCCTGCCTGATTGCTGCTGACTGAGTTGTTCCATCAGGTCTTGGCGCGGTTACATGATACGCATCGCAGGTATTTCCATATCCACAAACCTCAGCTAGAATCTCTGCACCACGAGCAACGGCTCTTTCATATTCCTCAAGAATAAGCACTGCTGCTCCTTCTGCAAGAACAAATCCTGCACGGTTCTTATTGAATGGCAGAGAGGCATAGTTTGGATCCTCCGCACGCGAAAGCGCCTTTGCATTTGCAAAACCAGCAATGGCGAGCGGCATTACAACAGCCTCAGATCCGCCAGCAATAATAGCATCTGCATAACCATGCTTGATGGCACGATATGCCTCACCAATATTATGAGTTGATGTCGCACACGCTGTAACCACAGGAACACAAGCGCCTCGGGCATTGTGTCTGATAGCAAGGTTACCGGCAGCGATATTTGAAATCATTGTCGGAATGAAGAGTGGAGACACCCACTTAGGGCCATCATTCAAAAGTTTTTCAGTCTCACGCATCTGAGTGGAAAATCCTCCAATTCCAGACCCGAAATATACGCCCAGACGCTCTGGAGTTATGTTTCCATCTTCGTCTGATGCCTTGAGACCTGACTGCTGCATAGCCTGATTAGCTGCAGCCACTGCAAATAGCGTAAATCTATCCTGTTTGCGTGCAAAGGCAGGTTCAATACCGTAATCAGCCGGATTAAACTCCTTTACCTCACCAGCAACCTTTGCAGGTAGATTATCTACAGGGAAAGCCTTGATTGTGTCTATTCCGCATTTGCCAGAAACTAAGCTGTCCCAATATGTCTGTACATCATTTCCCACTGGAGAAATGACTCCCAATCCTGTAACTACTACTCTTCTATTCATATACCCAATACCGCCATTTAACATAAGGCGTCAAGACAAATATAAATATTTTTTCTAACTTTGTTTCATGAAACTTAACAAGAGACTACCGGAATATTTGCTTGGCAAATACCAATTGATTGGTACAGTGACCTTTATTGTACTGTTCGCCATCGTGTTCCTTAATATATATATACCCTTCTCTACAACCGCATGGTTGGGATTAGGGAACTCCACTACATTCATTAAGACTCTGCTTTTTGTCGGCGTAAGTATCATTATCCTAATTGCCAGCAGAATGATGATGTACCAGTCAAAAGAACTCTTCAAACTCACATACCTTACTTACGCATTGTGGTGCATTGGTGAATCATTAGCCATTGCCGGGCTATATTCCTGGATTACCAATAGTATTGAGACTGCAATCCTTGGTGAACCAGAAGAGTTTTTCCACAAGGCATTCATGTACGGCAGCATTGCACTTGGCGTACCAAACATTATAGCAGGAATGTACCTCTCAATCGTTGACAAGAACAACACGATCAAGCTGATGAGCTACGAGAATGTGATCACAGAAGAGGGTCCGGTCGAAGGTCCGCTTAAGAAAATAACCCTGTTTGACAACAGCGGAGCTCTTAAGTTGTCATTGAATATCGAGAGTTTATATTACATCGAATCCGACGATAATTATATCAAGGTCTGGTACACAGATAACAAGGGTGAGCTACGTCAATACATGCTCAGATGCCGCCTCAAGACAGTAGAGGAAAGTTTCAAAGGCAGTTCACTTGTAAGATGTAACAGAAAGTACATCGTCAATATCGACAAGGTAGAGGTGCTTAGAAAAGAAAGCGATGCCTATGTTCTAGACTTGGACAATGAGATGATTCCATCTATTCCTGTAACCAAGACTTACACAGACATCGTTCTTGCTCACTTTACTGAGCAACAGCCTCTACTCGATCCTATCGAAAGCTGATATTATTCTTCTGCCTTAAGACGCTCAGCATTCTCTGCGATCACAAGCTGATCGAGCACATCCTGAATTGCACCATCCATAAACACAGGCAAATTGTACATTGTATAGTTGATACGATGATCGGTCACACGTGACTGAGGATAGTTGTATGTACGGATCTTAGCCGAACGGTCTCCACCTGCAACCATTGTCTTTCTCTTTGCAGAAATCTCTGCAAGATACTTCTCATACTCCATGTTATAAAGACGAGTACGAAGCTCAGCGAGAGCTTTGTCAAAGTTCTTGAGCTGTGATTTCTCATCCTGACACTGTACTACAAGTCCTGAAGGAATGTGAGTAAGACGGATTGCAGAATAAGTAGTGTTCACAGACTGTCCTCCTGGACCTGATGAACAGAATGTATCCTTGCGGATATCGTTCATATTGAGCTCGATATCGAACTCGTCTGCCTCTGGGAGCACTGCTACTGAAGCTGCAGATGTGTGTACACGACCCTGAGTCTCTGTCTGAGGCACACGCTGTACACGGTGTAC
>JAFYVM010000057.1 GCA_017549145.1 Bacteroidales bacterium
ACCGGCATCAGGACGGAACATTTCAACCGTCGACGTAGCGCAACCTCTTCCGGCATCATAGAATAATTGTATGTTCTGTGCCTGTGCTTTATTTATCCCTGAGATAGAGATGACAGATAAAAGCAACAGAACTGTAATGCATAGCTTTTTCATAAATCACGATTTAACTGTGTAAATATACGAAACATCTCATAGAAAACAATCCATTGTATCGCGCTCTGGCACATAGACATCAAAGCAACTAAAATTTAAATCGTTTTCTTCATAATACTAATATTTATTACTTTCAGACTATACCCTATTAAATAGACTCAACTCAACAAATATATAAAATCTAATACATACCCAGCCACAAATATACCTTATTTTGTGCCCAACAAAAAAGCACCTCGAAATGAGGTGCCTTTTGTATGAAGTTAAAGCAAACCGTCGATGATAGGTTTGATGATTGCCTCCATTACGTCGTATCCGTCAGGACCTGGGTGGAGGTGGTCATACAGACAGTAGTCTGGATGCAAAGCCAACTGATCGTCCGCTACAAGCGCAGGCCAGTAGTTGCAATATGTGAATCCCTTGCTGTCAACATATTCCTTGATCATACCGTTCAGTTCAATGATATGCGGTCCCTTGTTTTTAGGAGACAGCTTTGAATAGTTGTCGTTACATGGAGTAACTGAACAGAGAACCACCTTGATTCCAGCAGCATCTGCCTTCTCAGCCATTGCTGTAAGGTTTGCAAGGATCTGCTTCTTGGTAACACCCTGTGCAAGGTCATTGGTACCGCCCATGATGACTACAACCTTTGGATTAAGGTCTACAATATCCTTATCAAAACGAGCAAGCATCTGAGTTGTATTCTGACCGCTTACACCTCTGTCCACATAATTATTGCCGGAGAAGAAGCCAGGATGGAAATTCACTGTCACTGTTTCTCCTGTGTCTGTCATATAGCTTGAATTGAACGGTATCAACATCGGATACTTCGTCTTGCTATATGCAGCGGAATTTCTTGCCCACTGCCATGTGATACTATCGCCGATAAAGGCCGCTGCAATACGACGTGGTGTCTGAAGAAGCACTGGTAGAGATACAGAAAGATCCCAGGTGCTCGCATTCCAGCCGAGAGAAGATGCCTGTGAAGATACTGAACCCTCAACACCAGCATAGCAGTTGGTAATAGTTGCTTCAACAGTATTCACACCATAGAACGGTAGCGAAGCATGCCATCCGATACAATTTTTAATAGTAGGCTTTCCACCATTCTGCTCAGCACACTGTCCGACAAACGCACCCACATTACTTCCACTGCACTGAACTGCTCCTGCAGAGTAGCAAGATGAAATGGTTGCCACATATGCAACACCAGCAAAGCCTCCTACTGCAGAATATGAACCACCATCAACAGCAGCTGTCGTATAGCAATCTACAGGTCCGCCTTGCTGAACATATGCACTGAAACCACCGCACTGGTTAGCCTTGGCAGTCACCTTACCACCTGATACATAACTGCGGTCAATAGCCTCATATTGCACACCGACAAAACCACCAGTGTTTGTACTACCTGTAACCGCTGTCTCTTTTACGCCACACTGAGAAAGGGTAATATTATTTGCAGCATTATAGCTTGCACCCAACTGACCGACAAATCCTCCGATACGCTGACCTGTCGGAGCACTTACAGTTGCATTCTCCACAAGACATCCATTGAACGAAACACCTTTAGTAGCATAACCGCAGAAACCGGCACTGTGACCTGTTTTTCCAGTATATGTAGAAGTAACTGCTCCTTTCTCAAACTTGGAATCTGTAAAACTTGCATTCTCAGCATAGCCGATAAATCCTCCTGTCTGCTGAGCTCCAGTCACATTACCACTTGCAGAACACTCCTTGAACATAGATGAGCCACAAGCCTGTCCGGCAAATCCACCGGTATAGTTACCTGCATTTGTAATGACTGCCGCAGAAGAGCATCCGTTATAAGTTGTTGCTACCTCCGAATATCCGACAAAACCGCCGACACGGGTAGCCTTCGCAGTAATAGTTGTTCCTTCAAGTACATGGCTGTTGATACATGTAGGACCCATAGTGCTCGCCGAGCGTCCAAGGAAACCTCCAACATCATTGAGAGTCTTATCTGCAGCATTATTCTTATTCGCAATGATAGTAGCCTTTACAGAACAATCAATAAAAGATGAGCCGTATGATGTAAATCCGACAAAACCTGCTGTATAGATATCACCGCCAGTTGTATTGTTCTGATTGATAGTCACATCCGAAACGTGACAATCCTTAAAGATTGCTGGAACATCATATTTATCCTCGCTACCGAGATCGACATATGCAGCAAAACCTGCGATATATGATGTTGATGTCAATGTCGTATTCTCCACACGGCATCCTGTTACATTACCAGTTGTTCTTGCTACACCTGCAAAACCACCGACATATCTTGTTCCGGTAACAGTAGAGTTGGTTACTACTACGTTCTCACAAGATCCAGGAAGTCCATTTGTTCCAAGGAAGCCGGCAACCACACCACAGTTTGCACTACCTCCATTAATTGTTGCATTACTGAATGTGACATTCCTTACACTTCCGTAAAGCACACCCGCGAAGCTGGCATAAGTACCGCTGGCTGTAAGATTGGAAATGGTATGTCCCTTGCCATCAAAGTCAATCGCCTTGTAGAAAGAGCCACTGGCATTCAAAGGTGTCCACTTAATCTCAGATGCATCCACATCAGCAATCATACAAGCATAGAACTTGAACTTATTCTTGTCAGCAGGCTGCGCAGCATCCTTATAGACATTCATAAACTCCTCAAGACGGGCTGCATTGTCGATGACAAATGGTCTTTCCTGGGAGCCATCACCATAGTCAATTACTTCTTCTGGTACATCTGGTTCCTGAGGTGGATTTTCCGGTTGCTCCGGTGTACATGCCGCAAAAGAGAGCAGGCATAACAAAAATACAATCAAATTTCTCATAGTAAATTATAATATAGTTTGTAATGTTTCATCTTTATGCTAAATCAACTCCAGCCGCCTGGCACTTTGTGCGAGTCTCATCAGGCCATATGCTTGACTGTATCTCACCAATGTGTGCCTTACGTAATAAGAACATACACAATCTTGACTGACCGATACCACCTCCGATAGTATAAGGTAGTTTGCCCTCAAGTAGAAGTTTATGATACATCAAATCTGCTTTATGCTCTTCACCACGCAACTCGAGCTGCTTACGCAAAGCCTCTTCATCCACTCTAATACCCATACTTGATATCTCAAAAGCACTCTCAAGCACAGGATTCCACAAAAGAAGATCTCCGTTAAGGCCACAATACCCATCCTCATTCAGAGTAATCCAATCGTCATAGTCAGCAGCACGGTTATCATGAGGCTCTCCATTCGAAAGTTTTCCTCCGATACCTATCACAAACACAGCCTTATGTTCTTTAACAATAGCATTTTCCCTTTCTTTAGAGGTCATATCCGGGTACATCTGAAGCAGGTCTTCCGAATGTATAAAGAACACCTCCTCTGGAAGCATTGGCTCTATCTGAGGAAACTCAACATATAATTTATTCTCTGTTACCTTGATAGCCTCATATATCCTACGGACTGTCATTTTCAGGAAACTCAAGTTACGTTGCTCACGCGTAATAACCCTTTCCCAGTCCCATTGGTCCACATAGATGGAATGGATATTATCCAGTTCCTCGTCTGGACGTAGGGCATTCATATCCGTATATATACCTCTTCCTGGAAGGATATTCATCTGTGCTAACTTCACTCGTTTCCATTTAGCGAGAGAATGCACGACTTCTGCTCTTTGCTCGCCTAAATCCTTGATTGGGAATGACACAGGTCTCTCAACACCATTAAGGTCATCATTGAGTCCCATTCCACTCAGAATAACCATCGGAGCAGTAACACGAAGCAGTGCCAGCTGCGCAGACAAGTTATCTTGGAACATATCTTTGACTGACTTGATAGCCTTCTCGGTGTTTTCTATATTGCCAAGAATATTAGTATAGTGCTTAGGTATATATAACATAAGTTTCTAATCTAAGTTTATTTAAGGAAAGTCAACTCAGACCATGGTATAAGTACTTCTACAATACCAAGTGCATATGGTCCGATTTCATATTGCTGGTAGATATAGGTTATACCCTCTGAAGTAATATAGAAATCTGAAGATGGAGAAATTGCAGGATCGTCTATCATATCCATCTCAGTACACTTTGGAAGATACTCGCGCACTAGACTTGTAAGGATCTGATAGTTTTCCGGCTCAAAAATATCACTTTCAGTAAGAATTCGCCCTGTCTTTTCATCCATGTTCAATGCGCCTCTATATGTACCGCCATGTGCTCCTCCCGTATATGTATAATGATCGTATACATAGCTGACAATACCGTTATAAGGCTCATTCATCTTACCATAAAATGCACTCTCCCAATTCAGTAAGAACGATTCGTAATCTGTATCCTCAGAAAGACAACATTGCCTATATTCAGTCTTATACTCATTGCACCACTGCAAGAATGCCTGTTCAGGGTCATTAAAACTATCTGAGTCTGGGAATAGTGCATTGAGAATATTCCTCTGCATTGCACGTAGCGCATTCTGGCTATAGCCCCTCAACGGCCAGTCAAAACTACAACTCATCTGCAAGGCCACCTCACTACCTGGATACAGCTGAATCCTTCTCTCCAACTCCACCTTCTCTACAGACTGTGCACAGCCACTGACAGCAAATAATAGAGTCACAAATGCAATTGCAACAAGAATAGATTTTACACTTTTCATATTATTTTCAGACAATTATAGTTTTACTATTTCCTTACTCCACACAGAGTAGCCTTGACGGCTCAGATGGAGATGATCTCTAGAATATAGCTCAGTCTTCATGCTACCATCCGGATTAATGAACCATGAAGCCGGATTGACATATTCAACGTTTCTGACTTTATGCTTCGCCAAACATGAATGTATAGCATCACAAGCTTTTCGTCTATCGGAATCAGGCTCCAGACCTGCTGGAAGAGGTCCCAATACAATGATTCTAGCATCAGGCATCTGGGCTACAGCCTCTTTTGCACACGCAATCACTCCACGTGCAATATCCTTTGGAGCATCACCGGCGATCACATTATTGATGCCGATTGTAATGATGACAGTCTTAGGATTGCAACGACCATATCCCCCATTCTGAAGCCTCCATAAAAGATGCTGCGTTCGATCTCCAGATATGCCAGCGGCCTCCCACTTATCCTTACCCAGGGCTTCATCCATGGATGCTTTTCCATTCTTGGAGGTCACCAGTTCTCTATTTCCTCCAAATCCCTGAGTAATAGAATCCCCAAGTAACAAAAGCTCAAGTTGCTTTCCATCTAAGGTCTTTACAATATCCTCTGCTACAGCCATCCAGTCAGAACCAGGTTTCCAACCCGCAGACACTGCTCTTGTCTCAGTTCCTGGGACAGGTTTAACACATTCGTTTGGCCTAGCCTCGCAAATCAAAGATAAAAAGAATAGAAAACATGCAACTATAACCCTCATTATCATTTATTTAGTCGTAGCTGTAAAAGCTGTAACTCCATAAGTAGGGCTAGAGACTGTTGCCGAACCTGTACCTGTTTCCACTCGTATTGGTGTCAAGCGAAGCATGCGGGCTCTTATTGGTTCATCAAAAACCACTTCCTGAGCAACTGGATTATTCACAATATTCTCAAACATCTTTTCCTCATACAGCACAGTCCAGTTCTCACAGTCGATGCTTGCTTCTAGCTTATATGTAGAAATAACTCCACCTTCTCCATTCTCCTTAGGAGCATACACATATCCCTTTACAGTCTTTTTATTGTCTCCCAAGTCAACAACCAGACAATCCGATGCCGACTTCACCTCTCCACCAGGCAGATTTGTCAACTCGTGACTAACATAGATATTATCCATATATAGAGCAAAGCCATTAAGTACAGGACATGCCAAAGCCTCTTCAATATTGACGCGTACAGCCGTAGTCGTAGTCACTGGTACATGTACAATTCTCTTATATCCAATTGTCGTTTCGCGAGCGATTGGTTTCCATGAACCATCCTCATCCAAGGCATCAATTGTAAAGGTAGCCACTCTCTGTCCAAGAGGAATATACTCCTGAAGCTGCACCCTATTAAATGTACGCTTTTCAGGCAGAGTTACAGTAAATGATACTGTCGTAATGCTATCATCCACTGCCCAATACTTATCATAATCGCCTCTCAGCATATTCTCAGCACGATATTTCCTACTACCGCCACGCACATTATCAGCCTCAACACGGGCATCTTTTGCCATATCAACACTAAATATCTCATCAAGCGCAGCACGAAACTCCATCAAACGTGCAGAATCCACTGGATGAATAAGTCCACATGTATCAGGCGGCACATTCAATAAAAGAAGCGAATTGCGGCCTACGCTCTCATAATATATCTTCAAAAGATGCTGCAGCGACTTCACTGTGCTATTCTCTCTCTCCTTCCAGAACCATCCTTTACGAATTGACACATCAGTCTCAGCTGGAGCCCAAGTATTACCACCAACGATTCCCTCGTTAAGCTGTTTACGGCTTGTTGGAGGACCATTAAAATCATCATCCACATTCATCGTACTCCAGCAAGTGCGACCAGCGTGACCCCTCTCGTTACCTACCCAACGACATCCTGGACCATAATCACTAAAAATCACTATACCAGGCTGCATCTTATCTACTGTACCATTAAATCGCACCCAGTCATACACCTGTTTCTTTCCATTAGGGCCCTCACCACAAGCTCTATCGAACCACTGCTCGAACACATGACCATAGCTTCCCAAAGCATGCTCCAAGGTCTTCACAAAGACATCATTATACTCATCTGTACCATAATGTGGATCATTTCTATCCCATGGAGAAATATAGATTCCAAAACCAAGTCCATCCTCTCGGCAAGCCTCAGAAAGATCTTTCAACACATCACCCTTTCCATCTCTCCAAGGACTCTGCGCCACAGTATGATTGCTTACAGGATTTGGCCAAAGACAAAATCCGTCATGATGCTTTGCAGTAATAATCACACCCTTCATTCCTGCAGCCTTAGCAATCTGCGTCCACTGGCTGCAATCCATTGCTGTTGGATTAAAAAGTTCTTCTTTTTCCTGACCGCTACCCCACTCTACACCAGTAAAGGTATTTGGACCGAAATGCATAAACATATTATACTCCATCTTCTGCCACTCCACCTGCTGAGGAGTAGGTATAGTACCAAACGGAGCCACCTCCTGCACATTCTTACAAGAGATAGCAACAAAAAATATAAGCGCTACGGCAAATAACTTTCTCATACAATTATACTTTATTTCTTAGGCAAATAAATTGCGAAACCGGACTTTACATCTTCACAGAAAGTCGTCTGATTAGGATTACTGCGAGGATCAGATGCAGCGAGATCGGTTCTGTCAGCATAAGCAAGATTGAAAGCACGATACTTCCAGTCACCCCACCACGCATCATCCACAACAACAATATTCGTAGTCACATTTCCAGGACGCGTGCTACTTGTATTAACTACATCAAGCTCTGTCCATCCCTCTGGACGATACATATTGCCTGTCTGCTGAACAATCACAGTACCATTCGGAAGATCTTCCTTTGTATAAATTGGAGTTGCAACAAAATCGCAAATAGTACTGTTCCAACTTGTATTATCCAAAGTATACATTGTAGACTTATAGTTCTTGTTTGAAGAGTTGTAATACGCAAAATCAGTGTACTGAATCTGCATTACAGTATAGTTTGCAGGATCGTATCCATTATACTGAAGGATCTCTTCAGGAGTTGCTGTAGCTGGATCAAAGTTCTTATCCGGAGGATATGTAGATACCGTCACCGCATAAGGAGTCTCGTATGCATTGTTTACAGCCTCCTTCATAGCCAGAATCTCCTTCTCTGAATATGTATAACCTGTAGGAGTGTAAGTTACCTTATCAAGATCACGACCTGTAAGCGCCTTTGCATAACCAAGAGCAGTTAGATAACGACCCTTATCATATGACATATGATAGCCGTCACGTGTAAGATTATCACCCACAAAGCTGGTACGCATATTCTGCACTGCTGTTCCGTTAGGAATCACCTTTCCAAACCATCCTGTCGGCACAACCTTAGTCTGAACTGCATTCAGAATAGCGTTATACATAGTCATCTGGTCATTATTATAGCTAGCAAAACCAGAATGAGTCGAAGTTGCCTGATATGCCCATGTCATATGCCATGCCAACTCCGAATCAGGGCAAACAGCCATTACAGATGTCACTAGAGAAGCCAGATATGTATCATAAGTCTGAGCCTGACCTGACTTAGGACTTCCCTGCTGCATTGTGATGATATCCCACTGCTCACTGCTCACTGCATCCATTGGCTTATAGGAAGCTGTCTTATTCCAAGTTCCGGTGGTATTGAGATAATAAGTATAGCTAGCACTATTGTTCTGGAAATTAGTAGCGTGAGTCTCAAGAGTACATCCGGCAATATATAGATTACCAAGTACGATTTCCTCATAACCCAGGTCAACCAACATACCGTAGAGATACTCCATAGCATCCACTGAGAAGCTGTTTCCTATAGCAAGGATCTTTATGGTAGTGCTATTATCTTCCGGAGTTTCTTGTTCAGTTTCACCAGGCTGCTCAATAGGAGGATATGATGTTGGAGGCACCTGTTTCTCACATGCACTGGCACATACTGCAAATACCATCAGCAGTGCCATAAATTTCAAACGAATATTCTTCATAATGCTATATTTACTAATCGACAAATATAATATTTTCTTATCTCAACCCCTTATTTCTCAGATATCCTGCAACAAATTCACAGCAATCTGTCTGGATAAAATCAGTTTCTGAATCAATGAATGCATCAATATATGCGTAATTACGTCCCATAGTCTGGGTATCATAATTAAGAAGGTTAGAATATGACAGGAAGCCCTTGGCTCTGATATCCTTTGCAATGCTTGTTCTTTCAACCCAAAGAGAGTAGTTGTACTGGAATAACTTTGCTCCAGGACAAGATGCATACTGATCGATATCTGAAGCGGAGCCGATGTGAGGATGGACAGCAATTGTAGGATCCTTGCTCTGATAATCCTTTGCAGCCGATCCACTGCAATATAGCATCACCTGTCCCTGCATTCCTGTATCCTGTATGACCTTGACGAGATCAGCACGCGATCCCACCGCCTTAAGGTCAAGATTAACATAAACCTTACCCTTGCAAGCATTCAAAGCCTCCGCAAGAGTTGGTACACGTACAGGCTCTCCGTTCTCAAGATATACCTTTCCACCTCGCTCCATGCTGAAACTGCGAAGCTCCTCAAGAGTATAATTCGACACATTTCCGCTACCATTGGTTGTAGCATCAATTGTAGCATCGTGCATAAGCACAAGATGTCCGTCCTTTGTGGTACGCACATCAAGTTCCACCATGTCCGCACCTGCCTTAGCAGCCATTTCAATCGCGGCGATTGAGTTATCAGGATATCCCGCATCTACTCCTGCGCAAGTATTTGCTCTATGAGCTACGATAAACACCTTTGAGCGAGGCTTGGTTGGTCCCTGCTGAGAAATAATCTCATTAAAGAACGAGATAAGAGTCTGTCCTTTCTTTAAAGCCTCAGATGCCAAACTAGGATATGGAGTCTGATCAACTTCCTGACTATCATCCTCTGGCTCCTCAATGCTTTCATCAATCACAAGCCCCCTCTGTCTGCTTGTATGACGAGGATCAGCACCTATCATAGGCCAATCTGAATCTGCAGGACCTGTACACTCGGTATAGCTCATGCAAATGACTCCACCATAATCCAAAGTACTTCCATCAGTGAAACAAGTATATATCTTTCCATCATTTCCAATTACCGCCGAGCACCATACCTTAGCGGAATTCATACCTCCATATGTTCTGCTATAACGGCTATCCTTAAGAATGAGAGAAACAATATTTCTCTTTTCCTTTATTTCAAACTGGCCTGCAGCATAATCTGGCTTGACAATATAATAGTCGCCTCTCTCTGTAAAGAAGTGTATATTACCTGCATTATCGACAGCAGGAGCACATATGACATTCTCTGACAATGGTAATCTGAGTTTAATTGTAGATGATGTCGGGTCAACAATCACTATTCCACCATTGGACTTTCCTTCATTACAATTGAGAGGAGCCACGATAAATCCCTCAGAAGTAACTGCCACACCACCCTGGTCCTGAGTAGCAGTATCAGAGATACGTACAAGCGAAACTGGCATTCCAAGCTTCGCATCAGCAGCATAGACTTTTGTAGAAGTCGCATCTGTCATAATTCCGGCAACGCAATCCGTGCCGTTAACTTTCAAACAGCCAAGCGATGTCAGATTATATGTAGTCGCCTGACTCTCAGAGGTAGTATATAGGTTCCAATAATATGGGGCTCCATTAACTCCTCTATCCAGCTTCGACCTTGAAATACCCCAAACTCCATATTTACCGCCGAACCAATGAACCATTCCGGCACCAGACAATGCAATACCAGAGCGGGCGCCACCTGTAGGTCCACTATTTCCAGATGCCACATATCCCTTACGAGTACCATCTGCCTTGCTTATGGCGATGATTGTTCCTGTAGAGCCGTTATTACCGATATAGACATATGACTGTCCGATAGCAGCCATACCTCCACTGATAACGGCCTGATGAGCAGATCCCTTATTCCAGAAATCTGTAAATGTCCATTTTTTAGATCCGTCCGGATTGAATGCCACGCAGCATGCCAAACCAGTAGACGAACCTGTAGCAATATACACCACACCATCTTTATCAATTGTAGGAGTAGCATAGACCTTATTCTTATTAGAAGGGTCAGAAATAATCTGCTGCTTCCACAAATTCTCTCCTGTTGCACTGAACTTATACAACTGATCCTTATCAGTAGTTGCATAAACGGAACCATCATCAGCAATGGCAGGAGCTGAAATGGTATTATAACCATCCATATAACCTACCCATTCCAATGTCAGGACCGGATCCTTTGGTTGTTCAGGTTCCTCTGGTTTCTCCTGTTCCTGTCCAGGCTCCTGCTCAGGTTCCTCTACAGGAGGTACCGGATCAGCATTACATCCCAGCGGCAGACAAAGAGTTAAAATGGCAGTTATCAGTGCAATAGTATTTCTTCTCATATCGTTAATGTAACAAGAGGATGACTTTGCAGCCATCCTCTGATTTTATATAGGTTGCTTTGATTATCTCAATTCTTCAATCTGAAGATACTCGTGAACGATTTCAGCTACATCAGTCTGAATAAAATCAGTTTCTGACTCAACAAAAGTTGCGAGCGGTGCATAATTACCCTTACGCAACTGGCTGTCATAATCAAGGATATTTGTATATGTCAAATAACCCTGAGCACGCATCTCAGCTGGGAATGTGATATTTCCCTTCTTATCATAGTCAAGACCATACTGGAAAAGAAGAGCGCCAAAATATGGCTTGTAGCTTGTAGCCGCTCCTACTGAACCTACATATGGGTGGATAATGAAGTTAGGATCGATTGTAGGATACTCAACAAGTTCTGCCTGTGTTGAATAAATCATCACCTGATCAGTCATTCCACACTCCTGGATAAGCTGTGCCAACTGACCGATTGGAACGCTCTTACCATGAATATCGAGATTAAGGAAGATTCTGCCCTTACACAACTCGAAAGTCTGCTTAAGAGTAGGAATCTTTACACCTGGAGAAACCTTATCTCTCTTCATATCGAATTTCAAAAGTTCCTGATACGTGTAGCTGGAAACCTTACCTTTTCCGTTAGTAGTTCGATCGATAGTCGCATCATGCATGATGACAAGTTCACCATCCTTTGTAGGGCGAACATCGATTTCGAGCATATCTACGATACCTGACTGAATAGCAATCTCAAAGCACTCCAATGAGTTCTCTGGAACAAACTGCTCGATTGCAGCAAGGGTATTTCCTCTATGAGCGACAATGAATACCTTCTCACGAGGAGTATCAGCATCCTGTTTCTCGATAGTCTGGTAGAAAAGAGTCATCAAGTCTGATGCTCTACCAGGAGTTGGGTCTTCAACAGGGGGCTGTGGCTGCGGCTCTGTGCATCCGGCAAAGCCGAATGCAAGAGCTACAGAAAATAAAGCCGATAAAAAATGCTTTGTATACTTCATAAGTATCTGATAGATTACTTCTGGTTGTTAGTGTGACGACGGTTCTGACCGAACATTGGCCATGCTGAATCGCTTACACCTGTACACTCCTTAACCTGGAGACATACGATAGCACCAAATGCTCTCTTCTTAGCAGAGTCATTGTTTGTGAAGTGGATGAAGATCTTTCCATCATCACCGATAACTACTGAGCTATAAACCTTAGCAGGATCAGTCAATGGAATAGTCTGAGTATAACGGCTGTCAGCAAGAACAAGCTCCTTAAGGTCTCTCTTAGCGATGAGCTTACCAGTCTTGTCAACTACATAGTAGTTACCAGACTCAGTACCGAAGTGGATGTTACCAGCAGCGTCGATTGCAGGTGAACCTGACACCTTCTCCTGAACTCTGTACTCAGCAACCTTGCGGCCCTCAGCAGTTGTAGGATCAACGATGATGATACCACCATTCTCCTGACCGTTAGAATAGTTGAGAGTTCCAACTAGGTAACCCTCCTTAGTAACTACAACAGCACCGTTATCCATTTCTGGGCTATCCTCAATAGCGTAAGCGCATACAGCCTCACCATTTGTAACATCAAATGCATAGAGCCATGGAACTGCTGTATCATTGCTTGTGAACAAACCTGCTACGCAAGTCTTACCATTGATAGTCAATACTGCAAGACCACCCTCAGAGTTATTCTTTGCCTGGAATGGATAGTATCTTCCATCATATGCTACACCTGAATTTCCAGCGCCATCAAGCTTGCTCTGAGAAATGTAGTGAGTACCATACTTACCACCGCTCCATACGAGCTGACCATTCTTAGTAATAACGACACCAGAACGTACACCACCTGCAGGTCCGCCTGTACCATCAGCGTTAGTCACCCAACCTACGCGAGCACCTGTAGCCTTGTCTACTGCCAAAACAGAACCTGTTGTACCACAGTTACCGAAGTAGATATTCTTTGGACCGATACCACAAACAGTAGTCTGAATTGAAGCTGCAAGCTTAGTTGGATCAGCTGCCCAGAACTTATCAGGAGTGAACTCCCACTTCTTAGAACCATCTGGGTTGAATGCATATACAGTAGCAGTACCATTAGCAGAACCATTACCAATATATACTGTACCATCTGTATCGATAGATGGAGTACCCTTTGCCTGACCTACAAGATCCTTAGTCCAAAGCTGCTTACCATCCTTATCGAACTTGTAAAGCATACCTGGATAGTCAGCATTAGCACCAGAAACAGCGTAAACGCTACCATCATCTGCAACAGCTGGAGTAGAAACAGCGTTGTAACCGCGAGTTTGAGCTGCCCAAACAAGAGTCACCTCACCCTTCTCAGCAATAACTGCAGGGTTAACAACGAGATTCTTTCTCTTCTCAGCCTTGTTACCCTGGCTGTCAACAACTGTAAGTTTTACGATATAAGCGTTATTCTTCTCGAATGTGTACTTAACTTCCTGACCCTCAAGGTTGATGTCAGTACCGATTGTCCAAGTGTAAGTGTAAGGTTCAGCACCACCAGTAGCAGTAGCTGTGAAAGTGATCTCATCACCTACAAAGCAAGGGTTAGCTGAAATAGTGAAATCAGCCTTTACTGAAAGATTACCGCCAGGTGTGTTACCCCCACCCTGTGGACCTTCTTCTTTGTTGCAGGATGCAAAAATTGCAGCTGCAGCCATTAGAATAAATGCAAACTTTTTCATGTTAATAGTGTTATGTATTAGTTAATAGAATCTATTAATATCCAGGATTCTGTGGATAAGCCTCCTTACCGACAAGGTCAATCTCATCCTGTGGAATCGGCCAGTAAAGAAGATGATCACGTCCGTTCCAAGTCTTGTAGAGGTCTGTACGCTTTGTTCTCTTGATGTCAAACCATCTGCGACCTTCAGCATAGAACTCTCTGTTGTTCTCATCAAGAACAAGGTTCTGGAACTCCTTGTCACCCATTGATGAAGGAAGGTTTACAGAAGCATATCTGCTCTCCATGAAAGTCTTCATTGTTGCAAGACCTGCAGAAGCACCTTGAGCCTCAGCCTTAGTAAGATAAGCATCAGCAAGACGGAAAACCATGATTGGAGATGCTGATGGGTCCTCATTTGCGATGAACTGACCCATGTTCTGACCACCATTAGGGAACTTGATGATACGTACTGGGAATGCTGGGTTGTAAGTAGGATCCTTTCTGATATCACCTGTACCATTTTTATCAGCGAAAAGGTCTGTACGAAGCTCCTCAGCCATTGAATAGTTGAATGAAGCATCTGTATCGTTCATCTTTTCGAAAATACGGAGGAAGCTGCTTGAACGTTTGTTTGCAAGAGCAAAGATGATCTCCTTGCTTGACTGTCCGGCTACGAACATACCTGCGAACTCATTGCTGGTCTTGCTAAGAACAAACTTAGAGTTGATCAGCTTATCAGCATACTCGATTGCCTTAGCCTTGTCACCAGTCCAAAGATAAGCCTTTGAAAGAAGTGCCCAACAAGCCTCATCAGAAGGACGATAAACATTGCTTACAGAATCGAGATATTTCTCAGCCTCGTGAAGGTCAGCGATAATCTGAGCCCATACATCTGCCTCAGGAGAGATTGGAACAACTCCCATTGAAGGTTCAGTAAGAATTGGAACACCACCAAATCTTGAAACTAGCTCATAATAAACATAGGCTCTGCAGAAATAAGCAGTACCTTTTGCCTGAAGTGTTGCAGCACTCTCAGCTGATGCTGAGTTCGCTGACTTAAGCAACTCATTGATATGCATGATAGCAACGAATCCAGTCTGCCATCTGCTCTTTGCCCATGATGATGATGAAGAAACAATTTCTCCATGAACATCAGCATAGTCAAAACCAGGACCTGCTGTAAAGTTCTCACCGAGGTAATCTCCATCACACCAGAACGAAACGGTAAGGCTCTCCATTCTGTTGAGGATACCGTTTGTAAGCTTGCTGAGGTCAGCCTCATTTACAGCAGCTGAAGAAATCTTATCCTTAGGACGGATCTGATCCAACTGCGAAGAACAGCCTGCAAGCAGGAGTGCTAAAGCTCCGAAAATAAATATTCTTTTCATCTGTGTCATCAATTAAAATTTGAACTGTACTCCTGCAAGGAATGATCTCATTGTAGGCTGGTATCCGAAGTCTGTTCCATACTGCTTGTGAGCAGGACCTGCGTTCATTGATACCTCAGGATCGTATCCTGAATACTTAGTGAATGTGAAAGCGTTGTCAACAGAGAAGTAAACTCTGATTCCATCCATCTTGATTCTCTCCATCCAAGCCTGTGGGAAGTTGTATCCAAGAGTAATATTCTTGATCTTGAAGAAAGATGCGCTCTCAAGGAAATGTGATGATGTAAGGATGTTGTAATCTACATCATATCCAGTGTGAGCTCCTGAAAGCATAGGACGTGGATAATAGTTAGATGTACCCTCACCTCTCCAGAAGTTAAGAGCTGCATCACGGCTGATGTTGAAGTATGAAGTCACACTTGCACCATCCATATTTACGCTACCAGATGAAAGTCCAAGGTGGTCTGTACCCTCCTGACCTGCACCTCTCCATGCTGCGAAGATCTTTCCACCAACTGAATACTGACAGAAGATGTTGAGGTCGATACCCTTCCAAGACATATTTGAAGTAATACCTCCGAAGAAATCTGGAGTAGCCTTACCACATACCTGACGGTCATCCTCATATTTGATATCACCGTCACCATTTACATCTTCATAAATCAAATCACCGGCACGTACACCCTTAGCATAAAGTTTCTCAGGAACTTCCTCATCTGTCTGATATACACCTGTTGACTTAAGCATATACCAAGTAGAGATTGGCTGACCAATGATGAGGGCATGCTTGTTACCACCATAAAGAGAAGAGTCACCAATGATAATGATGTCAGTATCATCAAGAAGCTTCACGAGAGTATTCTTACCCCATGAGATGTTACCGCTGAGATCCCACTTGAACTCATTATCAATTACGCGGCCACCCAATGTGAGCTCAACACCCTTGTTGCTGATAGAACCGATATTTGATGTAAGCGAAGTCCAACCTGTTGTTGCGTGAACTGGCTTAGCATAAAGAAGGTCGTCTGTACGAGAGTAGAAAGCATCAAAGTTTCCATAGAGTCTTCCGCTCAAAAGCTCAAAGTCGAAACCGAGGTTATACTTTGTTGATTTCTCCCACTTAAGGTCCTGTGCAGAAGATGAAATTGCAAATCCTGAAGCTCCGTCATAAGATGCACCTGCACCTACAAGTGACATAGCTGCCCAGTTGCTGATACCTGCCATCGAACCAGTCTGTCCTACAGAGAGACGAAGTTTAAGTTCATTGATAACATCTGTCTGAGGCATGAACTTCTCGTTAGAAATGATCCAAGCAAGTGATCCTGCAGGGAAGAATCCGTAACGGTTATTCTTAGGGAAGCGGCTTGAACCGTCGGCACGGAACGAAACGTTGAGGATATATCTGTTATCCCAGTTCGCTGCACCACGGAAGAAGTAAGACTCAAGAGCATAAGCATTGTAACCGATGCTACCTGCATAAATCTGTGTACCAGAAGTAATGAGGTCGAATGATGAAGAAGGATAAGCCTCATTAGCATAGTTATCAGACTTTGCACCGAAAGTCTCATACTCGTATTTCTCGAATGAGTGACCGACCATTGCTGAGTACATGAGTCTGTCCCACTCATTATTATATGAAATGACGTTGTCGATCAAATAACGGAAACTGTGGTCCTTCTGCTCGCTGAGAGCTGCCCAACCATCCTTATATCCACGGTCAGTGTTGTTCTCAGTAAGTTTCTTGATAGTCTTATCATAGATGCTGTAACCACTGATAGAAGGAGTCCACTTAAGACCCTTGATAGGAGTAACATCAAATGAGATGGTTCCCTGAAGCTGAGTCTTGTTAACGTAATAGTCCTCCTCAAGGATTGCGTTAAGAGGGTTGTGACGGCAGATACCATGCTCTGTCATTACTCTCCAGCTGCCATCCTCGTTATATGGGCCATAGAAAGGCTGCTCCTCACGTGCTGCACGAAGAACCTTAAGCGATCCGTCTGTCTCCTCTACCTTGTTGTACTTAGCGTATGCACCAGAAAGGTTAAGGTTGAGTTTGAGCCAATCAGCAATCTTGTGAGAGAACTTAGCACGACCTGTGTACTTAGAGAAGTCAGTCTTGATGATGTAACCCTGAGTCATCTCAGCACCAGCAGAAACATAGAAAGTAGTCTTATCATTACCACCCTCGAGGCTTGCTGTAGCACCACCTCTCATAGCGTACTCGCGAGAGATGCATCCGAGCCAGTCAAAGTCAGGAAGTGCCTGACCGTTTGCCATCGCTTCTTTCACGTGGTTAGGAAGAGTAAGTTCCTTAAGGTCATTCATCTGAACGTTGTAGTTATCGATTGCATTCTGCATTACATCGATCCACTGCTCTGTGTTCGCCATTGGAATATCCTTAGCGATCTGAGCGAAACCATACTGACCATTTACATTGATTCTTGTCTTTCCGCTCTTACCAGATTTAGTGGTGATGAGGATTACACCGGCATTGGCACGCGAACCGTAGATCGCAGTTGCTGACGCATCCTTCAAAACCTCCATACTCTCGATATCGGAAGCGTTGATGTTCGGATATGACTCAGCAGGAATACCGTCCACAACATAAAGAGGAGCAGAGTTACCTGAGATTGAGCTGACACCACGAACGACTACCATAGGAGTAGAACCTGGGATACCTGAAGCACTTGTGATAGAGACACCTGTCACACGACCCTGAAGAGCCTTCATAGGGTCAAGTTCAGCACCTCTTTCAATTCCGTCCATCTTCACAGAAGCGATAGACGAGCTGACGAGTTTCTTCGAAGCAACACCGTAACCTACTACGACTGCATCTTCAAGAAGTTCTGAATCTGTCGCGAGAGTGACATTAACTGAAGTTCTTCCGGCAACAGCCACTTCAGCATCTTTGTATCCGATGCATGATACTACGAGAGTTGCATCGCCTGGGACTGTGATCTTGTAGTCTCCGTCTAGTCCAGAAACAACACCAGCGCCGCTGTTTCCCTTAGGAAAAACTGCTGCGCCGATTACAGGGAGACCACTATCGTCCGTAATAATACCAGTAACGGTAACCTTGGCACCTGGTGCCTGTTCATTTACGCTTTGAGCGTGCATTGTCACAGCTGAAACTGATATGAAAGATACCAGCATAGCCGCTGCACATAATGCAGAAAGCGCGGACTTAATGGTTAGTTTCATGTTATAAATATTTTGTTTTAGTTATATTATTGTGGCAATAACACGCAAAAATACCATTTCTCGCTTGATAAAACAATAGTTTTAAGGGAAAATTACGTAATTTCGCAACATGAAATCTATGCAAAATATACTAGTCACAGGAGGCAGTGGCTTTGTCGGCAATCGCGCTATCAAAGCCCTTCAGGGACAATACAACCTCATAACTCCAAGTCACTCAGAACTTGACATCACTTCAGCAGACGAGGTTGAAGATTTCATCTCCCGAACTCAGCCGAAAATCATCTTGCATCTGGCGGCAATTTCAAACACCGGATACTGCGAAGCACATCCTGATGAAAGCTATCTCGTGAACGTTGTCAGCGTTGAGAATCTCGCAAGATCAGCTGAGAAACATCATGCAAAACTCGTATTCTTTTCATCCGATCAGATTTACAATGGAAATCACGAATCCGGTCTCCTTTCAGAAGATGTCCCAGTCTCTCCTGAGAACCATTACGGAAGGCATAAATTATTGGCTGAAGAGCGTGGAGCTGCACTTTGCAAAGACTTTGTAGCACTGCGAGCAACGTGGATGTACGACATTGACAGACCCGGAATGAAGACTCACAACAACTTCATTCTAAACATCAGAAACGCTAAAAAGAACGGCACTCCCCTACGTTTTGCGACACGCGAATTCAGAGGAATCACCTGGATAGATGACGTAGTGAAAAACATCCCTTATACCTTCGATCTTCCGGCAGGAATATATAACTTCGGCGCAGAAAATCACCTCAACACGTATGAGACTGCTGTAGAATATGCAAAGATACTTCAGTGCAATCCTGAAGAGATTGCTATTCCAGACACGGAACGCTTTCCGGAGCACATCCGCAATATCAGCATATCAATGGAAAAAGCAAAGATTGCATCCAAAGGTAAAATCCAATTCAGAAACACTTTGGAAAATCTGAGAGAATTCCATAAAGCAAATAAGGTTGACTAAAGCCAACCCTATTTATTATTCTCCATTAGGAAAACTTTCATAAAATCATTCAAATCGCCATCAAGAACACCCTGAGTATCAGAGGTTTCATGACCAGTACGAAGATCCTTCACCATCTTGTACGGATGAAGTACATAGCTTCGGATCTGAGAGCCCCACTCAATCTTTTTCTTCTGACCCTCGAGCTCTGCCTGTTTCTCCTGACGTTTCTTGAGTTCAATATCGTAGAGACGCGATTTCAAGATTCGAAGTGCATTCTGCCTGTTATCAAGCTGGGAACGTGTCTCTGTATTTTCCACAACGATTCCAGACGGAATATGCTTGACACGAACACCGGTCTCCACCTTGTTGACATTCTGTCCGCCCGCACCGCTGGAGCGATAAGTATCCCACTCCAGATCTCCTGGATTGATCTCAATTTCGATTGAATCATCCACCAAAGGATATACGAACACGGATGAAAAAGTTGTCTGACGTTTACCTTGGGCATTAAATGGAGAAATTCTCACAAGACGATGTACTCCACTCTCCGCTTTCAGATAACCGAAAGCATAATCTCCCTCAACCTGCATAGTAACAGACTTGATTCCGGCATCCTCACCTTCAAGCTCATCAGTAATTGTAACCTTGTATCCATTACGTTCTGCCCAGCGAATATACATACGCATCAGCATAGAAGACCAGTCGTTTGATTCCGTACCACCAGCACCAGAGTTAATAGTCAGAACTGCTCCCAAATTATCACCTTCTTCTCCAAGCATATTCCTCAGCTCAAGAGCCTCAAGTTCCTCAACGGCAGCATTATACGCCTCTTCTAGCTCTACCACTTCATCAGTCTGTTCATCATCAGCACCACCAAGGCTCTCCTTCGCAAAATCAAACAACACATTCAGGTCCTCTGCTGCAGTTTCAAGCTTATCAAAACCAGCAGTCCAGAACTTCACACCGGATAATTCCTTCAAGAATTTTTCCGCCTCTTTCGGATCATCCCAAAAGTCTGATGCCAAGGTACGCTGAGTCTTAGCAGAAACATCCGCACGTTTCTCCTCTATGTTTATACACCTTCCCAGCGTGACAACACGCTGCTGCAAAGCCTTTATCTGTTCTGCTGAAACCATTTCAAAAAATTCATAAATCACGCAAAGATAATGAAAAATAATATTTAACTTTGTTGGAAACTAACATTAAAACAGAAAGACTATGTATTGTGCAAATTGTGGAGCAGAAATCAACGACAACGCCGTTGTCTGCGTGAAATGTGGATGTGCAGTTAATGCACCTAAAGCAAAAGCTGTAAATCCAAACAAGAGTGATAAGGATTGGTTGACAACACTTCTTTTGTGCTTCTTCCTCGGAGGATTCGGTATTCACAGATTTTACACTGGACATATGGGAACTGCTATCGTTCAGCTCTTGACTTGCGGCGGATGCGGAATCTGGGCATTGATCGATTTCATTACCATTGCTATGGGTAACTTCAAGGATGCAGAAGGCAAGGATATCAAGAACAACTAATCTGTTCAATTGAAACTAAGGTTCACAAAACAAAATATAACGGCGCTGATGACTATATTCCTCGGCGTCGTTGTTTTGTTATGCTCATACTTCAACATATTCATCCTCAGATGTATCCCTAAGGCAATCACGGGATATGATTGCCCGTTCTGCGGTACTCAAAGAGCAATAAGCAATATTCTTCACGGCAACTTTCAGGCTGCACTACAGCTAAACCCTTACATTTTCCTGATTTTCCCCTATCTCATCATAGTTCTGCTCTGCATCCTCAAGATAATCCCAGAAGGAAGCAAAATACAGAAATTTGCATATAGCAAGCCTGTCATAATAATAGCAGGAATAGCAACAATAGCATGGTGGGTTATCAGGAACACCGCATTCATGAAAAACTTTCTTATATTTGCGGAGATATAACAAAGCTATGATAGGTATTTTCGACTCAGGAGTTGGCGGATTGTCCGTATTCAGGGAGATCAAGAAATTGCTTCCTGAGGAGAACTACATCTATTATTCAGACAGCGCCAACTGCCCGTACGGAGAAAAGCCGAAGGAGTTCATCATCAAAAGAGCCAAGGAAATCACAGACTTCCTTCTCAGCCAGGGCGCAGAAATCATCGTAGTTGCATGTAATACAGCAACAGCAATCGCAGTCAAGACCCTTCGCGAGAATTATCCGGACATCCGTTTCATCGGAATGGAGCCTGCCATCAAGCCTGCAGCCAAGATGACTCAGTCCGGAGTTGTAGGAGTACTTGCAACCGCCGGCACCCTAAGGTCTGACAAATACCTCAACCACAAAGCAAAGTACACCGACAACATCAAGTTCATCGAACACATCGGAGAAGGATTCGTACAACTAGTGGAAAAAGGCAATGTAACAGGTCCTGAAGCAGAATCAGTTGTAGCAGAAAGTGTCATTCCGCTTCTGGAAGGCGGCTCTGACATCATCGTACTCGGCTGCACCCACTACCCTTTCCTTCTTGAAACTATCCAAAAAGTATCAGAGCAGAACAGGCCAGGTCAAATTACTCAAATCATAGACCCTGCTCCTGCAATCGCCCGTCATCTCAAAGAAGTAATGGAAGAAGAAGGCATCTTAAAATCCAGCTACGATGCACCAGGACACACAGTCCTACACTCATCGGGAGACCCGACCATCTTGGAAAACTTCTTCAAAACAATATAACACAACGAAGGCCGATCCTCAGATCGACCTTCTTTTGTGTTTATAAACTTCTACATCTGACCAAGTACTTCGAAATAAGGATTTCCATCAATCAAAGTCAAGGCATATACTGTGTCATCTACTCTGTAATATGTCTCACCACCTCTTGTAAATCTCACATAATCATCAGGGAGATATTCAACAAGTGCTCCTGTTGGAGGTATGATTGTAATATACTGTCCGTATGCATCTATGATGTAGAATACGCCATCCTGATAATAATATTCAGTACCAGAAGAAATATAACTGTGAGACAAACTCAAGCCTCTAGATTCAACTGTAATGTAAACTGGTCTTGAAGCTGCTCTGACTGCACTTCTTACAAGCTGAGAAGCAATGTTAGCTGCTATTATAGTTCCGTATGTAGGTCTGACTACGATAACTGGCTTTGGTGCTCTCTTTGGTGGTCTTGGAGCTGGTCTGTAACCTGGCTTGTGTCCTGAACCATAAATTGGACCTGGAGCTGGCTTATATCCATGATCGGGTCTCTGTGGCTGAACTGGAGGCCTTGAAGGTTGTCCACCCGGTCTAGTGGTTGGTCTGTTTGGTCTGGCCGCAGGACCTGAAGGCTTGGTAGCTGGACCGCTTGGTTTTGTAGCTGGACCTGAAGGTCTGGTTGCTGGGCCGCTTGGTCTTGTTGCAGGACCAGAAGGTTTGGTTGCTGGGCCTGAAGGTCGGGATGACTGTCCACCGGGTTTTACATCAGGACGTACAGGGCGAGCGGCTGGTTTTGAATGATTAGTTGTAGCTGCGGGTTTCCTGTCATCCTTTCTTCTCTGTTGAGCACTAGACTCAACCTGAGCGGCCGCAAACGCCAATCCCATCAGCATTACAGCCATCATCTGTCTCATCGCTTTCATAATAAATTTGTTTTAGGAAACTGCAGAATGCAGCATCGCGGTTAATAAAGATGGTACTTCTGCGACAGAGCGCGGAAAGACTCCTCATCTTTTCGCCAGTACTCAAGAATATCTGCCACTTTGTACCTTTTGCTAAATTCTATCTTTACATAATCCGTGCCACAAACCTTATCCAACAAACCTACGCCATTTACAATCTCGAATGCTTTCTTGTCCGGATACAACTCCGTAACTGCCTGCATAACATAGAATTGAGTCTCTGTGATACGAGCTTTTTCGTAGTCTGTAAAAAAGTACTGGACCCCCTTCACAAGCTGCTTTGCCTGACCTCCAGAGAAAGGCTTGAAATAGATGGTTCTGAAAGAAACTCCCGGAATATTATAGCTTTCAAGCTTAGCCTGCAACTTGTTCGGATCGATCCATGTGCTACCGAAAACCTGGAATGGAAGAGTATATCCGATACCGATATTCAAATAGCCATAGAGCTCACCGCAAAGTCCTGCTGCAGCATAATACATCGGAGTCTCCTTGAACGGAATATTCGGAGACGGTAGTACCCAAGGAAGACCCGTATCCTCATAGACCATATCTCTCGTCCATCCTTCCATCGGAATGACAGTAAGCTCACATTTCGCTGGCTCCTGATTACCCTTCTGTCCCCTATTCAATCCTTCCTCATTGATCAGTTTCGCAAACTCACCCACTGTAAGTCCATATACATAAGGAATCTTATACTGGCTTACGAACGAATAATACGGCTGTTCAACATAACATCCCTCAATCTTGTTACCTCCAAGAGGGTTTGGGCGATCGAGAACAACCACCTTGATACCCTTGGCACCACAAGCCTCCATCACAAGACCCAAGGTACTGATGTAAGTATATGAACGCACACCCACATCCTGGATATCATACACCATCACATCAATGCCATTAAGCATCTCAGGAGTCGGTTTGCGCGTCGCACCATAAAGAGAATAAACAGGAAGCCCTGTTTTGGGATCTACGAAATCCGTAACCTTATCACCAGCATACGCATCGCCACGCACACCATGTTCCGGACCATAAAGAGCCACCAGATTAACTTCCGGAGCCTCATGAAGGATGTCAATTGTAGACTTCAACTGAGAATCCACACCACTAGGATTGGTTACGAGTCCCACTCTCAATCCCTTCAACTCTTCGAATCCACGATCTCTAAGAACTTCGATTCCCGGCTTAACTCTCTTAGCTACAGGAGCTTCATTTTCCGTTGTGGCTGCGCAAGATGTAAATGGTAAGACACAACATAGTGCAAGAAGATACAGATATTTCATAGGTCTAAACTTTTTACAGATTCATAACTCGACCAGCAAACATCACATTGCTGTTCTGAGTGTCAACGATAAAGAATATATATGGACGGTCAACTGTCATTTTCACATAGGATGATGGTCTGGCTGAAGTCAGCCTGATCTGAGCAACAGTGACTGCGGCAGCCTCAGTACCCTTCTCAGAAATCTCCACATAACATTTCTGCTTTACCTGATCAAGAACAAGTGGTCCCATTTCCGAAATACCCTTAAAATCAGCTGCAGATGTAAATGCAGACTTGATTCCCATGCTCTGCAAAGTTTCATTGAGCAAAAGAGAAGTCTCAACCTTAGCCTTTGGCATCCTCAAAAGTACTTCCTTTGGTTCCAGAGCCTTCATTGCCTCGTTGTAAAGATCCTCGCTTAGATATCCCACTGCCTCGTTTATATCCATTCCCTCCGCAGGAAGAAGAACATACATTGAATATCTTCCACCTTCGTAAGGAAGTTCTACGAGCTGACAGCCCTGAAACTCCGCATAGTTCATATATCCCTTGCGAGTCATCATATCCACCTTAGTCTGACCCTTGGAGCCATTGAAATCTGCCTTTGCTGTAAGATTTGAGTCAAAAGGATTGAGCCAGGGGGCATTAAAGTAAAGCGCATTTGCAAGCACCATTACATCACCAGCTCCAAGTCGGTCGATTATATCCTTGATCTTACCATTGGTATGCTCTGAGCACCAATTGTTTATAGCCTGAACAGTAGATGGGTCACCAAAGTTCAGAGTTGTTGCCAATGCATCATAATCCTTATCGAGAAGGAATAGGTATCTGTTACGGATACTGAAGTTATCATCGACCCAAAGTGAATTCACTGAGTTGACGATTACAGTATCATTACCACCAAGGTCTTCTGCCTTGAAGAGGCAATCATTCAATGCTTTGTTGAACTCTTCCTTTGTCTGTCCCTCAGCGCCCTCAGCCAACATAGAAAGGGCAACTCCTGCGCTATATGGAGAGATTACAATATTCTCATTCATATCAACGTTAGCTGCAACGTGTCTGATGAAAGACATTGAATACGCAATTTCAGAACCTGGTGTAGAAGTAGGTTCTGCGTATTTAGGACCGCAAGAGACAAGTGCAGCTGCGGCTAAAGCTGCTGTGATAAATACATTCTTCATAATCAACGTTTTTTTCGTCCGTACTCCGGATCAACTTTAACAAGGAAGGTCACTGCGACCGTAACAAGACAGCAGACCATTACAAATCCGAAGAACCAGGTGTATCCAATCCATTCCTGAATGTAGCCTGCTACCATTCCAGGCACCATCATACTAAGCGCCATGAAGGCTGTACATAGCGAATAATGTGCCGTCTTAAATTCACCTTCCGAGAAATATATGAGATAAAGCATGTATGCAGTGAAGCCGAATCCATATCCAAACTGATCCAGAGCCACACAAAAGCCTGTTATCCAAAGATTTTCAGGCTGGAAGGCACTAAGAAATACAAAGGATAGACATGGAAGGGTCAGCGCCATTGCCATTGGCCATAAAGACTTCTTCAAGCCCCAGCGCGATGCAGCTATTCCACCTAGGATTCCACCTGCAGTCAGGGCTGCAATGCCGATAGTTCCGTAAATCAAGCCGACTGCCTGAGTAGTAAGTCCCAGGCCTCCCTTTGCTATAGGATCCAGGAGGAATGGATTCATCATCTTCACGAGGAACGCCTCAGGAAGTCTGTAAAGAAGCATGAAAAGCATTGCGATGAGTACCCCCTTTTTCTTAAAGAAGGTTACAAATGTACGACCGAACTCTCGGATAATTTCCATTGCTCCGTTTCCTTGTGAGCCGCCAAGTGTACGCTGAGAATCAGCAGAAGGGCGCGGTAAAAAGAATGTGTGCCAGAGAGTTATGACAGCAAAAACACCCGCAGACACTAACAGAGTAATGCTCCAGGCTTTAGGAATATCGCCTAAGCGTGTCTCAAGAAGACCTGCAATAACCACCAGCACACCTTGTCCGAATATAGAGGACAGACGATAGAATGTACTACGGATTCCAACATAAAAGGATTGGTCGCTAGGTTCTAGAGCAAGCATATAGAATCCGTCTGCTGCAATATCATGGGTGGCAGAAGCGAATGCTGTAATCCAGAACACAACTAGAGTAGTGACGAATAATGACACCTGAGTTCCTCCTGCAGCGATAACATCTGCCGAAGGATGCGGAAGCGAGAATGCTGTCAAGGCAAACGCCACAGACATTATGATCTGCATAGTCATTACCCACCAGCGTTTCGTGCGGATAATGTCCACAAACGGGCTCCAGAGAGGCTTGATCACCCATGGGAGATATAGCAAACTTGTATACATTGCCATGTCTCCTTTGGACATTCCCATGTTTGTGAACATGATGACTGATATGTTGTTGACTATAAAGTAAGGTATTCCCTCAGCAAAGTATAGCGTCGGTATCCAACTCCATGGTGATTTATAATGTCGCATTCGGATAATAATGTTCTAGAATTTGGGTGTATGAATAGCCTTTGGAAGCCATGACAGCAGCTCCGATCTGGCAAAGTCCGACTCCGTGACCCCATCCGCAGCCATCAAGCCTGATTATATTGTCACCAATATAGCTGACATCGAAGGCAGAGCTCTTCAAATGTGAGTCCGAAAGGATACGGCGGATTTCAAGTTCCTTTCCAACTATGAGAGTGCGGTCTTCACCTGTAATCTTAAGGCGGATGATACGTCCAGACTCACCTCTTTCGAGTGGCTCAAGTGTCTGAATCTGCCCAAGAGCGATTCCGCTTCTGCGTTCTATCAGGTCTGCAAGTTCAGCTCTGTCGTATTCCTGAGTCCAGCGGTAGAAGTCCACTGTCTCCTGATCGTAGTTATTGAGTACCTGTCCCAGGATTTCCTTGTCCTGTGTAGCACAGAAGCACTCTCCTTCAGGATTATGGTCCGGAGTATCTGCAAGAGGCTGTAAATAGGCATAGTCCTTATCTTCCCAGCATGAAGAGAACTTCTCCATCTTGCCACCACAGCATTTTGAGAAACGGGCGTCACAAAGCTTGCCGTCATAATGCAAAGCCTGTCCCCATGTTGCGTCTATCACCCTACGCACACGCTTTCCTACAGCACGTGTAAGTCCCTGATATCGTTGACAATGATCATCTGCGCAAACATCGAAGAGTTTGTGATCCTCCTTATCGTACCACTTGGTATACTCGATCAGATCCGAACTCTCATTCGCCTCGTTCTTAGCAAAAAGGGAGTCAAGATTTGAAACCAAAGAAGGTACATTATTCACTCCTTCCGGAACTGGATAGCAACAATCTGTGCGGAGAGCAGAGATCTGTGCCAACACCCATGAACGGGAAATCACGGCATGAGCCTTCAAGAACTCCTCAGATGCTGTAGCACTCATCTCAGAAGATATGACACTCAAAAGATAATCTTCGATGCCGACAACATTTATTGCTACAAGACGATTCTTCTCCACGATTATCTTCAAGGCACCGGCAAACTTCTGGTTTTCCTTGCGTTCCCAGTGGAATCCCACTCCAATAGTCACTCCATGCAGAATAAATGAAGGTTCTGCGAACATTGTAGATGGGTTAGGAGCTTCAAAATATAGTTCGTCGTACAAGGCCCCATCATATTCAATCTTACCTTCACGTACCTTTGCCTTACGTGGGCCGGCTCCATCTGCCAAGATTTCGAACTCCAACTCATCAGAGTTCATAATGCCGACATTAAGAAGTTGTTGCTCGCGAGTAAGGCGATTGATTATTCTTGCCTGTTCCTCCTCAGGTACAGACACTTCTCGCACCATATCTGAAAGCCACTCCGATGTCAATGCATCATACTCTTTCTCAACCGGCACAATGAAAACACCTGCCATATCTGCACAACCAGGGCTCATTGTCAGGTGATCCGGACCCTCAGACCAATAGTGGTGAGAGCGGTGTGAACGACGGAAAACCACAACTGTACGGAACTCACCATGACTCCACCAAGAGTATAGATTTATCAGCGGCTCAGGCTCACCTTCTGGGATATCTGCACAATCTAAAAGACGGTAGAAAAGTTTGGCTGCAGACTTCGAAGTCTCAGAACGAAGCACGAAAACACCAGTAGTAAACTTCTGATAATGATATAGATGCGCATCCTGATTAGAGACAAGATAGTTTAATGGATTATCCTGAGATTCTACCTGTGTCAACTGATCAAGATAATGATTGATATCATTCTCAAGAGGCATCATACCCTTCGGAACTCCCTGGAAATGGTGGTGATCCGGAGCAGAAGCACCACTTTTAGGTCCATTGTAGAAGAATGCGCAGCTGTGGTACTTCCTTGCAAGGTCAAGCATATCAATATATCTGTGCCAGATAGACTGATCTGTGTGCTTTGACTTTGCAATCACAAGGTGGTCCGGAAATATAGGATATGGATTTACAAGGATGTCATACTTCTTACCTTTGCGTCCCTCAAATTTGAGCATGATCTGCTCTGGCGGCCTGTTTTCACGACAAAGGAAGCATCTGCGCTTAGCAATCTCCTCTTTTGTCAACTTGGCTGCAGAGGAAATCATTCGCGCCGGATTGAACTGTAGCTTAACAGTCAGGCCTCCGACTTCCAATTCCCTGACACGCACATCCTTCAGAGCACGGAAATTATTACACGCCAGAGGCCAGCGTGAAAGCTGGTCTCCTACGAATTTATGTATTCTGGTTTCTTTCATTTCTTCAAACGGGCTTCTAGTTCCCACGTACGGATGCGGTCCTTGTATAAGTTATTCGCATTTATTTTTTCGATATCGAGTGCAGCATCCGAGTTACCCTCCCATCGGCGGCAGCAGTAAAGCACGTCATAGATTCGACCGATACGATACTCTCGACTGATTCGCAGACCAAGAGCATAGTCTTCTCCATAGCTTGTGTTTGGAAGGTTTATCTGACGAAGAAGCGGAGTCCAGAAGGCACGTGGCGCACCCAGTCCATTGATCCTAAGCGCATTGTTGCGGCCATTTTCCTCTGTCCACTCGCGATGATCAATGATTCCTGGCGGGATTGGCTGCATATCGAAATTTGTCATCTGATATGTTCCGACAACCATTGCACAATTCTGTTCACGGAAAGCATTCACGATTTTTGTCAGTGTATCAGGACTACTATAGACATCATCGCTATCAAGCTGAACTGCAAACTCACCACATTTTTCGCTATGAACTGCAAGGTTCCAGCAACCACCGATACCTAGGTCATATTTAGCAGGAACAATATGCACAAGTCTTTCATCCTTAGCTGCAATTTCCTCCAAAAGCTCGGTTGTGCCATCTGTAGAATGATTATCAACGACAATTACGTTGAACGGGAAATCACACTGCTGAGCCAAGGCGCTTTCCACAGCATCTTTTACTGTCCTGACTCTGTTATATACCGGAATAACGACAGACGCCGTCACTGGAAAGCCTCCAGTGAACTCTACATCCTTGAATTTAGGCTCAAGATATGCCCCGATACGCTTGAGATGAGCTGTACATACCTGCTCCATCTCGATCTGGACTGCCCTATTCTTCGGATCCACATAATCGAACTGTTTCTCGCCTGACTTACGGGTGTCAGTTTCAATTTCAGTATAGAGATATTCATTAACATGAACAATCTTCTTCATTCTCAGACGAAGGTCATATAGGGCTCCCCACTCATAGTCTTCCTCCATAGCACGAACGGCCTTGCGGAATGAGGCACTTCTGAAAACAAGCACACTTCCAAAGTCAAAGTCATCTCGGAGAGCACCCTTCTGGCAGTCAATCACCGGATGCTTTTTGCGTTGACCATCCACAACTTCATAATGATCTGCATAAAGCATATCTGCCTTGGTATCCTCTGCAATAGCGATAAAGCGATCAAGGGCAAAAAGGCCCATTTCCAGAGGTAGGTCTTTAGTATAAATAAGGATGTACTTTTGAGATACGGCTTCAGCAATGCTCTTTAGAGTCTGAGTCGATCTGAGCGAAACGCCTGAAAGGATTGTAACACCTGTAAATGAATGACTTCTGCTGAAGGATTCAACTGTTGTGGATATGTCTTCACCGTTCATTGACGGCACAAAACATTCAATGCTTGACATAGTTATACCTGTTTTTGTGTATCAAAGACAAATATAACCGAAAAATTACAGAAGTGCTAACAGTTGATTGCGAATCATTTGAAATTCTGATTCGAAGTTTGGAGTGAATACTCCTTTGCCAATGGACGCATCAATCTCTGCAATATCCCACCACTTTCCTTCATCAACTTCATCAAGGTCAGGACGAAGGTCAAAAGTGCCTACTGCGGCAAAGATATTTACAAGTTCGCGCTCAATTTCTGATTCAAACTCATAAGACATGATTGCAATAGGATTGAATGCCATCAAGCCAATCTCTTCCGAAGCTTCACGATAGACTGCTTCCAGGATTGTTTCGCCATAAGAAACATGGCCACCGACCGCAGTATCCCATTTTCCTGGCTGAATTTTCTTACGCATAGAGCGTTTCTGAAGGTAGATTCGGCTGAAACGGTCGATTATATGTATATGGATTACCGGATGCAAAGGCTTTGCCCCGCTATGACAATATTCACGTGTAGATCGTCCTACAACCATGCCTGATGGTTCCACAACAGGAAACCACTCGCTGACCGTAGGGCGATTCAACGAGGTCTCCGCAGTCGGAAGTGGAATCATCGGAGCAATGTCGTATGGATATATAAGCTCCATTAAAAACGCATTTCTATGCAGAATGACGACGCACCATCTACTTTACCCTCAACAAAGATGCGCAAGCCTTCTTCTGTTTCCTGTACTGTCTTATAAATTGCAACAGAGTCGCCAGCACGAGTCTCGCGATTGAAATTGATAAAGAATTCCTTAAGTGGACGGGCAGATGTGATTTCATAATCTACTGCATCCATAGCCCAGTGCATATACATTGCATTATTTGTGTGACCTAGCATATCTACATCAGAGTAGGACACCACATGATTCATCACATATGTAGGCTCAATGTCCTTCGGAAGCTGAATCTTGTCAGCAGGCTGAGCTATAGCGTCCTCCTTACAAGTAGAACCCTCATCAATAAGCTGCGGATCACGAACAAAACGACGTGTCTCAAGATTTAGTACAATCCATGAAGTTGTAGCCTCAACGCAAACATTTCCTTGCTCATCCTTCATCTGAAAATCTCTGATGAAGAATAGTCTGTTAAGGCCCTTATGCCAGGTAGTGAGCGTAACCTTATCACGCCACATTGGAGTATTGACAAAACGGATATGCATTCTGGAGAGCACCCAGGCCGTCTTTGAAGCGATAAGATCATCGTATCCGAAACCCAATACAGTGGCATGGCGATTTGCCATTTCCTGTGCATAGTTCATGAATGACACCGGCTTGAGTCTCCAGGACGCATCAGTGTCATAACATGGAATTGTATAATTTTCGACTAGTTTATTCATAATTTATAGTTAAGAATCTCCAGTTCCTCTGGCGTATATAGCAGAGTATCAAAAACTCCTGGCATCATACGGGCCACAACAACAAATGCACCTAAAAGTACAACTGCCAGTACCACAAGAACTATCATCGTTGTCATAAACTTCTTTCCAGCAGATTTCTTCGGTTTTTCAACAGTTTCTGTCTCAACCTCGACTACTTCTTCAACAGGTTCAGATGATTCTGCTTCAACAGCAACCTCCTCCTCAACAACTGCTTCCGCCACAGCCTCAACCACCTCCTCAGCAGTCTCAACAACCTCTTCTGTAGCAACTTCTTCAACAACTTCCTCCTCTGTAGGTCCGACAACACCCTCAATAGCATTATCCTCTACCACACCCTCAACTTCCTCAACCTTATCCTCTTCGACCTTATCTTCCTGTAAACCAGCTACAACAACCTCTTCCATGATAGACTTCAAGCCAGCAACAGCAGAAGCCACCTCCTGCTGCGTCTCCACATGAGTCTTCAAAGAAATAGGCTCAAGACCAATACCAGCTGGGTAAATATCAAGTCCTTCCTCAGGAATAAAGAAAAGATGGTTCTCCTTTGTAGCTCTCAAACGTCCAAGTCCAGGAAGGATTACAACCTTTTTTGTAAAGATAACCTGACGGAGTTCGCGAATGAAATCGCCAAGAATACGACAAGCCACATCCCTATCCAAGCCATTTGCCTCAACATAGAAGTCGATCAGTTCATCACCTGTATCAGGTTTTGAGCGAAAGGAAAGCTTTCTATAAGGTGGATTTATAGTGTAGCCCTTATCTGAAAATGTAGAAGGAACCATCTCGGCCACAAAGCAACCAAGTCCCGGAAGAACCACTCTATCCTTGTCAAGGATAAGTTCCTTTATCATTTTTGACAACAAATCTACATCCATAAACCTTATATTTTGACTTTAAACGTCACAAAGGTAGAAAAAATTCAAAAATAATTGCGAAATATTTTGCCAGTTAAAAAAATGTTCGTACATTTGCCCTCCCAAACGTTAAGGATAGCGTTTGAGAAAACAAAATATTCCCGAATAGCTCAGTTGGTTAGAGCATCTGACTGTTAATCAGAGGGTCCTTGGTTCAAGTCCAAGTTCGGGAGCAACAAAATACAATATCATTCCCGAATAGCTCAGTTGGTTAGAGCATCTGACTGTTAATCAGAGGGTCCTTGGTTCAAGTCCAAGTTCGGGAGCCACACTGGACAAATCTTCAAAATTGAGGGTTTGTCCTTTTTCTTTTTCCCGTAACCCACTGATTTCAAGTCAAATACAAACAGGAATTCATTCTTGGAAAGAGGTTCAATATCGTCATTTTTCTTATCCTTGACAAATTTCAACATCTGATTAAAACGCTTCCTGTTTACATCAGTTTTTGCCGACTCATGTTCACCCTCAAAGCACTTCACCACCTCGTATTTATGTCGCTCCGCCCAAGCATAGCAACATTCTTTCTGTGTTTCCGGCGAAAATCCATCTTCTTGGTCCTTACTACTAACCCTTTGATATATCACAGCTCTACCGCCCTTCTTAAGGGTCTGTTTCTTGCCCTTAGCAAACTTCCTAATCAAATTATCATCAATTTCCGCCATAAGCTCTCATATTTTCAAATACAATTATTGACCACATAGCGAAGAAATCAGCAACATCCCTCGCCTGCTCATCTGTGAGACTCTCATATCCCTTAAATTCTCGGATTTCATCTTCACTAAACCTAATACTGTTCACTACCGAATACAATATTACCATAGCATACATGACTGTACGCCTTATTCGTTTTCGGCTCTCGCGAGTACAAAACGCAACACGAGACTTCTGGTCGCCAAGGGCAACTACAACCTTTGTCCACATTGGGACTATGTAAATATGGAATCTGTTTCGTAGAATGGAGTGCCCGTCTCTCCGGATAAGTATTAGCAGGCTATTGTTCTATCCTTCTATAAGAAGTCACTGCACATATAGCAATTCTTTAGAAGAATTCCAAATTCATTAAGACTATTTTCACTTGAGTATCTGAAGGTTATGAGTGCATTGGTTTCCTAATCTGTCATTTATGCACAAAACTGGAACCTCAACACTAACAAATAAGGGCGAATCCACAGAAAAACCTCAATAGAAGCACCTCAAAGGCCTTTTCCATGGTTTCACTTCTGTTATTTGTGAAACATCTGTTTATGCGCCGATCGGCGCAAGACCTAATCGGTCTTTCACCGTTCGGCGTTACCTACTTTTTCTTTTAGAAAATTTATTTATCTTTGTAACGTTGAGTTATTCAGCAGACATATTTTGCGAAAGTGTTTTCGTAATATCCAAGCCGAAAATGTGGTAGTTTTCTGTTAAATCCGGATATGCGGCAACACTTCGCACCTATTAGATTATGTCTATTGTGTCCTATACACAATACTCTATATCTAAGGGTGTGGAGTATTGTAGCTATTAGGATTTAGGCATTACCACAGCCTTCGGTTTGAATAGCGGACATCTCCACACTTTCTTCGTTTATTATAATGCTTACTAGGAGGTGGCGAGCGCTTATTTTAGTATGAAAAAGCTAATTACCATTTGCTTTGCGCTGTTATGTTACAACGCATTCGCTCAAGACTTAATCACAAAGAAAGACGGAACAGACATTCAAGCAAAAGTCTTGGAAGTTACTACAAACGAAGTAAAGTACAAACTCTACGATGAACCCAATGGTGTTACTTACACATCGAGGAAATCAGAGCTTCTTATGATTCGCTACGAATCAGGCCGCAAAGACGTCTTTACTGGCAACACATATTCCGATTTATATACAACACATAGAGAGCCTGTTGACGGAATTACCCCAAACATGAAATACAAACAGCTCAAGTCACTATATAATTATAAGGAATATGAAAAGACCCTTGCTGATAGATATAGCCCAGCATGGTCAGGCGTTGCATCATTCTTTATTCCTGGACTTGGACAAATGATTAGCGGAGAAGTCGGAAGAGGATTTGCTTATTTAGGAGGTCATCTTGGCGGTATGATATTAGCTCCTGTTATCACAGCAGCCGGCACAGACGCATATGGATACGTATCAACCGGAGCTGCAATTACCGCTCTTGCAATCTACGCCGGTGTTATTGCACTTGACATTTGCGCCATAGTTGATGGTGTACGTGTCGCTAAGGTAAAGAATATGTATGAGCAGGACTTGAAGAAGTTATATGCCTTAGATGTGGATTTATACCCATCGGTAAATTTTGTTCAGATGGGCAACACCGTACAGCCAACAGCAGGATTTACACTCGCAATGAAATTCTAATTAGACGAACATAACATATAAGGACACCCTTGATTATATGGGTGTCCTTTATTTTAGAAATCTAGTAAATCATAGGTGGAGAGAAGTTCTGTCTGTCGCAGACCAAGGTATCTGCGCGTTGTCGCTATATCGCGGTGATTGAATAATTCAGACAAGCGAATTAGCGCCATTTCCGCATCAGTTCCAGCAGTTTCGACCACCTTCCGACCAAAGATTTTTCTGAGCGAGTGAGTGCTGAAATTTTCGATTCTAAGGGCATACTTGCGCTTAAATTCTTTGAATCGGCGATTGATATACTGTACACTATATACCGTATTATAACGACTAATCTTAACTACCACAGACAGGTAGGAAGGCATCTACCAGCAGAAACTTGTCAGGAGTACACTTTTCCAAGGTGAGGAAAAAATGCAAATTAGACTTGCAGGATTCAGAAATGTTCGTACCTTTGTGGAGTCATGGATTATGACAACTTTTGGAAACAAGATACAGGTATCTGACCCTACGGATGCCTGTTTTCTTTTTCTATATGGGATTCCTGCCGAGGAGACGTACTACTAAGACACTCCGAAACGATTCGTTCACATTCCAAAAGTATAATCCATGAAAAAGCGAATCGCATTTCCGATTGTTAAGGTTACTACGAAAGTCGTGGTCCTTAAACTGGTCAAGGTGAAAGCGTACACACGCACTCGCTTTGGCAAGAATGAGATGGTTCGGTCGTATCTGAGCAGGCGTAGGGTAGCCCAAACAGAGACAACCGTTACTGTGTCTAAGTAAAGGGCACTAACTACTTTCCTCCTCGGCTTTTTTCTGATTTAATTCTCTCTAGGATATACTTAATCCAAGGGTTTTCATCTATGAATTTCACGACCTTCCGGAAGTCATTCCAGAGGTTCAATAATTCGATACCTGCGGGAGCACAAGCACTGAATTTCTTCAGTGCTTTTTTTGTTTATTCCAGTCATGAGTAATTCTCCACCAAAATGGCATTTTCGTGGAGAAACACCTTCTAAGACTTAGGTTTGTCCACAAAATGCCTCTTTTTGTGGACAAACCACCAATTGAAGCCAGACAGAAAACTAGGAGAAGATGAAATTTTATTATAAATTTGTTACGATTGTTATTAACCAGCAAATTCGTAGACTTATGAAAAAATATTTTGCAATGTTCGCGTTTCTGTTGATGGCGACAGGCGCATTCGCCCAGGTGGAAGGTTCATCTGTTTACCTTGGTATGGCTATGCCTAGAAGGGCATATGGAGCAGGACTTTCAGTCGGTTACAAGTATCAATATAACCTTCCTGTCGAGGGTCTTGGACTCATCGGTTCTGTGGACCTGTATTACTCCCGATCAAACAAGGATGTGCGCAACTCAAATGAAAAATCTTTTGAGTCATGGCTTGACTACAACAATTACGAAAACTCGCATATAAAAACTAAGCGTTTCGCATCGAATCACGTTGCAATTCCCATTAATTTCGGTGCAAACTACACATATCCATTGGGCAGAATGAATGTCTGGGGAGAAGGAGCAATCGGATGCGCACCAATCTTCACAAGCAGACAAGTATGGAAAGCCCAAAAACAATCTTCTGTAGAATATGACTCCACAACGAGTTCAGGACGCCCGATAACAGCACACAAATCTGGTTGGAGACATCACTATGATATCACGAAGTTCAGACCAGGTGTCAGCTTTTCATGGAAGGTAGCATTAGGTGCAATGCTCGATCAGAAATACTCACTCGGCCTTTATATTGACGGCGTTTCTAAATACAAACAGAAAACGCTTCACGTTGAAGATGTAAAGCCATACTGGAATAGCGAAAAGGGCTCATATAGCCGCGAAACAAAAGGAGAAAACGAGAATAAAGGATATGCATGCGTATCGATCCGTTTCGGTTATCACTTCTAACCAGACAAAAAATCAACAGATATGAAAAAGTCATTAAAGATTACAGCAGCATTGGCTACAGTTGCTTTGTTCGCAGCCTCTTGCGGAGTTGTTTCATTTACAGGACGTAAGCAGGTGCTTCTTTATACAGATAGCGAAATTGCCGCTTTGTCAGATGAATCATACACTGAATTCATGAGCACTGCAAAGGAATCTTCAAATTCAGCTGCAACAAAGACACTCAGGGAAGTTGGTAATAAAATGACAGCTGCGCTTGAGGCTTATCTTGAAAAGAATGGTCAGAGCAGCGCGCTCAGCGGCCTGACTTGGGAATTCCAGCTCGTTGAATCTACAGAAGTTAACGCATTCTGTCTTCCTAATGGAAAAATTGTTTTCTATGAAGGAATCATGTCTTATGCCAACACACCAGACTATATTGCAGTAGTAATGGGCCATGAAATCGCTCACGCCATCGCTAAGCACGGAAATGAAAGAATGAGCCAGGAGTCTATCGTAAACCTCCTTGGAAGCGCAGCAAGCGAGGCTATCGGAGCTAAGAAAGGTGCTACAGCCCAGAGCATATTTGACATCGGATTTGGAATAGGTTCACAGGTAGGCGTCCTCCTTCCATACTCTAGAAAGCACGAATATGAGGCTGATAAGATCGGAGTTTATATTATGAAACTTGCTGGCTACGACATCAATGCAGCACCTGCATTCTGGGAGAAGATGATGGAGGGTGGAAGCAGCAGCGCAACAGACTTCTTGAGCACACACCCAAGCGACACTAAAAGAGTTGCAGCTTTGAAAGAAGTGATTCAGAATATGCCAGCTCTATAAAGTTCTCATCTTCTTGATCCACCTATCAAGAGATGCACAGAATTCCTTTCTGGCATACGCAAATTTATCATTACGATATCGTTCTAGCTTAGCATTTGAGAATCCCCATGCATGTCCGCCTTCCGGCCAGACATGTAGCTCGGCGTATACATTATTCTCGAAAAGCTTATTATAATAGAGGAGACTATTGACCACTAAGGTCTTGTCGTCCGTGCAATGAGCCAAGAAAGTTGGAGGAGTATTTGCATGCACCTGTTTTTCCATTGAGTAATACTCAACGAGTTCATTAAACTTCTGCATATTACCCTCCCATTTTTCATCCTTACCAAGCAGGCTAGGGCGGCTGCCACTACGATATAAATTATAGTCGTAAGTTATCACCGGATATATCAGAATACAGAAATCAGGACGGGTCACCTGATCCACATAGAAATTAGAGGCACATGCCGCCAAGTGTCCACCAGCAGAGAATCCCATGACACCAATCTGGTCAATTCCCCACTCCTGAGCACGGGAACGGCAATAACGAAGAACATTATGTATATCCTCAAGGGGAACTGTCCAATGGCCGTTAGGCATACGATACTTTGCTATAGCTACTGCAATACCTTTAGACAGAAGCCACTCCGCCGTATATAACCCACCATTATACGTCGTAAGACCCTTGTATCCGCCACCTGGACAAATCACCACCATCTGTCCTGTACCCTTCTTTGGAAGATAGATATCAACCCTGGCCAAATTCGACACATTATTGAGCGCTCCATTGGAACGGATACGCTCAGGTCCGGTAAGACCGTTATCCTCCTTCATACCAAATCCGGCAGACTTGACTTCCTTGGCAAACACAGGATCTACATTACCCTCAAACGAATCAGCATAGAGCAATATCGTCTCATTCGGGCGAAGTTTAATCTGAGGCTGGGCATTGATATTATCAGCCACAGTCACAAAGCATAAAACAATGGCTATGAATTTGATGTATTTCATCATCAAGCTATTTAATACCGTGCTTTTTAAGTATTTTCAAGAGTGGTTTTTCTATCGATTCAGCCCAAAGAGTGTAGCCATAATCGTTCGGATGAGAACCATCAACAGATGTTGAATGCAGGGCATCTGTTGCATTGGTCTGGATAAAATACACATTATTGTATTTCTTGCAGGCCTCCTTCATCAATCGGGCAGCAAGTTCTTGCTTAGTCTTTTCCTTCTCCATATACTTCTGATCAAAGCTGCGTCTTTCTCGGTATATGGTCTGCTGGAAAATAAGTGGCACATCAGGATGAGCAGACCTTATCTTCTCAATGAATGGGAAGAGTCGCTCCTCAATAATATCTGAAGTCGGATTTGAAAAAACATCAAAGACAAAGGCATCCACATCCGCATCACATAGAATCTCCGCAAAATGAGGCTGCATCTTGCCATTTCCGCCGCATCCCAGGGTTAAAAACTGAAGACCGGTGCTACGCATCAGCTGCATAGGATAGCTCATTCCTGCCCTGCTGGCGCAGATTCCCTGAGTAAAGCTTGAGCCATAGATTCCGATTCTGTGTCTGAAAGGAGAGTCAAGAGACTGTATATCACTTCCCTGCTCCACTCCAATCTTGACTGAGCGCACCTCGCAATATATAGGAAGATATAGCATACACTCCTTATATCCTTCTTCAAGATTGCTTATAAGGACAAGATTCTTATCTTCCTTCTTTGGTCTGGCAACACCAGAAGCAGCATAAAGCCACTCACCGTCTCTTTTAATATAGAGGTCATAGCCCTTATATGAAATAGCTGTCATATTGACAAACTCCGATTTCCAGCCATATTCAGTCTGAACAGAAATGGTCGAAGAGTTTGTCTTAAATAAGACTGCAAGGCCAGCAGGACATCTTACCTGAATGTTTTCAATCTTATTCCAGCCCTTATATCTAGCGGTATCGACTCTATGATATGGGTTAGGGGTATTATCGTGGATTTTACCGATAATATTAAGTTCTGATGCCTCAGTAAATGAGTATGTGACATCAGAATTTTGTGCCATTGCTGAAACGCACAGCAATGGCACAAATATCATTAGAATAAACTTTCTTATCATTTCTTTCTTACAACAGCAAGGCCGTTAGGCAGTTTTCTATCGCCTGTATTGTCAGTCGGGCGATTTCTGGTCTTGAATCCCTTTGAAGCTGTAGCATCCTTCACCAAGAATGTTGACGATCCGCCACCATCAAGGTTAATTGCATCATGCACATTATAAATGTGGAAAATCTTAGCCAATAATGCATAGTCAGCACCTATTGAGTAAGAATCTCTTCTACCATCTACAATCAGGAGGTATACTTTGTCACCCTCTCTTGATACACCAACTGCGGTTCTAGGCTCAAGACGTGTATCAGTAAAAGCAATTGTTTCTCCACCCGAAATCAACATCTGTCGACCTCCTATAGCCTCCTGAATATTATTCTTCTGAGAGGCATACTCGGCCTGAGTCATGATTCTGGCAGTACCGTCCTTCATCATGGCGAAGACTGTACATGCTGCACCTCCGTCAAATGTATCCTTCAAGCATACGCCATCCTTATACATAATACCATGAAGGAGGTTAAGTCTCTCTTCACCACCATAACAGAAATCGCCATTCACTCCACAGAGGACCTCAATTTGAGGACGGTTATTCTGCATTGCATAGAACTGATCTCTGATAGTAGTCAGTATCGTTTCCTCCTTATCTGTCTTCTTGATACTTGCAGGGTCATCATCACTGCATGAAGCAAGGATGGTCACATCCTTAGTCACATCTACCTCAAAAATGAATATGCTATAAGGGGAAATCGAACTACCAACCTGGTTTCTGAACTGCATCTCAAAAGCCTTTACATGGTCACCGACCATATAAGCGCTCTCCTCGATAACTTTTGACACAAGTCCTTTAGACTTGTAAACAAACTCTCTACCCTGTGGGGTAGATGCGCCAGCAAACTCGGCATCATCAGCCTTTTGAGTTACTTTGATAACTTCTTTCTCTGCACCAGAGGCAGTCTGAACTGTAACCTCAGCCTTAAGAACATCACCAGAGTAGTTTGGATTAGCAGAAAGTTCTAAAAGAGTACTATTTTTACGTACCGCATTCAACCACTCTGCATTAGAAGTCGGAGTCCAATTCTCACCAGAAGAAATCTTCACTTCGACCTTCTCTCCTACTGTAGCCAATGTCACTTCAGTCTTCTCGACCTTAAGCTTACTAGTGTTTCCAACCTGACGGATAGTAAGGTCCTGAGTATAATCATCACCGACTACAGTAAAACGGATCTTACCATTTCTCAAATCCTCAGTGGGATTTGCTTCAACCGTAAAGCTAACCTCTCCGTCAGCCACGGTAACATCTGAAATCCATTTGCTGACAGCATCTGCCGTCCACTCATGCTCAGAGATAAACATAGCAGAAACACTGCCACCATTAGCTCCAACCATTACTGGATTTTCAGTAAAAAGAATAGAATAAGTCTTTTCATCTCCAGGCTTCTCACCTGTGCAGGAAATGATTCCTGCACAGATTGAAAAGACTGCTATGATTGTTTTTAAAAACTTCATAGAACATTAATTATTTAACACAAGCACCGATAACCTTGTCAGAATCAGTTCTAGCATTACCCTTCTGGTCTTTAGCAAGAACGTCAGCTGTCATAGTACCTGCAGCAAGTTTCTTAAGATCTGTTGCTGTCATACCGTTGCCAAAAGCAGGGTTAGTTGAAGCTGTACCAACAAGCTTAACCACGCCGTCAGCATATGCAGAAAGCATTGTCTTATAGTCAAATGCAGGAGTTACAGTTGCTGTAGCACCATCAGCACCATAGTAAGCAGCACCAATAAGAGAGTTCTTGATTGTCATAGTACCTGCCTTGTTATTTGTATCAGAAGCTACACCTGCAGCAGTCATATTACCTGATGCGATAGTATTGTAAAGGTTCATTGTAGTACCAGCTGTCTCACAGCAGAATGTTCCAAGATTTGTCTCAGAAGTACTGATATTACCAGTAGCTGTACAGCTTACTACTGTAGCATTTACCTTACAAGCTGCAGTACCGTAGAGGTTAATAGCAGCTCCAAGAGATCCAGCCTGGTTATTTGCAAATGTACAGTTAGCAACATAAAGATTAGTATTGTCAATCTTTGCATTTCTCATGTACAATGAAGCTGCACGACCATTTGCCTTATTGTTAGCAAATGTACAGTTGTTGAAGTATGCATTATATGCACCTGTTGCGTTTGTATACATGTAGATACCTCCGATACAACCACTAGCGGCGCCGTCTACTGGTCCGTTGTTAGTGTACTTACAACCATCGAAAGTAACATCCATATCACCACCTGTAGTGGTTGTATACATATAGACAACACCATTACCGTTATTTTTGTTACCATCGAACTCACAGTTCTTGAAAGTCATCTTTGCGTTATTTACAAGCAAAGCTGCTCCCATGCTACCAACGTTACGGTTGAATGTACAGCCTTCGAAAGATATCTTCATCAGGTTAGCACCACTATCATCTCTAACATATACACCACCATTGTTACCAGAAGCGGTATTGTCATCAAAGTGAGAGTTCTTAACCACTGCCTCGAGTCCCTTCTCTGCAGGAACATAGAAATAAGCAGAACCAGCGAAACCACCGTTTGCCTTATTATTTACAACTGAGCAGCCGTCCATTACAAGCTTAGTATCTGTAGTAAACACAGCACCACCATTGTTAGTAGCAGACTCATTTCCAGTAATTGTACAGTTGGTCATATTAACCTCTGTACCAGTACAGTAAAGGCCACCTGCATTTGCAGCGTTATTTCCTGAAATTGTTACATTCTTAAGATCAACTACTGTATTAACAAGTGCGAGACCACCACCGTTTGTAGCAGTAAGGTTAGCTTCATTGCAAGGAAGGAATCCAACAGCATCAGCTGTATTAACACCACCAGAAATAGTGATACCCTCGATTACAACCTTCTCTCCCTCAACCTTTGGAGAAGAAACTACAAGAGTGTGGTATGCCTTACCAGCACCGTCAAGAATAGTCTTATTAGCTGCAGCATCAGCAACAGCACCTGTAGCAGCATTTGCTGGATAACCACCGATAACTGTAATATTCTTATCAATGAAGAAGCCCTTGAACTCATCCTGAGCTGGCGCCTCAACAGGTGCATCAGCAGTGCCTGTCATATACTTCAAAGCAACAGTTGGGTTGTAAGTACCTGCTGCAAGGTGAAGAACTGAACCAGGAAGAGCATTTGCAAGAGCATAATCAAGAGATGTAGGCTTCTCCCAGTTTAGACCCTTCTCAGCGTCAGTTGCATTAGCCTTGATGTACCATGCACGTGGGAATGAGTTAGCATCGAACTCGAGAGTCTCAGCAATAACCTTTGAAGACTTAAGACCACCCTCGTCGTTGTAGCTCTTTACTGCACCCTCAGTCCAAACTGTGAAAGGATACTCCTTACCATTGTCATAAACCATAGTAATCGCGAGACCACCCTCAACTGTAAACCAACCAAGTGGAATATTGAAAGAAGCGCCCTGCTTCATATCCATTGGAGTTGCAAGATTCAAAACAACCTCGTTAAGAGCGTTTCCAACCTTTACGCTACCCTGAGATGCATCAGCTGTGAATGTACCAGCAAGAGCACCCTCAGAAACTGTAGCCTCAGTTGCAGGAGCAACTACGATCTTCTCAACTGTAATATCGTAAGGAGCGATTGTAAGGCTAAGAACAGATGCGAGAGGCTTGAATGCAAGAGCAAGCTTATTATCAACCGGAGCATTCATAGTATATGCATAAGCAGGAATCAATGCTGTGTTAGCACCATCCTTCCAAGTCTGCTCTGCCTGAATCTTGAATGCACCGAACATATTAGTGCAGTTCACATAAGCAGCAACTGGATTGCTACCAATCACCTCAGCAGTAAGGAAGCCCTCTGCCTCAGTAAAGTTTGCAGTCTTACCTGCTTTGTCTGCAGCGAAAGTATACATTTCATCGTTGCATACAACTGTGATTTCATCCTGTGCTTTCCACTCTGGAAGAATTGTTCCATCTGTAGAAGCTACAATTGTGAACTGTTTTGCTTCCTCTGGTTCATTCTGTGGCTGCTTCTCACATCCTACAGATGCAAGAGCTAGAAGAGAAAGCGTGAAAAATCCTAACTTTTTCATAATAGTTTATTTAAGTGTTATTTTGCGTTATATGATCCGATTGACTTCTTGGTTCTTGGAGTACCATTCTGATCCTTAAGAAGAAGTTCTGTATCAATAGCAGGATTGAATCCAGCAGAAGCAAGCTCTGTAAGGTCTGCATTTGAAAGGCCCTGGTCAACTGCAGGGTTATCTGCACTTACAACTAGAGGGAAGCACTTTGTAAAGCCACCATCATAGTAACCGAACTCGCCAAGCATTGTTGTTGAGAATCCCCAACCGCCTACTGCTCCGCCTGTAGCATCTACAAGTGATGAACCGAGAATAGAGTTCTTGACAAGTACTCTGTTGGCATCAACTCCATCAGTTACTCCAGCCTCAGCAGCAATACCAGATGATGTATTACCTGAGACGATACAGTTGTAAGCAGTGATCTGAGCACCTACATTATAAGCGAAGAGACCGCCACCACCATTATTTGCATGGTTACCTGTAATTGTACAGTTAAAGAATGTAGTATTTGACAACTTAGCAGCCTCCTGACCGGTTCCGTGGCCTGAAATTGCGCCACCCCAACCAGCTTTATTGCCAGTAATTGTACAGTTTACAAATACAGCATCTGATCCTGCTCGAATATAAAGAGCACCACCAGAACGCTTATCAGCCTTATGAGTACAGTCATTTTCTGTGAACAATGTATTGTAAATACGGCTCACTGTGATTGTTCCGCCGGAATCGATTGAGTAGTAACCGGCAGCCTGCTGACCGCAAGTGTTCTGAGATACAACAGAGTCATACATATACAATGTTCCACCGGCATTCCAGATACCACCACCATTACTGTCTGCAGCGTTGTTCTGGAATACGCACTGTCTGAATGTCACCTCGGCATTTGGAGAGATGTAGCAACCAGCAGCAAGAGCTGCAGCATTTGCAATCACCTTACAATTCTCCATAATGAAATTAGCCTTTCCGATATACAATCCGCCACCGAGGCCGACATCCACAAGGTTTTCACCAGCCTGACGATATATGGTCTGATTCGTAGCATGTGTACGTCCACCTGTGATTGTAACGTTCTTAAGAACAGCAGGAGTATTGTCCTTAGATGCAGAAACCACAACAACATGGTATGCACTACCTACACCGTCAAAGATTGTCTCATTCTTAGAAGGATCAGCTATAGCACCTGTTGTTGCATCTGCTGGATAACCTCCCTCGATTGTGAAGTTACTGTGGAATTCGAATGTTCTTTCCTGCTCAGTCTCACCACCCTGAAGCAATGTTACAGGAGTATATGTACCAGCAGCAACACAGATCTTATCTCCATCAGCAGCCTTCTCCATAGCAGTTGGAAGAGTTGTTGCTGTCTCCCAAGTAAATCCTTCAGCAAGACCATCTCCATCTGCCTTGACATAGTAAGTAAATGACTCACCTGCTGGAGTAGGATCCTGAGTTACAGTCATCGTAACTGGCTTATCAGCGATGATCCATGCTGTAAGAGTAGCAACACGCTCCTTTCTAGTACGGTTTTTAGCTACAGTAAGCACAAGATTCTTACTCTCAAGACCATTGGCATCAGAAACTGTCAACCATGCTGAATTTGAAGTTACGCGCCATGGAAGATTAGAGTTAAGCTTTACTGTGAGCTCTCCTCCATTCTGGTCAATTTTAAGATTCTCTTCAGAGAATGATATATTCGGAGTCTGTGGATCGAAACCCGAATCGTCAACGTGATTCAGACAACCAGCCATTACAAAGGCTGCTGCAATCATGATGAATGTTTTGAAAATATTCTTCATATATCTATCTCTTAAATTATTGAACGATTAAGATTCCACCTGCAATAGCAGCCTCAACGCCCTTATTTGCAGGCTTATTGAGTAGATCAAAAAGATTAGCGCTACGCATGTTGCGCCATACAGCAGTTACATTGTTGCCAGATGCAAGTGCAAGAGCGTTGTGAGCACCGCAAGCCTTCATTAGAGTTGCAAGGTCCTTGCAACCGATACCGTTTGAATAGAAGAAATCTCCACCATCTACAACGAGAAGATAGACATCATTTCCATTCTCTGAAACACCCACAGCTGTACGCGCAGCTGTGGTGTTATCTGTCTGTCCAAGAACGTATCCATCCTGAAGGAGGTGAGCTGTTCCTGAGTAACCCATAGTTACATTTGCGCTTACGGATGCATATTCAGATGTTGGAAGGCAAACTGCGTTTCCATCCTTAAGAGTTGCAAAGAAGACATCACCCTTTCCAAGAGCGTTACCACCATTGACAGCACCAAGGACTGTGTATTTTCCCTGATTCTCAACTTCTATACACATATTGGTAAGAAGATCTGTCTTTTCAGTTGTATTGGCAGTTGATGCTATGAGTGAAACTGGACCAAGTGACACCTTATAAAGGAATAGCTGCATAGCATGACCGTTCTGATTGATATAACTCATATCAAGACGGGTCACTCCTTGAGCCACCTTAGTCTGAACATCTTTCTTTACGTGTGCAATGTAGTCTGTGGCTCCGTCAACAATCTGCTGTCCTAGCTTTGTAGAAGCCACCTGCTGGAAGTATTCAGGTTTCTCGAACTCATCCGAGTTACATGACACTGCAGCAAATGCAAGGATGCCCAGTACGACTGATGTAAATATATGTTTTTTCATATCTATTGTCGTTATTATTGATTAATAACCAGGATTCTGTGTAAGGTTTCTATTTGCCTGACGCTCTGCTGCAGGAATCGGCATAAGAGTCTGGTACTGCTGAATACCAAGTTTCTCAACAGCTTTGCCTGTACGAACCAGGTCATACCAACGATGGTTCTCACAGAGGAACTCCTTACGTCTTTCATCAAGGATAGCCTCAATGAATTCAGCTTCAGTTCCAGGAATCACCTTAGTAAGGCCACGTGCCTGACGAAGCTCATTCAAACGATTAAGACCCTTTTCTACTCCCTGTGCCTCAGCACTGATAAGATACATCTCAGCAAGTCTTGAAATAACCACAGGGTCAGTTCCTTTCTGTCCGCTAGGATACTTATTGATAAAATTCAAGTTATCAAGAGTTGTAATTGAAATCTCTTTTCTAAGGTCGTTATCCTCATACATTGTCATCACATCACCAGCAGGAGCATATGAGTAGCTACCTGAGTTAGGATGGTTATATGAATAGAACATTGCACTGATGGCAACCTTTGACTGGTCAGTATTCAAACATGAGAATGCAAAGATTACTTCCTTATTTGGAGCTGCACGGAAAATCTTGTCAAATGAATCAAGACCATAACGCGCATCAGCAATCAGGCTTTCTGCAAGTTCAACAGCCTCTGTCTTCTTGCCAGTGTAAAGACATACACGAGCCTTGAGTGCCTTCGCTGCATCTGCAGAAAGATAGTTGCATCCCTCATCTGGAGTTCCAAGAAGATCAATAGCAAGATTAAGTTCGTCATAGATAAACTGCCAAACCTCAGAAGCTGGAGTTCTTGATACGAGGTCATCAGTATTGAACTTCATAAGAGGGACATCACCGAATCTGGTTACAAGGCAAAGGTGGAGATATGCTCTGAAATAATGGCACTCACCAAGCACCTTATTACGCATAGCGCTATCTTCCATTCCTTCTGCAATCGAGTAAACGTTGTTTACCTGCATAAGGGCCTTGTAATATCCCTGCCACTGAGCAAGCATCTCACCGCTCATTGCTGTAGAAAGAGAATTGATAAGGTCGATTGAGTTCTTACTTGCCTTAGTTGTGAGGTTTCCTCCGAAAAGGTCGAACATCACATAAGCCTTTTCACCTGGATCCTCCTGTACCTTGATATACATACCGCTACGGAGCGATACGATATCCTGAGAGGTTACCGAGCCTGGAGATACTGCAGATGACGGCTCCATATCGAGGTCGCATCCAACAGCACATACAAGGCTTAATATAAATAGGTTAAATATCTTTTTCATATCATTAATTCTTTAGAAGCTGATGTTTACTCCGAGTTTATAGATTCTTGGAGTAGGCACTCCGTAGTTGTCGCAGCCGATAAGTGCAGGGTTGGTACTGTTAGAGATTTCTGGATCCCATCCTCTATACTTACTGATAAGAGCAAGGTTTTCACCCTGGAGATATACTCTCACTGACCTCATCTTCATTGAATCTGTCCACTTCTGAGGAAGTGAGTAAGAAAGCATAAGAGACTTGAGCTTTATAAACGAACCGTCCTGCATATAATATGTAGAAGCACGGCTGTTGTTTCCATGATATGAATAAACAGGTCTTGGATAGTTGTTTGTGCTACCTGGGCCAGTCCAGCGGTTATCACACCATTCCTGGAGGAGTCCCTGATAGTTACCCATACGTGTAGGACCCATCATCCACTGAGCGAAGATGTCTGCACCGTAGCTATAAGTAAAGAATACACTGAGGTTCAAACCATTCCATGTGAATGAGTTGTTCCAACCACCTGCGAAGTCAGGGTTTGGAGAACCTACCATAATTCTATCAGAGTTATTGATGATTCCGTTGCCATCAACATCTTCATATTTCATATCACCGGCGCGTACTCCCATACCGTACTCTCCTGAAGGAACCTCTCCGTCGTACTGATAGATTCCCTGCCAGTTAAGGAGATAGTAAGAACCAACTTCCTCACCAACCTTAAGAGCGTGGTTCGATCCAAGATCGACGATGTCATCGCTTGTAAGCTTAGTCAAAGTGTTCTTATTGTGAGAAATATTGAATGATGAACTCCAGTGAACTGGTCCTAAGTCAACGTGAGTATTGAGTGTGAACTCAACTCCGTAGTTACGCATCGAACCGATGTTTGCAAGAATTGCAGTCTGACCTGATGTTGCATGCATTGGCATGTTATAAAGAAGGTCATGAGTGTTCTTGAGATATGTATCGAACATCATGTTTACCTTACCCTTGAGGAACGAAAGGTCAAATCCGACATCATACTGACCTGCTGTCTCCCATGTAAGGTTCTCATTACCCTTTGAGCTGACAGCGATACCACTGATACCACCATAGTTTGCACCTCCGCTGATGAGAGGCTGCCAACCATAATTGCTGATGCCATCCTGGTTACCTGTCATACCGTAGCTGGCGCGAATCTTCAATTCTGTTGCAGGTGATGGCCAGAAATCCTCCTTAGATACGTTCCATCCGAGAGATACTGAAGGGAACATACCCCAACGATACTTAGGAGCGAAACGGCTTGAACCATCCGCACGGAGAGTTGCATTGAGGACATATCTGTCTTTCCATGCAAAGTTCAATCTACCATACCAAGACTCCAAAGCGTAATCAGAAGTTCCACCTGTAACACCTGAAATAACTGCAGCTACTCCCACAGTATTGAATGAAGGAGATGGGAAGTTCTGCGCGTCGATACTGTTTGCACGAGCAGATGTCTTCTGGTATGAGTGACCAGCCATTGCTCCGAAAGTAAGATCACCCCACTTATTGTCATAAGTAAAGAATGTCTCGATGAGGTTGCTCATGATGAAACGATTCTTCTCGATAACACGACCGTTATCCTCCTTGTATGGGTGATTTGCGTTATAGTAGAGATAATCAAGAGTATATCCTGCATCTGTACTGAAAGAAGCCTTGAATTTAAGACCCTTGTAGATTTCTGCCTGTGCCCAAAGAGCTCCGAGGAATCTATACTGATTTACATAAACAGTCTCCTCTTCAAGAATCTGCACAGGGTTGTGACGAGAAAGCTCGTCTGTACCTCCGAGGTAGTAGTCTCCATTTGGTTTGTAAGGACGGTCAAACGGACGCTGCTCTACCATACGCGCAACAATAGTCGAACCGATTGTAGCACCTGGAACTCGGTTGTTATTAATGAAGTTACCGCTCATGTTAGCTCCGATTTCGAGCCACTTGGCCATCTTGTGTGAGAGATTAGCCTTGAGATTAACCTTTGTGATCTCGTTTGTCTTGATTACACCTTCCTGGTTAGCGAAGCTGGCAGCAGCATAAATCTTAGTCTTGTTTGTTCCACCTGTAAATGAAACGTCTGCATTGTGCGAGAGACCAAGACGAGTTGCTACGTCAAGCCAGTTTGTATCAGGAAGACCATCAAATGGGTTACGAATTTGCTGTACATAGCCTGAGCTAGTCTGTACAAAGCCATTCTGATTGTTGTAGTTATCAATAGCCTCGTTGTAGATTCTTACCCATGACTCAGAGTCTGCATATTTGATTCTGTTCTTGTTATTGAACTCTGAAACGCCAAAGCTATAGTTTACCTTCACTTCAGATCTACCCTCACGACCAGACTTAGTTGTGATAAGGATAACACCATTTGTAGCTCTTGAACCATAGATTGCAGCAGCAGCGGCATCCTTAAGGACTTCAATAGACTCAATATCATTGAGGTTCAACACTGAAAGCGAGCTAAGATCCTCACCGAATGTATAGAGGTTACCTGCCTCGTTGCTTAGAGGAATACCATCAATTACATAAAGAGGCTCATTGCTGGCACTGAGTGAGCTTGATCCACGGATGCTCATACGCTCTGATGTACCGAGGTTACCAGATGAAGTGGTGATGTTCACACCGGCGATACGACCCTGAAGCATTTCAGTCGGGCTGAGCGCTGTTCTAAGGTTATTTTCATCTGGTTTGAATGATGCGATTGAGTTGGTGACGAGTTCGCGGCGCTGAGAACCGTATGCCACAACGACTACGTCTTCAAGAACGTCTGCATCTGGAGCCAATGTAACATTGATTGGTTGAGAAGGATCTGTTACTACAACCTCCTGAGTTGCCATTCCAAGGAATGCGACCTCGAGTGTTACAGGAACTGAAACACCACTGAGGGTAAATTTTCCTTCAAAATCTGTGATGACACCATTCTTAGTGCCTTTTACCATAACGGATGCTCCGATTACCGGACCGACTTCGTCAAGAACCGTTCCCTTGACAGTGGCATTCGTTACGACTTTTCCGTCTGAATCAGGCTGCGGTTGCTGAGCCTGAACGGAAACCGATAGAAAAATCGCAGATGCTATCATTATCAGCATCTTTGCGATGGATAGCTTCTTCGGGTTATCCATGTCTTGTGTTATTAGTGGTTAATGTTATTGGGTTGGGCGAATTTCCGCCTGTAAAAAGCAAATATACACATCTTTTCTCATATATATACCAGCCCACTACAAAAACACTATATTCTCGTTCGACTTTTTTCTAATAAAACGCGACCAAAAGAAAAAGAAAAGGAGCCGCTGCATCACTGCAATCGACTCCTAAACGTGTACTAAAACCTAAACCTGCTGCAAAGATGAGGAAAGGTTTTGAAATATTGCACACTGAAATGAAAAAAAATCACTTCCGTGTGCATTTTTTTATGTTTTTTACATCATTCCGCCCATTCCACCAGCTGGCATAGCTGCTGCAGCTGGTTCCGGGATGTCAACAATAGCGCACTCAGTAGTAAGGAACATACCAGCTACTGACGCTGCATTTTCAAGAGCTACACGTGAAACCTTAGTCGGATCGATAACTCCTGCCTCGAACATATTGACATACTCATCTGTGCGGGCATTGTATCCGAAGTCACCTGCACCTTCGCGAATCTTATTGATGATTACGCTGCTCTCTACTCCAGCATTCGCTGCAATCTGACGAAGTGGTTCCTCGATGGCACGTGCCACGATGTTGATACCTGTAGTCTCATCATCATTGTCTCCCTTCATTCCCTTGAGGGACTGAGCTGCACGGATATAAGCTACTCCACCACCTGGTACGATTCCTTCCTCAACAGCTGCACGAGTTGCGCTGAGAGCATCCTCCACTCTATCCTTCTTCTCCTTCATCTCAACCTCAGTTGCTGCACCGACATAAAGAACTGCAACACCACCTGCTAGTTTACCTAGACGCTCCTGGAGTTTTTCCTTATCATAGTCTGACTTGCTTGTCTCGATCTGCTTACGGATAAGAGCAGCGCGCTCTGCGATTGCATCAGGATTTCCTGCACCGTTTACAACAGTAGTGTTGTCCTTAGTAACTACCACCTTCTCAGCCTTTCCAAGCATATCCAAAGTAGCTGATTCAAGATAGTAACCTCTTTCCTCAGATACGACTACACCACCTGTAAGGGTTGCAATATCCTGAAGCATCTCCTTACGACGGTCTCCGAAGCCTGGAGCCTTAACTGCAGCGACCTTCAAAGTACCACGGATCTTATTAAGAACAAGAGATGTAAGAGCCTCTCCATCAACATCTTCCGCAATAACAAGAAGCGCTTTACCCTCGCGGGCGATAGGCTCAAGAAGTGGAAGGAGGTCCTTCATTGTAGAGATCTTCTTGTCTGTCAAGAGAACATATGGAGACTCCAAAACTGCCTCCATCTTATCTCCGTTTGTCATGAAGTATGGAGAAATATATCCTCTGTCGAACTGCATTCCCTCAACAACCTTAACCTCTGTCTCTGTACCCTTAGCCTCCTCAACAGTGATTACACCATCCTTCTTCACCTTTGACATGGCGTCAGCGATGAGCTTACCGATGTAGTTGTCATTGTTTGCTGAGATAGTTCCTACCTGCTCGATCTTAGCGTAGTCCTCACCAACCTCCTGGCTCTGAGTACGAAGATTCTCTACTACTGCTGCAACAGCCTTGTCGATACCTCTCTTGAGATCCATCGGATTTGCACCTGCTGTAACGTTCTTGAGACCAACATTAATGATAGCCTGTGCAAGAACTGTTGCTGTAGTTGTACCGTCACCGGCCTGCTCGTTTGTCTTGGCTGCCACTTCCTTTACCATCTGGGCACCCATGTTAGCGAATCTATCCTCGAGTTCGATCTCCTTTGCAACTGTAACACCGTCCTTTGTGATGTGTGGTGCACCGAATTTCTTCTCGATTACTACATTACGACCCTTAGGACCAAGGGTTACCTTTACTGCATTTGCAAGTGCGTCTGCGCCCTCTTTCATCTGCGAGCGCACGTCCATATTGAATTTTATTTCTTTTGCCATAATTATAGAATTGCCAAAATGTCTGACTGTTTCATGATAAGGTAGTCCTTGCCTTCAACTGAGACCTCTGTTCCAGCGTATTTGCCATAGATAACTACATCACCCACTTTAACCTCCATAGGCTCGTCCTTCTTTCCAGGACCAGCTGCTACAACAGTTCCCTGCTGTGGTTTCTCCTTTGCTGTGTCAGGAATGAAGAGTCCTGACGCTGTCTGTGTCTCGGCCGCCTTTGGCTCGATAACTACTCTATCTGCTAATGGTCTGATCATATTTATTTTGTTTTAATATTTCTTTTAAGATCCTTCGCTTCGATCAAGATGACTGAGTGAGCTCAGGATGACATTGAAAAAACAAACAAAATGCCAGTGGGGAAAGACTGACATTTTGTCATATTATATAGTATTATTTTGTACCGAAGCGGTACACACAAGTATGAGTATAGCTCTCTCCAGGGTTCAAAAGTGTTGAAGGGAAGTTGGCATGATTCGGAGTGTCAGGATATTTCTGAGTCTCCAAAGCAATCGACTCACGATAATTAAGTGTTCTACCATACTTTCCGACAGTTGTGCCATCAAAGAAATTTCCGCCATAAAACTGAAGAGCCGGCTGATCTGTCCAGACTTCCATATATCGTCCAGAAGCTGGTTCCCAAACAGAAGCAGCTAGCTCAAGTTCAGACTCGGTCTTACGGTCAAGCACCCAGTTATGGTCATATCCGGCGCCATTCTTAAGTTGCTCATTTTCAACCTCAAGATCCTGTCCAATCGCCTTAGGCTCACGGAAATCAAACGGAGTACCCTCTACCGGAACGATCTCACCTGTAGGAATCAGCACAGAGTCCACAGGAGTAGTCTTCGATGCATTGATAAAGAGAACGTGGTCATTGATTGTACCATTACCCTCGCCTTTGAGATTGAAGAAAGAATGGTGAGAAATATTCACATGAGTAGCCTTGTCTGTCTGAGCAAGATAGTCCACTCTGAACTCATTTTCAGGAGTAAGAGTGTATGTCATCATGATTTTAAGATTGCCTGGCATACCTTCCTGTCCGTCAGGACGTAGATATGAAAGAACAATCGAGTTGGCTGTCAATGTATCCACATCCCATACGACCATATCAAGTCCCTTCAAGCCACCATGCAAAGTCTGACCGAAATTATTCTGTGGGAATGTATATACATGGTCACCGATGGTATATGTACCTTTTGCAATTCTATTTGCATAAGGACCCACAACAGCACCAAGGAAACGCTCACCAGGGTTATTCACATAATTCTCAAGATTGTTATAACCAAGCACAATATCTTCCTGATTACCAGACTTATCAGGTGTCCAAAGTGTTACTACGCGCGCACCAAAATTGGTCACCTGCATTGTAAGTTCTCCTGCCTGAAGAGTGTATAAAGAGACCTGCTTGCCATCAACCTCTGCTTCAAATGCAGATGCATCAAGAAGTTGGACCTGTTTTTTCTGGGCACATGAGAAAATGGCTAGGCAAGCCATCATTATAAATGCAATCTTTTTCATAACAATAGGGTTTCGATTGGAATTGCTCGAACTACACAAAGTTAGGAAAGTTTTTTGTAAGTTTGTCGGACTAAAGCTAAAACCATGACCATTTTTAACCTTATCATGCTTTGCCTGATATTCTGCATAGCCCCTGCGGGAGTGCTGTGGGTATGCAAGAGAGTCAGTTTCTTAGGAAAAATCGGACCGGTACTCCTGCTCTATATTCTCGGAGTAATCATAGGTAATATCGGTATTAAACCAGAAGGCATGAGCACACTTCAAGACATTATGTCCAGTGCAATGGTGCCACTTGCAATCCCAATGATGCTTTTCGGCTGCACATTCCGCCTCAGAGAGACAAAACAGCAGTTAAAAGCCCTTGTGACAGGACTTACAGCAGTCGTAATTGCTGTCATCATAGGTTATCTCATATTCGGACACAACATTGATGAAGGAGCAAAGATCGGAGGTATGCTTACCGGAGTCTACACCGGAGGTACAATCAACCTTGCTGCACTTAAGACCATGCTGGGAGTGAGGAACGAAACATACATCCTTCTCAACTCATACGACATGCTTGTCAGCTTCCTTTATCTGACATTCCTCCTTACTATCGGAATCAAACTTTTCAGAAAATTTCTTCCATTCAAGCCAGATGCACTTGAGCATGGGTCCTATGCCAGAGTCATCAAAGAGAATCAGGAAAACGAGGGAGATTACAGCCAGCTTTTCACTAAGGCAGGAATGAAAGATGCCGGCAGACTCTTAGGTATTACCTTGCTGATATGCGCCATCTCCGGAGGTGTGGCTATACTCTTGCCAGAAAGCATGTTCATGGTAATTTTCATCCTCATGCTCACCACACTTGGACTCATCTGTTCTTTCATCAAGCCAATACACAATCTCAAACACAGCTACAATATAGGTATGTACTTTATCTATATTTTCTGCATTGTAGTGGCTTCAATGGCAGATTTGACAAATCTGAATCTCACAGGTAGCCTCAACCTGCTTGCCTACTTGCTGTTTGTAGTCTTCGGTTCTTTGGGTATTCAGGCTCTGCTTGCCAGATTATTCAAGATTGACGCAGACACTATGGTAATTGCGTCGGTGACCTTCATTAACTCTCCACCGTTCGTTCCAATGATGGCAGCGGCTATGAAAAACAGAAGAGTACTGGTAACAGGACTCACATTAGGAATCATCGGATACGCCGTAGGTAACTACCTCGGCTTCCTTATAAGCGAACTTCTTAAATTGCTATAGATTCAGGCGGAAATGCCAGAGAATAACTCCAACACTCACTGACACGTTCAGCGAATGTTTAGTACCGAACTGCGGGATTTCAAGGGAAAAGTCAGAAGCATCGACTACCTCCTGAGAAACTCCCGCAACTTCATTTCCAAAGACCACAGCATAACGTTTGCCTTTCTCAGGAACGAACTCATTGAGCATAACAGAACCGACAGTCTGCTCAGCACTGACAATAATGTAACCTTCCTCTTTCAAAATACGGATTGCATCCATCGTGTCATCTACATGCTCCCATGCCACACTATCCTCTGCTCCAAGGGCAGATTTATGGATTTCTGCAGAAGGCGGAACAGCACAGATGCCGCATAGCCAGACCTTATCAATCTTGAAAGAATCAGCAGTACGAAACGCAGAGCCCACGTTATGAGCGCTGCGCACATTATCCAACACAACTACGATACCCGACTCAGGAAGGTCCTTATACTGGTCTGCCGAAACACGACCAAGTTCTATATTCAGGAGTTTTCTATTCTGCATAGGTAAAATTTATCAACACAAAGGTAACTCATTTCCGAAAAAACAAAAAATTATGTACTTTTGCACTCCCTTAAAAATTATCCTATGAAACAAGATCTTCAAACATTTAAGCTGATTAAGAAAGAAGAAGAGAGACAGACCGCTGGTATTGAGCTTATTGCGTCTGAAAACTATGTAAGCAAACAGGTTCTTGAGGCCTTGGGATCGATCTGCACAAACAAATATGCAGAGGGCTACCCAGGAGCAAGATACTATGGTGGCTGTGAAGTTGTTGACCAGATTGAGCAGCTTGCAATTGACAGACTTTGTGAACTTTTCGAGGCAGAGTATGCAAATGTTCAGCCTCACTCAGGTGCACAGGCAAACATGGCAGTCTTGATGTCATGCCTTAAGCCAGGTGACACATTCATGGGATTGGATCTCGCACACGGAGGACACTTGACACATGGTTCACCAGTGAACATGTCCGGTATTCTCTACAATGCAGTAGCATACGGTCTTAACGAAAAGACTGGTATGGTTGACTACGAGCAGATGGAGCAGAGAGCTCTTGAGTTCAAACCAAAACTTATCATCGGAGGTGCATCGGCATACTCTCGTGAGTGGGATTATGCAAGAATGCGTGAGATCGCTGACAAGGTAGGTGCTCTTCTTATGGTCGATATGGCTCACACTGCAGGTCTTATTGCAGCTGGTCTCTTGAGCAATCCGGTAAAATACGCACACATCGTAACTTCTACAACTCATAAGACCCTCAGAGGTCCACGTGGTGGTATCATCTTGATGGGCAAGGACTTTGACAACCCATGGGGTCTCACTACTCCTAAGGGCGTTGTAAAGAAGATGTCTCAGATTCTCAACTCAAGCGTATTCCCAGGAGTTCAGGGTGGTCCGCTCGAGCATTGTATCGCAGCGAAGGCAGTTTCATTCTATGAGGCGCTTCAGCCAGAGTACAAGGAGTACCAGAAGCAGGTGATATCAAATGCGAATGTAATGGCAGAAGCATTTGTTAAGAGAGGATATAAGATTGTATCAGGCGGTACTGACAACCACCTTATGCTTATCGACCTCCGCACTAAGTTCCCAGAACTTACTGGTAAGGTTGCAGAGAAAGAGCTTGTCAAAGCAGAGATTACAGTTAACAAGAACATGGTTCCATTCGACTCACGCTCTCCATTCCAGACTTCAGGAATCCGAGTTGGAACTCCAGCAATCACATCCCGTGGTTTCGTAGAGAAAGATATGGAATTCATCGTAAATCTTATCGACAAGGTCCTCACAAACGCTGCAGCTAACCTTGACCTTATCGCAGGTAAGACAGAAGAGGGTCGCGAGGCATACGAAAAGGTAATTAGCGATGTAAAGAAGCAGGTTCGCATGAAGACTAACGGAATGCCACTCAACCGCTACTAATCATCCAGACACTACAGAAAACATGGTCCCTATTCTTCAGGGACCATGTTTTCTGCATATTTACGCCACTTGTCAATCAGCGCCTGCATATCATCAGGAAGCTTGGAATCCAAGCGGATCATCTCTTTAGTTCTAGGATGAACAAATCCAAGGGTCTTTGCATGGAGAGCCTGACGAGGAAGAAGCTTGAAGCAATTCTCTATGAACTGACGATACTTAGCATAGATTGTTCCCTTGCGAATCTCCGAACCATCATAACGTTCATCATTGAAGAGCGGATGACCAATCCAATTGAAATGAACACGGATCTGGTGAGTTCTACCTGTTTCAAGACGACACTCAACCACAGTCACATATCCGAATCTCTCTAGAACCTTATAATGTGTCACAGCATGTTTTCCATGATCACCATCAGGGAAAACCTTGAAACGCATTCTATCATTAGGATCACGACCGATATTACCAACAATTGTTCCCTCATCTTCTTTCAGATTACCCCAGACGATAGCAACATATCGGCGCTCGATTGAATGTACAAAGAACTGCTTAGCTAGATTGAGCTGAGCCTCATCATTCTTCGCCACTACCAACAGACCTGAAGTATCCTTATCGATTCGATGCACCAGCACACCCATTCTCTCATCCTGAGCATCAGGTCCCTGTGATATTCCAAGGTGATGAGCAAGAGCATTTACAAGTGTACCGCTGAAATGGCCATGTCCCGGATGTACAACCATTCCGGCCTCCTTGTTAAGAACTAGAAGGTCCTCATCCTCATATACAATATTCAATGGAATAGCCTCTGGAAGAATCTCCAATCCCCTACGCTGATATGGCATCACGAATGTCACCACATCACCAGGTCTTACCACATAATTGGCCTTTACGATCTTATCATTAACTCTGATATACTCAGCCTTGATAGCCAACTGAATACGATGTCTGGAAGTGTACTCCATATGAGTAGCCAGATACTTATCCACACGCATCGGCACCTGTCCCGCAGAAATGTCAAAGCGGTAATGCTCAAACATTTCCTGCTGCTCATCCTCACAAGCTACTTCATCAGGAAGTTCGAAGTCAATCTGATCAATTTCATCTCTCACCATAATCTCCTATTTCTTCTTTGATTTAGTTGTTGACTTCTTGCTTGACTTAGCTGGCTTATATAACTCTGGATGTTTAGTTAGATAAATTGTCACAGGACTTCCCTTGCTGATACGATACTGTGCATTTGGTTTCTGCATATAAACCACAGACCTCAGGCTATCGCTATATGATACAACTGAAGTATCGCAGACAATCTTTCCCACATTAAGAGAATTGCCATGGATTGCATCTACAGCAGTCATATAAGTCATGCCATCAAGCTTAGGTACCAAGCTGGTGTAATCTGAGGAATTAAGTCCCACAACCAAATCGATTGCAGTTCCTGTCTCAACCTTTGTACCTGAAGTAATAGGCTTGCCACCACGCTGCTGTCCAAGAACGTTATCTGTAGCCATATCACTCCTGTAGATGAGTCTACCGAGAGTCAATCCACGAGACTGAAGATCTGCAATTGCCTGTCTGAGTGAATAGCCGACAAGATTAGGAACAACAACCTTCTTAGTAGAGACTGCGTTAATTGTGATGAGGATTCTTCTTCCTTTCTTTACCTTGCTGTCAGCAATCGGGTTCTGCTTGAACACAGCACCTTTTGTCATCTTCTTGACATATACTGAATCCACAACATCAAGTCTGACATTAGCCTCCTTTGCAAGTTGCTCTGCCTCAGGGATTGTCATATTGTAGAAATCCGGAACTGATATCTCCCTATTATGCATTGTACCAATATTCAACAAGAACATTGCTCCAAACAGCAACACGAGAGCAATACCGACCGCAAAAGCCAGATGTTTCAAAATCTTCTTAATATCCATAATTATCAAACTTTAATCAATTCATATGAGCAAGTGCCAAGTCCGATCTTCTCACCATACTTGACTCCTGCTTCCCAATCTGTATCAGGGTGCACAAGACGAAACTTATCCTCTCCCTTGTGGTGATGTCCACAAGTACACTCGTGCTTGTCAGAAATAGCGTTTCCAGTAAGACTCGGAGCTGCCTTTACAAGATCTGCACATGCACAATCCAATGCCACAGGATCGAACGAAGCTGCAATACCCAAGTCTGGTACAATGGCAGCATCATTATGATTCCAGCAGTCGCAGTTAGGCGATACATTCATGATGAAACTGATATGGAAAGACGGTTTTCCATTAAGAACTGCGTATGCATACTCAGCAATCTTGCAATTCAACACCTCAGATGTGTCATAATCCTTGATAACAGCTGCTGACTTCTGACATACAGCCACACACTGGCCACATCCCACGCACTTATCATAGTCAATTACCGCCTTCTTGTCCACCACCTTCACAGCATCATGACGACAGTATTTTTCACAAATCTTACATCCGATACAATTCTGCTCATCGATCTGCGGCTGAGAAGATGAGTGAAGCTCAAGTTTACCACCGACACTCGCCGATCCCATTCCGAGATTCTTCAAGGCTCCACCAAAACCACTCTGCTCATGCCCCTTGAAATGGTTCATTGAAATCACGATATCGGCATCAGCAATCGCAGCACCGATCTTTGGAGAAGGGCAATATGATCCTCCGCATGGAACCTCCTTGTAATCTGTACCCTTGAGTCCATCAGCGATGATGACATCTGCATGGGCACCGATTCTGTTAAATCCGTTTTCCATCGCAGCATCAAGGTGATCAACTGCATTCGAACGACCTCCCGAATAAAGAGTATTCGCATCTGTCAAGAAGGGCTTTCCACCCAAAGAGCGAATGACATCCACAACACGTGCTGCATAATTCGGACGGATGTATGCCATATTTCCAGGTTCACCAAAATGGATCTTTATCGCAGTAAACTTTCCTTCAAAATCAATATTCGAAATTCCAGCTCTCCTGATCAACTTCTCAAGTTTAGTCAGAAGGTCATTTCCTGGAACAGTTCTCAAATTGGTAAAATACACTTTAGAAGTTTCCATAATACGGTGGTTTATCTGAAAAATACATTAAAAATTCCATCACCTGACAGGGCGATACCAATCAGAATTATGATTGCACCCGTCACTCTATTGATCCAAAGAATTGTTCTAATTTCAAATTTCTTTCTAAAATGGCTCAAGAACCATGATACACAGAACCAATAAGTAGCCGAACCGGCACTCACCGAAAGGATAATCGGCATTACGCTCCAATCATGCGGAGCCTTGTCAGCCAAGCCAAAGAATGCGAATAAGGCCAATATCACAAATACAGCTCCGGGATTCGACAATCCCATCAATAAGGCTTGCATGAAATCTGTCACAGACACCTTGGAACCGGCATTTTTCTTTACCTTTCTGAAAGGATCAGAAACAGACATTGAGACGCCTAGTATCGCAACGACAAGACCACCGACAATCAAGATAATATTCTGATGAGCAGTAAGGAACTCTTGAACGACAGCCAGGGCAAAAATTGCCACAACTGCATATAAGGTATCAACCACAGATGCACCAAGACCAGCAATAAAGCCAGCCTTATGTCCTCCACTCAAAGACTTCTGAATGACGAGAATGGCAATCGGTCCCAGAGGTGCCGACGCGCAGATGCCAACGGTAAAAGCCTTGATAATTTCAAGCATCATATATGGTTCTTTCCAAAGATTATACAAACAGACAAAGATAAATAAATTTCTTCATATCTTTGCAGCATAACCGTTTTGAATACACAATGAAGAGAGAAAATATACTATTATGGGGACTAGTCGTATTGTTCGCGATACTTATGTCTATCCCCTTCCTGATTCCTCACACAGGTTTCCTCGCACTATTTGGCTTAATTCCGCTTCTATGCATGGACCGCATCGCCACAATGATGGAAAAGAAACGCGTGTGGGTTTATCATTATAGTGCGTTCGTACTATGGAATGCCATCACAACATTCTGGGTATGCAATGCAACTGTCGGAGGAGGACTTTTTGCTGTGTTTGCCAATGCATTCCAGATGTCACTCATATTCGGCCTCTTCAGATGGAGCAAAAAGAGATTCAGAGGCGCTCTGCCATATCTTTTTCTAATGGTAGCATGGATAGCGTGGGAACGTTTCTATTTTGACGCAGAGATCTCGTGGCCTTGGCTTGTCCTAGGTAATTCATTCGCCCGCTCTATTGGTTCTATCCAATGGTACGAATACACAGGAACTCTTGGAGGTTCTCTTTGGATCTGGCTTACAAACCTAAGCATATTCGGACTACTGGTTTCCCTATCGGACGGAAGCTGGAACAGATTCAATATCAAAGCTAAATCTGCTGTTCTCATAGGTATTCCTGCACTTATCGCTATACCTTTTGTAGTTTCATCTATCATCGGCAGGCAATATTCTGACGCCATGCAGTCAGACAACCAGATTGAAACCTTGATAATCCAGCCAAATATTGATCCCTACAACAAGTTTGAGTTCCTCTCACAAAGTCAGCAGAACGACATTCTCCTGTCTCAAGTTGACTCAGCAATCGGATTCAGAAAGAACGACTCAACAGCTGCTCCGCTTCTGATTGTAGCTCCTGAGACATTCACAAATGACATAACTGTCAACCACTATGACAGAAGCCACACCTGGAACAGGTTCACTTCATATCTGAAGGATTACCCTAATGTAAATCTTCTTTTCGGAGCCTCAAGCTACGAACACATCCAGTCAACGTTACCACCATCCAAAACAGCACGCAAGCTTGGTCAGGGTGCATGGTACGAGTCACATAACTCAGCATTGATGGTTGACGGTACGGCACGCACAGAAATATTTCACAAGAGCAAGCTGGTGGTTGCAGTAGAAAAAACCCCTTATCCAGGTATCTTCTGCAAACTTGACGACATGCTTGGTGGCGTGATGGGAAGATGCGTAGGACAGCCTGAAATTTCTCTTCTATATGCAGGAGAGACTCCACTTGGCTGCGCTGTATGCTACGAATCCGTATATGGTGAATATTATACCGGATATATCCAGAAAGGTGCACAGGCTATGGCTATCATCACTAACGACGCATGGTGGGGAAACACTCCTGGCTACAGACAGCATCTTAGCTACGCAAGCCTTCGCGCCATCGAAACACGCAGAGCAATAGCCAGATGTGCAAACACAGGTATATCAGCCATCATCAGTCCTTCCGGAGAAATTCTGGAGAGCACCCAGTGGTGGGAACCTGCAATAATAAAAGGTTACATCCCTCTACGTAAGGATATAACCTTCTTTGTAAGTCATGGAGACATTACCGGACGTGTATGCACGTTCCTATTCCTGCTGCTATTGCTAGCTTTAATCGTCAGATTTAGAACAGCTTAACAACAATTCCAATAGCTGAATCCGAACACCAGAGCCAAACTAGACCTGTTGAATTATCGATCTTCTCAATTCTAAAGAGAAGATCTTTTTCTGCAACTACACTGCCGGCATAAGTATATGTCAAATCTGCAGTAAACTCCTGAAAGGCGTGAGTCATTCTCTCATGAGCCTTAAGCACAAAATACCGAGTTACATCATCAGTCATAGCTCGACACTCATGTCTGTCTGAATTATAAGCCACCTGGCAAGTTCCCTCGTCATAAACAAAAATCGGCTCACCTTTTATTGTAAGCGAAACATCGTCCCTGCTGATAAGTATTTCCTCCACATCGTACGGATTACATCCTGTAAGACTGGCAAATACGACCAAGCCGCAGATATATGCTATAAACTTCTTCATACTACTCTACCACTTTAATATTCTTGATAATCACTTCCTCACTACCATCTTCCCATGTAATATACGCCTTTAACGTACCTGAAGTTGTCAGTCTAAAATACAATTCTTCGTCACGCTTTGCCTCCGAACCATTGAATGACCACCTCACGCTCTCTGCTTCTGACGAGTTGTACACTCTCAGCGGAATTATTGTATCCTTTCTGAATGAGCCATCCTCGTTCCTATATGCCTCACCAAAATAGATATACGGCATTGCACCCTCCTCCTGCTTCTTTGTCATGAAGGTAGTCTTGACTGATTCGCCGAAAGAGCCTTCCTGCACAAATGAAATCTGAACTGTATAGCTGGTCATCGGATCGAGCCTATCCAGTTCGACAGCCCAGCAGCCCTGCTTATACGATGGGATAATCATTGTCTGAGCTGGTTTTCCCGCAGCATTAAAAACGATTTTAGCATCTCCAATAAATGGCAGGCTACTATTAAAGCGTAGAATAGCGCAATCCTGATAGATTTCCTTGCTGATCTTTACTGGTGTAGGAAGTGCCTCACCTGAGAATCCTATTGCACTGAAGCTAGCCTTTCCGTCCTTAACTGTAATATCAGTAATTGCATACTTGACTTCAGTATCACCCCAACCCTTGAGACCTGGTGTTGTAAGAGGTGTAAGATAATTCACATTACTATAAGGGTAGAAAAGTCCTATCAGCGAGCCTTGCAGAGTCTGATAATTAGAGTCAGTATAATTTGAAAAGGAATCCGTTCTCTTATCAGCCTCTATAATATCAGCACATGGATGGCTGGCCAACGCATTTACCTCCACTTGAGACTCCCACCTATAATATGCTGGAATATCCTGATTATATAGATATGAGTGCCCTGACAGATTCTGCGACTTATCCACATGATATATAAGCACGCCCTGACCACCGACATATCTGTCCCAACCTTTTCCATCACGGTATTCGATAAGGAAATACTCGTCCGCAGTCGTTGTATTGATACGATAGTACACACCCTGATTGATTGGAGGCAACTCAAAATCACCCGCCTCAGTAATTACGATAGGCTCAGATAGTCCCAGAATCTCACGTTCTATCGCATTGAAATAAGGAGGTGTGTTTGAATTATTGTTATAATTACCACCATCCATCAATGAGGTTTTACGCCATAGGGCGGCAGAATAACCTCCCTGGTTATAATCTGTATCGTAAAAATCCGGAAGTCCGAGCGTGTGGGAGTACTCATGGCAGAATGTTCCGATTGCAGCCATAGGAGGGTTGACATAAGTATATCCATCCAACTCTGAAGAACAAGCATACCTGTCGATTCTCACACCGTCCAGGAAGAGATTCTCTCTTGCTCCGCTATAGATATACCAAGCATGCGACCAGATATGGTCTTCTGTTGCACCTGAAGCCTCATCCAATCCGGCGAAAAAAACAAACACATTATCCACTACATTATCGCCATCCTGATCATATTTTCTAAAGTCAACCGAACCATCTACAAGTTTACAGGCTTCAATAACCATCTTATGAGGGTTGGCATCATCACCACTGGATGTATTTCCACCATAGTAGCTACGATTCTGACTCACGGTGACAATATCCGTAACATCGAAGCTGAAATCATACATGCCATTGAACTGATCATCAAAATACTCCTTAGCTGAACCAGTTGCCCCATTAACAGAATAGCCTTTCTGAGTAAGCATTGCAACAAAGTCATTCTTCGTGTACTTGAATTTCTCGTTATTGCCGCTAAACTGAGCAAGAATAACCAGACCGGCTTTATTCTGTTGAGAAGAGGCCTTCATACTACGCTGTCTGTCACTATATTGCACACGAATAAGTTCGGCCTGAGTTCTCTTTTTAGCAGCTCTGTAAGACAAGATATCATAAGGTATATATCTACTGTCTGCAAGTATGCTACCTTGTGCCTTATCTCCGACATGGCAACCTGAAGAGGTCTTGTTTCCATCCACATCATACTTTGCATAACTCCACCAGCCGTCTGCATCCTGTATGATCGCCTCACCACTTTCAGTAGTTTTTATCTTCATGAACTCATCTCCACTGACATGAGCATAGAATGTACTACCATCAGGCTGGGTCAACAGAACTCTGCTGAAACGAGCAGGAGACGCCATAAGAATCAATGACGAACATAGGACCAATAACAATAATATGATGCGCTTCATAACCTTCGTTGGACTTGTAATATTCAAAAAGTGTCTATATTTGCAAATAGGATTAAAAATGTCCCATAAATTTTACCAAAAATACAAAGATAATGAGATTTCTTAAACCACTAGGGCTGTCATTTCTAACTTTTTGCATGTCAGCCATCGTTTCACACGCACAGCAGGACGTAATTCAAGCTATAAACAGCTATGGTACATTTGACAAATGGTGTTCCAGAGAAGTAAAAGAGTCTGACCTGATCGGAGGACAGAACAAGAAACTTTATGAGTTTTACGGAAACTACGGCAACACTGTAACAGGTAAAACTCCTTTCAACGCACCTGGCGGATATCTTTGGAGAACAAACAACGTCCTTGCAGTCGTTGCTGGAGTAACCAAGACCAACAACACAGTATTCCCTGAAAAGAGAGGCAATGGATATTGCGCAAGAATCGAGACACACATTGAGGAAGTAAAGGTCCTCGGTGTAGTCAATATGGATGTAGTGTGCCAGGGTGCCATTATGATCGGTAAACTCCCTGAGCCAATCACAACAACTAAGGACCCTATGTCAAAAGTACTTTACGGAGTACCTTTCACTGGCCGTCCACAGGCACTCCAGTTTGACTATAAAGCAGATGTTGGCAATGAAGTAATCAGAGGAACAGGTTTCTCAAAGCTTCAGCCAATGGGATACAAGGATTATGCAGAGGTAACCTTCATGCTTCAGAAAAGATGGGAGGACGAAGAAGGTAACATTCATGCCCTTAGAGTAGCAACTGGTATCCAGAGAATCACAAAGAGCACAGAAGATTGGGTGAATGGCTATAGAATCAACCTCCACTATGGTGATATCACTAACGAGTCATTCTATAAGGAGTATATGGGCCTGAAGACCAATCCTGAGACAGCCTTCCGCGCAAAGAACAGCAAAGGCAAAGTTGTTATTATTCAGGAAGAGGGATGGGCACCAGCTGGAACTCAGCCAACACACATGGTACTCCACTTCATCACTAGCTGTGGTAAAGCGTTCTACGGAGGAGTTGGCAATACTCTCTGGCTTGACAACGTCAAGGTTATAATGTAGTGCTCGGAGAATAATCCGGGAGAATCGCTATAGGATCTCCAACAGAAATAAATTTAACGACATTGACAATATCATCGTTGTGGCATCTTATACAGCCCAACGATGCTCTTGTTCCGATAGACCTAGGTGAACCTGTTCCGTGGATACCGATATGATGTCCCCACTCAGGTATCCTGACTCTGATAAACCATGGACCGTAGCAGTTAGGGATACGTCTGCCTTCAGGTTCAAAAAGCCAATTACGCGAATCTGAAATTGACATTACCGAGTAATGTCCTTCAGGAGTTCTGGAATCACCTTCAGAGACTTTGTCTCCCTTAACCTTACCACAAGCGATTTTGCAACGATACAAGGTCTCGCCCTCGTCACTGATGACATATAGGGTGAGATCTTTTTTTGATATCACGATACGATTTCCTGCCTGAAGACCTATTACCAAAAATGCAAGAAATATGATAAGTACAAGTTTCTTCATAAGGTTAACTGCGTAAAAATAAAAAAAGGACAAGCAGTATACTTGTCCTCATTAGTAGCGGGAGTGGGATTCGAACCGCACGACCTTCGGGTTATGAGCCCGACGAGCTACCGACTGCTCTATCCCGCGATATTGGACTGCAAATATACGGACTATTTTTGAATCTGCAAATTTTTATTGCAAAAACAACAAAATTTCTGTGATATTTTCCTTTGCAAACGATTTTTGCTCTCCTGTTGAGAGGTTCTTCACGTTAATTACGCCCTCAGCAACCTCATTGCCTCCAACAATTGAAAGGAATGGGATAGCCTTCTTGTCAGCATAATCAAACTGTTTCTTGAGCTTTGACTGTTCAGGGTAAATCTCGCATGCTACACCAGCCTCTCTGAGTGACTTCACTACTGGAATGAGATACTTAAGTTCCTCAACACCCATATTTGCAAAAAGAAGCTTAGTTGTTGAAGTAACCTCAGATGGGAACTTATCAAGACCCTTGAGAACATCGTAAATACGGTCTGCACCGAATGAGATACCTACTCCAGACATGTTAGGGAGACCGAAAATTCCGGTAAGGTTGTCATAGCGACCACCACCACAGATACTTCCGATTGCATAATCCTTAGCTTTCACCTCAAAGATGGCTCCAGTGTAGTAGTTAAGTCCACGAGCAAGTGAGAGGTCAATCTCGACTTCGCATTTGACACCGGCAGCATCAATAAATCCAAAGAGCTCCTCGAGTTCATCAAGTCCCTTGAGACCAGTTTCAGACGAAATACCAGACACAGACTTTCCGCTCATGAGATCACGCATAACAGCTATTTTCTCAGCCGTAGTACCTGAAAGCGTAAGGATTGGTCTGATTACCTCGATAGCCTCAGGAGTAAGTCCCTTTTCAGCCATCTCAGCCTCTACAGCCTCAAGACCGATCTTGTCAATCTTATCAATTGCCACAGTGATATCTACAACCTTATCTGGGAATCCACAGATCTCTGCCATACCAGTGAGGACCTTACGGTTATTGATCTTAACGCAAACATTCACGTCAAAGAGAGTGAACACACGGTCAACGATCTGCACAAGCTCAAGTTCATTGAGCTGTGAAGTCGAACCGATCACATCCACGTCACACTGATAGAACTCTCTGTAACGTCCCTTCTGAGGACGGTCAGCACGCCAAACCGGCTGAATCTGGAATCTCTTGAACGGGAATGTGATATCGTTCTGATGCTGAACCACGAAACGGGCGAAAGGGACAGTAAGGTCATAACGGAGACCTTTCTCGCACACCTTAAGAGATAGCGCCTTGCTATTGTAGCCATCCTCAGTACCCTCAACACGATACTCATCATAGTTAATCTTAGAGAATGCATCTCCAGAATTCAGGATACGGAAAAGGAGCTTATCACCCTCCTCACCGTACTTGCCGAGAAGTGTGCTGAGGTTCTCCATTGAAGGAGTCTCGATCGGAGCATATCCGTATGTCTTGAAGACAGAACGGATAGTGTCGAAAATATAGTTACGACCAGCCATTTCAGCAGGTCCGAAGTCTCTTGTTCCCTTTGGAATTGATGGTTTCTGCGCCATATAAGATCAATTTTGTAAAATCACACAAAGATACATATTGTATCTATAAAAACAACCCTCCACCTTTATTGATGCATCGGAGAGACTCTGTCATATCCTGAAGTAACAGAGTTCGGTACAATTGCTCGAGTTCCCTTAAGTATCTCATAGTCTCTGACACTAAAGCTCTCTTTTATCTGAGTAATAGATCTATTCGATTGATCAAACAGATATTCATCTCCATTTTCAAGGGTAATAATCAAGTACTTATCAGTATGCGTAGACATTTTACCACTGGATCTGAGGATCCAACGCTCGGTATAGATATCAAATAGCCACATCTGTCCTGTTTTCATTGTGACACACACTAGACCTGGATCAATGTATTCCATTTGAGTAAACATATATCCATCAAAAGAATCTGCTACGATCAACCTACCGCTATCAAGATCCTGAAGTCTGCAACGAAGAACTGAGAGGATCTCCCATCCTTCACCATACTGAAAATCGTGCGTGATGGCTAGAGTTTTACCAGACATCGACGTATTAGAACCAGCAAGTACTTCTATAGATGAAGCAGCCAGGTAAAAGTTTGGATCATCCAACTTATGTATCCACATCGCAGCTCCCTCAATCGGATCTCCCATAACAACAATATTCTCAATAACCTCTAAGTATGATTCTGCCCACTCAGCATCGTTTCTGAGCAACAATTTATTGGTCTTATAGTTTCCTACTCCTCTATTTGCAACTCCCACATAATCTCCACCAAGGAAGCACATATCATGACCTGGCATCGGATCAATATACCATTCGTTCCAATTAAGGTTATAAACGCCCTTCTCATACATACCAGGACCCTGAAGCAGAGCGTAGCCGTCATTCATCAATTCGACATACTCTACTGGCGACTCAAAAACCATCTTATTGTACTCTAATGAGTATACTGCATACTTTCCACTTCTGCTAATTCTTGCATATCCGCCCCTCATATCAATATCATCATTCAACGCGGTAACAATGAGTTTATTCTTGGAAATGTTGTATATACCCTCTTTTCCTGCCTTGGCTACAATCACAAACTCCTCATCATTGAATTTATGATAACCTCCAATTTTTGCATACTCGCACAGCAAAACATATTTTTGAGTTTCAACATTATACAAGCCTTTCTTTCCTGCGACTGTCACAATGGAGTACTTATCGCCAACAAGCTCTTTATCCACCTCATCAAACAAATACTCTGTAAGTTTCTCTCCAGTGCACACATCGTAAAGAGCACCTCTGGCAGTCTTCTTCATCAAAGCAGCATACTCTACCGACACACTATCACTACCTGGTACTGGAACGACACTAACTAATGTATGATCATCAGGGAGAGTCCACTTATGAGTGTTGAAGTTATAAACCTTCTCTTTACCGTCTTGCTTAACGAACAAAAGTCCCCTATCAAAAAATGATTCATCAATAGCCTCACATCCTCGAGTTGTAATCTTCAGATTATCATTCACATGATACAAGAACAGCGAATCAGACTTCTGCAGAGATGCATATCCATTACCTATAGGGGTTATCTTATCATACTCAGCCTCAAGATGGAGAGCACCGTTACGAATATCTTTTATACCAAATTTGCCATCTCTAAGCACTGTAGCATAAGCCGGAGCACCACTTTTTGACGGAAAAGCGTGATAAAGAATCTCACCGGCATCTATGTATGATTCTGAGTCAAGATCATAAAACCTGGCATTCTGTGTGTCTCTAGAGAGCAAAACATATCTACGGCTTTCCGCATATTTTGCAGCAGCATCCAGATGCTTCACCAGATCAAAGTTCTTTGTTCCATAACAAGCAGCCAAAGAAGCTCTGACATTCTTCTTGCTTTCAAATGCGAGAGTTTCATCCAAGAGATACTCTGCAGGAGCTCCCTTATGCTTTTCGAGATACAGATAATCATCGTACTCAGATGCACTTACTCTTTTCTTAGGAGTCAGATATACTGGAGAACCATTTTCATATAAACAGGTATAGCCACTCTTCTGCAATACAGGAATCTCATCCTGAGAGCAAGACAGAAGCATTTCATTCTTAGAAGTAAGGATTCCATACTTTCCATTATGCTGAACCACGAAATAAGTCGCGCCTTGTCCTGGAATAATATTGTCATACCCCATAGACAATTTATCAGCAGCATAGAGATATTTCTTTGAACCTTTCTGAAGACTATACACCTCCCATGAAACCAATTCCTTAACCGAATCGTATATAAAATCCGCTACAGTAAAGTAATTCTTCTGAGTAATGATTCCGTAACCTCCTTCAGTCTTGACAATGATAGGCTCTTTGGCAGCAAAGCTATATGCAGTGTAGCCCTTCTCTGATTTATCCTTGGCAACGGCAACGCAACCTCCTCCTGTAGTATAGAGCAAATATACAGGTCCCTTGTCTTCAAAATGCTGATATGAGCATCCTGCCACCATTTTTCCGGTATGGTTGATTATACCATATTTATTCCCCTGTCTGACTACAGCAAGTCCCCTCTCGTCAAAATCTTTTACAACCTGATTAAAATTCTGATCTGACAAATAAATTCCCTGGATAGATATCGGAGTCCAATATTCATTTCCAGTCTCGTCCAAAAAACAGACAAAGCCCACATTTCTGTCAGACATAGGCATAACCTTATTGAAGATAGGCGGTATAATGAACTTACCCTGAGCATCAGCATAACCACACTCCCCTTTCTTCTCCATAGGAACCACGCCCTGCATGGCTACCTCAAGCTTCTTATCGCTGATTTCTCGTAATTTAGGACGCTCCTGCGCAACAGCCTTAACTGTTCCACCAATGAACAAAGCAATGATTAATAGTGTAATCAGAATATTATGTCTCATGGTCAAGATATTTATAACAATGACACGTATCTGTCTATGATTTTACCGGACTTATCTGTAATCAGTATGTTAGGTATAATTGACAGGTCGAATGAATCAAGTAGTTTCCCGGATAGTTCCCGGTCATTATAGACCTCATCCATATTAATGAGGACTAATGCAACCTTTGACTTTTCCTTACTCATAATCTCCTCTGCTGCGGCCATCTCCTCCTTGCAATTTTCGCAACTTGGAAGATAGAACATTATGATATTCTTCTTATGCTTGAGTTTGCTGAGGGAGACAGTCTTTGATTTCTCACGCTTGTGCGTCTTGATAGTTACCGGTACTTCAATTGACGGGATCTTAGTTCCCACCTGCGTTCTTGACACAAGGTCATACATTGCTTGCGCCATTCCTACGACCTTAAGAGAATCGTCCTGAGTACGCCATACCTCTGGCTTTGAAAGCACATACTCGTTAACTAGGTAATGCAATCCCTCCTTATACGGTCCCTTGAACTGCATTGTGAGATAATACATAAGGTCTCCTGTCATTTGGCGGAACATCACCGTATCAGACTTATGTAACGTGCTGGAAGCAATATAATCAGCAACGTCTGTCACGTCCTTGGCTTTAAGATTCTCTCCAATGCTTCCAAATAATGAGTCGTATAGTTTTGTGGATGCCTCAGAGCCATAAACAAGTTCTTTCTCTCTGAACGCCTCGTCCAGCAAAATTTCAAGAGCTTCCGCGTCTAATCCTCTGCCTATAATTATATCATTAGAGTCAACGAGAAAGAGCCTAGGAGTCTGTAGAACAGCATATTTTCTCTGAAAATCAGAGTTTATTTCAGCATCCCAAAGATGGGTTGATTTAGTTTTTGAGGCAGTTACTTCGAGATGGTCAGCAGCATATTTCATCCACTGTTCCTTCTTGTCACCGACATATATCGGATAAAAGTCTACAGGATAATCTTTTCGGGTCAGAAGGCTCCTCACCAAGATAGTCTGTATCTTACATTTAGCACAGTCCAGATCGTAGAAATACAAAACTTTATATCTATTGTCCGATGATGGGAACACTGTCAATGAATCGCCCTGCATAGTCTGCATTGTAAGCTCTGGAGCTTTGCATCCGAGCAATGAGCTACGATTGAAATCAGCGAAGATCTGAGCATTAAGCTGTTTGATTTCATCAGACATCTTCAGTCCGGAACCTGCAAACCACTTATCAAACACATAGACTGCGATTCCTTCTGCACCCATAAGCGGGGACTGCTGATAATGATCGTATACCTTTTCTGCGATTGCTCCCCTCAGATCAGAATCCAGAGCAGACTCGATTATGTAATCACACTCCATCTTCTGTATTTCAAGGTTCTCCGCCTCAATTGCCTTAAAATACTCATTGAGTTTGGCGTTTAAGGCTTTAAGCTGCAGTGAATCTGGGACTGCAGACAGAGTGTTCGCTGGTGCCATAAGGGGCATCAGGAGTAAGGACAGGAGTATGATAAGGTACTTTTTCATTAGAGGGTAACGCCTTCCGGGACAAAGAGTGAGGTGTCGCCACCATGTTTAAGGATATCGCGCACTGCTGTTGAAGAAATATGCGCAAACTCCTGTGCAGTTGGGATAATTATAGTCTCAATATCCGGAGCAAGTCGACGGTTAGCGTCAGCAATTGATCGTTCTGTCTCGAAGTCAATCATATTTCTGACTCCTCTGACAATGTGATGGATTCCCATCTCTCGACAGATATCAATTGTAAGGCTATGATACTGAATCACCCTTACTCCTTCAAGACCCTCTGTTGCCTGATTGATGATCTCAATACGTTTTTCATTTGGGAAGAATCCCCTTTTATCAATGTTTACTCCAACTGCAACAACCACCTCGTCAAACATGGTAAGAGCTCTCTTAAGGATGTTAAGATGGCCTGCAGTAAATGGATCAAATGATCCCGGGAATAATGCAACTCGTTTCATATGTGTTATAATTGCCAATTAATTGGGGTGCGGGAAGTACTTGTCAGGTAGGCATTTGCCTTGGAGAAGTGACGACAGCCAAAGAAAGCTCCTCGTGCAAGTGGAGACGGATGAGCCGCCTCAAGTACGCAATGTTTCGAATGGTCTATAAGTTCACTCTTTCCACGAGCAAAATTGCCCCACAACATAAACACTACTCCCTCGCAATTATCTGATATATATTTAATTACCGCATCGGTAAATTCCTGCCATCCGATTCTGCTATGCGAAGCAGCCTCTGACGAGCGCACAGTCAGTACTGCGTTGAGGAGAAGCACTCCCTGACGAGCCCAACTTTCCAGATTCGGATAGCCCGACATTCTGACTCCAAGATCTGTTTCTATTTCCTTGAATATGTTCTTCAAAGACGGCGGAGCAGGGACCCCCTCAGGTACGGAGAAAGACAGACCATGGGCCTGTCCTACACCGTGATATGGATCCTGACCAAGGATTACAACCTTGACTTGAGGTACTGGAGTGAGGTCAAATGCGCGGAAAATCTGGCTTCCAGGAGGGTATATCACCTTTCCTGAGGCTTTCTCATTGCGCAGGAATCTCACCAGCGACGCGAAATACGGTTTTTCGAATTCACTCGCCAGCGCCATCTTCCAGCTCTGCTCGATTCTTACGTTCATTGCAATTTCTCTTTTTTTAAGATCCTTCACTTCGTTCAGGATGACAGTTATACACGTTGTCATTCTGAGCGTACACGTTGTCATTCTGAGCGCAGCGAAGAATCTCCTGCTTAGAAGATATAATCAATAACTTCGTCAATATTCTTTACATAAACAAAGGACAATCCCTTGACATATACCGGATTGATATCCTCTACATCCTTGCGATTTTCCTCAGAAATGACGATTGTGTGAATTCCTGAGCGCTTTGCAGCAAGAATCTTCTCCTTGATACCACCGACAGGAAGCACACGACCACGAAGAGTCATCTCACCGGTCATTGCAATACCGCTCTTCACCTTCTTATTGCGGAACGCCGATACCATCGAGCTCACCATTGTGATACCTGCTGACGGGCCATCCTTTGGAACAGCTCCCTCTGGAACGTGAACATGAATATCTTTCTGAGAGAACTCCTCGTAAGACATTCCTGTCAACTCCGGATGAGCCTTGATATACTGATAAGCGATAGTCGCTGACTCCTTCATTACATCTCCGAGGTTTCCTGTCATTGTCAAGACACCCTTTCCTGAGCTTACAGAACTCTCGATAAAGAGAATCTCACCACCCATTGATGTCCAAGCAAGGCCTGTAACCACTCCCGGAGCCTCATTTCCTTTCTGAAGATCATGAGAGTTTGTAGGAAGTCCGAGGTACTCGCGAAGGTGCTCCTTCTTGATTGTTGTAGGATGCTCCTGCTCCAAAGCAATCTTCTTTGCTGTAACTCGCGCAACCTTTGCAATCTGCTTCTCAAGACCGCGCACACCAGACTCACGAGTATACTCATCGATAATCTTCACCAGAGTGCTCTTATCAAACTTAAGCTGAGACTTCTCCAGACCATGTTCCTCAATCTGCTTCGGTACAAGGAAGTGTTTTGCAATCTCCACCTTCTCCTCTGCAAGATAACCACTCACATTGATCATCTCCATACGGTCCTTCAATGCAGGCTGGATGGTATCGATGTTATTCGCAGTTGTGATAAAGAGGACATTTGACAAATCGTAATCAATGTCAAGATAGTTATCATGGAAAGCAGTGTTCTGCTCTGGATCCAATGCCTCGAGGAGAGCCGATGAAGGATCACCCTTGAAATCACTGCTGAGCTTATCAATCTCGTCGAGAACGATTACCGGATTTGAGGTTCCAGCACGGTTGATTCCGTTGAGAAGACGGCCTGGAAGCGCTCCAACATATGTTTTTCTATGACCACGAATCTCTGACTCATCGTGTACACCACCAAGAGCGACACGTACATACTTACGTCCGAGAGCTCTCGCAATAGACTTTCCAAGGCTGGTCTTACCTACGCCTGGAGGGCCATAAAGGCAGAGAATCGGAGACTTCATATCGCCCTTAAGCTTAAGGACTGCAAGGTATTCGATGATTCTCTCCTTAACCTTATCAAGTCCATAGTGATCCTCATCAAGAACCTTCTGAGCGTTCTTCAAATCAAGGTTATCGTTTGAAATCTTACCCCATGGAAGATCCAACATGAACTGAATATAGTTATACTGGATGCTATAGTCAGGAGAGCTTGGATTATATCTCTCAAGCTTTGCCATCTCCTTCTCGAAGATTTCCTGCACAGCTGCCGGCCATAGTTTCTCCTCCGCACGAGCACGAAGCTGAGCAAACTCCTCCACATCATCCATTCCGAGCTCTTCCTGAATAGTCTTGAGCTGATTATTGAGGAAGTACTCCCTCTGCTGCTGGTCAATCTCAGTCTTGACCTTCTGATTGATTTCCTGCTTGATTTTCTGGAGCTCCACCTGGGTATCAAGGACAGAGAGCAACTTCATTGCACGAGCTCTGAGATCACCGTACTGAAGTAGTTCCACCTTGTCCATGTAGTTCTCCACCTCGATTGTAGTCGCGATGAAGTTTACAAGGAATTCAAAATTGTCAATACCCTTCAAGGCAGCCGCGGCCTCACGAGGAACAAATGTAGAGCTCTTGATGATCAAAGTAGCCTTTTCCTTGAGGCTCTCTGCAATCATTCTGACCTTTGTATCTTCCTCTGGAACAATATCATCCATATAACGGACGCGACCAAGAAGATATGGATTATACTCGAATACATCCTCCACCTCAAATCTCTTGAATCCCTGAAGAATTGCAGTGATTGTTCCATCCGGCATTTCCAAGGTCTTGACAATCTTCGCTACTGTTCCATAACGATACAGATCATCCTTACGAGGATCCTCCACAGAAAGGTCATTCTGCGGAACAGCTCCTATAAACGTATTGCTACGCTCTGCGTCCTCGATAAGTCTTATTGATTTCTCTCGACCGATTGTTATAGGGTACACTGTACCTGGGAAAAGTACAGCATTTCTAAGAGCCAGAATCGGCAAAGAATCAGGAAGCTGATCCTGATCGATATGAATCATACCCTCACCCTGCATCACTGGTATGATACTCACTTCCGCACCTGCCGGTGCAACAAAATCTTGGAATATATCTTTCATATAAAATTGTTTGCTTTTATGGTCAGACTGCCATTTTGGCAGAAAAACTTACAAATTTAATCATATTATATATATCGGTCAAGCATTATGCCAGAGCGAAAGTTATCTGTTTGACTGACAATTTGGTAAAAAATGCTCATTTCTATTTGGTTAATTGAAAAAATCATTCTAATTTTGCGCCTCCTATCTAGTGTAGTTAAAGTAATTAAAATAAAATTTGTTATGACAAAGGCAGAAATCGTAAATGAAGTTGCAAAGTCAACTGGTATTGAGAAGGCAACTGTGCAGATCGTAGTAGAGTCTTTCATGGAGTGTGTCAAGGATTCTCTTGCAAAGGGTAACCCAGTTTATCTTCGCGGATTTGGTAGCTTCATCATCAAGCATAGAGCAGAGAAGGCTGCAAGAAATATCACTAAGAACACTACAATGACTATTCCGGCTCACAACATCCCAGCGTTCAAGCCAGCTAAGGTGTTCACAAACGTAGTAAAGTAATTATAAACAATATAAAACATCACTACTATGCCAAACGGAAAGAAGCATAAAAGGCATAAGATGGCAACGCACAAGCGTAAGAAACGCCTGCGTAAGAACAGACACAAGAAGAAGAAGTAGTCTTCTACAGTGTCTGCCATTTTAGCAGTCCGCTAAAGGGAGGCTGGCCTGGGTGGTCGGCCTCCTTAGTTTTACAAAAGTTCTTATCACTGAAATTCCTAATGGAGTCTGAAAAAGATCTGATTGTTGACGTAGGGTCAACCGAAGTCTCGATTGCACTGATGGAAAACCACAGACTTATCGAGCTAAACAAGGAGTCCAGCCAGGGGAACAGCTTTTCTGTAGGAGATGTATATCTCGGAAAAGTAAAGAAGATTCTTCCATCCCTTAACGCTGCCTTTGTCGACATCGGAGACGAGAAGGAGGCATTTATCCATTATCTTGATCTTGGATTGTATTTCGAAGCATACGATGAGTTTGTAAGAAGAATCAATCCGAACACAGATGCGAAAGGAATTTACAAGCACATCAAGGCAGAAAAGATCCTCGAAAAGGATGGTCGCATTGAAAACGTGCTTACTCCGGGACAGATGATTATTGTCCAGATCGTCAAAGAGCCGATTTCGACAAAAGGTTCAAGACTGACTGCGGAAATTTCATTGGCAGGACGAAACGTTGTACTGCTCCCCTTCGCAAGCAAGGTGAGCGTATCCCAGAAAATCACTTCCAAGGAGGAGAAGAGAAGGCTTGAGACACTCGTCAAGAGCATCCTCCCACAAAATTACGGTGCAATCATCCGCACTGCAGCGGAAAGCAAGAATGCAGCAGTTCTAGATGCTGAGATTCTGTCACTCGTAGAAAAGTGGGAAAACTCATGGAAGCAGCTTGCAAAATCCAAGGCTGTGCAGCTACTCTTTACTGAGTACAGCAAGACCACCACAATCCTCAGGGACCTCCTGAACGACTCGTTCAACAACATCTACGTTAATGACGAGACGGTTTATGAAGAGACCCGCAAGTACATCTCACTGATTTCACCGGAGCAGGAGAAGATTGTCAAGTTATATAAAGACAAGGCACCTATCTTCGACTATTTCGAAGTAACGAGACAGATTAAGAGTTCATTTGGAAAGGTGGTTCCGATCAGACAGGGCGCATACCTTGTGATTGAGCACACAGAAGCATTGCATGTAATCGATGTGAACAGCGGCACCCGCACCAAGAACAAGGAGCAGGAGCAGAACACATTTGACATCAACTGCAATGCAGCAGAAGAGGTCGCACGACAGATCAGACTGCGTGACATGGGAGGAATCGTGATTGTTGACTTCATTGATATGGATTCCAACGAGCACAAGAATGCCCTCTACAAGAAGATGCAGGAGCTGATGGCATCCGACAGAGCAAAGCACAATGTACTGCCGCTCACAAAATTCGGATTGATGCAGATCACTCGTCAGAGAGTCCGTCCAGCAACCGAGATCAACACCCAGGAGGTTTGCCCGGTGTGCAATGGAACAGGAAAGATTTCATCAAGCGTTGTTATTGATGAAGCAATTGAAAGAAGATTGGCCTATTACACACAGGAAAAAGGCATGACAGAATTGACGCTGAAAGTCAGCCCAATCCTCGGAGCCTACCTGACAAAAGGCATCTTCAGTTCAATTCTGGGACGCTGGAAGAAGAAGTACAAATGCAAGATTGAATTGGTGGAAATCACCGATTTCACAGTTCTGCAGAATGAATTCTACAATGAAAAAGGAGACAAGCTTGACTAGCTTGTCTCCTTTTTTCTATCTTCTTTCCAGCCTTAGTTAAGAACCGGTGCGATACAAAGCTTGAATGTGTATTCCTGAGGCCTCACAAGATACTCTTCGCGCGGCCAAGTGCCCCATGAGTTGATGCAGCCAAGTCCCATCTGCTTGAGATCTACATTGACCCAAGTCTTTCCAAGCTTGCGCTGTCCCTCAAAGGCCTTAGATTTAAGTTCAAGAGAGTGAGCCTGTCTGTTATTCAAGCGGTATACATCCATCTCAGACCAGTGGAATGGAAGGGCAGATGCTGAGAATTTCACATCCGACGTAAGCTGGAAACCTACACCATTATCATCAGTAACCTGCATCCACTTAATTTCAGTCTTTGTACCAGACTCCTGAGGGCGAACGTAGCCATAATGATACTGATCCTCAACACGCTGCGAGTAAAGTCCCATCACAGCTGAGGTATATCTGTCACAGTAGTTCTCGTGAGGGCCATATCCAAAGTAATTGATATTTGAGAACTCACCAGGCATTGCGAACTCAAGACCGAATCTCTGCATGATCTTAGCCTCAGAAAGCTTTCCTGCATCCTTAAGAGACTCGACAGCTACAATAGTTCCGTCAGCATATATATTATAAGACATCAGTACCTGAGCCACATCCTCGAATGGCTTGAATACAAGGTCAAGTCTGTAGCAGCTGTCAGTCGCAGTAACCTCATACTCTGCCGTCTTCAAAACAGAATCTCTCCAAAGAGCAGTTCTCTTCTGCTGTCCTGCGCCACAGTCATTCTCAGTACATGCTCTTGCAAAACAAGGAACAAGCGCAGACTCCATCAACTGCTTTCCACCAAGCTCATAAAGCTCAAGGCCGCCCTTTCTAATATCAAATACAGCCTTCCATTCAGTCTCTCTTTCTGTCTTAGCACCATCAAATTTCACCTTACCGGTAAACACCTTATGTGTTCCTTCATCAATATATGTTGGGAGACCAGATTTGTTAGCCAAAACAGGAAGAACGCTCTCATTAATACATATCTGATCATAAGCCACCTGTGAACCAGCAGGAAGAATACCATCAACGCGACGAAGCACATATCTTACATTAAGGTAAACATCAGCCTCGGCAACAGCCTTTCCAGCTGCCTCCTCAATCTGAGACTTATCAAAACCAAGATTTAAAATCTGAGTATCCTGAGGAGCGATAGCTGGCATATTCATAAAACCTGTAAGAACCATAGCGCCATCTACCTCAACATCCCACTGAAGAGAGTATCTTGAAAGATCAATAAAGAAGTTCTCATTGTATACCTTTACCTTTCCGTTCAAAATATCTTCCGCAGTCGTATGGATTGAACGATGCTGATATGCAACCTCATAAGCATGCGGATGAAGGGTTCTATCAGCAGCAATCACACCATTGCAGCAGAATGAATTATCAGAAGGATCATAATCATTGTAATCTCCACCGAAAGAAAAGACATGGTCGGTACCATATTTTGACGCATCCTTTGCCTGATAAAGAGCCTGATCTACAAAGTCCCAGATAAATCCACCCTGGTATGAAGGATATTTTCGGATGAGATCCCAATACTCTTTGAAACCTCCCATAGAGTTACCCATAGCATGGGCATATTCGCACTGAATAAATGGCTTCGGCGGATATGGAGTACGGGTTACATACTTCTCAGATGTTTCATAAGTCTGATACATCGGGCAGGCGATATCTGTATTAGGTCCACCCTGAGCACGTTCATAATGAACAGGACGAGATGTATCCATAGACTTAACAAGAGCATAACACTTTGTAAAGTTAACACCATCACCAGCCTCATTACCTAGACTCCAGAAAATCACACATGGGTGATTGAAATCACGCTGGAGCATTCTCTTCACTCTTTCAAGATGAGCATGCTCAAACTGAGGATCGTGAGCAAGTGACTCCTTGCCATACTGCATACCATGCGACTCAATATTCGCCTCATCTACAACATAAATTCCATACTCATCACAGAGGCTATACCAAAGAGGATCATTAGGATAATGACATGTTCTGACAGCATTCACATTGAGCTGCTTCATCACCAGGATATCCTTACGCATATCATCTTCTGTCACTACATATCCTTTATATGGATTCATTTCGTGTCTGTTCACGCCCTTGATAAGAACCGGCTGACCGTTCACAAAGAACTGTCCCTTATCAATATGAAGCGTACGGAATCCAATCTTGATTGCAGTCTGCTCAGTCTTACCACTCTTGTTATATGAAGCGACCTTCAACGTATAAAGTACAGGAGTCTCAGCAGACCATGTCTTGACATCATCTACCTGTAGAGTAGTTCTCACAACTGGCAACTTTCTATCAGACAACTCCTTAGAAGTCACTGCGACAGTCTCAGAAGCAACTTCATCACCCTGTGGATCACAGATTGTGAACTCAACAGAAGATACTCCTTTTGAAACCTCAGCATAAAGGTCTGCCTTACCAGAAGCCTCAGCCAAAACTCGGATATCCTCAATTCTATTCTTCTCACGAGAGAAAACATATGTATCACGCGCAAGTCCTGTCAATCTCCAGAAGTCCTGATCCTCAAGATAAGTTCCGTCGCACCATCTGAAAATCTCCAAAGCAATAAGGTTCTCACCCTGCTTTACATATTTGGTAATATCGAATCTAGCCTCAAGTTTACTATCCTCGCTATAACCTACTTCCTTTCCATTAACCCAAACTCGCACATTTGATGTTGCAGAGCCGATATGGAGGAAAATATCCTTACCTGCCCACGCCTGATCAATAGTGAAAGTACGTCTGTACTGTCCAGCATAGTTATGCCAATCAGCTGGGATAGGAGGGTTCTTCTCATACTGACCAAACCATGCCCATCCTACATTCTGATATACAGGATCACCATAGCCATTTAGCTCCCACATTCCAGGTACTGGCATTGTATCCCATGCCGAATCGTCAAAATCATTAGCAAAGAATGTCATTGAGCGCTCTGGAATACTAGCGTACCACTGGAACTTCCATACTCCATTAAGAGATAGTTTCTGACCGCCAGTTTCGAATGTAGCAGTCATAGGATACCTGTTACGCTGAATGACTGTAGCATTCTGCCAATCTGGCAATGTTGTCTCCGCCGAAGCCGTTAAGGCTACGAGCAGGGCCACGCTGGCCATAAATAGTTTCTTCATATTTAGTGTTATTAAATTATTTCAATATCAGATGCTGGGAGCCATCCCTGTCTGCCGTCAGTAAGTTCTATATTGCACCATCCGCCCACACTGTCCACAATCTTCACCTTTGTGCCTTCATGAAGAACGAAGAAATCCTTTGCAGAATCTCCTGAAGGAGCACTCTTGACTGATGACACAGGCTTTACCACGATTGCAACATCAGCCTTCATGTATACATTCTTCTGCCAGATCGAGAAGCTAAGCGAAGCGAAAGCAAAAAGAACAAACACAATTCCTGTAAAGAAGCCGACTCTGCGTGATGTCACTGAAGATCCCAATACAAAAAGCAGAGCCATAGCCAACGCAACTGCAAGAAATACCAGGAAGCACACTGCCCATGCATTTGAATCAAGGAGACGGCCGATCTTCTTAGTCCATGTTGCAATGATAAGTTCCGGAACCGACTCGATTCTATCAAGCTTGATTGAATTCAGGAGTTCCAGATTGTATCTGGCATCCTCGTATGACGGATCAAGTTTAAGAGCTCTCTCATAGCAGACAATCGCCTTGCCGAGATTTCCACTCTTGTACCATGCAGAGCCCATGTTACACCATAGGGCAGCAGACTCTACAGAAGCATCAGCTATTGCCTGATAGTCCTTTATTGCGGCATCCCAATTCTCCTGTGCATAAGCCTCATTAGCAGCATTCCAGAGCGAATCAGGATAATTATTCTGTGCATACGATGCCATAGGAAGCAGGAATAGAAGTGCTACAACTACAGCCTTTGCCTTATTAGTAGATTTGGATTTCATATTCGAATCTATTGACGATATGACATCGAGGGCTGTTTCATAATGCGCTGCCATTGCCTCATTTCCCGAAGAAGGAGAATATCTTGCAAATTCACATGCATCGAGCAAGCCCACAAATGATGTTATAAGTGCCTCCGACACTCCGCCCTCAGTGAAAAGCTCAGAGATTCTTTCCTTTGACAGTTCTCCTACAGGTACATTCAATTTATCTGACACAAATCCCAAGAGAGCCTTATGCAACTCCTCATAGAATGCAGTATAGAGATTCTGACGGAGGAAGGTTCCAGCCAGACGAAGGCGCTTAAGTGCCATCTTTGTTGCCTTTCTGTTCTTTGCACCAACAACATCCGCCCTTCGTGCAGCAATCTTTCTGAACGCCGCCCAGCATATAACAGCAAGTAGTACAAGAAGAACAATCAAAATCCAGAATAAAGCAGATCCGATAAAAAATACGCCCTTAGGAACGAGGCCAGAATTCTTTACATTGATATATCTGATATCCCTGTCCAAACTCTTGACATCCTTCTGTGCAGGCATTGAAATTACAGTTCCTGCACCTGCCACCTCATCTGTTTTTTCCACATAAAACTTCAGCGAGTCAGTCTGCAGGGTGACATATCTTCCAGCATCCACATCGTAGTAAGAATAACTTACAGGAGGTATCACGAAATCACCCCATGAACGAGGGATGAATGGAAATTCGTAAGTCTTTGTACCAGAATATCCACTCCTGTCTATCTTATCTGAAATCTTGGTATCATAAACCTCCATATCGGCAGGGAACTTCACCTTCGGAGCCTGAATCAGAGAAATATTGCCCTTTCCGGAAACAGAAAGAATCAAAGATGCGGCCTCGTGTGTCTTCAGAGAGTCCTTACTCATCTTAGCTGAAAGAGAGAACTTTCCGACACCACCTCCAAATGATGCAGGAGCTCCTGCTGGGAGTCCTGATACATTTACCTTGACCGCTCTTGATGTAATCTTCTTTCTTACAGTTGTCACTGAGTCAAAAAATCCATCGAAAATACTGTTACCCGAAGGCGCTGTCCTGACATTTACCAAACAGTCAATCTCTGCAGGATCGATAGTCAGAGTACCCTTCTGCTGAGGTATCAGTATGTATTTCTTAAGAAGCGCTGCATTATAGATCTGGCCATTGTACGTAGCGCGAGAGAACTCGATATTGGTTGGAGATGCCTGTTCCTGACTCCAGAAACCATTAAAATCAGGGAACTCCGCACTTTCAAAACCTGCGATATCGGCTCTGGTGTATATGCTGATTGTTGCAGTAATCGGCTCTCCCACCACCACATTAGTCTTATTAACATTTATAGCAAGGAAGAGGTCACTGCCAGAATTTTTGTTAGTCTGACTTTGAGCAGGCTGAGATTGCTGCTGCCCGGACTGCTGGGAAGAATTATCCGGCTGGGCAGACTGAGATGGACGATTTGCGCCAACAACTTCAATAGTCTCAGCTTTCGACACAATTTCTTTTCCATCCACCTGAGCACGAGCCCTTGGCAAGGTAAATCTTCCAGCCTTGAGAGGACGTAGAATATATGAGAATGATGTCTGAGATGACCTTGTTGTCTTACCGTTCACTATCTGAATAGATGAAGACTGTCCCCTTTGAGGGCCCCACAGAAGCTGAAAATCAGCACCTGGCTCCCAACTGAAGTCAGAAACATCTACTTTTCCGTCAATGACAAAAGTCACATTGAACTTCTCATCCTCCGCTACTACCTTGTGAGTCTGTACCTGTATGCTGGTCTGTGCCGACATTACGAATGTCGACAAAATTAAAATCGCTGACAAAAACAGTTTTCTCATACTATTTTCTCTCTTACCAATTCTTATCCTTCTTATGCGAACTGAGAGCAGCCGCTTTCTCCTTATTTACCTTATCCTGAGTTTCCTTTTCCTTTGCCTGAATAGCCTGTAGCATCTGCTGAGCAGCCTGCGGACTTATCTTTGGCTCAGAACCAGATTGATTCTGCTGATCCTGTTTCTGATCTTTATTCTGATCCTGATTATCTTTGTTCTGATCATCATTCTGATCCTGCTGAACTTTATTCTGGTCCTGATTCTGGTCCTGATTCTGGTCCTGATTCTGGTCCTGATTCTGATCATTCTGCTGGTTCTGCTGCTGATCCTGCTGTTGCTTCAATTTCTCCTTGGCATAGATATAGTTTTCCTTTGCCTCCAGATCCCCTGGATTTCTCAAAAGCGACTGCTTATATGCATCAACAGCTGTCTGATAATCCTCCAATGCAACCGCCACATTACCAAGATTATAATAGTAATCAGCTGCTGCTGGAGAAGTTACCGCTGCATCCTTTATCTTGTCCAGATGTTTCTTTGCTTGCTCATAGCTTCCCTGGCGATAAAGAGTATTAGCCATATTATAATTAGCAGCAAATGACACAGTATCCTTAGCTAATGCTCTAAAGTACTCCAGCTCTGCTTCCTTATAATTCTCCTTCTTGAAATCTCTGTTTCCTCTTCTGACCTCACGCTTATCCACCTGCGCAGATACATCCGTCAGCGCAAATGCCATAAAGAAAACCAGTATGTATAATATTCTATTCATGTCAACTTACCTTTGAAACAAATGACGTTTTGAACGTCTGTCACCCACCAGCATTTCCAGAACAAAGAAGAACAAAGCTATTGCAAGGAAATACATGAACTGCTCATCAAACTCCTCAAATACTATAGAATTGTACTTCTCATCTTCAAGTTTCTTCAGATCCTCAATGATCGGATTCAATCCAAACTCACTGTTTCCTGCACGCACATAAGCGCCATTACCAGCCTGCGCTACCTCCTTCAAAACCTCCTCATCCAATCTTGAAACCACAATTTCGCCATCTTTATCCTTCAAGAGTTCACCATTCATCGGGATAGGCTTACCCTCAGGAGAACCTACTCCAATCGTAAACACCTTGATACCCATCTCTGCTGCCTGCTTTGCGGCTGCCACAGGATCATCCTCATGGTTTTCTCCATCTGTGATAAGGATAATAGCGCGACTCTTATCACTCTGCTGACTGAAACTTCTGATACAGGTCGTGATGGCATCTCCCATCGCCGTACCCTGAATAGGAATTGAACCTGTATCAATGGTATTCAAGAACATTTTAGCAGAGACATAATCAGTTGTCACAGGAAGCTGAACAAAAGAAGTTCCTGCAAAAATGACTAGTCCGATGCGGTCATCTCTAAGTTTATCTACAAGTCTTGAGACAGCCAATTTGGCGCGATCAAGACGGTTTGGCGAATAATCTTCTGCGAGCATTGAGTTAGACACGTCTATCGCAATAATGATCTCCGCACCCTTGATTTCCTGCTCCTTGAGTCTCACTCCAATCTGTGGGCGTGACAATCCGATTGCAAAGAAGAAGAATCCAATAGAAAACAGGGTCAGACGCACCCACACCTTACTTTTTGAATAAGAAGGCATTAACTGCTCCACCAACTTCTCATCACCAAATTTTCTGATTTTTCTTCTACGCAGACGGAGCAGCACAGCCTGTATCACAAAGAATACAGGTATCAGAAAAATCAAAAACAGATATTGTGCTTGTGCAAAATGTATCATACAAACCTTCTAATTACAAACCAGTTAAAAATGAGTTCAGCAAGGAGTGCCAACAATGCCCACAACGCATACTTTCCGAAAAGTTCCTTATAAACCGGGAAACTGTCCACCGTTGTGCGAGCTTTCTCCATCTGGTTGATTTCATTATAGATTTCAGCGAGCTTGGTATTGTCATTTGCACGGAAATAACGTCCACCTGTCTCGTCTGCAATATGTTTGAGCAAGTCCTCATCAATCTCCACTTCCAGATTCTTGATCTCGACTCCCCATGGGGTCATCACTGGATATGGAGCCATTCCCTCGCGTCCCACACCAATTGTATAAACCCTTATACCATAGGTCTTTGCAATCTCTACTGCCATCTGCGGAGACATCTCTCCACTATTATTCACACCATCAGTAAGAAGAATCACCACCCTGCTCTTTGCGTCAGAATCCTTCATTCTCGCAATAGCAGTTGCCAATCCGTTACCAATAGCAGTACCATCGTCAATCAGACCAGTCTCAACCTCCTTCATCATATTGATAAGAGCTGCACGATCTGTGGTCAATGGACACTGAGTGTAGCTCTCACCAGCAAACACCACAATACCCATACGGTCTGTAGGTCTCTGAGCAATAAATTCTATAGCAATATCCTTTGAGGCACTGATTCGGTCTGGAGTAAAGTCTCTTGCAAGCATACTCGTCGAGACGTCCATAGCCATAACGATGTCAATACCTTCAGCATCAACCTTTTCAATCACCTCTGAAGACCTTGGCCTTGCCATGGCAACAATAATGAGGGTCAATGCTATAATCCTGAAAGCGAATGGAATATGTCTAAGAGAAGTGACTACCGAGGTCTTTTTCACAAGCCACGGAGTAGAAGTCGAAACTCTCAAGTGCGGATGCCTTTGAGCAAGTTCCTGATATACATAGTGCGCAACCAACAATGCCGGCACTATCAACAACCATAAAAGTTTAGGATATTCTAAAAACATTACTCACCTCCCTTTTTAGCATCCTCGTTATCCTCCTCCACCTCGGTCTGATAAGTAGAGGTAACAAACCTCACAGCCAACGGAAGCGCAGCAGCATTATCCTCATCAGAAGCTGTATACTTCGCAAACTTTACAAAGTCAGCTCTCTCAAACAACTCCTTCAAACCAGACTGCAGATCCTCAGCAACATCAGTCTTCTTAAGATCCTTCATAATCTCTGCTGTGGTCATTTCCATGGCTCCAATGTCGTAACGGGCATCAATATACTCTCGAAGAGTATCTGTTATACCAGAATAAAATGCCTTCTGCTTCTCTGGAGCCCACATTTTATTACCTCTGTACATATCAAGTTTACGTAGAGCGACAATGTGAGCAGGATCTTTTTTAGCAGACTCAGCATTTCTTTTCTTTCCGTATTTCAATATCAGCCATATAGCTGATGCTATCAATCCAAGGATACCCAACACAGTTCCTATCCATGGAATAACCTCCTTAAACGTAACCGGATAGCGAATCTGTCCCTTAATATCATGCATCTCGAAAGTTGCAGTATCAACTGGCATAGTCTTCACTTCAAGAGTCTGAGAATCAAACACTAGTGTGTCGACCACACCGTCCTTAGTAACTCTCTGCAGCGACAAATGAGGAAGGGCATACTGTCCTTGTTCGAAAGAAGTGATCACAATTCCACCACGCAGGTTCAAGACATTAGAAGCGCCTTTTTTACCCTTGACAACCTTAATTGTATCTAACTGCCAACCGCTGACAATCTCCACTCCATCCATGAGAGTATCCTTAAGCTCAGGAAAGGCAAACATAGTTCCCTCCTCCACATTATTGAGGTCTACTCCATAAAGAAGCTGATCGGCTATCAAGACCGAATCCCTCTCCTGAAGCTGCTTAAGAAAGGCTCCCTTTTGATACACAAGTTCTCCCTTCTTGGCAAAAGCCACAAAAGAGAGAAGTGTCAGCGAAATAAGAGTCAAATATTGAAATGCTTTACGCATACCTGTTACCTGTTTTTGAAAAGTGTCATCAGTCCTTTGACATAATCATCATCCACACTGATATCCACCTTATCCACATTATATTTCATGAACAATTTCGATGAAGACTGCTCCACATTCCTGAACCAATCCTCATATGCTCGTCTCATCCTCTTGTCAGAAGTGTTGATCCAAGCGCATACTCCTGTTTCTGAATCCTTTATATTCACAAAACCGACATCTGGAATGGATCTTTCCCTAGGATCGTACACCTCAATTACAGAAAGGTCATGTCTGTTGACAGCTACCTTCAAAGCCTCCTCATAACGAGGAGTTCCGTCTCCATTCACATCCAGCATATCTGACAGCAAGAAGGCTGTACACTTCTTCTTGATTGCATTGGTCAGATAGCGCAGCGCCTCAGAAATATCTGTTCCATCTACAGTCGGTTCAAATTCAATTACCTCTCTGATTATATGTAACAGATGACTGCGGCCCTTCTTAGGAGGTATGAATTTCTCCACCTTCTCACTGAAGAACAAGGCACCGACCTTATCATTATTTATGCTGGCAGAAAAAGACAAAATCGCAGCAATCTCAGCCAGGACATCCTTTCTGCTTGCGCCAGAGGTACCGAATAGTCTTGAACGGCTCACATCAACAAGCAGCATCACCGTCAATTCTCTTTCTTCCTCAAACACTTTGACATAAGGACTACGAAGACGCGCCGTAACATTCCAATCCATGTTACGGACATCATCACCGTACTGATACTCACGCACTTCGCTGAACGCCATACCACGACCCTTGAATGCCGAATGGTATTCTCCCGCGAAAATCTGATGAGACAGCGCACGTGTCTTTATCTCTATTTTACGAACCTTCTTCAGAAGGTCGTTTGCCGATAAATTACCCATTAAGGAACTTCTACTGCATTAATGATTTCAGAAATAATCTGATCTGTAGTCATATTCTCGGCCTCTGCCTCGTAAGTAAGACCGATACGGTGACGAAGCACCTCATAGCATACCGCGCGAACGTCCTCAGGAATTACATAACCTCTTCTCTTGATGAACGCATAAGCCTTAGAAGCTGCTGCAAGCGAGATACTTGCACGTGGAGACGCACCATAAGAAATCAAGTTGGCAATCTTCTCAAGACCGTACTCATTCGGAGTTCTGGTTGCATATACGATGTCAACGATATATCTCTCGATCTTCTCATCCATATACACTTCCTTAACGATCTCACGAGCTCTTACGATATCCTCCGGTTTAAGAACAGGCTGAGCCTTAGGGAACTCGCCGGCATTGTTCATACGGATGATCTGACGCTCCTCGTCCTTCTTAGGATAGCTCACAACCACCTTAAGCATGAAACGGTCAAGCTGTGCCTCTGGAAGCGGATATGTACCTTCCTGCTCAATAGGGTTCTGAGTTGCCATCACAAGGAATGGCTCAGGAAGCTTGAATGTCTCCTCACCAATTGTCACCTGACGCTCCTGCATCGCCTCAAGAAGTGCAGACTGTACCTTTGCCGGTGAACGGTTGATCTCATCAGCCAATACAAAATTCGCGAAAACCGGACCCTTCTTAATCTGGAACTGCTCTGATTTCTGTGAATAAATCATAGTACCGAGCACGTCAGCTGGAAGAAGATCCGGAGTGAACTGGATACGATTGAACTTTGAATCGACAGCCTGAGACAATGTATTGATTGCCAATGTCTTTGCAAGACCAGGAACACCTTCAAGAAGGATATGTCCATTGGCAAGAAGTCCGATAAGAAGGTTCTCAACAAGGTGTTTCTGTCCAACAATCACCTTATTCATCTCCATTGTCAGAATGTCCACGAAAGAGCTCTCGCTCTGAATGCGATCATTCAATTCTTTTATGTTTATGCTTTCCATAAATATGTTTTTTGATATTTTTGCATTTCAAACTTACAAAGTTACTCAATATTTTTCAAATATGCGATACCAGATCAGACTCTCATATAACGGCGAGAAGCTTTGCGGTTGGCAGATTCAGCCCAACGACACCACGGTGCAAGGCGAAATCGAGAAGGCTCTAATGACCCTTTTAAGAATTCCTGTTTCAATCACTGGAGCAGGACGCACTGATTCTGGGGTAAATGCTATCAATTATATCGCACATTTCGATCTTCCTGATGAGAAGGAAATCGACGCGGCGCACCTCTGCTACAAATTAAATGCCATTCTTCCTCACGAGATAGTCATCCATGAGGTTTCCTCATGTAATCCGGAATTTCACGCCAGATTTGACGCAACATTACGCGAATATCATTACTTCATCCACTTCTGTAAAGATCCGTTCTGTAACAATTTTTCATATAGAATGAGACAGCGTCTAGACGTTGAAAAAATGAACAAAGCAGCCGCATATCTACTTGGAGAACACGACTTTAGCTGTTTTGAAAAAGTTGGCGGCAATAACGCGACATCTATCTGCAACATCAGCGAAGCAGGGTGGCATACTTACAAACCATCACATATCGAGCTCATGGGATACCCATACACCGAGGGGGACTACATCGTATTCAAGGTTAAAGCTAACAGATTTTTAAGGAATATGGTGAGAGCAATTGTCGGCTCACTGATTGAAGTCGGCAACGGGAAAAAGTCTCCGGAATGGATAGCTGAACTCATCGCATCCGGAAGCAGATCTGACGCCGGAGCATCAGTTCCGGGGAATGCCCTTTTCTTCACAGGAGCCGAATACTAAAAAACATCGCCAAATTATCAATTACAGACGTGCAAGTGATGGTTAATTTCAAAGAAATTGCTATCTTTGCACGCTTTTGAGTTAATCGGAAATTTTTGACAATAAAAACCAAACAATATTATGCTTTTCAACCTACTTCAGGCAGCCGTTGACGCTACGGCAATCACAGAAACCGCACAGGTTCAGGAAGAGACACTGTCACTTATCGAAATGGCCACCAAGGGAGGCTGGCTTATGATTGTTCTCCTCATCCTTTCAGTAATGGCAATCTACATTTTTGGCAGCAAATGGTGGATGATTCGTAAGGCTGGTCAGATCGACAAGCACTTTACTGATGATATTCATGATTTGATTCACGATGGAAAGATCAAGTCAGCTATCGAGCTTTGCCAGAAATATGACTCACCTGTTGCAAGACTCGTAGAGAAAGGTATCGAGAGAATCGGACGCCCACTTCAGGACATCCAGACAGCAGTCGAGAACATGGGTAACGTTGAGGTAGGAAGACTCGAGAAGGGACTTGGAATGTTGGCAACAATCGCCGGAGGTGCTCCTATGATCGGCTTCCTCGGAACTGTATCAGGTATGATTCAGGCGTTCTTCAGAATGTCAACAGCAGGTAACAATATCGACATCACTCTCCTCTCAGGAGGTATCTATGAGGCCATGGTAACAACTGTAGCTGGTCTTTTCGTAGGTATCATCGCATACTTCGGATATAACTTCCTTACATCACAGATTTCAAATCTCGTGTTCAAGATGGAGAGCGCTACGATCGAGTTCATCGACATGCTTCACGAACCAGCAGAAAAGGAGTAATCTATGGCAATCAAAAGAACAACCAAGGCAGATGCCAGCTTCTCGATGTCGTCAATGACTGACATCGTGTTCTTGCTGTTGATTTTCTTCCTTGTAACTTCTACACTCATCAACCCTAATGCTTTGAAACTTCTCCTGCCGAAAAGCACAGGCCAGGTTTCTGCAAAAGCCACAGTGAGTGTATCAATCAAGCACTGGCATGAGAGCAATACATTCTCATACCACATCAACGGCGAAGAGACGCCAGTCAGATTTGACACAATCGAGGATAGTCTGATTGAGCTTCTCCAGGCAGAGGAGGATCCAACTTTCTCTATCTATGCAGACGAGACCGTGCCAGTCAAGGAAGTGGTAGCAGTAATGAATATCGCTAAAAGGAATCACTACAAGGTCATAATGGCCACATCACCGGAATAGGAATCTTATGTCACAAGGGCTATACATACAGAAGCGTAAAAAGAACAACAATACGTCAAGGGCGACAGGCGTCGTCCTTACCGTGTTTGTGCACGCGGCCCTGATTGCATTCTTTTTCGTATCCGGATTCACTTATCTCTACCCACCTCCACCAGAGCAGCAGCAGATCCTCATTGACTTCTCAGAGGCTGAAGTAGAGAAGCCAGAGCAGGTATGGGATGGAACTCAGCCGAGAGCTGAGGAGCCTAGCAAGGAGATTGAGTTAGTGCAGGAATCACAGGCTCAGCACGTGGGTTCTAAAGCCAACGAAGCCCCAGAGGCAACTGTCGGCGATCAGGGCGATGTGGAAGTACCGGAACCAGTACGTGAAAAACCTATAGACAGAAGAGCTCTATTCTCTTCAGCAAACAACAAGACTGAGAAGGATACTCTAGCAGCACAAACAGCACGCGAAGTCAGCGACGCTCTAAAGGAAGGACACCCGATGGGCAACACAAAGACAGGTGAAACTCAGGGAGAGCCTAAAGCAAAGCTGGCAGGCAGAACACACAATGGAACACTCCCTAAACCTGGTGCAAAATTTGAGAAATCAGGTATTGTAGTTGTGGATATCTGGGTAGACAATTATGGTACAGTCGTTAAAGCAGAAGCTGGCGGCGAAGGAACAAATATTACAGACGCAACGCTATGGAATGAGGCACGTAAAGCAGCCATGAAGGCAAGCTTCAACATGAGTGCAGAGGCTCCAGCGATGCAGAAAGGTACGATTACATACATTTTTAAAATAACTAAATAATTGTTGGCGTGAGCCAAGTAAAGATCAAACAAATGGAAGACAACAGAAGAGGCGGCAACAGCCGCAACAAGAGACCTAGAATCTCACGTTCTTCAAACGGCGCAGGACGCTCTTTCGGAGAACACAATGAAAGAAGAACATTCACAGACCGCAGCGAGAGAAGAAGCTTCGGTGAGAATTCAGAAAGAAGAAGCTTTGGTGGTGACAGACCACGTAGAAGCTTTGGAGAGAACAGCGAAAGACCACGTAGATCTTTCGGCGAGAACTCAGAGAGAAGAACTTTCGGTGGTGACAGACCACGCAGAAGCTTCGGTGAAAACAATGACAGACCACGTAGAAGTTTCGGAGAGAACAGCGAGAGACCACGCAGATCTTTCGGCGAGAACTCAGAGAGAAGAAGTTTTGGTGGCGACAGACCACGCAGAAGCTTTGGAGAGAATAGCGAGAGAAGAAGCTTCGGCGGCAGCAGAAGACCTGCAGCTGGCGGAAGAGGATTCAACTCTGCTAAGAGAAGCGTTACCAGAAGAGAGTTCAACTATTTCCGTGATGAGAACGAGAGCGGAATCAACAAGATGATCGAGAGAAGACCACAGCTTAACGCTGATCTTTACTCAGATAACGACATGGTAAAAGTTCCGATCAAGGAGGAGGTTCGCCTTAACAAGTTCATTGCAAACTCAGGCATCTGCTCTAGAAGAGAGGCTGACAACTTTATCCTTGCAGGCGTTGTAACTGTAAATGGCGAGGTTGTGACTGAGCTCGGAACAAAGGTTAACATCAACACTGACGATATCCGTTTCAACGGTGAGAGACTTAAGGGTGAGTCTAAGGTTTACATCGTAATGAACAAACCTAAGGGATTCGTTACAACAGCTAGCGACCCTCACGCAGACAAGACAGTGATGGACCTTCTCAAGAGCTGCCCATCAAGAGTATTCCCTGTCGGACGTCTTGACAAGAACACAACTGGAGTCCTTATGTTCACTAACGATGGTGAGATTGCAGAGAAGCTTACTCATCCATCATACGACAAGAAGAAGATCTACCAGGTGTCACTCGACAGCAAGCTTAAGCACGAAGACTTCGAGAAGATTCTTAGCGGAGTAGAGCTCAACGATGGAGTTATCGCAGCCGATGAGCTTGAGTACATCGAGGAGGACGACCACCGCAAGCTCGGTATCGAGATTCACTCAGGAAAGAACCGTATTGTAAGAAGAATTTTCGAGTCACTCGGATATGAGGTGAAGGCTCTTGACAGAGTTTACTTCGCTGGTCTTACAAAGAAGGGACTTAAGAGAGGAGAGTGGAGATACCTTACAGAAGGAGAGATCAATCTCCTCAGAATGGGAGCATACCTTTAATAATATCGATTCTTCACTTCGTTCAGAATGACAGAACAGACAAAGAAAAGACATCGCGCTGGATTTGTCAACATCATCGGAAACCCGAATGTTGGCAAATCTACGCTTATGAATGCCCTCGTCGGCGAAAAACTTTCCATCGTAACTGCTAAGGCGCAGACCACAAGGCACAGAATCATGGGAATCGTGAACGGAGACGACTATCAGATTGTCTACTCTGACACCCCTGGTATCCTCAAGCCAAACTACCGTCTTCAGAAAAGTATGATGAACTTCGTTGACACAGCTATCGGAGATGCAGATATCATTCTGTATGTAACCGACACTGTGGAAAAGGGCGACAAAAACGATGAATACATTGCCAAGCTTCAGAAGATTGACTGTCCTGTAATACTTGTCATCAACAAGATTGACATCAGTGAGCAGGCCCAGGTTCTCGAGCTGATGAACTGGTGGAAGGAGCAGCTTCCGAAAGCAATCATCTTCCCTGCATCTGCACAGGAGAAATTCAACCTCGACAACATCTTTGATGCAATCGTAGGAAACCTTCCTGAGGCACCAGCATGGTATGATAAGGATGTATTCACCGACAAGAATCTGCGTTTCTTCGCGTCAGAGATTGTGCGCGAGAAGATTTTCCTTAATTATAAGGAGGAAATTCCTTACAGCTGTGAGGTTGTGGTTGAGGAGTTCAAGGAAGGCGCCGAGAGATATGACATCAGTGCTGTCATCTATGTAATGCGTGACACTCAGAAGGGTATCATCATCGGCAAGGGCGGACAGTCCCTCAAGAAAGTTGGAACCCAGGCACGTATTGAAATGGAAGACTTCTTCCAGAAGAAGGTGTTCCTCCGTCTATATGTAAAGGTGGATGCTGATTGGAGAGAGAGCAAGAAAGAATTGAGAAGATTCGGATACGAATACTAATAAAAGAATAACAAGATATGAGTATTGAAGAAATCGAGCTCCCTGAGGAGGGAATGAACGAGGAAGAGAGCAATCAGGAGGTTTCTGAGGAGGCTATGGTGGAAACATCACCGGGTAAATTTGATAAGCTTCTCGGCGAACATAGCAAGAAATTCAAATTGTCTGGAATGTTCAAGGAGTGGTTCCTTGACTATTCATCATATGTAATTCTGTACAGAGCTGTGCCGCACATCATTGACGGTATGAAGCCTGTGCAGAGACGTGTGCTACATGCCATGTGGCGCATCGATGATGGACGTTACACCAAGGTGGCAAATATCGTCGGACAGGCGATGCAGTTCCACCCACACGGTGACCAGTCTATCCTTGGAGCCTTGGTACAGCTCGGTCAGAAGAACTATCTGATTGACTGTCAGGGTAACTGGGGTAACATCCTCACAGGTGACTCAAATGCGGCTCCCCGTTATATTGAGGCACGTCTCAGTAAATTCGCTAAAGAGGTGGTCTTCAATCCTAAGACTACTAACTGGATGACCTCATACGATGGTCGTAATCAGGAGCCAGTGGAACTTCCTATCAAGTTCCCGCTTTTGCTTGCACAGGGTACTGAGGGTATCGCCGTAGGTCTTGCATCAAAGATTCTCCCTCACAACTTCAACGAACTCATAGATGCATCTATCGCAATCCTTAAGGGTGAGGATTTCGAGATTTATCCAGACTTCCCTACCGGAGGTTACGCTGACTGTTCTAAATATATGAAGGGTCAGAGAGGTGGAGTTGTAAAGGTGCGCGCCAGGATTGAGAAGATTGACAAGAACACTCTTGCAATTACAGAGGTTCCTTACGGCAAGACAACTCATGCCATTATCGATTCTATCATCAAGGCTAAGGATAAGGGTAAGATCAAGATCAAGAAGATTGAGGATCTTACAACCAAGACTGCAAATATCTTGATTCATCTTCCTAATGATGTTTCACCAGATAAAACTATTGACGCACTTTACGCATTCACTGACTGCGAGGTGTCAATTTCACCTAACACTTGTGTGATCGTTGACCACAAGCCACAGTTCCTTTCTGTAGACGATGTACTTATCTATAGTACTCAGAACACCAAGGAATTGCTTGGTAAGGAACTTCAGATCAGACTTGACGAGCTCGAGAATGACTGGCATTACAGTTCACTCGAGAAGATTTTCTTCGAGAACAAGGTATACAAGATTCTCGAGGGAGATGCAAAGAGCTGGGAGGAGCAGCTTCAGTCTGTATATGACAAGATGAAGACCTACCAGAAACTGCTTAAGAGAGAAATCATCATGGAGGATATCCACAAGCTCGTGGAGAAGCCGGTAAGAAAGATCTCTAAATTTGACGTCAAGGCAGTTGAGGAGAAGTTGCTCGGAATTGAGGCTGAGATGGAAGAGGTAAAGAACCACCTTGAGCATCTTACTGAGTTTACTATCAACTACTTCAAGAACCTCAAGAAGAAGTATGGCAAGGAGTATCCACGTCTTACAGAACTCACAGGATTCGAGTCAATTGCAGTTACACGAGTTGTTCACAACAACGCTAAGCTATACGCAAATAAGGCAGAAGGATTCGTAGGTATCAACCTTAAGAAGGAGGATAATGCCGAGTTCGTATGCGACTGTTCAGACCTTTCAGAGATCATCGTAATCCGCAAGGATGGTAAATACGTGGTCACTAAGGTTTCTGAGAAGGCGTTCTTTGGAAAGGATATTCTTTACGTAGGTCTATTTGACAGAAACGACCAGAGAACTACATACAACGTAATCTATCGCGAGGGTAAGACTTCCATCAGTTACGCTAAGAGATTTAACGTGACAAGTGTTACACGTGACAAGGAATACGATATAACTCAGGGAACTCCTGGTTCTACAATACTTTGGTTCACAGTGAACCACAATGCTGAGGCTGAGACAGTCAAGATCTACTACAGACAGCGTCCTAAACTTAAGAAGCTCATTGATGAGTATGATTTCTCAGAACTTCTTATCAAGGGTCGTGCATCACGTGGTAATCTTGTATCGAAGAACTCTATCCAGAAGATTCAGCTTAAGTCTAAGGGAGTCTCTACTATCGGAGGTAAGGACATCTGGTTTGATGAAGACATCCAGAGACTTAATGAGGATGGACGCGGTACTCTTATCGGACAGTTCAACACTGGAGATCACATCCTTGCTATCTTCAAGGATGGAACATATTATACAACGTCATTTGACTTAAGTAACAGATATCAGGGAGACCTGCTTAAGATTGAGAAGCTTGATCTTAACAAGGTTTACACTGTACTTTACTATGAGAAGTCAGTGGACGCTTTCTATGTGAAGAGATTCTCGTTCGATGTAAGCGATAATAATCCTGTTAACTTCGTTTCGGATTCCAAGGGTTCATACCTTGTAGAGATCAGCGAAGATAAGCATCCTCAGTTTGAAATTACCTTCGGTGGCAAGCATGAGCACAGAGAAGCTGAGGTAGTAGACGCAGAAGAGTTCATCGCTAAGAAAGGACTTCAGGCTAAGGGTAAGAAGGTAAGTGCAATGGACGTCAAGAGCGTTAAGTTCATTGAGCCTTTGCATAAGCCAGAGGATGATATCGCTGCAGAGGAGTCACAGGCGGAGAATCAGGCAGGAGAAATTGATAATACAGATGTAGAGGAACTCATCGACCTGGATATCCCGGGAGATGATGCACAGCTTAGTCTTTTCTAATGATCATATCATTAATAGGATTTATGGGATGCGGCAAGAGCAGTGTCGGGAGGAGACTCTCGGAGCTGCTCTGCTGTCGTTTTATAGATCTTGATGATGTTGTTGAGGAGGTTGCTGGACGTAGTATTCCTGAAATATTCGCTACAGATGGCGAGTTGGGATTTCGACAGAGGGAGTTGAATGTGTTGAAGGATACTATCTGCGATAGCGGCAGGGGCAAAGACATACAATTGCAACAGATCTCCGAGAGAGATGCGGCAGTGTTGGCATTGGGAGGAGGTACTGTTATGACGCCGGAGTGTGCAGAATTGGTGAAGGAGAACACTTTGTGCATCTATCTGAGAGCGTCAATTGAGACATTAGTCGAGCATTTGAGCAACGAGCTTGAGAAGAGACCTTTGTTTGCTGCAACTGATAAGAGTCTACACTCTCGAATTGAAGAGCTGCTCTCCCAGCGCGCCTCAACATACGAAAAAACCGCCAACATCATTATTGATATTGACGGTAAGTCTATTGAGCAAATCTGCTCAGAAATCAAAAATAGAATCTAAACAAGTTCATCACGCTCGCGTAGGTCTTTTACGCGAAGCTGTGTGCTTGATGTTCCTCGGTAATAGTTCTCAACGATTGAGTAGCAGATATCAATCGGATTACCCATCTTGATGTGATCGAAATAATCTGCCATATTGAATGCAATCGCTGAGATGTGATGATATGGATGCGACTCCTGGATCAGCTCAAGCTTCAAGTGGCCACCCTCGGCTCCCACCTTACGTCCCATTCCATTATCATAAACATTATCTGTACGGAATACTGGAGCATAGTTACCTGGGCCAAATGGCTGGAACTGCTTGAGGATACGCAAGAATTTAGGAGTAATCTGCGAGAAATTAAGCATTGTATCAATATCCACTACCGGAGTCTGCATTTCAGGAATGATCTTGCCTGAAATATGCTTTTCAATACGCTCACAGAACTCTGCAAGATTTTCCTCCTTAAGAGTAAGACCTGCAGCGTAAAGATGGCCTCCAAAGTTCTCGAGAAGGTCCGCGCAACTCTCGATTGCATCGTATAAGTCGAATCCATGAACGCTTCGCGCTGAACCGGTCACAAGTCCACCCTGTGACTGCGTAAACACAATTGTAGGCTTATAGAACGCCTCAACAAGGCGAGAAGCCACGATTCCGACTACACCCTTGTGCCACTCCGGATTATATACGATAGTGGCCTTGCCACGTGAGAGACAATTGCCAGACTCTACCATCTCAAGAGCTTCCTGAGTGATACGACGGTCAATATTCTTTCTTTCGTTATTATGTTCGTTGATTTCTGTTCCGATACGGATAGCCTCTCTTGCATTTGAAGCTGTAAGAAGCTCAACTGCGATACGGCCAGACTCCATACGTCCTGCAGCATTGATACGCGGTCCTATCTTGAATACGATGTCATCGATTGTAAGATGTCCCGGTTCAAGACCTGAAAGCTGAATCATGGCAAGCAGACCCTCACGTGGGTTGCTGTTAAGCTGCTTGAGACCATAGTGGGCCAATATTCTGTTCTCCCCTACTACTGATACGAGGTCAGAGGCAATGCTGACGACAATCAGGTCAAGAAGTGGAATCAGAGTCTCAAAAGGAACACCATATCTTTGAGCATATCCCTGAACAAGCTTGAATCCTACACCGCAACCAGAAAGGTCATCGAACGGATAAAAACAATCATCTCTCTTAGGATCAAGTACAGCGACTGCCTTTGGAAGTTCGTTTTCAGGAAGGTGGTGATCACAGATGATTACATCAATACCTCTTTCGCGGGCATACTCAACCTTTTCATTAGCCTTGATACCGCAATCAAGAGTGATGATGAGTTTGAATCCATTCTCTGATGCCCAGTCGATGCCTTTATACGACACACCATAGCCTTCATCGTATCTCTCAGGGATATAGAAATCTACTGATCTTGTGAGCTTGCGGAGGAATGAATACACCAACGAAACTGCCGTAGTTCCATCGACATCATAATCACCATAAACGAGGATTTTCTCTCCAGAAACAACAGCCTGACGTACTCTCTCGACAGCCTTATCCATGTCAGTCATCAGAAACGGATCATGGAGATCATCAAGACTAGGGCGGAAGAATGAACGTGCCTGCTCAAATGTACACACACCTCTCTGAACCAGAAGTTCCGCAAGAACGGGATCGACTCCAAGTTCAGATGCAAGCTGTCTTACATTATCAGCATCAGCGCCTTCGCGCAATTTCCATATCTTTTCTACCGCCATAGCATACAAAGATATAGATTTTTTGTTAAATTTGTGGGATTTTTGGAATAAACAATAAAAATATATAATTATGAGCATTATGGACCTCAACGAGCAGGAGCTATTCAGAAGAGAATCGCTTGCAAAGCTCAGAGAACTTGGAATCGAGCCATATCCAGCACCACTCTTCCCTATCAACACATCTGCAGCGCAGATCAAGGCAGAGTTTGATGAGGCAGCTGGTAACTTCCAGGATGTAGTCATCGCTGGTCGTATCATGTCAAGACGTATCATGGGTGCTGCATCATTCGGCGAAATCCAGGATGAGACCGGACGTATTCAGGTATACATCAACCGCGATGAGATCTGCCCAGGTGAAGATAAGACAATGTATAATACAGTATGGAAGAAACTTCTTGACATCGGAGATATCGTTGGTATCAAGGGATTTGCTTTCATCACTAGGACAGGACAGCTTTCAGTACACGCAAAGGAGCTTACACTTCTCAGCAAGTCACTCCGCGTGCTTCCTATCGTTAAGGAGAAGGACGGCGAGGTGTTCGATGCTTTCTCAGATCCTGAGCTTAAGTATCGTCAAAGATATGTGGACCTTATTGTAAATCCACAGGTTCGTGATACATTCATCAAGAGAAGTCAGATCGTAGCTACAATGCGTGAGTATTTCAACGAGGCAGGCTGCCTTGAGGTGGAGACTCCTATCCTCCAGAGCATCCCAGGTGGTGCAACAGCCCGTCCATTCATCACTCACCACAACGCTCTTGACATTCCACTCTACCTCCGTATCGCTAACGAGCTTTACCTTAAGAGACTTATCGTAGGTGGATACCATGGTGTTTACGAGTTCGCAAAGGACTTCCGTAATGAGGGTATGGACAAGACTCACAACCCTGAGTTTACTTGTATGGAGATCTACGTGGCTTACAAGGACTACATCTGGATGATGGAGTTCGTTGAGAAGCTTCTTGAGAAGATCGCTCTCAAGCTCCACGGCAAGACAGAGGTCATGATCGGAGAGAACGCTGTTGACTTCAAGCCACCATTCCGTCGCCTCCCTATCCTTGAGGCAATCAAGGAGTACGCAGGTGTTGACGTAGCTGGAATGAACGAGGATGAGCTCCGTGCTACATGTAAGCAGCTTCATGTTGAGGTTGATCCTTCATTCGGTAAGGGTAAGCTCATCGATGCTATCTTCGGAGAGTACTGCGAGAAGCACCTCACTCAGCCTACATTCATCACTGACTACCCTGTGGAAATGTCACCACTTACTAAGCGTCACCGCGAGAATCCTGAACTTACAGAGCGTTTCGAGCTCTTCGTATGCGGTAAGGAGCTTGCAAATGCATATAGCGAGCTTAACGACCCGATCGATCAGTATGAGCGCTTCCAGGAGCAGGTCAAGTTGAAAGATAAGGGTGATGACGAGGCTATGTTCATCGATATGGACTTCGTACGCGCACTCGAGTACGGTATGCCTCCAACATCAGGACTCGGTATGGGAATTGACCGTCTGACAATGTTCATGACTAACTCCCCTACCATCCAGGACGTACTCTTCTTCCCACAGATGAGACCAAAGAGCCTGTAAGCGCAGAACAAACAGCGTTTCCAAATAAAATAAAGCAACCTCTTCTACAGATAAGAAGAGGTTGTTTACCTTTATGAAACCTATTCGGTTGCAAAACGGAGGAAAACGGCAAAAGTAAATCAGAAGCGGATACCGACTCCGCAGGTTAAGGAGGCTGTACGGAAGGAGATGGTGGAGATGCCGGCTGAAACTGCAATCAGACGCCACGAAGCGATTACGCCGCATTCAGCGGCAAATCCGGAACGGGACCAGTCAGAGACTGACGCCCAGTTGCCATCTACATCTTCCCAAGCAAGTTTGCGATAGCCATATCCTGCTCCGGCATACACTGTAAGCCATTTCTCCGCTCTGGCAAGAACACCGCCGCTGACCATCAGATTACTGCGTTTCTCAGTTCCGTTCGACCATATCTGACTGCCATTTTCCAAACTGCCGTCAGAAGCACACGAATATGAGGTGTCGCAGGAAGTGAAGTTACTTCTGAAAGCCAGATATCCTCCCCAGCGTCCATGCTGATATCCGGTCATAAGTCCATATGACATGTCGGGAACTGCCAGCGATGCAAGCAGAAAGACATCGCCACGTTTTGAAACCTCGGTCACATCCGGCCGGATATCTGTACCTGTGGAGATCATACTGCGTGAAGAATCGGTAACAGCAAGGTAGTCGCTATCCGCAAGCGGCTCATTAACTTCAATAGTTCCAGCCACAGCCTCCGGCCTTACACCTGTGGTAAACCATTCGCCTATCGAAGTAAAACGGCGTCGCTGAGCCTCTGACATTTCCGGCTCCTGCGCCTTAAGGCCCTTATTCATGCCCAAGAAACTGTCTATCAGAGACTGAGCTTCCTCCCTTGAAACCTGTTCTCCTGCAGCAACCTTCGACTTCAGCTTCATGCACTGACCGCAGAGGTCTTCATACATATCCAGACGCTCATCCATGTTCCTTTCCTGTCCGGCAGCCAGGAAAGTCACGAACAGCAGAATCGCGACGCAGAAAATATGTCTGAATAGTGTTTTCATATAATGCAAAAATACGAAATTAACACAAAAAACAGTATCTTTGAACGATATTATAAGCCCAATGTTAGGACCTTCCGGATTCTTTCTGCCTTCCGGACCGGGAAACGCAGATACTGCCAGCAATGACCTTGAACTCATCCACACTTCAAAGGACGGGTTCAACGAGTTGTATCGTATCTGCAAAAGCGGAAGATTCTTCGTCTATAAGGCTCTCAAGAAGCAATATCGCGGCAATCTGATGTACGAAGACCTGCTGTCAAAGGACTTCAACATAGGCTTTTCGCTTACCCACCACGGACTCTGCCAGTACTTCGGAAAGATCCGGCATCCGGAAATAGGCAGTTGCATTGTAATGGAATGGATAGATGGCTGCACGCTGGAGGAACTCATCGCAGCAGGCAATATCGACAAACCACTCGCCGGAAAAATCATCTGCGAAATCTGTGATGCCCTCGGATATATGCACCGCAGGCAGGTGATTCACCGCGACCTCAAGCCGGAAAACATCCTGATCACCCACAACGGACAGAACGTCAAGATCATCGATTTCGGACTGTCTGACGCCGATTCATTCGCCGCATTCAAAACTCCTGCCGGAACCAGGATCTACGCATCTCCGGAGCTCCTTGCAGGGGAGCCGATCGATAGCCGAAGCGACATATGGTCGCTCGGAGTCATTATCGGAGAGACGCATCCATACTATCGGAAAGTGGCCGAAAAGTGCCTCGTGCGGGTAAGGGAAAAAAGGTATGCAAGCGCAGAAGAAGTAAAAAATGCCATCCTGCATGAAAGCTCACGGAAGTTCTGGAAGGCAGTCTTATGGGTAGCCGCGAGTGTCGTAGCAGCGATATTAGCAGCATGCATAGCTGCATCCTACTTGGCAGGGTTCCCATCTGAAGGCACCACTGAGCCACAGCAGAAAGAAGAGATTTCCTCACCGGCCAGGAACAATACCGACTCCACGCTTGTAGCGGCCCCGCAACAGACAGGTCAACCAGCACCGCAAACGGAAACTAAAAGCCACAATGCTGCGCATAAATCTCCAAAGAAAGTCTCCAAAGCAACAGTTGACGAAACAACAGAGCCCCATATCGAGGTTCCGGAACAGAAAGCAGAAGAAAACATCGATGCTGAAGCCCTCGAAGACCTATTCAAGGAGGCAGCCGGGCAGATTCTTTAGACCTGCCTCTTAGAAAATCAGCAATATTTATGGCATTTGTATTGCATCTTGACGTCATTTATATATCTTTGCGTAAAAAGATATGATTATGAGACAGACAGCAACAACCATCAGACTGGACGCGGACCTGAAAGCAGAGTTCGATAAACTTTGCGAGGAGTTCGGCATGAGCGCAAATACGGCATTCAATATATATGTAAAGACCGTCGTGCGGCAAAGAAGGATACCGTTTCAGATTGAAACTGACCCGATAGATGAAGTGACGGAAAGGGGACGCAGGGCGTTCTGGGAGATACGACGTATGGCTGCAGAGAACGGCACAGCCGGAATGAGCTTGGAGGAAATCAATGAAGAAATCAGACGTGCCAGACTGGGACTATAAAATGAAATTCTTGACAATAATAGACACCAATGTCATTGTATCAGCATTTCTATCAAGGCACAATGACTCTGCGACCGTCCTCTTACTTGACTGTTTATTCAAAGGGACTATCATACCTATCTACAATGATGAAATACTGAATGAATACTACGTAGTACTGACACGATCTAAATTCAAAATCGCAAAAGATAAGATTGATGCAGTATTGACTGAAATCAAGACAAAAGGCATCCACTCCGAAAGGGTCAACAGCGGAGAAACATTGACGGACGCCAAAGACCTTGTATTCTACGAAGTAGCACTGAGCAAAGAGGACTCATTTCTTGTTACCGGAAACCTGAAGCATTTTCCGAAGAAGCCGTTTGTGGTTTCGCCGGCGGAGATGATTCAGATCATCCACGAAATGCAGCAGCCAAAGTCTGGACTGCTTTCTGAACCTGCTGCAGGGTACGGAAAGAGATAAAGTTACAGACCCGCTTCAGGAGCATATCAAAATCTTCATTGCAAAATAATGGCTATGTATTTGCAATGTATATACAATATATTATATTTGCAAATACATAATTATATAGCTATGGCACAGACATCAATGACATTCAGAGTCGATGACTCGTTGAAAAAGAAATTCGATTCGCTTTGCGATGAGTTCGGTCTCACCTCTACGGCAGCCTTGACTGTCTTCATGAAGGCAGTGGTAAGGGAACGGAAGATTCCGTTTGAAGTAAAGACAAGATCCGAATATGAAACCCGAAGCCAGGCAATGGCTGCATTTGAAAGAATGAGGGAAGATGCAGCTCATAGCGGATTACAAGGCATGTCGCTTGATGAGATAAATACCATAATCCGAGAGGTTCGTGATGGAAACTAAGATTTATGCTGTCATTGACACCAACGTCATTGTCTCTGCACTATTTTCGATTTCCGGACAATCAAATCCTGCGGCAATCATAAGGAAAGTGGTTGATGGAACGATTACGCCAATTTTCAATGAAGAAATTCTGGCGGAATATAAGGAAGTGTTGAGCAGAGACAAATTTCCATTCAGGAAAGACGACATTGACTGGATTATAAGCATCTTTCAAGAATATGGCATCGCAATAAGCGAAACTAAAATTTCAGAAGAGACCTTCGTCGATAAAAAGGATGTCGTATTCTACGAAGTGGCTCTGAGCAAAGAAGACTCGTTTCTTGTTACCGGCAACCTGAAGCATTTTCCGAAGAAGCCGTTTGTGGTTTCGCCGGCGGAGATGATGGAGATCATCAATGCGGCGATGCTCGGTGGCGGAAAAATTCTTAGCGAGACGAGAGCGATGTACGGCAGAGGTGTTTACGGAAACTGGTGATAAAACATGCACGGTGGTCATTAGAACCGACCACCGCGCATAGGAATTATCAGATATCTGCAATCACCTTCTTGACAAAGTCTATCAGGGCAGCGTAATCATCATACCTTTCTTTCTGATGAATGATCGGATTGTATCCCTTGAAGTTACTGTCAAAGGTGGCATAGTTGCGGCTCGCAACAATCAGGACGTCACATTTGTCTTTATAGTTCAACACATTGCTTTTCACAGTACCTAAAAGATCGCCATCAGAGCATATCATCACCTTCAAACCGTTATATTCCACCAAAGCCTTAAAATCCCAGCAAAAGAGTGAAGGGCAATCCTCTGCATCAAGTATTCTCGCACCATTATATAGCAGCATATTCAAGACATACTTCATGGCAGTGCTTTTCCCTGCATCAGGCTCTCCTTTTATCACAATCAACTTTTTCATAATTAATATTTTAATTATTAAACATTGTGGTTATTCTTTGCAGCAGCGGACGGATAGGGCGCATGTTACATGATTTGAATACTGACTTAATTTAGTATCCAAATAGCTAGAAAACAGACAAAGTGCAGAATATCTGCCTTCTTCCTTAGTCGCAGACCAGCAATATCCATAGCGACCCACATCAACAAGCCGACCTATGCGTGCTCCTGCTTTAGGATAAAAATCTGCATAATCCATAGTTGCAGATGCTTCAATTCCTTTCTGCCAAGCGTCTATTTCCGGAACCCTCCATCCATATGGGCATGGATCATATACAGCTTTCGGTACAGAGGAAGTACTCCAGCTATCTGTTGGTAAATAAATTTCACTATAATAGGTCATAGGATTCGCCTCTGCAGAATATTGAGCACCAATTGTCGCAGTATTCCAAACACCCGTAGAAGCAGCATCCTTAGGTTCATTCTCAGAAATCGAAGATGACCCAAGGAACGGGTCCTTCCTACCCCACTGATACAGAAGGCCGAGTGTGCCCACGTCTCCTGAAGTTGCGGATGTCGCTCCCAGATTGCGGTCCATCATGGTACCGGCATCATTGTAGTAGACCTGCTCCTGCCATCCTTCCTCTGCACACCAGATATGCCATGACCAGAGGATTGTGCCTTTGGAGTTCTTTGCAGCAATTACTGCGTTTCCGTCACGGAAGTTTTCCGGCGTAGAGAAACGTATATAACCGTCCTTGTAGTCTGCTGACGCGATAAGGTCGCCCACATTCGGCATTTCGTCAGTACCGAATGACTCCCAAAGCACTTCCACGCTCTTTACATTGCCGACAGTCGCGTCAGTATTTCCTATCACAGACCTGAATTTATAGTCTCCTGCTCCCTGGATGAGGTAGCAGTTTGCTGTCCCTGCAGCAGAAAGATCAGTATATGTCTTCCCATCTCCCTCCACGTCTCCAGAGTCTTCGTCACCGGAGCCATCACCGGATCCGCTGCCCCCGGTGCTGTTCCAATCTTCGAGTTCACAGCCTATCTCCACCTTGATCGCAGTTGTGGATGTATTGAGGGTAGCGGTATAAGTATATGCCACACCCGGGCGGAAATTGAAAGAGTCCTCCAGCAGATATGACACGCTCTTCGAGTTGATTTCCAGAAGAGGAACAGACGTGGCAAGCATCTGAGGCACCACAATAGCCTCATACACCACGGCATCATACCCGTCAAAACTCCTGAGGCCGAGTTTTTTCATCTTGATCGACCTCATTCCGCTGTACGGGTCCTTGGAAACCGAACCTTTAGTAAAATCGACTCTTGCGCCCGTAACAGTGCTGTGCAGAAGAATGGAAGCATCATCAGGAAGGGAACCGACATAGTCAGCGCCTGCCACTATCTTTACGGTAAGCTTGCTCATAAGGTGGTTCATCTGCAGATTCACCGCCCCATCAGTCTGCTTCACTCCGGCAGTCTTCGACCATAGAAGATCAGAAGCCTCATACCCTCCGCCGGCCTGGTCTGCTGCTACCTCAAAATACTGTGACTCGACATCCGAAATGGTCATATACGGATAATACGCATAGACATCTGACTTACCTGCGCCCCAATATATGGTCTTCTCAGGAGTCCAGACAGCACCGTCGAAGTTCACGACGAGGTTGTTCGCCCTGTTTCCAGATATCTGCAGAGGCATAGGGGTGGCATCATCGACATAGTCTGTGACATAAAGGCCTATCTCGTCCATTGCGTCAAAGACATCGCCTGTTACTTTGGTGACTGCTCCTGGCGCAAGGACATTAAAAGACATTTCTCTACTGGTAGCAAGGTCCGGAGTTATGGTGCCTTCCTGGCAGGCTGTAATAGTAAATGCCAGAAGGAATGGTATGTATATTCTTTTCATAATTCAATCCTTAAAAATCTGACTTCTTGAACGATGGTTTGTCTCCCATGAACTTCGGAGGGCGCTGGTCAAAGCGTGATGAAGTGCCGGTATCGTAATCCGGCAGCAATCCGCTGCCCTTTGTCACTACAGACGGAAGAGCCTCCTTGTCATTTGCCTTGAATTCCTCGAAAGAGTAGGTCTCACCGGCATATTTCTTTATCCTCTTGACCATAGCCTCGCGGGAGATTGCATTATAATAAGGTATATTATTATGCATGCAGCTCGTAGGCTCACTACGGAACACTCCCCTTGTATGGAAGAACGCACCTTCATATACATCCACAGTATTAGAATACTGCGGATCATAGATCAAGTGCGACCACGGCACTGACTGCATGTCGCCCGAAAGTGAGATATTGTCATAAAAGCCATATGACTTGAACGCTATCACGGCATCGACATGCTGACAACAAGGACACCCACATGACTGAATAAAAGCATTATGATAGATGTATTCATCCGCCAGTTTTCCGAATCCGTGACCGCCTGCCTCATGATGCACAAGCCCTCTGAAATCATACGGAGCAGGGTCGGTACTCATGGGAACGACGGCTATGGCTGACCCATCGCCCCACATATAGCAGAGACCGCTGTAATCGCTGCTGTTCTCTATCATTATGATAAGAGTCGTGCTTACATCATCGTTTATCGGAGCAAGACAGGCCGCTGCAAATGCAGTTTCGAAGTTTGGAGCCACGCCATCGTTGAGAGTATACTGGCTGCCGAAACGGGCCTCACGGATAGTGTTCACTGTTCCCATTCCGCTGTCAAGCGACATTCCGAAGACTCCATACACATTGAAGTAATCTTTATAAGTCAGATAAGGCTCTATGTCAAAGAAATAGCTATATGCATCCTGCATTGCCTTCAAGTACTTACCCTCGCTGATATCCTTTGCGTCAAAGCAGTCGCCCATAAGAACTATGTTGACACCATTGCCCTTTGGTGCTTCCTGAAGAGTAATCATGTCGCCGTCACCGTACTGATAGTCATACTGTTCGACTGTCATTGTGCTGCGGTAGTCCTTACCATCAAGAAGGAACACAATCTCTCCGCTCCTTTTGCCGCTGCCCTTGGCGAGCGCATTTATTGAAACCGTCACATCGACCTTTCCAGTGCCGGAAGCCGGTGTCACCTCCACCCAGTCCGGCTTGCTCTCGACGGACCAGTTATCTCCAGAAGGAGCACGAAGAACAAAGGTCTTTGAATGTTCGTCATTGAGTGTGCGGAAAAGATTTCTACTGATGGAAAATTCCCTGTGGGCGGCAATTCGTTTGAACTCACTCCAGTTGCCGGCATTCTTATAAAGATTGACCGATGCTTCCGGAACTTCAAGAGTAAAATTATCCTTAGCAACTCCACTGAAACTGTTTGAATTGATTGTAGGAGGATCTATAGCTTCGCAGACTATTGAATTCACACCGAAACAATCACCAAAGGCTCTCGATTCTATAACCTCAACATTTTTATGAAGTTTCACTCCTTCAATTCCCCGACATCCATAGAACATTTCTGTTGGGACGGCCTGGATACTCTCCGGAATTTCAACTACACCTCCGAGTCTCCAACAGCCGGAAAAGCACCTTGATCCCAATGAAACCAAATCAGATGGGAAGTTCAATGTTCCACTGAATGAAGTATTTTGAAATGCAGAAGATCCGATTGTCACCACACCATCAGGGATAGTAAGTTCACCCTTAAAGGCCACATCGCAGAATGCACTTTCGCCAATTTCCGCAAGACCTTCAGGAAGAGTTAACGAACCTGTAAAACCGCATCCAGAAAATGCATGTCCCGGTATATTTGAAATTTTAGCCGGTACAGATAAAGACCCTGACAGATTCGAACAGCTTGAAAAGGCACTCTGGCCAAGACTCTCAAGATTTTCAGGCAATACAAGGTTCCCTTTTATTGCTGCTCCAGCAAAGGCTCTATCCCCTATCGTCTTGACAGACTCAGGCAATGTAACCTCGCACATCAGGCTGGAACATGCGTAAAAAGCCTCATCTCCGACTTCTTCAAGCGTTGATGGAAATTGTATATTTGTAATTTTAGTCCCGCTAAAACCTGAAACATATTTTAATCCCTCCGGTAATATTACTGAACCTGTCAAAGATGTATTCTCGAATGCACCTAGATCTATCGACTCCAATTTATCTGGAAGTACACACTTGATTAAAGTCGTTTTGTCTTCAAATGCATAACTTGGTATTCTCTTAATCTCGGCTTCCTTCAAATTTAGTCTCTGAAGGCTTGTCATTTTCTTACGCATGAAGTCCCAATCATCTCCGCCTACCTTTCCGGTCAACTTAAGATTCCTGATCTTCGTAGGATCCATCTCAAGACGCTCGACTATTGTCTTTTCAAGTCCGCCAGAAACGGCATTATGCACCACAACATACTCCCTTGCATCATCACCATGAGACATATTGTCGGCCTCCCAGGCGGTGATGTTCACTCCGGTAAGTTCGACTTCGTAAGTGCCGGTATCTGCCTTCTTGCTGATGCTCAGGTCGTATGTAGTGATTTTGCCCGGAAGATACTCCGTATCGACATCTCTGCTGTAATGGCGCGGAGTGCCGTCAATGGTAAGGGTCAGGAGGGTCTTGCCAGCAGCAACAGTCTGAGGCACTACGATAGCCCTGAACTCTCCGTTGTCATTCATCGGTATGATACCTGTCAGAGGGGCTTCGCCCTCCGGAGTGACAACTCCTGTCGAAAGGTTGATGGTGGATTTGCGGACGGTGTTTGTCACCAGGACCTCCTTGGTTACGGCTGCATATTCCGCAGCATCTGCCCAGCCTGTTCCCTGTGAGAAACGGATGCGTGCAGAAGACATCTTATGACGGAAGGTCAGGATGACTTTTGAAGCGGTCGGGGTAACCTTTGCTGTCTTTGCCCAAAGGAAATCTGAAGCTTCGTATGCTGCCATCTGGCCATGCTCTGCAACCTTTGACTGGTCTTTAGCGACTTCGAACGGATAGGCCTCGACAGAAGTAGGAGCTGCATACGGGTAATAGCCGTAAAAATCTACCTTGGTATCATTGTCCTTGTAGAAGATGTCATAGTCAGACACCCATTCTCCGCTTTCATTGTAGCAGAAGCGCACATTATCCGCCTGATTGTCTTCGGCTTTGAGTGTGCCAGATGTCTCGCCATCATAGTTGACGATATAGACACCGACTTCATCGCCTGTACAGAAGCCGTCAGTGGTCACCTTTGTAGCAGGCTGCTGGAAGATATCGCTATAAATCAACACCTTATAGGGCTGGCCCTGCGAGTCTTCCGGATTGAACTCTGTTTCGCTGAATGTACAGCCCTGCATCAGTATCAGGACTGCCATTGCCATCAGTTTTGTCAATTGTTTCATATTTTGAGTTATTTGATCATTATATATCTCCGCCGACATTTTCGCCTTCTTCCCAGTCAACGTATGAATCCGCCTTGCCTGTCTGGAATGAGCTGACATCACTGTATTTGACGGTGCCGTTACTTATGATTTCCATGAAATAGTAGTATGTAGTTTCAGCAGCCAGTCCCGTAAGCTTGAGAACAAACGAGTCACCGTTAAATTCCGTCACCGAAACTTTTCCTTTATTCTTATATATGGTAAGGTTACTTACAGTGCTGTAATAGACTGTCACCTTCAGGTCAAGGCTCTTCTTCACGACTATACCGTTGAAGGTTGCTGTAAATCCGGTGGTCTTGTCAAGCACAAGAGTCGCTGCCGGAGGAGGAGTCTTCGAAATAGTCAGGATCGTGCCATCTGCCAATGTCAGATACACATTGTCTTCATCTTGAGTAACGCTCTGGAAAAACGAATCACCGTTCTTACCTGCTTCACCTTGAATGCCTTGCTCTCCCTGTTCCCCCTGAGGGCCCTGAGGACCGGCCGCTCCGGTCTCCCCCTGCGGACCCTGATCACCGGTGGCCTGCCCTACATCCACCCAGCTCTGACCATTGTCGTATGACACAAGCCATCTGCCGTTCTCGATCTTCAACTGAGGGGTAATGCCGTCCTTGCCGGCTTCGCCTTGCGGACCCTGAGGGCCGGTAGCACCTGTTTCGCCCTGAACGCCGTCTGCACCGTCTTTTCCGGTAGTCGGGATCTTGTTACCGGTCACATCCACGAGCCAGTTTCCGTTCAGGGTCCAGTAATATACTCCGTCTGTATCTTTTGCTACTCCGATTATAGGTGTCGCTCCTGCATCACCCTTGTCGCCCTGCTCACCTTTCTCGCCCTGCTCGCCTTTCGCTCCATCCTTACCGTGATAGATAGTTGCCTTGCCGCCTTTGCTGAAAGTAATGACGTAACCGATTTCGGTGACCCCTTCGTATATAGGGGTCACACTGGTCACATAATCGTTATTCTGAAGGGCAGCAACTA